>JACQZW010000086.1 GCA_016213675.1 Acidobacteriota bacterium | reverse complement strand
GGCGTGCTCCTGGGCGACCATGCAGGCGCCATGAGAGCACGCCCGGAGCGCGCGCTCCACTGAGGGCGACCACCGTCGTTCTGTTCCGTTACTTCCTCGAAGAAGCGGCCCGCCCGGGACGTGCTGTGCTCGCAATAACGGGTGTGGTCGATGGCACTTGGGAGGAGCCGCGCAGCGGCGGTGCGCCTTGGCGGGCTGTGATCGCGCTTATCATTGACGGAATGGGCGGCGTCGTGGTGAGCGGAATCGGGCTCGTGACCGGGCTGGCGCCCGATCGCGAGGGGACCTGGAGGCGGCTGGTCGCCGGCGAGAGCGCGATCGGCCCGTTGACGCTCTTCGACACCACGGGGTTCCGGACCTCGATCGCGGCCCAGGTCGACGTCGCGGCGCTCGGCGGGTGGCCGGGCGGGGAGCTGCCCCACCTCGGCCGGACCTCCCGGATGGCGCTCGCCGCCACGGCGGAGGCGCTCGCGGACGCGCGGCTGCCCCTCGTCGCCGGCCCGCGCACCTGGCCGCTCGTGCTCGGCGGCGGTGCGAGCGGGATGTTCGAGGCGGAGACGTTCGTCGGCGCCCGCCTGCGTTCGGGGCCCCGCGTCGCGGGCGCCCGTCACATCCTCGAGGTGCCCCACGACTCGCCCAGCGACCGGATCGCCCAGGCGTTCGGGTTCGTCGGCCCGCGGGTCACCGTGATCACCGCGTGCTCGTCGGGGACCATCGCCATCGGGCTCGCGGCCGACATGATCGCCGCCGGCGAGGCGACGGTCGCCCTGGCCGGCGGGGCGGACTCGCTGTCGCGGCTCACCTACGCCGGGTTCAACTCGCTGCGCGTCGTCGACCTCGAGCCGTGCCGGCCGTTCGACCTGCGCCGCCGGGGGATGAGCTGCGGCGAGGGCGCCGCCATCCTGGTGCTCGAGGACGCGGAGCACGCCCGCCGGCGCGGCGTGACGCCCTACGCGACGCTGCTCGGCTACGGGGTGACCGACGACGCGCTGCACATGACCCGGCCGGACCCGACCGGTGCGGCCTGGGAGCGGACCATCCGCGCGGCGATGGAGGACGCCGGCATCGCCGTGACCGACGTCGACTACGTCAACGCCCACGGCACCGCCACCGAGCAGAACGACGCCGCCGAGTGCGCGGCCTTCCGCCGGGCGTTGGGGGCGCGCCTCGACGACGTGCCGGTGTCCTCGGTGAAGGGCGCGGCCGGGCACTGCCTGTGCGCGGCCGGCGCGGTGGAGGCGGCGATCACCGCCCTCGCCGTGGCGCGCCAGACGGCGCCGCCGACGGCAGGGTTCGCGGTGCCCGATCCTGCCTGCCCCGTCGACCCGGTCCCCGGGGCCGGCCGGGCGATGCCGATCCGGGTCGCGCTCTCGTCCTCGTTCGCGTTCGGCGGCAACGCAGCGGTCCTCGCCTTCGGGAGACAGGCATGACGGGGCCGGCGGTGTTCATCCGTGCCGCCGGCGCCGTCACCGCCGCCGGGGCCGGGGTCGAGGCGCTGCGCCGGGCCGCCGGCGACCCCGGCTGGCGCCCGCCGATCGGCATCGCGCGGCCGGACGGGCCGCCGCTGCCGGTCGTCACCTGCGCCGGGTTCTCGGCCCTGGACCACCTGCCCCCGCTCGTCGCCCGCCGCCTCAACCGGCCGGCCCGCCTGCTGGCGGTGGCGGCGCGCGAGGCGCTCGCCGGGGTCGGCGAGCGCCTGCCCTGGGAGTCGACGCGGGTCGGGGTGACCAGCGGGACCACCAACGCGGGCGCCTCGGCGATCCTCGAGATCCACCAGGCCGTGTTCCTCGGTACTCCGGACGAGTCGCCGCCGTCGCAGTTCCTGTCGACGGTCGCCCACGCCCCGGCCAGCCAGGTGTCGATCCTCGAGCAACTTCACGGGCCCAACCTGACCTTCGCCGAGAAGCAGGTCGGGGGGATCCGCGCGATCGTCGAGGCGACCCGGTTGCTGCGCCGCTCGCGCGCCGATGCCGTCCTCGCCTGCGGCGTGGACGAGGCCCATTGGCTCTCAGCCGAGGGGTACCGGCGGGTCGGCAGCCAGCGCTGTCCGGGGAGCCCGGGCATGGTGCTCGGCGAGGGCGCCACCGCGCTGCTCCTGTCCCTCGAGGCGGGTCCGGCACCGCTCGCGCGGCTGGCCGGCTGGGGGTCGGCGTCGTCCCCGGCGCCCCCCTGGCTCTACCCGAGCGAAGCTTCTGGGCTCCTCCAGGCCTGCCGCGACGCCCTGGCGGCGGCCGGGTTGACGGCCGCGGACATCGACGCATTCTGCACCTTCGCCAACGGGATCGAGGTGCTCGACCGGTTGGAGCAGGACACGGTCAGGGCGGTGCTGGGCGCCCACCGGCCGGCGGTGATCGACCTGGCGGCGCTCGGCGAGGGCGCTTTCGCCGGGTCGCTGCGGGTGCTTGGGGCGGCGTGCGCGGTCGCCGGGCTTCTCGAGCCGCGCTGGCCGGTGCCTGCCCACCTCGCGGCGCTCGGCCTGCCCGCCCTGGCAGGCCGGCCGCGCCACGTCCTCGTGCCGGGGTTGGCCGCCGGCGGCTCGGCGATCGCCGTCGTCGTCAGCGCCGCCTGACGCCGGGAGTCGCTAGCCCGAGGCAGTCGGAGGCGTCCAGTAAGGGTAGAAGGTGTACCACTGCCCAGGGTTGGCGCGGACGACGTCCTCGAGGATCCGCACCCAGGCGTCCATCGCGCTCCGGGCCCGGGCCTTGAGGTCGCTGCCTTGCCCCATCTCGAGGGGCGCACGCCAGATCACGTGGAACGTCCGATCCGGGCGGACCAGGAAGAACGTCGGGATGACGAGCGCGTTGGCCTGCGCGGCGAGCAGGAACGGCCCCGGGGGGAACGACGCCGGCGCGCCGAAGAACTCGGCCGGCCACCCCTGGTCGTTGAAGTCGCGGTCGCCGTGGGCGGCGACGATGCCACCGTCCTCCAGCACGCGCAGCGCCGGCACGACCGAGAACAGCGAGGCGTCGACCGGGATGCCGTGGACGTTGCCCTTCAGGCGCATCTGGGTGCGGAAGTCCTCGGCCTTCGCGAAGCGGTCGCGCCAGTACAGGATGTGCACCGGCTCGAGGTCGTGGCCGATGGTGGCGGCGCCGATCTCGGGGTTGCCCATGTGGGCCGAGAGCAGCAGCGTGCCGCGCCCCGAGCGGCGGGCGGCCTCGAAGTGCTCGGCGCCCTCGATGACGGCGATCTGCGCGACCAGCGCCTCGGTGGTCGCCTGCGACCAGCGGAAGAAGTCGATCCAGTGGTAGGCGTGCTCGAAGCTCATCCGCCGGGCGACGCGGCGCACCTCCGGGTGGTCGGCGGGGAGCGCCAGGACTCGCGACAGGTTGCCCTCGATGGCGCGCAGGTACTTCGGCCGCACCACGTTGAACGGCACCATGACGGCCCAGCGCGCCACCCAGTACATGAACGACAGCGGCAAGCGGGGCGCGGCCCAGACCAGCGCCGGGATCCCCAGTGCGAAGTAGAGTCGGTAGAACGCTTGGGCGAGGCGGGAGGAGCCCGCCATCTTGGCCTGCACGGTCGCAGAGTCTAACAGCCACCCGCCGCGCCGGGTGTGGACATCGCCCGTACTCTATGTAGGAGGGCGCCCGCAGCCGACGACCTGCGACCCGGGCCGCCGAAAGGAGCTTGCGATGCGCGAGGTTGCGGGTGTTCAACCGATCACTGCGGTGGCCGACCGGCTCGGGATCGGACGCGAGCACCTCCAGCTCTACGGTGACGACAAGGCGAAGATCGCCCTCGAGGCGCGGGCGGGCAAGCCGCAGCGGGGACGGCTGGTCCTGGTCTCCGCGATCACCCCGACCGACGCGGGCGAAGGAAAGACCACGACCTCGATCGGCCTCGCCCAGGGTCTCGCGCGGATCGGTCAGTCGGTCTGCCTGGCGCTCCGCGAGCCGTCGCTCGGGCCCACTCTTGGCATGAAGGGCGGGGCGACCGGCGGCGGCGCGGCGCGCGTCGTGCCCGAGGCCGACATCAACCTCCACTTCACCGGGGACTTCCACGCCATCTCGGCGGCGCACAACCTGCTCGCCGCGCTGCTCGACAACCACATCCACCAGGGGAACGCCCTCGGCGTCGACCCCCGCCGGGTGCTGTGGCGGCGCGTCATCGACATGAACGATCGCGCGCTGCGGAACATCGTCATCGGGCTCGGCGGCGTCCTCGAGGGGGTGCCGCGCGAGACCGGCTTCGACATCACGCCGGCGTCGGAGGTGATGGCGGCGCTGTGCCTGGCGGAGGACGTCGACGACCTGCGCCGGAGGCTCGGGCGCATCGTGGTCGCGCTGACGTCCGGCAAGGAGCCGGTCACCGCGGCCGACCTCAAGGCCGTGGGCGCGATGCTGGTGCTGCTCAAGGACGCCATCCGCCCGAACCTGGTGCAGACCGTCGACGGGGTCCCGGCGCTCGTCCACGGCGGGCCGTTCGCCAACATCGCCCACGGCTGCAACTCGGTGATCGCCACGAAGATGGCGCTGGCGCACGCCGACTGGGCGGTCACCGAGGCGGGCTTCGGCTTCGACCTCGGCGCCGAGAAGTTCTTCGACATCAAGTGCGTCTCCGCCGGGCTCGACACCGCCGCGGTGGTGCTGGTCGCCACGGTCCGGGCGCTCAAGTTGCACGGCGGGGTGGCAAAGGGCGCCCTGACGACCGCCGACCCGGCCGCGGTCGAGCGGGGGCTCGGCAACCTCGCCAAGCACGTCGAGAGCATCCGCACCTTCTGCGAGCCGCCGGTCGTCGCGCTCAACCGCTTCGCCGACGACAGCGACGAGGAGATCGCCGTGGTGCGCCGCGCGTGCGAGGGCCTCGGGGCGCCGTTCGCGGTCTCCGACGTGTTCGCGCGCGGCGGCGAGGGCGGCGCCGAGCTGGCGGAGGCGGTGGTCGAGCACGCCGAGCGCAAGTCGAAGCCGTTCTGCCCGCTCTACGACTGGAGCGAGACGGTCGTCGCGAAGATGGAGAAGATCGCGCGCGCGATGTACGGGGCGCACGAGGTGAGCTGGTCGAAGGACGCCGAGAAGGACCTGGCGACGATCCGGCGCTTCGGCTATGAGGGGCTTCCGCTGTGCGTCGCGAAGACGCAGAAGTCGCTGTCGGACGACCCGAAGCTGCTCGGCCGCCCCGAGGAGTTCGACATCCACGTGCGGAACGTCATCCTCGCGGCGGGAGCGGGCTACCTCGTGCCCGTGCTCGGCGACATCCTCCGCATGCCGGGCCTGCCGGCGACGCCGCAGGCGGAGCGCATGGACCTGGTCGCCGGCCGGGTGACCGGGATGAGCTAGCCGGCGCGGAACGCGTCGGCGGCGAGCTTCTCCTGCTCGGCCTGGTGGAGGCGCGACGAGCCGGTCGCCGGCGACGGGCTGGCGAGGCGGCCGGCGTAGCCGAGCGGCAACCGGCCGAGGAGGCCGCGGAGCAGCGGGGCGACGAAGCTCCACGCGCCCATGTTGGCCGGCTCCTCCTGCGCCCACACCGCGTCGGCGAGCGACGGCATCGTCGCGAGGAGGGCGGCGATCTCGTCGGCGGGGAACGGGTAGAGCTGCTCGACGCGGACCACCGCGGCGTTCGCCCCGCTCGACCGCCGCGCCTCGAGGAGGTCGTAGGCGACCTTGCCGGTGCAGAGGACGATCCGCGCCGGGGCTTCGGGCTGCTCGGGATCGGCGAGCACGGGGCGGAAGGCGTGGTCGACGAAGTCGGCGGCGGCCGACTTGGCGGCGTCGGCGCGGAGCAGGCTCTTCGGGGTGAACACGACGAGCGGCTTGGGGACGTCGAGGTACGCCTGCCGGCGGAGGAGGTGGAAGTACTGCGCGGCGGTGGTCGGGACGGAGACGATGAGGTTGCCCTTGGCGCACAGTTGCAGGACGCGCTCGAGGCGCGCCGAGGAGTGCTCCGGCCCCTGCCCCTCGTAGCCGTGCGGCAGGAGCAGGCCGAGGCGGGCGCGCTGCTTCCACTTCTCCTCGGCGGCGGCGATGAACTGGTCGACGATGATCTGCGCGCCGTTGGCGAAGTCGCCGAACTGCGCCTCCCACAGGACCAGCGTGTCGGGGCGGGTGAACGAGTAGCCGTACTCGAAGCCGAGCGCCGCGTATTCGGAGAGCAGCGAGTCGTAGACGAGGAACGGCGCCTGGGCGGCGTCGAGGTTCTGCAGCGGGCAGTACTCGGCGCCGGTGACCTGGTCGACCAGCACCGAGTGGCGCTGGCTGAAGGTGCCGCGCCGCGAGTCCTGGCCCGACAGGCGGACTGGCTGGCCCGCGAGGAGCAGGGTGCCGAAGGCGAGCAGCTCGGCGGCGCCCCACGTGACGGCGTCGCGGGCCAGCATCTCGCGCTGCTGGGCGAGCTGGCGGGCGAGCTTGGGGTGGACCTCGAAGCCGGCCGGGACGGCGGTGATGCCCGTCGAGACGCGGTCGAGGGTGGCGCGGTCGACCGCGGGCGCCGAGGGCGGCACCGGCGGGACGGGCGCCTCCTCGGGGAGCAGGCAGACGTCGGGGCCGGCGGTCTCCTTGGTGGCGGCGAAGGCAGCCTCGAGGAGCGCCTGGAACTCGGCCAGTGCCTGCTCGGCCTCCTCGATGGTGAGGTCGCCGCGGTTGACCAGCGTCTCGGTGTAGAGCTTGCGCACCGAGCGCTTGTCGCGGATGAGGGCGACCATCAGCGGCTGGGTGTAGGCGGGCTCGTCGCCCTCGTTGTGGCCGTGCCGGCGGTAGGTGATCATGTCGATCACCACGTCCTTCTTGAACGTCCGGCGGAAGGCGACGGCGAGGTCCATGACGTGGGCCGAGGCCTCGGGGTCGTCGCCGTTGACGTGGAACACCGGCGCCTGGACCATCTTCGCGACGTCGGTGGCGTACACCGAGGAGCGCGCGTCGGCGGGCGAGGTGGTGAAGCCGATGCCGTTGTTGACGACGACATGGATGGTGCCGCCGGTGCGGTAGCCCGACAGGTTCGACATGTTGAGCGTCTCGGCGACCACGCCCTGGCCGGCGAACGCCGCGTCGCCGTGGACCAGCACCGCGATCACCTTGTCGCGGGTGGCGTCGCCGGCGAGGTCCTGGGCGGCGCGGGCCATCCCCTCGACGACCGGGCCGACGGCCTCGAGGTGGGACGGGTTGGAAGCCAGCGTGATGGCGACGCGGGCGCCGCCGGGGCCGGTGAAGGTGCCGGTGGCCCCGAGGTGGTACTTGACGTCGCCGGTGCCCTCGCGGCTGAACGGGTCGAGGTCGCCCTCGAACTCGCGGAAGATCTTCTCGTAGCTCTTGCCGAGGGTGTTGGCGAGGACGTTGAGGCGGCCGCGGTGGGCCATGCCGAGCACGACCTCGGCGACCCCGCTCTCGGCCGCCTTCTGGAGCAGGCGGTCGAGGACCGCGATGAGCGTCTCCGAACCCTCGAGGGAGAAACGCTTGTGGCCGAGGTAGCGGGTGTGCAGGAAGCGCTCGAACGCCTCGGCGGCGTTGAGGCGCTCGAGGATGCGGCGCTTCGCAGCGCTCGTCAGCCACTCGTTGCGGGGGATCCCCTCGACTCGCGCCTGCAGCCAGGCCTTCTGGTCGGGCTCCTGGATGAACATGTACTCGACGCCGATCGGGCCGCAGTAGGCGTCCTGGAGGATCTCGAGGATGTCGCGCAGCGTCGCCTGGTTGCGACCGCCGAGCCCCTCGGTGAAGAACGTGCGGTCGAGGTCCCACAGGGTGAGGCCGTGGTGGGCGAGGTCGAGCTCCGGGTGGCTCGGCGGGTCCTGGCCGAGCGGGTTGGTGTGCGCCACCAGGTGGCCGCGCACCCGGTACATGTTGATGAGGTGTAGCACGCCCGCCTGCTTCTCGAGGATCGCCTGGTCGCCCGAGCCGGAGAAGTAGGGGTTGGAGTCGCGGGCCATGCGCATCGGCTTGTGCGGGACGCGCAGCGACGCGAAGAGGTCCTCGTAGAACTCCCGCTCGCCGGCGAGGAACTCGGCGACGAGGCCGAGGAACGCGCCGCTCTCGGCGCCCTGGATGACCCTGTGGTCGTAGGTGCAGGTCAGCGTGATGACCTTGGAGACGCCGAGGCGGGCGAGCGCTTGCGGGTCGGCGAGCGAGTACTCGGCCGGGTAGCCGATGCTGCCGATGCCGACGATCAGGCTCTGGCCGGCCATCAGGCGCGGCACCGACTGGGTGGTGCCGAGCATGCCGGGGTTGGTCAGCGAAACGGTGGTGTCGGCGAAGTCCTCGGGGGTGAGCGCGTTCGACTGGGCGCGGCGGACGAGGTCGTTGTAGGCGGCAAAGAAACCGGCGAAATCGAGCGACTCGGCACCCTTGATCGCCGGGACCACGAGGGCGCGGGAGCCGTCCCGCTTGGCGACGTCGACGGCGACCCCGAGGTTGACGTGCTCGGGCTCGACGCGGTGCGGCTGGCCGTCGATCTCCATGAAGATCACGCGCATCGTGGGCATCTCGCGCAGGGCGCGGACCACGGCCCAGGTGAGGAAGTGGGTGAAGCTGACCTTGCCGCCGACGGCGTCGGCGAGGTGCTCGTTGAGCAGCCGGCGGTTCTCCTCGAGGAGCTTGACCGGCAGGGTGCGCACCGAGGTCGCGGTGGGCACCGTGAGGCTGCGCTGCATGTTCTCGACGAGCCGGGCGGCCGGGCCGCGCAGCGGCTGCGCCGCCGGGGCGACCGGGGCCGCCGCGAGTTTCGACGGGACCGCGGGCGCGGCGGGAACGGCGGCGGCGGGCGCCGCAGGCGGGGCCGCCGGCGGCAGCATCCGCTCGGCGGCGGGGCGGTAGTCGGAGAAGAACTCCCGCCACGTCTCCGAGAGCGACTCCGGGTGCTCCCGGTACTCGCGGTACATCTCGTCGATCAGCCAGACGTTCGGGCCGTAGGTGGCGGGCTTGTCCTTGTCTTCGGGCATGAGGTGTCCTCGCGGTCGTCCGCTAACGGATTCTACCAACCGACCGGGTCGCGACGCTGTTCCAGAGCACCCACACTGCCGCCCAGGGTTGCCCTCCCACCCCTCCACCTAGGGTTGCCCACCCACGTTGCCGCCCAGGGTTGCCCTTCCACCTCCCACCCAGGGTTGAAGGCAAAGCACGACGGGGGTTGGGCGGGGGAGCCTTCACCCCTGGTGGGGCGGGCGGGTGTGCACCCCTGGTTGGGTGGCCGGGAGGGCAACCCCGGCGGGGAGGGTGGGTGGGCAACCCTCCTTGGGTGGGCGGTGGATCCCGAGCTGCACGATGGTCCGGGGAAAGACCAGGTCCATCGCCCAGTCGAGCGCGACGCGGACCTTGCGCGCCCAGCCCGGCATCTTCGCGAGGTACACGGTCCGCCACAGGAACCAGGCGGCGAACCCCGAGAGCTTGACGCCGAAGATCTTCGCGACCGCCGTGCGGCAGCCCAGCGCCGCGAGGGCGCCGACGGAGCGGATCTCCCGGGCCTCGAGCGGTTCGCCGCGGACGGCGCGGACCAGGTTGTCGGCGAGCAGCGCGGCCTGGCGGACCGCGAGCTGCGCGGTCGCCGCGTAGGGCGCGCCGCCGGGGCGGGGGACGAGGGCGCCGTCGCCGAGCGCCCAGACGTCGGTGCGGCCCTCGACGCGCAGGGTCGGCTCGCAGCGGATCCAGCCGCGCTCGTCGGTGGGCAGCCCGAGCGTCGCGACCAGCGGGTTGGGCGCGATCCCGGCGCACCAGATCACCGTGTGGGCGGCGAGGTCGCTGCCGTCGGTGAGCTCGACGCGGTCGGCGTGGACGGCGCGGACGCTGGTCGCGAGCCGGACGCGCATGCCGCGGCGCCGGAGCGTCCGCACGGCGTAGTCGGCGAGGTCGGCGTCGAGGGCGGGGAGGATGCGCTCGGCGATCTCGACGAGCGTGACGTTGCACTCGCGGGGGTGGACGTTCGGGTAGGCGCGGGCCGCCTCGCGGACGAAGACCATGAGCTCGCCGGCGACCTCGACGCCGGAGAAGTTGCCGCCGACCACGACGAAGTGGAGCAGCGCCCGCCGTGCCTCGGGGTCGGCCGTGGCATCGGCCTGCTCGAGCAGCCCGATGGCGCGGTCGCGCAAGATGACCGCGTCGGTCAGGCTCTTCATCTCGAAGCCGTGCTCGGCGAGCCCGGGGACGGGGGGCAGCTTCGTGACGCTGCCGAGCGCCACGACGAGGTGGTCGTAGTCGAGCGACTCGTCCTCGTCCTTGCCGGTGCCCCGAAACGTCACGCGCCGCGCCGCGGCGTCGAGCCCGACGACCTCGGCGGTGCGGACGGCGGCGCCGCGCACGAAGTCGCGCAGCGGCACCACGGCGTGGCGCGGCTCGAGCGCCCCGGTGCCGGCCTCGACGAGCAGCGGCGTGAAGACGAAGTAGTTGTGCCGGTCGACGAGTGAGACCTCGAGGCCGAGCCGCCGCGCGCGCCGGCCGAGCCGCTGGGCCAGCGTCGCCCCGCCGAACCCGCCGCCGAGGATCACGATCCGCGCCATGGCACCCTCCGGAGGGTTGCGCCCCCTGGCTCGTGCCAACGCGCACAAGCTCGAGGCATTCCACCAGCGGGTCGTGAGTCTGGGTGGGTGGGCGGGGGTGGGAGGGTGGGGGCCGTTCTGTGTGGGGTGGTTGGGGGAGAGCTGTTGGCTGTGAGCTGTCAGCCGGGCGGGTGGCCGGACCGGACCCCGGACCCCTGCCGCGACTCAGCGGATGCGAACCACGACCTCGTGGCTCTCGCCGGCGTGTGACGGAGGTGGGAGGACGCAGCACGCGACGCGGGCGCCGTCGAGCCAGATGCCGAGGTCGGAGGCGGCGCGCTCGATGGTGATCCGGTAGGTCGCGCCGCGCCAGGGGCGGACCATGCGGGCGCGGTCCCACCCCGCCGGCAGGCAGGGGTCGAGGCGCAGGCCGTCCCACTCCGGGCGCACGCCGAGGACGTGGTGGGTCACGACGCGATGGAGCCACGCCGCCGAGCCGGTGTACCAGGTCCAGCCGCCGCGGCCGTGGTGCGGCGAGGCCGGCCCGTCGACGTTGCCGGGGAGGACGTACGGCTCGGCCCAGTAGGTCTCCGGGTCCTTGCGGGCCGGGTTGATCGCCTCGAGCAGGCGGGCGAGCGTGTCGGCGTCGCGCATCGCGCAGGCGGCGGCGATCGCCCAGGTCGCGGCGTGGGTGTAGACGCCGCCGTTCTCGCGCAGGCCGGGGGCGTAGCGGGTGATGTAGCCGATCTCCTCCTGCGGTTCGGCGTAGGCGGGGGCGAGGAGGAGCGCGCCGGCCGGGCTGACCAGGTGGTCCTTGACGGCCTGCCAGCAGCGCTCGCGCCGGTCGGGCGGCGCGATGTCGGCGAGGATCGCCCACACCTGGGCGTTGAGGAAGATCCGCCCGGCCCGGTTGGCGCGGCTGCCGAGCGGCGTGCCGTCGTCGAGGGTGCCGCGCCGGTACCACTCGCCGTCCCAGCCGTGCTCGTTGATCGCGGCGACGAGCCGCTCGCGCCTGGCCAGGCAGTCGGCGGCCGCGTCGGGCGCGCCGGTGCGCCGCCAGATCTCCGCCCAGTCGCGGAGCAGGCCGGCGAGGAACTCGGCGAGCCACACCGACTCGCCGCGCTCCTCGAGGCCGACGGCGGACAGCCCGTCGTTCCAGTCGCCGGCGCCGATGTACGGCAGCCCGCGCGGCGAGGTGCGGGAGAACGAGCGGGCGAAGGCGCGGCGGACGTGCTCGGCGAGCGGCGCCGGGGTCTCCTCGTCGAGGAACGGCGCGGGGTCGTCGAGGACCGCGAGGTCGCCGGTCTCCTTGAGGTAGCTCGCGGCGACGAAGGCGAGCCACAGGAGGTCGTCGGACATCCGGGTGACGTGGCCCTGCTCCGAGAGCGGGTGCCACCAGTGGTAGACCGAGCCGTCGGCGAACTGGTGCGCCGCGTGCAGGCCGATCTGCGCCCGGGTGCGCGCCGGTTCGATGGTCAACCAGACCTGGGAGTCCTGGAGCTGGTCGCGGAAGCCGTACGCCCCCGACTGCTGGTAGTAGCCGGCCCGCCCCCAGATCCGCGCCGAGATCGCCTGGTAGCGCACCCAGTCGTTGATCAGCACGTCGGTGGTCGCGTCCGGGGTCTGGATGCGGTGCGCCGCCAGCCGCTCGACCCAGGCGGCGCGCACGGCGGACAGGGCGCGTGTGGCCACCTCGGGGCTGCCGCAGCGGTCGAGGAGGCCCGCGGCGTCGTCGGCCGAGGCGCCGACTGCCAGCGTGTAGGCGAGCACGCACCGCTCGCCGGGGGCGAGCTCGATCCGGGAACGCAGCGCCGCGATCGCGTCGCCGTGCCGGCCGAACTCGCCCGGCCAGGCGGCCCTCCCGAGTGCCGCCGGCGCCGCGACCGAGCCGTAGCGGCCGAGGAACGCGGTCTTGTCGCCCTCGGCGGCCTTGACCGGGGCGCTGCACGCGAAGGCGGCGACGTAGGGGAAGCCGGTGTTCCAGTGCCCCCACCGCTTCGACGGCACCTCCCACATGTGGTTCGAGGCGAACACCGCGCGGCGCGCGGCGTCGAACCGCGTCTCGAGGAACAGCTTGTGGAACTCGCGCCGCGGCGACGGGGCGACGCCGCAGTTCCACTCGAGGAAGGCGACGAGGTCGAGGCGGCGGGTCGCGTCGCCGCCGTTGTGGAGCTCGACGAGCCAGTGCTCGACGGTCTCGGCGGGGTCCGCGAAGAGCGTCCAGTGCGCCCCGATGCCGCGGTGCTCGGACTCGAACGTCGTGTAGCCGAGGCCGTGCCGGCAGGTGAAGGCGTCGTAGGCCGGCCAGGTCGGGGCGGGGGAGAGCGACCACGCGCTGCCGTCGTCGGCGTCGCGGAGGTAGAGGAACTTGCCGGAGTTGTCCTGGGCGAGGTCCTGCACCCAGCGGGTGATCACCGCGAGCTGCGAGTTGTCGACGAAGGTGAAGCCGCCGCCGGCCTGGCTGACCGCGAGGCCGAGGCGCTCGTTGGCGATGACGTTCGCCCACGGACGGGGCGTCCGGGGGTCGGTGACGACGAACTCGCGCCCGTCGGCGGCGAAGTGGCCGTAGGCGTTGCTCGCGAGCGGTGAGGGCGGGGTGGCTCGGCCGTTCATGGCGTGCTCCGAGTGCTCGAAAGGACAGGTGGCTGCGTGCTATCGTCGGGTCGTCCGTGCCGTGGAGGTCGCCCGTGTCGATCCCGTTCCGCTTCCCCGACGGTTTCCTGTGGGGCGCCGCCACCTCGGCGTACCAGGTCGAGGGGTCGCCCCTGGCCGACGGCGCCGGGCCGTCGATCTGGCACCGCTTCAGCCACACCCCGGGCCGCGTGACCGACGGCGACACCGGCGACGTGGCCTGCGACCACTACCGCCGGTTCCGCGCCGACGTCGCGCTGATGCGCGAGCTGGGCCTGACCTCGTACCGCTTCAGCGTGGCGTGGGGCAGGGTGCTGCCCGAGGGCACCGGCCGCGTCAACCAGAAGGGGCTCGACTTCTACCGCCGCCTCGTCGGGGCGCTGCGCGAGGCCGGGATCGAGCCGTTCGCCACCCTCTACCACTGGGACCTGCCGTCGGCGCTCGACGACCGCGGCGGCTGGACCAACCCCGACGTCGCGGGGTGGTTCGCCGACTACGCCGACGTGCTGTTCCGCGCCCTCGACGGCGAGGTGCGGTTCTGGGCGACGCTCAACGAGCCGTGGGTGGTCTCCGACGGCGGCTACCTGTTCGGCGGCCTCGCCCCGGGGCATCACGATGCCGGGGAGGCGGTGCGCGCTTCGTTCAACCTGATGCGCGCCCACGCCGCCGCGGTCGACGCCTACCGTGCCGACGGGCGGCACGCGATCGGCCTGGTCGTCAACCTCGAGCCCAAGTACCCAGCCAGCGAGCGCCCCGAAGATCTGGCGGCGACGGCCCGTTCCGCGGCCGAGATGAACCGGCTCTACCTCGACATGGCGCTGCTCGGCCGAACGCCCGACGAGCTGCCCGCGCTGTTCGGCGAGGCGTGGCCGGCGGACGCCGCCGCAGTCGCCGCCTCGGTGCGGCGGGAGCTCGACTTCCTCGGCATCAACTACTACACCCGCGGCGTCATGCGCGACGACCCCGACGCCTTGCCGTACCGGGCGAGCCGGGTCCACCAGGACGGCGCGCCGCACACCGACATCGGCTGGGAGGTCTTCCCGCAGGGGCTGTTCGACTGCCTCACCTGGGTCAAGAACCGCTACGGTGACGTGCCGCTCTACATTACGGAGAACGGCGCCGCCTACCCCGACCCGCCGGCCGTCGCGGGGGTGATCGACGACCCGCTGCGCGTCGGCTACCTGCGCGAGCACCTCCGCGCGGCCCACCGCGCGATCGCCGCCGGCGTCGACCTGCGCGGCTACCACGTCTGGTCGCTGCTCGACAACTTCGAGTGGAACCACGGGTTCTCGAAGCGCTTCGGCATCGTCCACGTCGACTACGCGACGCAGCGCCGGACGGTCAAGGCGTCGGGTCGCTTCTACGCCGAGGTCATTGCGAGCCACGGCGCCTGCCTCGCCTGAGCCGGGCGACCCGCTCATCGGCGCCCCCGTCGCGGGGCGAGGAGGAAGGCGGGGAGCCCCTCCTCCCGGTAGGCGCGGTCCCACGAGCCGTGGTTCACGCCGGGGTAGACCGTCGCCTTCACGCTGCCGCCGGCGGCCGTGATCGCCGCCGCCATCGCGCGGGTCTCGGTGGCGGGCCCGATGTCGTCGTCCTCGCCGTGGAACGCCCACACCGGCACGTCGGCGAGCGGCGCCGCGAGCTCCTCCGGGCCGCCCTCGAACGGCGGCGCCAGCCCCGGTCCCGCGGCGCCGCGGCGCGCGCCGGCGTAACCGCACACCGGGACGAGCGCCGACCACAGATCCGGATGCCGGGCGCCGAGCACCCAGGTCCCGTGGCCGCCCTGTGAGAGCCCGGTGAGCGCGACGCGGTCGGGATCGACGCGGAGCTCCCGGCGGACCTGCGCGATCATCGCCATCACCGCGGCCTCGTGCTGCTCCCACTCGCTGTCCTCGTCGGGCTTCTGGGGTGCCAGGACGAGCGCCGGCCAGCGCGCGGCGTCCCACTGGAGCGCGGCCGGCAGGCCCTGGGCGATCTGCTTGGAGCCGTCGGTGCCGCTCTCGCCGCGGCCGTGGAGGAAAACCACGAGCGGCCACGCGCGATCGGCGGAGTAGCCGCGCGGCACGTAGAGGGCGTAGAGGTAGGTCCGCTCGCCGACGCGCAGGTCGCGGAGCAGGAACCCGCGCTCGGCCGCCGGCCTCGCCGCCGCGCAACCCAGCGCGAGCACCGCGGTCCCGCCCGCGAGGAGGGTGCGGGCGATCATCGCGCGCCTTCTTCTGTGGAGCGCGCGCTCCGCGCGTGCTCGTCTCTCGGTGAGCACGCCCGGAGGGCGCGCTCCACAGCAACCGATTTCCTGGCAGGCGAGGTCACTGCGAGCCTCCTGCACCGAGAAGGCGGATCACGACCTCGGCGGGGACGGTGCGGACGCCGACCTCGCCGTCGGCGCCGGGCGTCGCCGGGGCGCCGTTGACGGTCACGGTCATGGGCGCTGCGGCGAGCGGGGCGCGCAGCACGACGCCGCCGGGCGGGAGCCGGAGCCCCGGGGCGAGGGAGAAGCGGATCGCGCCGACCTCCTCGCGCAACGTGTACGTCAGCCTGCCCCAGCGGGTGCGCAGGTCGCGCACCCCGACGCCGCCCTCGCCGAGCCAGGCGGCGGGCACGCCGGCGGCAATGACGAGCGCCCCGTCGCGCTCCCGCTCCCAGGCGAGCATGTCGAGGAACGAGCGGACGTAGTCGGAGCCGACCCACGTGTGTGGCAGGTCGCCGAGGAAGCGCGCGGTCTTCCGGTCGTGCCAGACGATCTCCGGCCACTGCCGCCAGCCGGGCGGCATCCGGTCGGCGAGGAAGAAGTCGAGCAGCTCGTGGGCGCGGTCGCGCCACCCGAGGCGGACGAAGGTGCCGACGGTGCGCAGCTCGTACGGCGTGTAGTTCTCCCAGGGCTTCACGGCGTCGCGGCGGGCGACGAAGTTCTCCCAGTACTTCTCGAACGTCCGCTCGACGGCGGCGGGGGGGAGGAACGCGTCGGCCGCGGTCGGGGCGAGGGCGACCGTCGTCGAGGTGGCGTCGAAGTCGCCGAGCTCGGCGCAGCCGGGGATGTAGTCGATGCCGTGCGCCGCCATCGCCCGCTCAATCGAGGCGAGGAGGTCGGCGCGGAGCTCGTCGCGCGACGCGGCGATGCGCGCGGCCTCGTCGGGCTCGCCGAGCTCGGCGGCGAGCGCGGCGGCGTCGGTGTAGCCGCGCAGCGCCCAGAAGTCGTCCCAGTACGAGTGCATCGGCTTCGTCGAGTACCCCTCGTGGGAGATCGACTCGGGCATGAGGCCGTAGAAGACGAGCTTCTCGGGGGTGCGATAGGCCTCGGTGCGGCGCTGGGCCCGCAGCGTGTCGAGGTGGGCGATCGCGGCCGCGACGTGCGGCCACAGCTCTGCGGCGAACGCGGTGTCGCCGGTGAGGCGGGTCGTCTCGGCAACGAGGAAGATCAGCTCGCCGTCGGCGTCGTTCTCGGGCACCGGGTCGGCGCCCCGCGCGTCGACGCAGCACGGCACCTTGCCGTCGGGGTACTGGTGGGCGGAAAACCAGCGGGCGTACGCCTTGACCTCGTCCTCGTGGCCGAGGCGGAGCAGCGCCGCCGCCATCATCGCCCCGTCGCGGATCCACGACCGCCGGTACGAGCGCGCCCCCGGCTGGAGCGCCGGCCCGTCGCGGTTGATCAGCATGTACGCCTCGCTGGCGCGCAGCGTGTCGAGGTGCTCCCGCCCCGCCGCCGGCACCGTGATCCCCACCCGCGACAGCCGCTCGCGCCAACCTTCGGCTACCGCGGCCAGTTGCTCGGAGTGGTGAGAGAACTCTTGGAAGACGCTCTTGATGGACCCGCGATGAAGGATTCCCTGGTCGATTTCAAATGGGACCGTGAGAGTGGCAACGAAGGACTCGTTTGCCAGGAGCTCATGGTCCCATTGCAGCGCGGCCGACGTGAGCGTTGCCGCCCAGCCAGTGCCTTCGGGAAGTAGACCGGAACGGAGGTACCAGGCGATGTCGCCGCCATCGAGGCTGGCAACGCCGCACCGGTCGGGCGCGGGCACGGCGGCGGCGAGCCAGGTCGCAGACCCGTGAGGCGGCCAGTTGTCCCAGAACCCGAACGGCGCACAGTCGATCGCTGGACTTGTCGTGATGACGCCTCCGGGGGCATTGAGGAACTGCGTCGGAGGGTTGACCTGGAAGGGACGAAGGGCGACAAACAGCCGCGGCGTGATCGGCGCGCCGGTCCGGTTCGTCAGCCGGTAGCCGACCTGACTCGCCTTGGCCCCGAGGCTCACGGCCGTGATCTCGAGGGTGAACCTCGGGTGCGTCCACGCCACGGTCGGGATCGGTAGGTGTCCGTCGAGCAGCGTCTGGGTCGTCGTGACGTCGGCCCAGGTGACGAGGCGCCCATCGAGCCAGACAAACGGCTCGAGCGAGTACGAGCGCGGCGCCGGTTCGAACGCGCCGTCCGCGGAGAGCAGCCCGCGCCACGCCCCACCCGGGCTCGATCCGACCAGTGTCCAGCTCGTCATTTCGCCGAGGAAGGCGCGCGGGTAGAGCCCGCGCCGCGCGTCCTTCGCGATCGCAATGATGAAGTCGTTGGGCGTGAGCGTGAACTCGATCGGCTGCACCGCGGCTTCGCGGAGGCCGACCCCGTTCCGTCCCGTCGTGTGGAGGACCAGGCGCAGCCAGCGGGTGTCGGCTTCCGGGAGCGACACGTACGACCGGATGCCGTGGGCTGCGTTCACGCGCCCCACTGTGGTCCACCCGGCACCGTCTTCCGAGGTCTGCACCTCAAAGCCTTGCGGGACGTTCATCCCGTCCCAATCGACGATCAGGCCGCCCAACTCACGACGCTCTCCGAAGTCGATAGTCAGCCAGTGCGGGCTTGCCGCGCCGGGCGCGGGTCGCCACAGCGTCGCCGCCAGGCCGTCCGTGGCCAGCGCCGGCTCGCGGCCCTCCGCGGCCGACGAGGCCGTGACGACTGGCGTGGCGGTGTACGGGTGCGGTGGCGGCCTCGGCGTGTACGTGAGGTCGTCGAGCCACACCGATCCGGCCCCACCCTCGCTGGCCACGATCGCGATCTCGAGGGTCCCCAGGTTCCTGATCTCGCCCCCGCCAGCAGGCCCCCAGGCGAAGGTCACGTGCCGCTTCTTCACGACGATGCGTTGCCATTCGGCGGTGATCTGGAAATCGCGGCGCACCGACCACCAGACGTTCTCGCCCGACGGGTCGAGGAGCTTGAACTCGATGGTCTGCCTGCACGGCTGCCCGCCGAGGCGAAAGCTGAACTCCCAGTTCTCGGGCAGGTCGAGCGGGAACGACTTGCGCGCGATCGCCCAGCCGGCGTGACCCTGGAAGTCGTAGTCGAGGCGCATCCCCGATCCCGCGAACCCGGCGCCCTGCGTGATCGCGAGCTTGACGCCGTCCGCCGGTGCCGCCCTCCACCCCTCGAGGGTCTCGAAGTCGTCGAGGACGGTCGTCTGCGCCTCTGCTGCCCCCGCCACGATCAGCAGCGCCACGCACGCGGCGCTCCTCAAGCCCCAAGCCTCAAGCCTCAGGCCCCAAGCCCCAAGCCCCAAGCCCTTCACTCCTTCACCCCCCCCGCCGTGATGCCGGCGATGTACTGGCGCTGCAGCACCGCGAACAGGGCGAGCACCGGCAGCACCGTGAGCACCGCGCCGGCCATCATCAGCTCGGTGTCCTGGGCGTGCTCGCCGAGCAGGTTGGCGAGCGCCACCGGCAGGGTGTAGCGGCTGTCGTCGGTGAGCACGATGAGCGGCCACATGAAGTCGTTCCAGGTGCCCATGAAGGTGAACGTCGCGAGGGTGACGAGGATCGGGCGGAGCAGCGGGAGCACGACCGAGCGGTAGATCCGCCACTCCGAGGCGCCGTCGACGCGGGCGGCGTCGAGCAGCTCGTCGGGGATCGAGCGGGCGTACTGGCGGACCAGGAAGATGCCGAAGATCCCCGCCATCGACGGGATGACCACGCCCCACACGGTGTTGACCAGGCCCATCGTGCGCAGCAGCAGGAAGAGCGGCAGCATCGCGACCTGGGCCGGGATGACGAGGAGCGCGAGCAGGCCGGCGAAGATCCGCTCGCGGCCGGGGAAGCGCAACTTGGCGAAGGCGTAGCCGGCCAGCGAGTTGAAGAGCAGCGAGAAGAAGGTGGCGAGGCAGGCGATGAGCGTCGAGTTGGCGAGCGAGCGGCCGAGTGACAGCCGCTCGAAGAGGTCGCGGTAGTGGGCGAGCGTGGGCGAGGCCGGCAGCAGGGGCGGTGGCGTGCTCATCGACTCGCCGGTCGCCATCAGCGACGCCGAGACCATCCACAGGAGCGGGAACAGCGTCGCGGCTGTGAGGGCGACGAGCACCGTGTGGACGAGCACGCTGCTCCAGCGCCGGCTCACCGCTCACCTCGTGGGCGCAGCCGGAGCTGGAGGAGCGTGAAGACGAGAATGACCGCGAAGAGCACGAACGCGACCGAGGCGGCGTAGCCGATGTTCCACCAGCGGAAGCCCTCCTTGTACATGTGGAGGACGACCGACAGCGTCGCGTCGAGCGGGCCGCCGGTGCCGCTGGTCAGCACGTACGGCTCGGAGAAGAGCTGGAAGTAGCCGATCGCGGTGGTCACGCCGACGAACAGGAACGTCGGCCCCAACAGCGGCACGGTGATGCGGCGGAACTGCTGCCAAGCGTTGGCGCCGTCGATGCGGGCCGCCTCGTAGAGGTGCTCGGGGATCGCCTGCAGGGCGGCGACGAAGATGACCATCGAGAACCCGAAGTTCTTCCACACGGCGAGCAGGATGATCGCGAGCATCGCGGTCTTCGGCTCGCCGAGCCAGTTGACCGGCTCGATGCCGACGAGGCCGAGCAACTCGTTGAGGAAGCCGAAGCGCGGGTGGTAGAGGTAGCGCCACACCACCGCGACGGCCACCAGCGTCGCCACGACGGGCGCGAAGAGCAGGGTGCGGAACAGGCCGCGCAGCCTCGTCGCCCGGGCGCTGACCAGCACGGCGGTGCCGAGGGCGGCGCCGACGGTCAGGGGACCGCCGACGACGACGAACACCAGGGTGTTGGCGAACGCCCGCCAGAACACGGACGAGCGCAGCAGCGCCGCGTAGTTCGCGGCGCCAACGACGCGCACCGCCGAGGGGTCGGCGACGCCGTAGAGGTCGAAGTCGGTGAGCGAGAGCAGGAACCCGGCGAGCACGGGGAAGAGGAAGAACACGGCGATGAGGAGCAGCGCCGGCGCGACGAACGCCCGGCCCGCCCACGCCTCGGCGCGGCCGCCGCGGGTAAGGGCGGCGGTCGTGCTCACGGCGCCGCCGTTCGCCGCGCGAGGATGAAGCGGCGCTTGGCGAGGATGCGGTCGACGTCGGCGTCGAGGGTCGCGAGGGTGTCGTCGAGGCCCGCGCCGCCGTACACCGCGCGCTGGACGTTCTCGAACACCTTGGTGGCGATCTGCTCCCACTCGGGGATCTTCGGCGTGGAGCGGACGTTGCCGAGCTGGGTGAAGAAGGCGGCGAGCTTGTCGTCGCCGGCCAGGTTCGGGTCGCGCCACGCCGCGGTGTGGGCCGGGAGGTCGCCGGTGAGGGCGTAGAAGCGCACCTGCGCGGCGGGCTCCGACAGCGCCTCGACGATCCGCCACGCCTCCGCCTTGCGGGTCGAGTTGCGGAAGATCACCAGGCTCGCGCCGCCGGCCAGCGACACGCCGGGCGGCTCGCCGGTGGGCGCGGGCATCGGCGCGGTCGCCCAGCGGTCCTGGAAGGAGGCCGGCAGGCGGCGCCGCATCTCGCCGACGTTCCACGGGCCGGTGATGATCATCGCGAAGGTGCCGTCGGCGAACTGCTGGTAGAGGCTGGCAATTTGCGCCGAGCCGAGGACCGGCGCGAGGCCGTCGCGGAAGAGGCCGAGGTAGAAGTCGAAGCCGGCCCGGAAGCGGGGGTCGCGGAACGCCCCCCACTGCCCGTCACGGACCAGCTCGGCGCCGCGCCCCATGCCGAGGATCACCGGCTGCGGCCACTCGTCGGTGGGCAGGATGATCGCGTAGCGGTCGGGGCCGCCGCGCTCCTTGAGCCGGCGCATCGCGTCGCGCCACTCGGCCCAGGTGCGCGGGGCACGGTCGAAGCCGACCTCGGCGAGCAGGTCCGAGCGGTAGAAGAGCACGCGGGTGTCGACGTACCACGGGATGCCCCAGACGTGGCCGTCGAGGACGTTGGTGTCCCAGACGCCGGGGAAGTGATCGGCGGACGAGACCACTCGCGAGGCCGCGACGTAGGCGTCGAGGGGCTCGATCGCGCCGAGCGCGACGAGCTCCGGCACCCAGGTGTTGCCGACCTGGGCGAGGTCCGGGGTCGAGCGCCCGACGAACGCGGTGAGGAGCTTCTCGTGCGCCGCCGTCCACGGGATCTGCTGCACCTTGGGCGCCGCCACCCCGGGGACGTTCGCGAGCGGCGGCAGGAGCCTGGCGACCTCCTCGCCCTCGCGGCCGAGCCCCCAGAGCTGCACGGCGTCACTGCCGCCGCCGGCGCACCCGCCGGCGACCACCGCCAGGGCGAGGGCGGTGATGCGGAATGGTCGGCCCGCGGTCAGGGCGCGCTCTCCAGCCAGCCGCCGGTGAAGCCGGCCCGGCGCAGGCCGTTCACCACGTCGGGGTTCCGCCGCAGCAACTGCCAGATGAGGCCGTTGCGGTGGTTCTCGACCATCAGCACGATCGGTCCCTGGTCGATGCCGAGATAGTCGGTGTCGAACCAGCCCACGCCCGGCACGACGCGGCCCATCTGCGGCGGCACGCCGGCGGCGGCGAACGTCGGGTTGAACGCGTCGAGGAAGCCATAGGTCGACCACAGGTAGTCACCGTAGCGCGCTCGCATCGCCTTGAGCGCCGGGATGACGACCTCGGGGGCGAACGGCAGCGAGGTGGCGGCGGCCCACGGCGCGACGGTCCCGTCGTCGCGAACCTCGTTGAACGAGGCGCCGCGCGCGGCATAGGTGAAGAAGCGGACTTGCCGGCCGTTCACGTCGCGGGTGACGTCGGCCGGACCGTCGCACGGCGTGAGCCCCCAGATCGTCGCGCTGTAGTCGGTGTAGCCGCGGGGGTTGTCGATGGCGTACGCCCGCTGCGCCAGCGTCGCGCGCCGGGAGTTCTCGAACCAGTCGATCCCGCGGTCGCGCATGGCCGCGTCGCGGATGCCGCGGAAGTCGACGAACACGTGGGTGTACTGGTGGCCGAACAGCGGGGCGAAGCCGTAGTGCTCGTGCCCGTAGTAGCTGCCCCACGGCGCGGTGCTGGTGTACGCGTCCCACGCGCTGGCCGCGAGGGTGTGGGTCGGCGAGCCGAGGCCGAGGACGTAGACCATCGCCGACTCGTTCAGGCCCTGCCAGTCGAGGTGGTGGAAGCCGTGCTCCGGGGTCCAACCCATCGTGACGAGCGGCGGGCGGGGCGTCGGCCAGTCCCACTCGACGCGCCGGGTCAGCGCGTCCGCGACGGCGCGGATCTCGGTCTCGACGGCGCCGCCGCCGCCGAAGTACTCCCGGCAGACCAGCACGCCGGCGATCAGCCAGGCGGTGTCCACCGTCGAGAGCTCGACGTTTTCGAAGCGCTCGCCGGTGGTCATGTCGAGGAAGTGGTAGAAGAACCCCCGGTAGCCCGTCATGCCGCGCGCCCCGGGCCCCTGCGGCGCGTCGCGGAGGAAGCGCAGCGTCGTGAGCACCCGCGCCTGCGCCTGCTCGCGGGTGATCCAGCCGCGCTCGACGCCGACCGGGTAGGCCGCGAGGGCGAAGCCCACCGCGGCGATCGACGAGAACGACGGGCTCGGCCAGCGGTCCGGCACCAGGCCATTGGCGGGGTTCGCCCGCTCCCAGAAGAACAGGAACGTGCGGTGCTGGAGCTCGTCGAGGAACGGGTCCCACTGGCGCTGCTCGAGGCGGGGGCGGGGCCGGCGATCGGCCGCGTCCAGGCCGGAGGCGCACCCCGAGGCGGCCAGGGTGGCGGCGAAGGCGGTCAGGACCGCGGCCGTGAAGAGCCGTTTGAGGGAGAGGGTCCGGCGGGTTGCGCTCACGTGGCTCAAGGCTACCTCACGCGGTGTCTATGAGGCCCGGGAAGCATGGAGGATGCTGGCGGCACGGGTCGCGTGACCCGTGCCGCCAGGGTACGTCCGAGCGGCGTCAGAAACCGAACCTGGCGCCGATCTGGAAGCGCTGCGTGTTGTACTGACAGGTGGCCTTCTGGAAGTTGGGGTTGGGGCTGCCCGGCGCACCCGCCCAGCCGTCGAAGCACCCGTCGTTGTCGTAGTTGAAGACGTTGAACGCCTCGCCGACGAGGCCGAAGGTAACGGCGCTGCCGATGTGCGCGTTCCACTCGAGGCGGAGGTCGACGCTGCGGTAGGCGAACTCCTCGATGCCGAGGAAGCTCTGCTTGGCGGGACGGCCCTCGTTCCAGTGGGTCACGCACCTGTCCCAACCGGCCAGGCAGTCGGTGTAGGTGAACGGCGTGCCCGACCCCAGGGTGATGATCGACGAGACGATGAAGTTGAACGGCAGCCCGACGGTGCCGCTCGCGATGAAGCGGTGCCGCTCGTCGCTGTTGGCCGGGAACTTGTAGTAGTCGGCCGACGACACGTAGTCGAGGGAGAACGCGGTGCCCTCGTCGAGGGTACCGTCCTGGTACGCCTTGCCGTAGGTGTAGGCGATGTTGGCGCCCCACTTCGAGTCGGCGGTGTACGGCCGGTCGAAGGTCAGGAAGTAGCCGTCGTACCAGGTCTTCCGGACGTCGGAGCTGCGCAGCACGAGGCCGTAGCCGGGGATCGGGATCGAGTTGCCCCAGCGGTCGTTGAAGGACGACTCGGCCGGCAGGGTGCCGAAGCCCCACGACAGCCCGTTGTAGCCGCGCGAGTTGGCGTACGTGAAGGCGGCGAGCCAGCTTCCGAGCTGTTGCCGGATGCCCAGGGTCCACTGGACCGTCCTGGGGGCGTGGGTGTCGTTCGCGAGGAGGAACACCTCCTTGCCCGCGATCTGCCCGCTGGCGATGAGGCCGGCGAGCCCGTCAACGGTCAGGTAGGAGGGATCCCACATGATCGCCGGGGTCGCGCAGTTGGCGGGCTGCGTGACGCCGTCGTTGTTGAAGCAGAAGGAGTACTGCGACCAGCTCTGGCGGTACTGCTCGTCGTAGATGTCGTTGAGCGTGACGCGGTCGTAGTAGTGGCCCCAGCCGCCGAAGACCACCGTGGTGCCCTTGCCCGAGGCGTCCCAGGAGAAGCCGAGGCGGGGCTGGAACATGTTGGTGGGCGATTCGCGGTTGTCGCCGGTCGAGACGTAGTCGTCGATGTCGAAGACCTCGTCGACGCACCACGTCGTCTGGCCGCCGATCGGCTGCCCGTAGGTCCGGCAGGAGTCCCGCAGGCCGGTGACGATGCTCGCCGGCGTGACGTAGTCGTTGTTCAGCATGTTCGTTTCGTAGTCCCAGCGCACGCCGACGTTGACCGTGAGGTTGGGGGCGAGCCGCCAGTCGTCCTGGATGAACACGCCGTACTGGGTGTTGTCGAAGTCGACCGACGGGTCGCCGTAGCCGAAGCGTGCGAGGAACGGGTACTGCCAGTCCTCCTCGCTGCGGTACTCGTAGTAGGGGTTGTAGTACGAAGCCTTCGTCAGGTTGTACTTCATCCAGTTGGCGATGAAGCCGGCCTTCAGCGTGTGGCCGCCGTGCCAGTCGAACATGTAGGAGAAGTCATTCCGGAGGCCGGTCTTCTCCTGGCTGAGGTCCTGGGTGAAGTCCGGCGCGCCGATCGTCAGCAGGCCGACGTAGTTCTCGCGCACCGCGCCCGCTGTGGTCGCGATCTGCTGCCAGCTCATCTTCTGGTAGGTCAGGCTGGCCTCGTTGAAGATGTTGCTGCCGAAGACGGCCTGGTACCGCAGGACCGCGGCGTCGGTGCCGATCTTGAAGTCGCGCGCGCCGGCCTCCGTGACCTGGCCGCCGAAGTCGCGGTACTCCTCCTCGTCGCGCTGGTTGTAAGAGAGGTCCATCGTCTGGGAGTAGGTCGGCTGCCACGTCACCTTGCCGAAGTAGAGCGCCTCCTCGAACGGCTTCGAGATCGCGCCGGTCCCGTAGCCGTCGAGCTTGTCCTGGACGTTGGCGGGCGCGTTGTTCCACTCGCCGCCGCGGAACACCGAGAAGATCAGATCGCGCTCGTGCCACTCGCCGGTGGCGAAGAAGTGGAGCTTGTCCTTGACGAGCGGGCCGCCGATCGACAGGCCGTATTGGTTGCGCTCGTAAGGCGGCTTCTCGTCGCCGCGCGCCTTGGCGAAGTCGTCCTGGGTGACCATGCCCTTGTCCTGGAAGAAGTAGAACAGGTCGCCGTGGAAGTCGTTGCCGCCGGACTTGGTCACCGCGGTGATGACGGCGGCCGCCGACTTCTCGTACTCGGCCTTGTAGTTCTGCGTGAGGACCTGGTACTCCTGCACGGCGCCCTGCGGGAACGGGTTGCCGCGGCTGGAGTCCTGCATGAAGGCGCCGCCCTGGATGATGTCGTTCTTGTACGACAGGCCGTCGACGAAGACGTTGACCTGCTTCGGGTTGGCCCCGCCGCTGCGAAATACCTGGCCCTGCGAGTCGGCGTTGTCGGTGAACTGGACGCCGGGGGCGAGGCGGGCGAACGACAGGAAGTTCCGGTTGTTCTGCGGCAGGTTCTCGAGCTGTTGCGTGCTGATGTTGGTGGCGACCTCCGGCGCGCGCATGTCGATGAGCAGCTTGCTCGTCTCGCCGACAACCGCCACGTTGCCGATGAACATCTCCTGCGGGCGCAGCTCGATGGTGACGTCGACGATCCGGCCGAGCTGGAGCTCGATCGGCTGGGTCACCTCCTGGTAGCCCTCGAACGAGACGCGCAGGTCGTACTTGCCCGCGGCCAGGTTGACCAGGTTGAACGTCCCGTCGGTCTGAGTGACCGCCCGGTACTCGAACCCGCTGTTCGTGTTGACCGCGACGACCTGGGCTGTCGGGATGGGCCCGGTCGCGTCCCGGACGATGCCCCGGAGGCCGGCGGTCGTGACCTGCGCGGTGGCCGGCGCGCCGGCGACGAGCGCGAGCGCCAGCACGGCCACCAGCGCGGCCAGTTTGAAGTGACGACTACCCCTTTCGTGCATGGTCCCTTCCTCCTCTCGATCTCTTCCCATTTGCAGGTTTCGGCGGGCGCACAGGCCCGCCCGAAGGTGTCTGACGACGGCTCGTCGCGCCGCACGACTCACGCACCACGAGGGTGGTGGGCAAAGTCTCGTGCCGGCGCCGATGGGTGTTCTTTGCGTCGATCGCAAGCAGTACGCGCTGCATGGCCCGCGCGCCGAGGTCCGCGATGTCGACGTGGACCGAGGTCAGCGCGGGCGAGACGAAGCGGGCGGCTGGGATGTCGTCGAAGCCGGCGAGCGCGATGGCGTCGGGGACCTCCACGCCGGCCTCGCGCATGGCGGAGAGTACGCCGATGGCCATGTCGTCGTTGGCGGCGAAGACGGCCGTCGGTCGCTCCCTCATCGCGAGCACGGCGAGGCCGGCGCGGGCACCGCCCTGCTCGGTGAAGTCGCCCGGGACCTCGAGGTCTTCCGACCACGGCAGTCCGAGGTCGTGCATGGCCTGGCGGTATCCGCGCCTCCGTTCGTTGGCGTCGTGGTTCGTGCCCGGTCCCGTGACCAGGGCGATGCGGCGATGCCCAAGTGAGGCCAGGTGGCGGACCATCGCCACGGCTCCACCGAAGTTGTCGACGTCGAGCGAGTCGGACACGCCGTTCTCCGCGCGGCAGTTGAGCAGCACCGACGGGACGCCGTCCGGCAGGTTGGAGCGCAGCGTCCGGGTGTCGACGTCGGGGGTCATCACGATCAGGCCGTCGACCCGGCCGCGGGTGGCGCGCAGGACCGCCTCGATCTCGGTCCGGTCACTGTGGAAGCCGGAGACCAGGACGTGGTAGCCGCTGTCGCGCGAGGTCCGGTCGACGCCGCGGATAAGCTCCGAGAAGAACTCGCCGTGGATGTCGGGCAGCAGCACGCCGATGGTGTTCGTCCGGCGGGTGATCAGGCTGCGGGCGCCGCCGTGGGGGACGTAGCGGAGGCGGGCGACGGCGTCGGTGACGCGCTGGCGGGCCGACAGGCTCACCGGTCCGACTTCGTTGAGCACTCGCGAGACGGTCGCGATCGAGACCCCGGCCTCCCTGGCGACCTGTTTGATGGTGACGCTCATCGGTCCGCGTCCCTCCCGCCCCGACCGGGGTCGGCCCGACCATCGGCCAGGGGAGATCCGGCCCCTGGCATCAGTGCACCGTAAACGTTTTCACTGATCAGAATCTAACCTCCGTCGCGACCCCTGTCAAGGGCCGGTCACGGACCCCGCCTCGGAGCCGTAAGTAGTTGTCGAGGCGTGCCGTGGCGGCCGGGCCGGGAGTACGTGGCCCGTGGCCCGGGGACCCGAGACCCGGGACTCGGGACCCGGGACTCGGGACTCGGGACTAGAATCCCCTGTCGAGGTGGACGTGAGCGAAACACTTGCCCTGTCGATCGGCGCGCTTGCCCTGGTCCTCGCGGGACTCGGGCGCTTCGCGCGTTTTCAGGTGCTCCGGAGCCTGCGCGGCGCCCTGGCCCTGCTCGGTCTGGCGGCGCTCGCCCAGTGGGGCTCGCTGGTCGCACACGCCGGCGGACGCTGGCAGGAGTGGGCCGGAGTCGTGGTCCTCCTGGCACTGGGCTACCTCCTGGCCAGGCTCGCGCTGCTGGTGGTCTTCGAGTGGCTCCTGCTCCAGCGCGTGGGGATCCCGGTTCCGCGTCTGGCCCGCGACCTGGTAGCGCTCCTGCTCTACGTCGCGGTCGCGGCCGCCGTGCTGCGCGCCTCTCTCGGCATCGAGGTGAAGGCGCTGCTGGCCACCTCGGCGGTGCTCACGGTGGTCATCGGCCTGGCCCTGCAGGAGACCCTGGGAAGCCTGCTCGCCGGGCTCGCGTTGGCCTGGGAGAAGCAAGTCGCCGCCGGCGAGTGGATCGAGGTCGACGGCGTCGTCGGCCAGGTGGAGGAGCTGGGCTGGCGCTCGGTGGCGCTGCGGACCCGGCTGGGAGAGCGGATCGTGATCCCCAATTCGACCGTGGCGAGAGAGAGGCTGCGCGTGCTCGGCCACGGCACCGAACCCGTGGCGGTTCCGGTGCGCGTCGGAGTGGCCTATGACGCGGCGCCGTTCGCGGTGCGCGAAGTGTTGCGACGGGCCGCGCAGGACTGCCCGGGCGTCGTGGACACGCCGGCCCCGCAGGTGCTGACGTCCGAGTTCGCGGACAGCTCCGTGGTCTACCAGTGCCGGCTGTGGACCCGGGAGCCGTGGCGGGACAGCGAGGTCCGGGACGCGTTCCTGACCCGGGCGCACGCCGCCCTGGGCCGCGCGGGGATGGAGATTCCGTTCCCGCAGCGGACCGTGCGGGTCCTGCCGCCCGCCCCGGCGCGGGCGCACGGCGACGAGGCTGCCGCGGCCCTCGCCGCGTGCGAGCTCTTCTCCGGGCTTCCCGACGACGGCCTGGCGCGGCTGGCCGGCGACTCGCGCTCGCTCCTCTTCGCCCCGGGCGAGGCGGTCGTGCGCGAGGGCGAGTCGTCGGGTGCGCTCTTCGTGGTCGCGGCAGGCGAGGCCGCCGTCGTCAAGGGTGCCGACGAGATCGCCCGCATCGGTCCCGGCGGGGTGTTCGGGGAGATGGCGTTCCTCTCCGGGGCGCCTCGCGCCGCCACCGTGCGGGCGATCGGGGCGCTCGAGGTCGTCGAGGTCGACGGCCGGGCGCTCGGCGCCCTCCTCCGGGAGCACGTCGAGCTGGCCGAGGAGCTCGCCCGGCGCATGGCCGAACGACAGCAGGACCTGGCCGCGCGCGAGCAGGCCGGCAACGGTCCGGCCGGGCCGAGGGGACTGGTCGGCTACCTGCGCGAGCGCCTGCTCGGGCTGGTGAGGACATGACCGGTCGCGAGCACGACCCCAGGGCGCAGATCGACCGGCTGGCCGAGCATCTGGCCCGGCTCGAGAGCGCGCTGGTGGCGTTCTCGGGCGGCGCAGACTCCACGCTGGTCGCGTGGGCGGCCGGCGCGGCGCTCGGCGACCGCGCCCTCGCCGTGACGGCGCGCTCCGAGAGCCTCGCTCCCGCCGAGGGGGACGCCGCGCGCGAGCTGGCGCGGCGCATCGGGATCCGCCACGAGGAGATCGCCTACTCCGAGCTCGACGTGCCCGGTTACGCCGAGAACCCGCCGAACCGCTGCTACCTCTGCAAGGGGGAGCTGTTCCGCCGGCTCGCCGCGCTCGCCCGCGAACGGGGCCTCGAGGCAGTCCTCGACGGGACCAACGCCGACGACCTCGGCGACTATCGCCCCGGCCGCCAGGCGGGCGAGGAGCTGTCGATCCGCTCGCCGCTCGTGGAGCTCGGGTGGACGAAGCCGGCGATCCGCGACGCCCTGCGGCTCCTCGACCTGCCGGTGTGGGACAAGCCGTCGAGCCCGTGCCTGTCGTCGCGGGTGCCGTACGGCGAGCCGATCACCGCGGAGAAGCTCCAGCAGGTCGGCCGCGCCGAGGCGGCACTCAGGGACCTCGGCTTTCGCGAGCTCCGCGTCCGCCACCACGGCAGCGTCGCGCGCGTGGAGCTGCCCCGGGCCGACCTCGCGCGGGTGCTCGCCGATGGGCTGGCCGACGAGATCGTCGCCCGCGTGCGGGCCGTCGGCTTCGCCTTCGTCGCCCTCGACCTCGAGGGCCTGCGCTCCGGCTCGCTGAACCGCCTTCTGCCCACCCGCCCGACCAAGGAGGGTTGAAGGGTTGAAGGGTTGAAGGGTTGAAGGGTTGAAGCAGAATCTGGACGAACCCTTAACTCAGCAGTTCTTCAACCCTGGGTGGGTGGTCGGGCGGGCAACCCTGGAGGGGTGGGCGGGTGTGCGCCCCTGGGTGGAGGGGAGGGCGTGCACCCCCGGTCGGATGGGCGGGGGCCTCCGCCGCGACTGGGTTTCAAGATCCTGTTGCTGGCGTTGACTTTGTGAAGCTCTTCGCTAAGATGGCCGGCCGGAGGGGGGATGAGCGCCTACATTCCAATCCTGCTCTTCATCCTCGTGGCCGTCTCGTTTCCGATCATCACCATCCTCATCGCCAAGCTGGTCCAGGCGGGACGCCACGATCCGGTCAAGGCGGAGCCTTACGAGTGCGGCATCAAGCCCACCTCGGAGGCCCACGACACGCGCTTCTCGGTGCGCTACTACCTGATCGCGGTGCTCTTCGTCGTGTTCGACGTGGAGACGGTTTTTCTCTACCCATGGGCCGTGATGTTCCGCAAGCTCGCGTTGTTCGGCTTCATCGAGATGTTCGTCTTCCTCGCGATCCTCGTCGTGGGGTACGTCTACGCCTGGCGGCGGGGGGCGCTGTCATGGGTCTGATCGAGAACCGTTTCCAGCCCAACGTCCTGATCTCGACGTACGACGCCGTGTTCAACTGGGCGAGGCGCTGGTCGGTGTGGCCGATGCAGTTCGGCCTCGCGTGCTGCGCCATCGAGATGATGGCGGCGATGGACCCGCGCTTCGACCTGTCGCGCTTCGGCATGGAGGTGTTCCGCGGCACGCCGCGGCAGGCCGACCTCATGCTGGTCGCCGGCACCGTGACCGAGAAGATGAAGCCGGTCGTCAAGCGGCTCTACGACCAGATGGCCGAGCCGAAGTGGGTGTTGGCGATGGGCTCGTGCGCCACCTGCGGCGGTCCGTACAAGACGTACGCGGTCACCCAGGGCGTGGACCGGATCATCCCCGTGGACGTCTACGTGCCCGGCTGTCCTCCTCGCCCCGAGGCGCTGGTCTACGGACTGATGCAACTGCAGAAGAAGATCGACCGCATGACCATCGCCCGGAAGGCGTAGGAGGCGGAGATGGCGGATCAGGACACTGGCGCCCCGGTCGCCCCGGCCGCGCCCAAGCCACCCTGGGAGGAGAAGCCAGTCCCGGCGACGCCCCAGGACGCCCGTGAGCATCCTCAGGTTCGCGAGCTCGCGGAGCACGTCGGGGACGGGATTCTCGAAGCCGTCGAGTTCGCCGGGCAGGTCACCGTCACCGTGGGCCTCGAGCGTCTCGTCGAGGTGTGCCGCGCGTGCAAGGACCGGCTCGGCTACGGCTACCTCGTCGACCTCACGGCGGTGGACTGGAAGGACCGAGCGGAGGGCCGCTTCGACATCGTCTACTGGTTGCACCGCCACGCCGGCGAGCAGCGGCTGCGCCTCAAGGTGCGCGTCGCCGAGGGCGCCGAGGCGCCGACCGTGACCACGGTCTGGAAGACCGCGAACTGGATGGAGCGCGAGGTGTTCGACATGTTCGGCGTGTACTTCGCCGGCCATCCGAACCTCGAGCGCATCCTCACCTGGGAGGGGTTCAACGGCCACCCGTTGCGCAAGGACTTCCCCATCGAGGGCATCGACACCGGCGCCGCCATCTACCCCGACGTGTATCCGCCCGGCGGCGGGCCGGTGAGCGGCGGAGAGGAGGGGGCATGACCGAGCGCGCCCCCGTGCACCTCTCCGCCGACAGCGAGGAGATGGAGATCTCCTTCGGTCCCCAGCACCCCGCGACGCACGGGGTCTTACGGGTGATGGTCAAGATCGATGGCGAGCGGATCGTCGAGACCAAGCCGGTCATCGGTTACCTGCACCGCGGCACCGAGAAGATCTTCGAGCGGGAGACCTACAACGGCTGCATCCCGCACACCGACCGGATGGACTACACGGCGGCCGCCACGAACAACCAGGGCCTGGTCGGCGCGGTCGAGAAGATGATGGGTATTACGATCCCGCCGCGCGCGGCCTACATCCGGATGATGCTCGCGGAGCTGCAGCGGATCGCCTCGCACACCATCTGGCTCGGCACTCACGCCCTCGACATCGGCGCGCAGTCGCCGTTCTTCTACACCTTCGAGGAACGGGAGAAGATCCTCGACCTCTACGAGGAGTACTGCGGCGCCCGGCTGACCTTGAACGCGATGCGGGTCGGCGGCCAGCCGTTCGACCTGCCGTCGGGGTGGACCGACCGCTGCCGCGCCTTCATCGACCAGCTCCCGGCCAAGATCGCCGACTGGGAGCGCCTCCTCACCAAGAACCGGATCTGGAAGCTGCGCACCGTCGGCATCGGCGTGATGTCGGGCGCCGACGCGATCGAGTGGGGCCTGACCGGGCCGCCGCTGCGCGGCTCCGGCGTCAAGTGGGACGTCCGCAAGGTCTTCCCCTACGACCACTACGAGGAGATGGAGTTCGACATCCCGATCGGCACCAACGGCGACACGTACGACCGCTACCTCGTGCGCATGGAGGAGATGCGGCAGTCGGTGCGGATCGTCCGGCAGTGCCTCGACAGGCTGCCCGACGGGCCGGTGATGGCCAAGGTGCCCAAGGTCATCAAGCCGCCCAAGGGCGAGGTGTACTTCTCGGTCGAGGGCCCGAAGGGTGAGCTCGGGTACTACGTGGTGTCGGACGGCACCGACAAGCCGTACCGCCTGCACGTCCGGCCGGCGTGCTTCATCAACCTCCAGGCGCTCCCCGAGCTGGTGCGCGGGCACCTCGTCGCGGACCTCATCGCCGTCATCGGCACCCTCGACATCGTGCTCGGCGAGATCGACCGATGATCGCGCCCGCACACGCTCCCGGCTTCTCGGACCCCGGACCCCGGACCCCGGACCCCTGGTTGGTTGGGGCAGCGCTGTGGCGCCAGGAGGGCCGATGACCACGCCCTGGATGACGTACCTGCTCATCCCCCTGATCAAGATCGTCGTGATCCTCGTCGTGCTGATCCTGCTCGCCGCATACCTCTCGTGGTTCGAGCGGCGGATCCTCGCCTTCATGCAGATCCGCATCGGCCCCAACCGCGTGTGGCCGAAGGGTTGGCTGCAGGCGATCGCCGACGCGCTGAAGCTCTTCTCCAAGGAGGACGTGATCCCGGCGCGCGCCGAGAAGCTCGTCTTCCTGCTCGGACCGGTGCTGGCGACCGCGCCGGCACTCATCGTCTTCTCGGTCATCCCGTTCGGCCCGAGCGACCTGCTCCGGCTCACCGACGTGAACATCGGCATCCTGTTCATCCTCGGCGTCGCGTCGGTGGGGATCTACGGCATCATCCTCGGCGGCTGGGCGTCGAACAACAAGTTCTCCCTCATGGGCGGCCTGCGCTCGGCGGCGCAGCTCATCTCCTACGAGGTGCCGATGGGCTTCGCGGTCGTGACCGTGGTTCTCATGGCCAACTCGCTGTCGCTGGTCAAGATCGTCGAGGCCCAGAAGGCCCAGCACGTCTGGTTCGCGTTCCCCGGCTGGCTCGCGATCCCTGGCCTCATCGCGTTCTTCATCTACTTCATCTGCGGCGTGGCCGAGACCAACCGCAACCCGTTCGACCTCCCCGAGGCCGAGTCTGAGCTGGTCGCCGGCTTCCACACCGAGTACTCGGGCATGAAGTTCGCGTTCTACTTCCTCGCCGAGTACGCCAACATGGTGGTGATCGCCTCGATCGCCACGGTGCTGTTCCTCGGCGGCTGGCTGCGGCCGTTCCCCAACGTGGCCGCGCTGGCGTTCCTCGACGTGATCCCCCCGATCGTCTGGTTCTTCGCCAAGGTCGCGGTGTTCCTCTTCGTCTACATCTGGTTCCGCGGCACGTTCCCGCGCTACCGCTTCGACCAGCTCATGGCTCTCGGGTGGAAGGTGTTCATCCCGGTGAGCCTGATCAACCTGATGGCGGTGGGGCTCGGGATCCTGCTGCTGGGAGGCCCGCGATGAGCCTCTGGGCCCTGGTCTGTTCGCTGATCCCGTTCGAGCTCGGCCAGGGGCTCGGCGTGACCGGCAAGTACTTCCTCCGCAAGAAGACGACGGTGCAGTACCCGGAGAAGAAGATGGAGCCGACGGACCGCTTTCGCGGCATGTTCGGCTTCTCCGAGGAGCGCTGCATCGTCTGTCACGCCTGCGCCAAGGCGTGCCCGATCGACATCATCCACATCCAGGATCACTTCGTCGAGCTCGAGGTCGATGGCAAGAAGAAGAAGAAGAAGGTCCTCGACCGTTACGACATCGACGTCAAGCGGTGCATGTTCTGCGGCCTCTGCGAGGAGGCCTGCCCCACCGCCCCGGTGTCGATCTGGCTGACGACGAAGACCTACGAGACGGCGACCTACGAGCGCAACGAGCAGCTCTACTTCACCAAGGAGCGGCTGCAGAACTGGCAGGGCGTGTCGGCGTACCCCGGTGTCCTGGCGCCCAACGCGGGCATGCTCCCCGAGGATCCGATGGGGACCAAGCCCAAGGCCGCCCCCGCCGAGCCGGCCGGGAAGGAGGGCGCGTAGATGCTCGCCTGGTTCCTCGCCAACTTCAGCGCGATGGTGTTCTACTGCCTCGCCGCCGTCGCGGTTGCGGGCGCGGTGGGCGTCATCGCCTTCCGTTCGCCGGTGCACGCGGCGCTCTCGCTGCTCGGCTCCTTCCTCGCGGTCGCCGGGGTGTTCGTCCTGCTCCACGCCGAGTTCCTCGCCGCGGTGCAGATCCTCGTCTACGCCGGCGGCGTCATGGTGCTGTTCCTGTTCGTCATCATGCTGGTCAACGTCCGCACGCTCACCGGCGAGGGGCAGTACGTGCGCCGCCTGGTGCCGGCCGCGGTCGTGCTCGGCATCGTGCTGGCGGTCCTGATCGGCGTGGGAGTGGTCGCCGGGGGGCAGGGCGCCGTGGCCGACCCGGCGGCGCTCACCGCGGTCGCCGGGGTGCCGCTCGGCAACACCGAGGCGGTGGGCTGGAGCCTGTACCGCGACTACCTGCTGCCGTTCGAGGTCGTGTCGCTCGTGCTGCTGGTCGCGATGATCGGCGCCATCGTCCTGGGCCGCAAGGATCTCGGCGCAAAGGAGGGGGCATGATCGCCACCAGCCACTACGTGATCCTCTCCCTCGTGCTCTTCGCCCTCGGCATCGTCGGCCTCACGGTACGGCGCAACTTCATCACCGTGCTGATGTGCGTCGAGCTGATCCTGAACGCCGCCAACATCAACTTCATCGCCTACTCGCGGCAGCTCGGCGACCTCACGGGCCAGGTGTTCGCGGTCTTCGTCATCACCATCGCGGCGGCCGAGGCCGCCATCGGGCTCGGCATCATCGTCGCGTTGGTCCGGCTCAAGCACAACGTCAACCTCGACCAGGTCAACGTGATGGAGGGATGAGCATGAAGGACCTCCTCTGGCTGATCCCCCTCATCCCGCTCGTCGGCGCCATCGTCAACGGCCTGGTCGGCAACCGCAAGGGGTGGTCGCACCACGCCACCTCACGCGTGGCGCTCGCCTCCTCGGGCCTTGCGATGGTGGCGGCGTTCGCGGCCATCGTCGACTGGTGGAGCTCGGTCGGCGCAGCGGCGGTCCACGTCAATACCGTGTTCACCTGGATCCCCGCCGGGTTCGGTCAGACCGTCGACGGCCTGCTCGCCGACCTGCAGATCGACTTCGCCTTCCGGATGGACGCGCTGTCGGCGACGATGCTGTTCTTCGTGACGTTCGTGGGGTTCCTGATCCACGTGTACTCGGTGGGGTACATGCACGGCGAGAGCGAGAAGGCGTACGCGCGGTACTTCGCGTACCTG
>JACQZW010000085.1 GCA_016213675.1 Acidobacteriota bacterium | reverse complement strand
GCGCGGGAAGACGTGGTGGACGTCGGACTTGACCTCGAGCAGGTCGAGCGCCTTGATGTGGCTGGACAGGAACCCCTTGTCGCCGAGGACGACCTGGGCGGCCTGGAACACGCGGAAGTAGGGGCTCGAGGCGACCGAGGTGGTCATCTCCTGCGGCAAGGCGGCCGACCAGAACGCATCCGAGAGCTCGCCGGCGAAGACGTCATCGGCGTAGGCGTCGATGCCGCGGGCGTCGATCTGGCGGATGTCGCGGTCAAAGGTGCTCTCCGGGGACCCCGTGTAGCGGCCGGTGAGCAGCGACATGACAAGCCAGCGCCGGACGAGGCGCTCGATGGCGGCGGGCGGCACGTGAAGCCTGCGCAGGGTGAGGTAGAGGATGTAGGCGAAGTTGAGGGCGTTCTGCGAGCCGATCATCGAGGCGTCGACGAACCCCGCCGAGCGCACGATCATCAGGAAGCTCTTGAAGTGGTTCTCGTTCATGAAGCGGAGCACGCCGACCTTCAGGCGCGCGAACGAGTCCTCGACGATTTCCTCCTCGTACTGCTTGGTCTCGAAGTTGCGCCCGGAGAGCAGCGCGACGAGGTCCTCGAGCTTGCCGCGGCGGAACTCCGAGGTGAACGCGACGCGCAGGAGGTCGGTGTAGGAGGGGTCGTAGAGGTCGTCGTTCTCGTGGCGCAGCCAGTGCATCGGGGCGAAGTACTCGCTGGCCGCGAAGGCGCGGTCGGCGGAGGCGGTGTGGTGGAAGTCCGGCGCCACCGCCATGTGGCAGAAGTAGTCGATGGCCTTGCGCAGCATGTTGCCGCCGTAGGTCTCGTTGACGGCGATCTTCGACATGGCGAAGTCGGCCTGGCTGAGCGGGACGCCCTGGGAATTGACGCGGATGAAGATCAGCGTGACCGTCTCGATGTCGAGGTCGCCGGCCAGCTCGATGAGGCCGATCTGGTTGGCCCTGATACCTTGCAAGGCTTCCAGGCTCTTGAAGATCTCGCCCTCGGTGGTGTCGGGGTTGCGGGCGCAGTAGTCCCTGACGTAGTCGAAGAGACTTGTGCGCGGGTCGAAGATCACCGCGATGTCCGGGATCCACGCCGGGCTCTTCTCGATGGCGGGGTTGGAGACCTCGAACCTCCGTTCGCTGGGGTGGAAGGCGATCCTGATGCGGACCGTCTGGTACGACTTGTTGACGACCTCGCGGCCGAGGAGCGCGGCCATCAGGGCGGTCATGCGCTGCTGGCCGTCGATCAGGATGCGCTTGCCGAACGAGCGCGAGCCGTCCTTGAGCTTGACGTCGGGGTTTCGCCAGGAGATCAGGTAGCCGACGGGGAAGCCGCGCAGGAGCGAGTCGAGGAAGTCGCGGACGTCCGTCGCCTGCCAGACGAAGGGGCGCTGGATCTCGGGGACCGCTATCTCGCCGCTGTTGATCCAGGCAAGCAGCGTCTCGATATGCGGCTGCGTGACCTCATAGCGCTGCGTGGGCATCGGTGATTCCTCCGATTGCGGCTGGGTGCTGCGGGTGAGGATTGAATGATGCGCATTCGACCGCGAGACATGCGACCAATGTAGGACGTTGGCCGTGGATTGTCACGCGGAGCACCGCTTCCGCCGACGCGCTTGAGGCGTCGACGACGGCCGGCCGGCGGCCGGTCGCAACGAAGGACCCGCCCAGCAGAGCGGGTGATGTCGCTTGCCCGCGTTGGCGGCGACTCCCACGAAGGTGGGATGGCGGCCGGCCCGGCCAGGGCCGAGGTTCGGATCAGACATCGACATTCTTTCGGAGATGAGGTCATCGAGCAGGTCGGGAGGCCGCTCGACCCCGGCCGCGCCGGTATCAGGCGCTGCCGACTTGGGGGTCGGACCGGCAGCCCATGATCGCGATCCCCGGTGATGTGACTCGCAACGGGCAGTAGGCAGGCATGGCGAGGATGCAATGGTACGAGCGACGTCAGTGTGGCGCGCCCCGACCCCCGCGTCCGACGGGTGGATCGACCTGGGCGAGACGCCCCACGCGCCAGGACCGGTGGTGACCTTCCGCGGCCACCTCGCCGTCACCCGACGAGGCCGGCTCGGGGATCCACGTCGACGGCCACGGCCGCCTCCCGGGCGGGTTCCCCGGTGCGGGGGCCTCCGGCATGCCTTCTCCGCCGGCGCCCACCCCCGTGAGGCCGGGGAACACCCGTGCCGCACCGCGGCCCAGCGCCCGGGACTCGAGCCGGAGGCGCCGGTCGTGCCGACCGTAGAGCTCGCTTCACGAACATGAGAGGAACTCCGATGAAGACCCGCGTTCCCGTGATCGTCAAGGACCCGGAGGTCTCCAAGTACAAGGAGATCGCCCCGACCGAGCTGATCCTGGTCGAGGAGGACGTCTTCCTCGACGGCCCGGTCTCACCGCGCGTCGCCGTGCTCGACTTCGAGCCGGGCAGCGGCGCGCTGGCTTCCGCCGCGCGCTTCCGCCCCGCCGCCGGACCCGAGAGCGAGGGCGTCTATGAGCTCGATCGCCCCGTCCTCCCCGGCGACCCGCACATCGACCACGTCGCCACCGCCGTCTCGACGTTTGGCGTCGTGCACAAGACGATCCGCATGTTCGAGGAGCCGGACGCGCTCGGCCGTCGCGTCACCTGGGCGTTCGGCGCGCCGCACCTGCTCGTCGTCCCGCGGGCGGGCGAGTGGGCGAACGCCTACTACGAGCGCGAGTCGCACAGCCTGCAGTTCTTCTTCTTTCCTGCAGCGGGAACGAGCGACCGGATCTTCACCGCCCACTCGCAGGACATCGTCGCCCACGAGACCGCGCACGCGCTCCTCGACGGCATCGCTCCCGACCTCTACGGCGCGGTGACGCCGCAGTCGCTCGCGATCCACGAGGCGGTCGCGGACCTCGCCGCCCTGCTCGTGTCGTTGCGCTGCCGCGAGCTCGCCCGGCGGGTGCTGGCCGGTACCGGGGGCAACATCAGGGACTCATCGGTGTTCAGCGGCCTCGCCGAGCAGTTCGCCCACGCGCTCGAGAAGAACCGGCAGGCGCTCCGCGATCTCGCCAACGACAAGACGCTCGACCAGGTCTCTCGGAGCGAGCCGCACGAGCTCTCGGAGGTGCTCTCGGGCGCCTTCTACAACGTGCTCCTGATGACGTACGACGAGCTGCGCGACGCCTTCACCAGCCAGGCCGAGGCGAATCCGGAGCTGATCGCGCTGCCGGAGCAGCGCTACGTCGAGCAACGGGTGCAGAAGGGTCTGTCCGAGTCGGCCGGGACCCCGCTCGAGAGCGCCGCGAAGGCGCTGTTCGTGGCGGCCGAGCGGCTCAAGCGCACGCTGCTCCGCGGCCTCGACTACCTGCCTCCCGGGGACGTCACCTTCGCCGACCTCGCCCGCGCGGTGCTCGCCTCCGACCAGGCCTCGCACCCCGAAAGCGACCGCCAGCGCGGCTGGCTCAAAGGCGAGTTCATGCGGCGCGGCATCGTGCGGGCCGAGCGCGACCTCGAGGTGCGGACCGGCTTCGACGAGCCGGCGGTGGCGCGCCTCGACGTCGACGAGCTGATCGGCTCGGACTACGTGGCCTACAGCTTCGCCGAGCAGCACCGCAAGCTGCTCGGGATCCCGGCGAAGGCCCCGTTCGAGGTGCGGCCGCGGCTCGACGTCACCAAGCTGTACTGGCACCGCGACGGCAAGCAATCGGCCAGGGAGGTGCTGCTCAAGGCGTCGTGGACGCAGGTCGAGGCCAACAAGTCGGGTGGCGGACTGCCCAAGCAGCGGCGCTACCGCGGCGGCACCACGCTGGCGATCGGCCTTGACCGCGACAAGCCGTACGTCCGCGCGCTGCTCACCACCCGGCGCGGCGTCGCGGACCGACGGGCGACCGACGCGCTGCTGCGCTCGTTGGTCGAGACGGAGCGCCTGCGGCTCGGCTCCTCGCCGGGCTCGCCCGGATTGCCCCTGCGCGGCCAGATCGAGGCCGACGTCGTCGCGGGGGTCCTGAAGGTCCGCAGCCTCGCCCGCATGTTGCACGTCACCGAGGAGCGACGAGCATGACCGACACCCTGACCGTCCGCATCTACAACGTCCGTTTCGGCGACGCGATCCTGGTGACCGTGCCGGACCGCGACCCGGACACGCAAGAGACCACGACCCGCCGGATCCTCGTCGACGTCGGCAACGTCTCGGAGGGTACCGGCACCGGCGGAGGAGGCGACGACGAGGTGTTCGAGCCCGTCCTCGAGAGCATCCTCCAGGAGCTGGGCGGCGAGCCGCTCGACCTTTACGTGATGACCCACGAGCACCTGGACCACGTGCAGGGGCTGTTCTACGCCGCCACGAAGCTGCCGGGGCTCCACCTCGACACCCGCTTCAAGGTGAACAACGTGTGGCTGACGGGGTCGGCGCACCCCGACTACTACGACACCCACCCCGACGCGAGGCGAAAGAAGCTCGAGTTCGACGCGATGTACCGGCGGCTGGCGGCGTTCCTCCGCCTGCACGCCGCGTCGGCGGCGAGCGGGCTGATGGAGATCCTCGCCAACAACGACCCGACCAAGACCGCGCCGTGCGTGGCGTACCTGCGCGGGCTCAGCCCGGCGCGGACGACCTACCTCTACCGGGGCGTGGGCCTCGAGGGCCGGCACCCGTTCCGCGAGGCGACGTTCTCGGTGTGGGCCCCGGAGGAGGACACCAGCGATTACTACGGCTCGTTCCAGTCGATCGACGGCGGCGCGGTGCCGCTGCTCGCCACCGGCACGTCGTCCGAGCAGCCCGCCCCGGCGCCGCTGGCCGACCCCCTGCCGCCTCCCGGGGTGGACGTGGGCGCCTTCCTGAACCTGGTCGCAGCCCGGCGCAGCGGGATCGCCGACAACCTGCTCGCGATCGACCAGGCGGCGAACAACACGAGCGTCGTCTTCTCACTCTCCTGGCGCGGCTGGAACCTGCTGTTCCCGGGCGACGCCGAGGTCCGCTCCTGGAAGACGATGAACAAGAAGGGAGTGCTCGCGCCCGTGCACTTCCTGAAGGTTGCACACCACGGCAGCCACAACGGCACGCCCGCGGACAAGATCTTCGACGCCATCCTGCCGGAGAGCCCGCCGGACGCGAAGCCGCGCCGCGCCGCCGTCTCGACGTGGCAGGACACCTACTCGGGCATCCCGCACCCTCCGACCGACGCCCGAATCACTTCCCGCTGCACGCTCAAGTCCACGCTCGACAACCCCGACGCGCCGTTCTACGAGATCGAGTTCCCGGGGTAGGCGCGACGCCGTTTCCGGCGCGGCGCGCGATCGCGTCGCGTCGTTTCGAACCGGGCCGTCGTGACGGCGGCCCAGACCCGGCGGGCGGCGCCATCCACCGCCGCCGCCGATGAAAGGGGGAACACCATGACGTGGAAGCGGTTCTTGCTCCTCTCCATTCTGGCCTCGATCGTGGTGGCCGGCTGGGCGGTCGCCGCCCCGCCGCCCGTGATCGGGACCAACCAGCGGACCCTCGTGATCTGCGTCCGCTACACCGACGCGCTCACCCCGCGCATGACCAACTGCAGCGACTGGGTGACGCTCCTCAACAACGAGACGGACACGTTCTACAACCGGGCGACGTTCAACCAGACGAACTTCCAGTTCGAGACGATCTCGGGAGCGGGCGCCCCGGCCACCGGCTGGCTCGACCTCAGCTACACGGCGGCGGCCAACCCGGGGTTCTGGGGGGTCGCCCAGGACGCGATCACCCTCGCCGACCCGTACGCGAACTTCGCGAACTACGACCGCGTGCTGGTGATCACGAGCTGGCCGGACTTCGGCGGGTCAGGCGGCGGTCCGTGGTGGTGGGCGGTGAGCGAGGGCGCCGAGGCGACGGTGACGCCCGCCGCCGGCGGCTCCGCGACGCCGAGCCGCCTGATGACGCTGGCGATCGTCAACGAGTGGCTGGCGAACAGCTTCGGCCTGCCGTTCGACGAGGCCGGCTCGGTGATGGCGCACGAGCTGGGCCACCAGTTGGCGCTGCCGACGCACTACGGCTCGATCCTCGTCGGCGGCGCGTGGCGCGACACCATCACGCCGTGGGACATCATGGGGCTGAGCCCGTCGTACAACCACTTCATCGGCTACGCCAAGACCAACCGTGGCTGGATCCCGGCGGGCCCGCGGATCGTGACGGTCGGTCCGCCGACCACGGTGACCCTCGACCAGACGATCACGCTGCGTCCCCTCGAGCAGACCACCGCCTCGCCGCAGGTCATCCGCATCCCGCTCGCTGCGGGGGCGCCGTTCATCGGCTACGTCGTCGAGAACCGCCGCCAGATCAACGGCGACGAGCAGTTGCCGTCGCAGGGCGTCCTGCTCAGCGGCGTCAACGAGTCGACCAACAGCATCCTGCGCGCCATCGTCATGGAGGATCCCAGCGAGCCGTTGAACCTGGATCTCGCGCCGCTCGAGGTCGGCGAGGCGTTCACCGACCCGTCCCACGGCCTCACCGTGACCGTGCTCAGCCAGAGCGGCGACAACTACGACGTGCGCGTGCAGTACGGCCCGCCGACGACCACCTTCGATCCCGCCATCGTCCCCTGGGGCGCGCCGCCCTGGGAGACCGCGGACATCTGGATCGACAGCCAGCGGAACACCTACGGCACCTACGCCTACACCGACGCCGGCGGCAACCCGGTTGGCAACGGCGACGACGCCTGGGTCGACCACGATAACCGGGTGTACGCGCGGGTGCACAACTACGGCACCGGCGCGGCGACCAACGTGCGCGTCCAGGTCTACTCAAACAGCCCGCCGGGGATGGGCGACGCCGGGCCGGGCTGGGACTACCTCGGGACGATCCTCATCCCGACGATCGCCGCCAGCGGCCAGGAGACCGGCTACCTGACGTGGAAGCCCACCGTCGCGGCGCACACCTGCATCAAGGCGGTGATCGTCGACACCCCGGGCGAGCTGCTCACGGCCAACAACCTGGCGCAGGAGAACGTCACGCACTTCGACACGAGCCCCGGGAGCCCGTTCGACCCGGTGGTCCTCCAGTCGGTGGTCCACAACCCCTTCGACGTCGAGCTCCCGATCCGCATCCACGTCGCCGACGTGCCGTACGGCTGGGCCGTGGTCACCGATCCGCCGCAGATGACCTTGCCGCCGAAGGGCCAGCATCGCGTCCACGTCGCCGTCTATCCCTCGGGCCTCCCGGCGCACGAGCCGGACGGGCAGCCCTCCGCCGGTACGGGGACGTCTCGTGTGCCGTGTCCCCCGGTCGTGAAGTGGGACCCGAAGCGGCTGCGCGAGTCGATGGCGATCGGGTTCGTCGGCAAGCCGAAGGTCGAGGCGCAGATGGTGTTCTACGACACCTGGGTGGCGATCGGCGGCATCGACGTCTGGACCCACCTGACGCGCGCCACCGACCTTACCTGCAACTTCGACGGCAAGCCCCAGCCGGACGAGCGCACCGGCGAGCTCGTGCGCCGCGCCCTCGAGCAGCCGGTTCCGCGGGACCGGGAGGCGGCGGCGAAGCCGAAGAAGGAGCAGCGCAAGCGGCCGATTCCCGAGAAGCGCCGGCCGGCGCTCGATCCCGACACGATCGCCGAGCTGGTCCCGCTGGTCCTGACCCCCGAGGCCGAGCCGTGGTTCCCGCCGGGGCCGGTCACGGTCGAGGGCCAGATCACGCCCGCGATCGCCGGGGCTGTGCTCGCCGTCGAGGTGAAGACCGGCGAACGGAGCGAGATCGAGTTCGTGAAGACCGACGAGGCCGGGCGGTACCGCTACGTGACGCAGCGGGGCCTGACCGGCCGGGTCGCCGTGCAGGTGTTCTTCGACGGCGACCGGACGCACGCCGAGGCCGAGTCCGGGATCTGCGCGTTCAACGTGAAGCGCTAGCCGCATCCAGGGCCCGGGGCTGTCTCGCGCGAGGCGCCCCGGGCCCGCCTCCTCTCCCGGAGTGCACGATCTCGACGACGCCTCGCCGCGGCGGGTCGTGCAGACACACTGGTCGTTGATCCAGCCGCTCGGCCCCGCCCCCGGCGCGCAGGCCTGACGGCTGGCCAGCTTCGTCATCTCTTTAGGTCCTTGCGAAAGCTCGAAACAAGTTATAACTTGTATTGCGATGGAGCTCGAACCGATCCTCGCTCTCGCCGAGGGGACGACGAAGACGGCGGCCCTCGTGGCCTGGGTCCAGGGTCTGTTTCCCCAAGGTGCAGTGCCGATACTGGTTGGCAGGGCAGCGGTCGAGCTGTACACCGGCGGCGCGTACGTGACAGGGGACCTCGACTTCGTTGGGCATGTGCCAGTGTCAGTGGCGCGAACCCTCAACGACGCAGGCTTCACACGGCGAGGGAGGCACTGGTTGCACGAGCCCGGTCAGGTGTTCATCGAGTTTCCCGGTGATGCGCTCGACGAGGGAGGGGAGGCCGTGCGACTGCGCGTTGGCGACTTTGAGGTCCTGACGATCTGCCCGGAGGACGTCCTCGCCGATCGACCGGGCGCGTGGAAGCACTGGAGGTCCATGGTGGATGGCGTCAACGCGTGGCTCTTGTTCCGTGCGCAGCGGGGCGCGCTGAACCGCGCTCGCCTGCGGAGGCGCGTCGCGGCTGTCGGGGCCGAGGATGCGCTGCGTGCGCTGCTCGGACTGGCGCGCCGACTGGGGCGAAGGGAAGCTGCCAACGAGGAGATCGAACGATGGGCACAGGAGGGGCCGTGAGGACGTACATCGGCGCCATGCCGGGGCCGCCGCGGCCCGCAGGACTTCGCCTGTCGCGGACGCGGCCACGTGCCTTCGCGGAGTGGCAGGCGTTGCGCCGCTGGGGAAAGCTCCCCCCCTGGGAGGAGGGCGTCGCCGGGTTCCTGCTGCGTTCGCTGCGCGAGGGCGCGGCGCTCACCCAGTCGGCGGTGGCCGAACGACTCGGGGTCTCCCAGCAGGCCGTGGCTCAATCCGAGCGCTGGAGCGCGAATCCGACCGTCGCGCTGATGCGGCGCTGGGCCGAGGCGTGTGGCGCGACGCTGGAGCTTCGATTCGAGCGGAACGACGCCGGCGGGCCGACGTAGCGGCCGCCCGTGAGCGGCCGGCCGGGTGCGCGCGGCGCCTGCGTGTCCGGCGACGGCCGGCCACGGCCGGCCGCTACGAGAAACGGGTCCTGCAGGTCGCATGTAGTGGGCATGCGTCGGTGGCGCGGGCGTGAAACTCGGCGGGAGGGGACGGCGTAGAGCGGGCAGCGGGTGCCGGACGACACCGCCCGGCCGGCGCACGGCCGGGAACGGGGAGGCCGAGATGGACGTTCGCCGTTGGCTCGTGGTCGCTGCCGGGGTCGCGCTGCTGGCGTCGTGCAGGTCGGGGCCGGTCACGTCGGTCACCGTGCCGGTCACGCTCGACCACAACCGCATGCTGGTGAGCGCCGAGATCCAGCGCAAGGACGGCACCTGGCGCACAGCCCTCCTGTGGATCGACACCGGCAACCCGGACTTCCTGCTGAGCGAGGAGCTCGCGGCGGACCTCGGGATCGAGCCGCCGCCGGCCGGCGCCGAGACGCCCAGGGTGCGCACGGTCGCGCCCCCGGCCAGCGTCCGCATCGGCGGCCTGCCGCTCGACTTCACGGGCGTGACGTCGATGGTCATGGCCCAGCCGCGCTGGCTGTTCACGACGATGCACAACGACGGCAACCTGCCCTCGACGGTGCTGCAGCGGTATCAGGTCGCTTTCGACTTCCCCGGGCGGCGGCTCACGCTGGCGGTGCCCGGCAGCCTCGCGCACCGGGGCGTGCGGGTGCCCGCGAGCGTCAAGGCGGCGACCGGGATCGTGCAGGTGGACACCGTCATCGGCGGGCGGAGCGTCGGCCTCGCGATCGACCTCGGCGCGAGCTACACGTTCGTCTCCGAGGACGTCGTCGCCGCGCTCGCCGGCGGGCATTCGGAGTGGCCGCAGGCGACGGGAGCGGTCGGCGGCGCGAACATCTGGGGGTGGTGGCCGCAGGAGGAGGCGTGGCCGCTGCTGCGCGTCCCTGAGGTCCGGGTCGGCGAGGCGTCGCTCGGCCAGGTCGGGATCGTCGGGTTGCCGTCGTTCTTCGGCGAGGGTGCGAGCCTCGGCGCCTGGTACTCGAAGAAGTCGGCGCGGCCCGTCGACGGCTTCCTCGGCCCGAACGCGCTGCGCGGCTGGCGCCTCGAGATCGACTACGCGGGCGGGGCCGTGTACCTCGAGCGCGGCGCCGCGGACGACGTGCACGACATGGACCTCGTGCCGCTCACGCTCCGCCCGCAGCCGGACGGTAGCTACGCGGTGCTCGGCGGCGCAGCCGCGGACGGCGTGCAGCCGGGCGACACGCTCGTCGCGATCGGCGACCTCGCGGCGAAGGGCACGACGATGGGCACCGTGGCGGACGCGCTGCGCGGCGCGCCCGGCGAGGTGCGGAAGCTGACCGTCGAGCGGAGCGGGATCCGGCTCGAGGTCGAGGCCAAGGTCACGCGCCACCTGTAAGAGCCTCCGGAAGCTACCGGGCAGTGACCGCCGCTGCCGCTGCGGGGCGGCAGCCCCTCACCCCGCCCTCTCCCGGCGAGAGATGGAGCCCCCACCGACCCAGAGGAGGCGAACGCGAGTGGCAGGCGGGTGCTGCGGGACGTGGCGCGGCCGCCCCCGGCCGGGCTCCTCCAGGAAGGAGCGGGCGGGGGCGCCCGCTCCACGATGCGGTTTCGCCCTGCAGGGTGATCTGTCGTAGCGGCCGCCGGCCGGGCGGCCGCTCGTGTGTGCGTGGCGCCTGTATGGCCGACGACGGCCGGCCGGCGGCCGGCCGCTACAAAGGATCAACCCAGCAAGGGCCGCGGCGTGCGGTTCAGTACTCGAGCTCGACGCCGAGGTGCTCGGCATAGGCGTCGACGCTGGCCTGGAGATCCGCGAATCTCGTCTTCAGCTCGTCGAATCGCCTCTCGAGGTGAACGAAGCGCTGCTCCATGGCGTCGAAGCGCTTGTCGAGGTACTGCAAGAGGTTTTCGAGGTCGGGGCTCATCGTGGTCGCGTCATGCCTCGGTGTGCCGGCGGCCGGGCGCTACATGCTGCGGCGGTACTGGCCGCCGACGGTGTAGAGGGCGCGGGTGATCTGGCCGAGGGAGCAGGCGCAGACGGTGCGCAGCAGCTCGGTGAAGACGTTGCCGCCGGCGCGGGCGACGTCCTGGAGGGTGGCGAGGGCGGTGGCGGTCGGGACCTGCCAGGGGGCGGAGGGCTCCAGGTTCGACGGGACCCTTCGGTCGCCTTCGGCTCCCTCAGGATGACGGAGTTGATCGGTGTCCTTCCCGGATCCCGGGCCCCGGACCACGGACCCCTGATGGCGAGCCTGGAAGTCGCGGACGTGGGCGAGGCGCGCGTCCTTCTCCTCGGCCGAGGCGCGGGTCAGCGTCGAGGCCTCGAGGACGTTGGCGGTGCGGGTGGGGTCGAGGAAGGCGTTGACGCCGACGATCGGGTACTCGCCCGAGTGCTTGAGGCGCTCGTAGTGGAGCGACTCCTCCTGGATCTTCGAGCGCTGGTAGCCGGTCTCCATGGCGCCGAGGACGCCGCCGCGCTCGGCGAGGCGGGTGAACTCCTCGAGCACCGCCGCCTCGACGCGGTCGGTGAGCCACTCGACGACGTGCGAGCCCTGCCAGGGGTTCTCGTTCTTGAGCAGGCCGAACTCGAGCGAGGAGATCATCTGGATGGCGAGCGCGCGCCGCACCGACTCCTCGGTCGGCGTCGTGATCGCCTCGTCGTAGGCGTTGGTGTGGAGCGAGTTGCAGTTGTCGGCGAGGGCGAGGAGCGCCTGCAGCGTGGTCCGGATGTCGTTGAAGGCGATCTCCTGGGCGTGCAGCGAGCGGCCCGAGGTCTGGATGTGGTACTTGAGCTTGGCCGAGCGCTCGTTGCCGCCGTAGCGCGCCCGCATCGCGGTGGCCCAGATGCGCCGCGCGACCCGGCCCATCACGGTGTACTCCGGGTCCATGCCGTTGGAGAAGAAGAACGACAGGTTGGGCGCGAAGTCGTCGACCTTCATGCCGCGGGCGAGGTAGTACTCGACGTAGGTGAAGCCGTTGGCGAGGGTGAAGGCGAGCTGCGAGAGCGGGTTCGCGCCGGCCTCGGCGATGTGGTAGCCGGAGATCGACACCGAGTAGAAGTTCTTGACGCGGCGCTCGACGAACGCGGTCTGGATGTCGCCCATCATCCGGAGGGCGAACTCGGTGGAGAAGATGCAGGTGTTCTGCGCCTGGTCCTCCTTGAGGATGTCGGCCTGGACGGTGCCGCGGACCTGGCGCATGGCGCAGCCGAGCGCGTCCTCCCACTCGCCGGGGCGGAGCAGGGCGGCGAGTGAGTCCCACCCCTTGTCGCCGACCGTCGGCTGGAGGGCGTCGCGGGAGCTGCCCGCCAGCCGGCCGTCGGCGAGCATCCGGCGCTTGGCCTCCTGGCGCCCGGCGACGTTGAAGAACATCGCCAGGATCATCGGCGCCGGGCCGTTGATGGTCATCGACACGCTGGTCGTCGGGGCGCACAGG
>JACQZW010000084.1 GCA_016213675.1 Acidobacteriota bacterium | reverse complement strand
GGTGTCGCCGGGCGCAGCGGCGAGGTCGTTGTCGGTCTTGGAGACCTGGAGGTCGGGGGCCGCGACGAGGGTGTCGGTGTCGCTCGCCGTGTTCGGCGTCGGGTCCACGCCGTTGGTGCCGTCGTCGTGAACTTCCACGTTGTTCGTGAAGTTCTCGATCCCGGCGAGGGCCGGGGCGATCACGTCAACCGTGAAGGTGCGCGTGACCGAGGCGCCGCCGCCCGCGAGCGAGGCGATGTTCCAAGTGACGATGCCCGGCGTCGCGGTGTTGCCGCCGTCCGTCGACTGCGCGTTCGTCAGCACGGTCGTCAGGTAGGTATCGGTGACGACGATCCCGGTCGCGGCCTGGTTGCCTACGTTGGTAATGGTAATCGTGTAGGTCTGGGTGTCGCCGGGCGCGGCGGCGAGGTCGTTGTCGGTCTTGGAGACCACCAGATCCGGCGCCGCCGTCACGGGCGTCACCGTCGGATCGTCGACGCCGGGCTCGGACGGGTCGTCGGTCGGCTTGTCCGTGAAATTGCCGCCCGAGACCGTGCCCTGGTTCGCCACCTGCGTCACGCCCGCGGGCAACGGCGTGTCGATCACGACGTCAAAAGTGACGGTGGCGTTGCTGCCGGCGCCCACGCTGCCCAGGTTCACCAGAACCGTGGTGTCTCCTGCGGTGTTACCCGTAGTGACGGAGCCCTGAGACTTCGTCACCGAGCCGACCAGGAAGGCGTAGTTCGCGTCCGCTACCGGGTCCGCGAACTGTACGGAAGTCGCTTCCTGGTTGCCGGTATTGCTGACGACGACCGTGTACCGGACCGTATCGCCGGGCGAGACGTTGCCGCTGCCGTCGGCGTCGACCTGCAGGGAGTCGCTCTTGGTCGAGGTGATGATCGGCGACGCAGTTACCGGTGTGACGGTGGGATCGGGGCCGGCTCCGGTGCCCGGATCGTCCGTCGGCCGGTCGGGGAAATTGGTGCCGGAAACGGTGCCCTGGTTGGCGACCACGGTCACGCCCAAGGGGAGCGGCGTGTCGATGGTCACGTCGAACGTGATGGTTGCCGAGCCGCCGCCGCCCACGAGGGTTCCGAGCGTCACCAGGACGGTGGTGTCGCCTCCGGTGTTGCCGGTCGTGACGGCTCCGAGTGTGGTCGTCACCGAGCCGCTGACGAAGGCCAAGGTGGTGTCGGCGACGAGGTCGGTGAAGAGCACCGCGGCGGCGTCCTGATTGCCGCTGTTCGTGATCACGACGGTATAGCGCAGGGTGTCGCCCGGCGTCGCGTCGGTACTGGCGTCTGCGTCGATCTGGAGCGCGTCCGCCTTGGTGGCGGCGATGTTGGGGGCCCCGGTCACCGTGATGGTCAGTGTGCTCGCAGACGTGTCGCCGTCCGCGTCGGTGATCGTATAGGCAAAGATCTCGACCAGGCCGGCCGCGGGAATGACCCCCGGCGGCGTGTAGCTGAAATTGCCGTTCGCCTGGAGGGTCAGACTTCCGCCGCCCGCCGTGGCGAACGGGGTGCCGAGGGTCAACGGACTCGCGCCCTGTGCGCTCGAAGTCACCGTGGCGGAGACGTTGCCCTCGTCATCGTTCGTGATCACGTTCCCGGTGGCGGCGGGCCCGCCCGCCGGAGTGGTCGCGGTGTCCGCCACGGCCAGCGGCAAGCGATCGACCGTGATCGTCAGCGTGGTCGAGGAGGTGTCGCCATCCGCGTCCGTGATCGTGTAGTTGAAGACCTCCGTCAGCGTCCCGCCCTCGGGCAGCGCCGCCGGCGGGGTGTAGCTGTAAGCTCCGTTCGCATTCAACGTCAGGCTGCCGCCGGCCGTGGTTGCGAAGGCGCTCCCGATCGTCAGCGCGTTGCCGTTCCCCACCTGGCTCGCCGCGGTGACCGTCGCGCTGGTGTTTCCCTCGTCGTCGATACCGGGTCCGGTGGCGATCACGTTCCCGCTCACCGCCGCGCCGCCTTCGACCGCGCTGTTGACGTCCGCGACGGCCAGCGGCAGGCGATCGACCGTGATCGTCAGCGTGGTCGAGGAGGTGTCGCCATCCGCGTCCGTAATCGTGTAGTTGAAGACCTCAGTCAGCGTCCCGCCCTCGGGCAGCGCCGCCGGCGGGGTGTAGCTGTAAGCTCCGTTCGCGT
>JACQZW010000083.1 GCA_016213675.1 Acidobacteriota bacterium | reverse complement strand
TTCTTCTCGAAGAGGAGGATCTTGGCGTTCTCGTAGACCGACTCCATGCGCTCGGCGTCGGTGACGAAGTACGGCGACAGGTAACCGCGGTCGAACTGCATGCCCTCGACGACCTCGAGGGTGGTATCCAGGGTCTTGGCCTCTTCGACGGTGATCACGCCGTCCTTGCCGACCTTGTCCATCGCCTCGGCGATGATGTGACCGATCTCCTCGTCGTTGTTGGCGGAGATCGTCCCGACCGCCGCGATCGCCTTGCCCTCGACGGGCTTCGACAGCTTGACGATCGACTCGACCGCACGCTTGACGGCGAGGTCGATGCCCTTCTTCAGGTCCATCGGGTTGGCGCCCGCGGTGACGTTCTTCGTCCCCTCGCGGTAGATCGCCTGCGCCAGGACCGTCGCAGTGGTGGTGCCGTCGCCGGCGACGTCGGAGGTCTTGGAAGCGACCTCACGGACCATCTGCGCGCCCATGTTCTCGAGCTTGTCCTTCAGCTCGATCTCCTTGGCCACCGTCACGCCGTCCTTGGTGATGAGCGGCGAGCCGAACTTCTTCTCGAGCACGACGTTGCGGCCCTTGGGGCCGAGCGTGACCTTGACCGCGTCGGCCAGCTTGTTGACACCACGGAGGATGGCCTGGCGGGCCTCCTCGGAGTACACGATCTGCTTCGCCATGTCAGCCTCCCTTACTTCTCGATCACGCCGAGGATCTCGTCCTCGCGCACGATCACGAACTCGTCGTCGCCGATCTTGATGTCGGTGCCGGAGTACTTGCCGATCAGGATGCGGTCGCCCTTCTTGACCTCGGTGGGGATGCGCTTGCCGTTGTCGTCGAGCTTGCCGGGGCCGACCGCGACCACTTCGGCTTCCTGCGGCTTCTCCTTGGCAGTGTCGGGGATGATGATCCCACCCTTGATGACTTCCTTCTCCTCGAGCCGCCGGAGGAGAACCCGATCGTTGAGCGGACGTACGTTCATGTTGTAACCCCCTTTTCTCAAGATGCTTGCGTTTTGTTTCCCACGGGCGAGTTAGCAGTCTCGCTCCGAGAGTGCTAGAAGTCTAGGTTCTGAGTCCCCGGTTGTCAACCCCGCCCCACGGCGGCCGCCGACTCGGGACTCGGGACCCGTCTCTTACTGGCGGCGGACCCCGGTCAGGGCGACCGACAGGGTGCGGAGGAGGATCAGGAGATACAGCCCGACCGAGCGCTCGCGGATGAAGTAGAGGTCGTACTCCAGCTTCCGCCGGTGGTCCTCGATGGTGCGAGCGTAGGGCATGCTGACCTGCGACCAGCCGGTGAGGCCGGGCGGCACGGCGAGCCGGAACGTGTAGTACGGGATCTGCCGGACCAGCTCGTCGACGAACTCGGGCCGCTCGGGCCGCGGGCCGACCAGCGACATGTGGCCGCGCAGGACGTTGACGAGCTGCGGGAGCTCGTCGATCCGCAACCGGCGCAGGACCCTGCCGACCCTGGTCACGCGGGGATCGTCCTTGGCGGCGAAGGCGGGGCCGTTCTCCTCGGCATCGCGGCGCATGGTGCGCAGCTTGAGGACGCGGAAGCTGCGCCCGAACTGGCCGACCCGCCACTGCAGATAGAAGACCGGAAAACCGTCGGTGATCGCGATGGCCAGCGCCGCCGGCACGACGAGCGGCACGGCGACGACGAGCATGACGGCCCCGAGGGTGACGTCGAGGACCCGCGTAAAGCGGTTAAAGAGCTCCCAGTGCACGGCCCCGAAACCGGGCTGGTGGAAGAACGCGGCCGGCGAGAGCTCGCTCACCGGCAGTCGGCCTTCGAGCCACGCCCAGATCTCGGAGAGCACCACGACGGGCACGCCGGAGAAGTGCAGCGCCGCCAGGTCGGCGGTGCCGCCGCTGGTCTCGATGCCGGCGAGGATGACCAGCTCGACCCCCAGCCGACGCGCTTCCCCCGCGAGCTCGCCGGGCAGGACCGCGGCGCCGTTCACCGGCTCCCACGGGGCCATGGGGTGCTTGTCGAGCCGGCTGCACGCGTGCCGCACCGCCTCCTCCGTGCCCACGACCAGGGCGAGCGAGCGCGTCCGGTGGCGTACCCAGCGGGCCAGCAAGACCCGGAACACCGCCGCCAGCACCCCCCACGAAAGCATGGTCAGGGCGAGGAGCCCCCGCCCGAAGCGCCAGGCAGGAACGAGGTAGGTGGCGAGCGCGAGGGTTGCACCCCAGGCGAGGGCGACCACCAGCACCCGCATCGCCACGTCGCGACGGCGCCGCAAGGTGGCTGGCTCGTAGAGCTCGGCGGCCATCGCCAGGGCCCACAGGGTGAGGCCCGCGCAGAGCAGGAAGCCGGTGTGGCCGAGCAGCTCCGCCCACTTGGGGCCGCGCTCGTCTGCGGTGAAGCGGATGAGGTGCGCGATCCACGCCGAGCCGGCGACGAACACCCCGTCGACCAGCGCGAGCGCAGGCCTGAAACGGAGCGTTCGTGGCATGAAAGCGTTCACGCGGACCTCGCGCGGATGGTGCGCGGGTCGACGGAGGGTGTCAACCCGCGGTGGTCCCTGCGGTTTGGCGAAGAGGCCGGCCGCCCGGCGGGCGGCCGCTACGAGAAAAAGCTCCTGATGCCCTCGACCATCCGTTCGCGCTCGTCGGCGCGCAGCTCGGGGAAGATCGGCATGGCCATGACTTCGGTGCACGCCTTCTCCGACTCCGGGAAGTCGCCGCGACGGTAGCCGAGGGCGGCGAAGCACTCCTGCTCGTGCAGGGAGATCGGGTAGTAGACCTCGGTGCCGAGGCCGAGCTTGCCGAGGTGCTCGCGAAGGCGGTCACGCTGCTCCACCCGGACCACGTACTGGTGGAAGGTGTGACCGCGGCCGGGAAGCTCTTCGGGGGGCGTCACGTGGCCGAGAAGGCCAGCGGCCGTGAAGAGCTGCCGGTAGTGGGCCGCGCTCGCGCGTCGTTTGGCGATCCACCCGTCGAGGCGGGGCAGCTTCACGCGCAGGATCGCCGCCTGCAACGCGTCCAACCGGAAGTTGCCGCCGACGAAGTGGTGAACGTACTTCGGGCGCATGCCGTGCAGGCGCATGTCGACGAGCTTCTCGCCCAGAACCTCGTCGTTGGTGGTGACGAGACCGCCGTCCCCGAACGCGCCCAGGTTCTTGGTCGGGAAGAACGAGAAGCAACCCATCAGGCCGAGGCCGCCGACCGGCACGCCGTTGTAGTCGGTCCCGATGGCCTGGCAGCAGTCCTCGACGATGGGGATCCCGGGGGCGGCGGCCTTGATGCCGTCCATGTCGACCGCCTGGCCGTAGAGGTGCACGGGGATGATGGCCTTGGTGCGCGGCGTGACGGCGGCCGCGAGCTTGCCCGGGTCGAGGTTGTAGTCGCGCGGGTCGATGTCGACGAAGACCGTCCGGGCGCCCAGTCGGTGGACCACGCCGGCCGTCGCGAAGAACGTGAACGGGGTGGTGATGACCTCGTCGCCCGGGCCGATACCGAGTGCCATCAGCGCGGCGAGCAGGGCGTCGGTGCCGGACGACACGCCGATCGCGCGTTTCACCTTGAGGTACTCCGCGCACTCCTTCTCCAGGCCGGACACCTCGGGGCCGAGGATGAAGTACTGGGTCGCGAAGACGCGCTCAACGGCGGCGTGGACGTCGTCCTTGACCTCCAAGAACTGGCGGGTCAGGTCGAACAGGGGGACGGGGGTCTTGGTGTCGGACATGTCTCACTCCAGGTAGAGGGACTTGCGGGTGCACGGCGTGACCTGGCCGAAGCGGCGCAGGCTCCACGCGACGATGAGGCCGGTGACGAAGCCGCCGACGTGGGCGAACCACGCGACGCCGCCGCCGCCGGCGCTAGCCGTCGCCAGCGACAGCGTTCCGGAGAAGAACTGGATGACGAACCACAGCACCAGGAAGACCGGCGCCGGGATCTCCGCGATGGTGAAGAAGATCCCGAGGAAGACGGCGGTCTTGACACGGGACCAGGGGAACCACACCAGGTACGCGCCGAGGACCCCGGCGATCGCGCCCGAAGCGCCGACCATCGGGACATTGGACATCGGCGCGACGACCGCCTGGCCGATCGCGGCGGCGGCGCCGCTCGCCAGGTAGAACACGAGGTAGGCGCCGTGCCCCAGACAGTCCTCGACGTTGTCGCCGAAGATCCAGAGGAACCACATGTTGCCGATCAGGTGCAGCCAGCCGCCGTGCATGAACATCGAGAACACGAGCGTCTTGACGTTGTAGAGCACCCCGACCTCGAAGGCCCCGGGGTGGAAGAGGCGCACCGGCACGAACCCGTAGGCGACGAAGAACTCCTCCAACCGCGGCCCGAGCATCAGCTCGTAGCCGAACACCGCCACGCACGCACCGATGATCAGAATGTTGACGACCGGACGGCGGGTGGAGGGAATCGAGTCCCGCAGCGGGAACATGGCGGAGAAGTATAGCTGCCCCCCGAACGACAGATGAGCGCAGCGGCCGGCCGTGGACGGACATGCAGATGCGATGGGCAAGAGACCGGCCGCCCGGCAGGCGGCCGCTACTTGACAGCGACCGCCGGCCCGGTAGGCTGGCACTCCAGGTCATGGCGATCCCCATCCACTGCCCCGGCGCGCACCAAGGCTGTACGTCGTGAAGTACGAGACCGGTGTCCCCATCGGTCGCGGCGGCATGGGCGAGGTGGTCAAGGCGTACGACCCGTCGCTCGGCCGCCACGTCGCCCTCAAGATGCTGCGCCACGAGGATCCGGAGCTCACCGAGCGGCTGCTCGCCGAGGCCCGCGCCCAGGCCCTCGTCGATCACCCGAACGTCGCCAAGGTGTACGAGGTCGGCCAGCTCGACGACGGCCGGGCGTTCATCGCGATGCAGTTCATCGACGGTGAACCGCTCGATGCCGTCGCGCCCTCGCTCACCGTCGAGCAGAAGGTCATGCTCCTGAAGACCGTGGCCGAGGCGGTCCACGCCGCGCACGCCACCGGCCTCATCCATCGCGACCTGAAGCCCGCCAACGTCATGGTCGAGTCGCTCGCCGAGGGCGGCCTGCGCCCCTACGTCCTCGACTTTGGGATCGCCCGGGAGCACGAGGTGAGCGGGCTGACCCGCACCGGTCAGATCCTCGGCACACCCGGGTACATGGCCCCGGAGCAGGCCCGCGGCGAGGTGCGCACCCTCGACCGCCGCGCGGACATCTTCTCGCTTGGAATCATCCTCTACGAGATCCTCGGCGGCGAGAAACCGTTCAAGGGAGACAGCAGCATCGAGGTGCTGCTCCGCACCATCGACACCGACCCGGCCCCGCTCCGCCGGCTCGCCCACCACGTACCGCCAGACCTCGACACGATCACCATGAAGTGCCTGGAGAAGGAGCCGGAGCGCCGCTACCAGACGGCGCGGGCACTGGCCGAGGACCTCGGGCGATACCTGGAGGGCGAGCCGATCCTCGCTCACCCGCCGTCGCTCGCGTATCGAACGCTGCGCCGGGCCCGCAAGCACCGCGCGTTCACGGTCCTGGCGGTCACGGCGCTGGCCGCCGTGGTCACACTCGGGTCGGTGGCTGTCGTCACGCAGACCCGCTCGCGGGAACGGGCGCGGCTGGCCCAGGAGTTCGGCCAGCAGGCCGAACGGATCGACGCGCGGATCCGCACCGCCCACCTCCTGCCGCGGCACGACATCACCGCCGAGAAGGTCGCCGTGCAGGCCCAAATCGCCGAGATCGAGTCCCGCATGGCGGAGCTCGGACCGCTCGCGGAGGGCGTCGGCCGGCTCGCGCTCGGCCGCATCCACCTCGCCAACCGCGACCTCGCCCGGGCACGGGACGAGCTCGAGCGGTCGTGGAGCACCGGCTGGCACACCGCCGACGGGGCGCTGACTCTGAGCCAGGTCCACGCGGAGCTCTTCCGCGAGGCGATCGAGCGCGCGACGCGACAGCGCGACGCCACCACCCGCGAGGCGTTGCGTCGGGAGGCAGAGGAACGGTTCAGGAAGCCCGCTCTCAACTACCTCGGCGAGGCCCGGGGGCTCGGGGCGCCGCTCGCACCGTTCGTCGAGGGTCTCGTCGCCGCGCTGGAGGGCGACCACGAACGGGCCGTGGCGAGGGCGCGGGAGGTCCAGGGGCTCGATCCCGCCTTCTACGAGGCCCACCTCTTCGAGGGCGACCTGCACCGTCTGCGCGCCCACGAGCTGTTCTGGAAGTCCGAGTACGACGACGCTCGCGAGCTGGCGAGGGCCGCCCTCGCCTCCTTCGCCCGCGCCACCGAGGTCGGCCGCAGCGATCCGCGGAGCTACCTCGGGTCGTGCCGCGCCTGGTCGCTCATCGTCACCCTCGAGAACGCGACCGGCGCCGTTCCGGACGACTCCCTGCGCAACGTCATCGCCGCCTGCGAGACGGCGCTCGCCGTCGATCCGTCTATCGCCGAGCCACGGCTGCAGATCGGCCGGACCTGCACCACCGTCGGGCAGTACCGCCAGCGCCGCGGTTTGGATCCCGCCGACGCGGTCGACCGCGCCCTGTTCGAGGCGACGGCCGTCCTCGAGAAGGACCCGGCGAGCCTCGACGGCCTCCTGTGCGCCGGCACCGCCTGGATGCTGAGGGCGGAATGGGCGCAGGACCAGGCCCGAGAGGCCGGCACCGCGCTCGATCGCGCCGTGGACTCCCTGCAACGCGCGGCCGGGCTTCATCCCGACCAGCCGGAGCCCCTCCACCTCCTCGGCAACGCCCTGATCAACCGGGCGGAGGACGAGCGCCAGAAGGGCCGGGACCCCCTGCCATCGATGAAGGCGGCGGTCGCCTCGTTCGAGCGGGCGCTCCAGCACCCGTCGGCGGCCGTCCCGCGCACCTACAACAGCCTCGGCGTGGTCCTCACCGACCTGGCAGTCGAGCGGCGCGCGCGGGGACAGTCCGGGATCGACCTCCTCAGCCGCGCCGAGGACGCGCTGCGCACCGCGATCCGGCTCGGTCCCGCCTACCTCACCGCCTACAACTCGCTCGGCCTGGCGTTGTGGGAGCGCGCCGAGCACGAGGGGCGTCAGGGCAGGGACCCGGGGGCCAGCTACCGCGACGCGGAGAGCGCCTTCCGTCACATCGTCGAGACGGACCCGACCCGCGGCGCGGCGCGGACCAATCTGGTCAGCCTGTACAACTCGGAGGCCGCCTACCGGGTCCGCCGCCGGGAGGACCCGTCGGCGCTCCTCGAGAGGGCCCGCGAGGTGAACGCGACGACGCGCGAGGCCTACCCCTGGGAGTACCACGTCGACGGCACCGAGACGGAGCTGCTCGCCGCCCGCTGGGCGCTCGCTCAGGGTCGCTCGCCGGACCGGGCCCTGGCCGCGGCACAGAGCCGCGCCACCGCCGGCGCCCGGTTGTTCCCCGACAGCCCGGAGATCTTTCGAGTGCTCGCCGAGGCCCACCGACGCCGCGCCGAGTGGCTGCTCGTGCGAAAGACCGGCCCGGATCTCGTTCGAGCGGAGGTCGAGCGCGGCCTGGCCGCGGTCGAGCGCGCCCTCGCGCTGACGCCGTCGATGGCCTCGGCGCTCGCCCACCGCGCGGCGCTGCAGGGGCACCTGGCCAGCATCGCAGCCACCGCCGGTGAAGAGCGACGCTGGCAGGACGAGGCCAGGGCGAGCTGGACAGCCGCACGTCTCGCCGAGCCGGGCCTCCTGGACGACGTCGAGGCCCAGCTCGCCGAGGGGCCGACGTCCTCCTCACCGGCATCCGCTGCCGCTCCCGCGCCGTGACCGCCGGAACGCCGCTCGCATGCTAGGCTTCGCGGCTGGGAGCCCCTAGCCGTGCCCCTGCGACTCGTGTGGACACTCGGCGGCCGCGACCGCCACGCCGTGCTGAAGGGCGGCGACAACGTGGTCGGCGCCCACCCCGACTGCGACGTACGGATCTCCGACCCGACGGTGTCGCGCCGCCACGCCCGCCTCCGCGTGGAAGACGGCGAAGTCGCCGTGGATGACCTCGCCTCGCGCAACGGGACCCGGGTCGACGGCGTGCCGGTGCACGCGGTCACGCCGCTGCGGCCAGGCCAGCGACTGCGGATCGGCGCGGTCGATGCCCGCCTCGAGGAGGTCTCCGCCGGCGAGGTCGAAGCCGCGATCGTCTTCGCCAGACCCGCCGCCGAGGGCGACGCGGGCATGCCGGCGGCCGGCGGCGCGCCGACCGCCTCGCTCGGCTCCCTCGGCGCCTTCGTCGGCGAGGCGTTGCCGGGGCTGCTCGCGCGCCTCGTGCGGGGCGGCGACGAGCTCGAGGTCGCCCAGGCCGTGGGCGCCGCGCTCTTCGAGCACACGCCGTGCCTCGACGTCGAGGTCCGCCGCCTCGGCCCGGACGGCGACGGGCTGCTGTTCGCCGCCCGTCGCGGCGACGGCTCGCGGACGCCTGCCGAGGTTCTCGAGCGGCACGCGGACCTGGTCGTCGCGATGTCGTTCGCCCACCCCACCCAGGCAGCCTCGTTCACGCCCCTCGCCCGCGCCGCGGCCCTGCTGCTCGCGCTGTCGTCCCCGGCGCGCCTCGACCCGCGCCCCGAGATCCCTCCGCCCCCGGCGCCACCCGACCCGTCCAGCGTCGTCGCGGCGGTGTCGGCGGTCTACGCCGATGCCGCCCGGGTCGCCCAGGGCGACGTGAGCGTGCTCATCCTCGGCGAGTCCGGAACCGGCAAGGAGCTGCTCGCCCGCTACATCCACGCCGCGTCGCCCCGTCGTGGCGGGCCGTTCGTGCCGCTCAACTGTGCCGCGCTCCCCCGCGACCTGCTCGAGGCCGAGCTGTTCGGCATCGAACGCGGCGTCGCCACCGGCGTCGAGTCGCGTCCCGGCCGCTTCGAGCAGGCCGACGACGGCACGTTGTTCCTCGACGAGGTGGGCGACATGGCGGCCGAGACCCAGGCCCGCATCCTTCGCGTGCTCCAGGAAGGCGTGGTCTATCGGCTCGGCGCCCGCGACCCCCGCCCGGCGCGAGTCAGGGTCATTTCCGCCACCAACCGAGACATCCGCGCACTCTTGGCGTCGGGTGCATTCCGCCAGGACCTCTTCCACCGCATCGCCGACTGGACCGTCGAGCTGCCGCCGCTCCGGCTGCGCCGGGCCGACATCGGCAACCTCGCCGCATACTTCCTCGCCCGCGCAGGGGCGCGGCGCGGCGTCGTCCCCCGGGGAATCTCCCGTGCCGCCCTCGACGCGCTCGTCGGCTTCGGCTGGCCCGGCAACATCCGCCAGCTCGAGCGGGAGATGGCGCGGGCCGCGCTGTTCCTCGAGGAGGGCGAGCTGCTCGAGACCCGCCACCTGCAGGGCGAGATCGCCGGCCCCGAAGCCGGGGACCGGCCGCACGGCCTGCGCGAGACCCTCGAGTTCGTGGAGCGCCGCGAGATCGAGCAGGCGCTCGCGCTGTGCCGGGGGGACACGGCCGCCGCCGCCGAGCGGCTCGGCATCCCGCGTTCGTCGCTGTACCGCCGGATCAAGGAGCTCGGCGTGGCCCTGGGCCAGCCCAAGCCGGCATAGCAGGCCGAGCCTCTGCCCCGCATTCCCGCCACAACGCATCGGCCGCACCGTCGAAGGTGCGGCCGATGGTTCATGCCCGGCCGGCCGGGCGCGTCCGGACTACTGGAGGATGACCAAGATGGTGACGAGGCCGGTGCCGCTGTCGAGCCGGCCCAGCGCCTTGCCGATGCCCCGCCCGTTCGGCACCGAGCCGCCGGCGCGCATGGCGTGACCGGGGATCGACGAGGAGACCAGCATGTCGCCGGGGCGGATCGCCCCGTTCTCCGCCGAGGCCTTCACCGGCACCACGCCGACGACCGCCAGCGGGACCAGCCCCTCGGTCCCTTCCGCGAAGCTCGCGCCGCCGAGGAACCCCGGCTTGGTCGAGTAGACGCCCGCCACCGAGGCCTGGTACGCCTCGATCGAGCGCATCAGCCTGCCATCCGCGCCGATCGCCAGCACGTCGCCGGGCTCGAGGCCCTCGCGGCCGGGGAGAAGCTCGGCGAAGTCCGCCGCCGGGGTGCTGTAGCTCCCGTCGGCCGTCACGCTGCCGTTGTTGTCGACGGTGAAGCGCAGGTTGGCCGGCGACCCGGAGTACAGCTTGACGATCTTGCCCGTCCCGGCGTTGGTGCCGATGATCGTCGCGTCGGTGCTCGAGTTGGTCGCGTGGATGGCGACCCCGCCCGACGCCGTGGACTCGGCGCGCACCGCGGCGCCGCTGATGGCGTTCGCAGAGCTCTTGCCATATACCGCGTACCCTGCCGAGCTGACTCCAGAGACGGCTGCGTCGGCTGCGCCGAGATAGCCCGTGCGCGCGGTGCCGTGCGCTCCCTTGACGCCGGCATCGCCACTGCCCAGGCCGCCCCAAGTCGTGCCGCTGGCGTAGCTGCCCTTGACGGCGGAACCGCTGCCGGTGTTGATCTCGCCGAGCACGCCGCTCGCGCAGGTGTGGCACCAACCCCGCACCCCTGCCGATCCCGAGGTCGAGAACCCCTGCACCCCGATACCGGACCCGGAGGTGCCCATGACCCCGATTCCGTTTCCAATGGCGGTGATCGCAGTGGCACCGGCACCGGAACCGGTGGACTCGGCGATCAGCGAGCCCGCGGAGGACTGGGTCGAGCCACCAGTGACGCGGAGGACACTTCCGTAGGGTCCGATCAGCTTGACGGCGCCGCCGGTCGAGGTGTTCTCGATCGTCATGAGCGGCGCGGCGTTACCGGTCCGGATCTCGAGTGGGATCGTCAGCCCGCTCGCCTCGTCGTCGCTCCACACCACGGCGCTGCCGTTGCTCTTGAGCACCTTGCCGCTCGTGCCGCCGGAGGCCGACAGCTCCGAGTTGGTCACGCAGCCGGTGCAGGCGAGATCGCCGGCTGCGCCGCCCTTGCTCGCCGAACCGGCGTAGTTGAAGGCCACGTCGGCACTGGCGACGGTTCCGTCAGCCACCTTGTCCGAGGTCACCGCGTTGGCCGCCAGCATCCCGTTGGCGATCCCGCCGGTAGCCACCGACAGCGTCACGTCGCCGGTCGTCCCGCCGCCGGACAGCCCCGCGCCGGCCGTCACCGCCGAGATGTCGCCGGTTCCCGTCCCCGCCGCCGGGTCGCGCCACACCAGGTTGGTGCCGTCGGTCCCGAGCACCTGGTTGTTGGTGCCGCCGGCCGCCGCCAGCTTGCCCTTGGTCACCGCCCCGGCGCCGAGGTCGGCGTTGCCGACCGCCCCGTCGGCGATCTTCGCCGAGGTCACGGCGCCGTCCCGAATCCTCGCCTCGTCGGCGGCACCGGTCGCCAGCATGGTCGTCGTGACCCCGCCGGTGGCCACCGACAGCGTCAC
>JACQZW010000082.1 GCA_016213675.1 Acidobacteriota bacterium | reverse complement strand
TTCAACCCTTCAACCCTTCAACCCTACAACCCTACAACCCTTCAACCCTTCAACCCTTCAACCCTTCAACCCTTCAACCCTTCAACCCTTCAACCCTGGGTGGGCGGGGGGGCCTCACTCCATCGTGTCGACGAGGAAGCCGTGGCCGCCGGCCTTCTTGACCTTGTAGAGGAGCGCGTCGGCCGCCGCCAGCACCGCGGCCTCGGTGGCGGCCGACCCACCCGCGACGGCGATCCCGCCGCACGACGCCGTGACCGTCACGAACTCGGCGCCATCGCCCTCGCGCACCTCGATCCGGCTGATCCGCTCGCCGACCGCGGCGACCGCGGCCCGGTCGGCGCCGGGCAGCACGATGAGGAACTCGTCGCCGCCGTAGCGCCCGAAGAGGTCGAACTCGCGCAGCGACTCGGCGATCCGCGACGCGACGGTGGTGAGGACCCGGTCGCCGGCCGGGTGGCCGAGCGTGTCGTTGACCTTCTTGAAGCCGTCGAGGTCGACGATCATGCAGCCGAAGCGCCGGGAGACCGGCCGCCGCTGGTCCAGGAGGGCGCGGAGGTGCTCGACGATCGCCCGGCGGTTCCACAACCCGGTGAGCGGCTCGTGGGTGGCCAGCCGCTCGAGCTCGTCGTTGGCCTCGCGCAGCTCGGCGGTGCGCGTCTCGACGGCCCTCTCGAGCTGCGCGTTGCGCCGGCGCAGCGCGACCGTGCGGGCCCGGTGCGCCCCGAGGGCGACGGCGAGCAGCGCCCCGAAGGCGCCGAGCCTGAACCACAGCGTGCGCCACCACGGCGGCCTCACCCGGATCGGCAGCTCGACGGTCTCGCCCCACAGCCCCGACTCGTTCGACGCCTGGAGCAGCAGCCGGTAGCGGCCGGGCGACAGGTTGGTGTAGCGCAGCTCGCCGGGGCGGCGGGGCGGCAGCCAGTCCTCCTCGAGTCCATCGAGGCGGGCGCGGAAGGCGGCCCGTGCGTGGTTGCGGAAGGCCAGCACGGCGACCCGGAAGTTCACGGTCCGCTCGCCCCACGCGAGGTCGAGCCCAACCGGGTAGCCGACGTCGCGCCCGGGCAGCTCGGCGACCTCGACGACGAGGCGCGGAGCCACGGTGTTGGCCCGGCTGGCGGCCGGGTCGTAGCGGGTCATACCGCTCACCGTGCCGATCCACACCTCGCCGGCCGGATCGGCGTGGAAGCCGAACTGGTTGGCCTCCAGTCCGGCCAAGCCGTCGTCCAGGGTGAACGGCTCGATCCGGCCGCTGGCCATGAAGCGGAAGACGCCGCGTGCCGTGCCGACCCACACGGTGCCGTCGCGGCTCTCGCCGATGAAGTAGACCTGGTGGCTCCCGAAGCCCGGCTGGTCGTTGAGCAGCCGCCATCGTCCGTCGGTCTCGCGCACCGCGAGGCCGGCGTCGTTGCCGGCCCACAGCCGGCCGCGGGCGTCCTCGAGCAGGCTCGAGACGTAGGTCCCGGCGAGCGGCGGCGGATCGCAGAAGCGAGCGAGACTGGTCCCGTCGCTGACCAGGATGTCGCGGCCGGTCACCACCAGCACCTCGCCGGAGCGGCGCGGCGCGACCACCCGGCAGCGGGAGACGTCGATGCCGTCGTCGCTGCGCGCCCAGGCGCGCCAGCGGCCGTCACGGGCGCGGACCGCGACGCCCTCGGCCGGGTCGTAGCCGACGACCCACAACCTGCCGCCGGCGTCGACGGCGATGTCCTGGGTCGTCTGCGGCAGCGGCACGTCGGCGGGCAGCGGCTCGAACACGGACGACCCCGGCCGGCGCACCTGGTAGATCGTCTCGGTCTGCGCCCACACCTCGCCCTCGGGCGTGCTCACGACCTTCCACACCTGCTGGTCCTTCAGTCCCTCGCGACCCGTGACGGTCTCGAGCACCCCGATCGACGGCCGCACCTGGTAGTGCACCGCCCCGCGCAGCGTCGCGACCCACAGGCTGTCCGCCGTCCGCCCCTGCGAGATGCCGAACACGCAGGCGCTCGGGAACTCGCCGCCGATCCCGTGGTTCGTGACGGCCCGGCTGCGCTCGCGCACCAGGCCGCCGATGTCGGTCCCGATCCACAGGTTCCCCTCGACGTCCTCGTAGGCCGCCGAGACGACGTCCGACGGCAGCCCGTTGCCCATCGCGATGCGCTCGAACACGCGTGCACCCGGCGGCTTGCGGTACAGGCCGGCGTCCTGGGAGGCGACGTAGAGGGTCCCCGAGGCGCCGATCACGAAACGGTAGATGTTGCGGCCGCTGACCTCCGAGGCCGGGACCGGCCGCCACTCGCCCCAGGCCTGGAGGAACACGCCCTGCGCCGCGGTGCCGAGCCACAGGCCGTCCCCGGTGCGCGCGACCGCCCGCAGCGTGTCCGCCGGGAGCGTCGGGATCGGCAGGAGCTCGGTAGCCCCGTTCAGGCCGAGTCGCAGCAGGCCGGCGGCGGTGGCCGCTAGCATCGCGCCGCCGTCGGCGACGAGGTCGTAGACGATGGCGCCCGTCGCCCCCTCGGCCGGGCCGACGTGCCGGAACGAGCCCCCCTCGCGGACCACCGTGCCGCGGTCGGTGCCGACCCACAGCCGGCCGTCGGCGTCCTCCGCCAGGGCCCGGCAGCGCTCGCCGTCGAAGGCCGGGTGACGCAGCCGCTGCAGCCGCCGGTCCCGCCACACCGCCAACCCCGAGCCCGTGCCGACCCACAGCGAGCCCGACCGGTCGACCAGGAGCTCCTGCACGCGGTTCGACGGCAGGCCGTCCTCGACGAAGTAGCTGGTGAACGACTCGCCGTTGTAGCGGGCGAGGCCGCCCCAGGTCGAGATCCACAGGTAGCCGTCGCGGTCCTGGACGATGTCCGACACCTGCGACTGCGGGAGGCCTTCCTTGAGGCCCAGCACCTCGAAGGGCAGCACCTGCGCCACGGTCGGGGCGACGCACAGCACGGCGCCCGCGATCACGATCGAGCAGGAAAGTGCAGCCAGCCTCGACGTCATCCCAGCCTCCGAGTGCCAGTCCAAAGTAGCACGCAACTTGAGGAGGGCGGGCGAGGGCGCCCGCCCCACGTGTTGTCTGTAGCGCGGGCGCCCCCGCCCGCGCACAACGTACAATCCCCCGATCATGGACCTGGCCATCGAGACCCGTGCCCTCGTCCGCCGCTTCGGCGACGTCGCCGCCGTCGACGGCATCGACCTCGCCGTGCCGCGCGGCTCGTTCTACGGCTTCCTCGGGCCGAACGGGGCCGGCAAGTCGACGACGATCAAGTGCCTCACCGGCCTGCTGCGGCCGAGCGGCGGCGAGATCCGCGTGCTCGGCCTCGACCCGACCGCCGACGGCGTGGCGATGAAGCGCGCGATCGGGGTCATCCCCGAGGAGCAGGCGCTGTTCGAGCGGCTGTCGGCGGTCGAGACGCTGTCGTTCGTCGGCCAGGTCCACGGCCTCGACCGGGCCACCGTGCAGACCCGCACCGACGAGCTGCTCGCCCTCCTCGACCTCGCGTCGTCGGCCGGCAAGCTCGTGGCCGACTACTCGCACGGCATGCGGAAGAAGCTTGCCCTGGCGGTCGCACTCCTCCCCGCCCCCCGCCTGCTCTTCCTCGACGAGCCGTTCGAGGGCATCGACGCGATCGCCTCGCGCCAGATCAAGGAGCTGCTGCATCGCTTCGTCGAGCGCGGCGGCACGGTGTTCCTCACCTCGCACATCATCGAGATCGTCGAGAAGCTCGCCGACCACATCGGCGTGATCCACCGGGGGCGGCTGGTGGCCCAGGGCTCGATGGCCGAGCTGCGCGGCGGCGCCGGTGCCGGCCGGACGCTCGAGGAGGTCTTCCTCGACCTCGTCGGCGCCGGCGATGCCCCGGCCGCCGAGCTGGACTGGCTGGCATGAGTTGGCGGCTGCTGCGGGCGTTCGCCTGGCTGCAGTGGCGGCTGATGGTTAACGGCCTGCGCGGCGGCCGGCGCCGCGACGCCATCGAGCGCTTCTCGCGTATCGGCGAGGTCGCGCTTCCCGCCGCGATGGTCCTGCTCATGATCCCGGTGCTCGGCGGGATGGCCGGCGTCGGGACAGTCGCCGGCTGGCACATCGCGACCAACGCCGACCACGCGCGCCTGGCCACGGCGGTCGCGTCCCTGCTCCTCCTGGCGCCGATGGCCTGGCTCCTGATGCGGCCGCTGCTCCTCGCCGGCCAGGGGGGCGTCGAGCGGGGCGAGCTGCTGCGGCTCCTGCCGGTGCCGACCTCGTTCCTCCGCCACCTCGAGCTGCTCAAGGTGGCGACCGATCCGATCCTGCTGATCTTCGCGCCAGCGCTGCTCTGCCTGCCCCTCGGGGCGTTCGCCGCCGGCCGGCCCTTCCTCGGGCTCGCGGCGCTGGGCGCCACGCTGTCGTTCATCGCGGTCCTGCTCGGCCTCGGCGCGCTCGGCGCCCTGGCCACCCAGTTGCTCCTCCGCAACCGGCGTCGTGGCGAGCTGGCGACGCTCCTCTTCTTCCTCCTGCTGTCGGTCGTGGGCATCCTGCCGCAGCTCTTCGACGACCGGATCGCCGACCGCGGGCGGGCGCGACCGGCCCCGGAGCGGTCGGCGCCGGCCCGCGAACGCCTCGCCATCCCGGGCCCGGTGCGCGTCCTCCCCTCGGGCCTTTACGCCGCGACGCTGCGCGACGCCGCCGCGTCCAACGGCGCAGGCGCGATCGTCAACCTCGCGGCACTCGCCGGGCTCGCCGCCCTCCTCCACGCCGGCGCCGCGCCCCTCCATCGCCGCCTGCTCGAGACGCCCGAGACCGGCTCGGCAGGACGGGGCGCCGCAGCGTCACGCGTCCGGACGGCCCGCCTCCCGCTGGTGGCGCCGGCCACCGCGGCGGTCGCGATGGTCCACGTCCGGACGGTGACCCGCACGGTGCGCGGCAAGATGATCCTCTTGAGCCCCATCGTCACCTCGGTCGTCTTCGCCTTCGTGTTCGGCCGGCGCTTCGCCGACGGCACCGGCGCCACGCTCCAACCGTTCGCCATCGCCGGGCTCGCCTCCCTCATCGCCCTCGCCAACCTGTCCGCGCTCACGGCGAACCAGTTCGCCGTCGACGGCGGCGGCCTCGTCGTCCAGCTCCTCCAGCCGCTCGGCGACCGTCAGATCGTCGACGGCAAGGCGATCGGCTCGGCGCTGCTCCTCCTCGCCCCGCTCACCCCCACCATGCTCGGGCTGGCGTTGATCTTCCCCTCGACCCACCCCGCCCTGTGGCCGACGGCGCTCCTCGCCGGGCTCGCGGCGCTCGTCGTCCTCGCGCCGCTGATGGCGGGCGTGTCCGCCGTCTTCCCCAAGAGCGCCGACCTCGGCAAGCTCGGCAAGGCCGGCCAGCCGCACTCCGCGGCCGGCCTGATCGCGTTCTTCGCGCAAGTGCTCGCCCTCGCCCCCGGCGCCGTGATCGTCGCCGTCGCCTGGCTCGCCCTCGAGAAGCCGTGGCTCGCCCCGGTGCTCGCGGCGGCGTGGGCGGCGCTCGCGTTCGGCGTGAACCGCCTGCTCATGCCGCTCGCCGCCCGCACCTTCGCCGCCCGCCGCGAGAACCTCGCCCTCGTCGCCACCGGCCGGTAGCGCGGCTTTCGCTTGCCGGCACACCCGAAGGACGTGCCATGCGAGCATGGCCCGGGGGGCGCTTCTTCGAGGAAGTAACGCTTTCAGGCGAGTGGGCGCGGTGCGACACCCTCCGTCATCCTGAGGAGGAGCGCAGCGACGACGAAGGACCCCGTGGCGCCTGAGACGGCCCAGACGGGCAGGTCGGCGCTCCAGGCGCGTCGGGGTCCTTCGCTCGCTTCGCTCGCTCAGGATGACAGCGGGGTCGAGGTCAGGGGTTCGCCCGAAGGTCGAGGAGAAACCCCGACGCCCGGCCGGTACCGCGACCGACCGGGGCTACTTCTTCCGACGGTAGTGCGCGGTCATGAAGGTGTGCCAGGCGCCGTCCTCGCCCATCGCACGCGACGTCACCACCCGGTGGTCGTCGCTCGCGAGCTCGTAGACGTCCTGGTACCTCACCATCTTCTTCGGATCGGCGAAGTCCGGGCCGACGGTGTCGAGCGTCAGGATCCGCTTGGCCTCGTCGAGCGCGCCGTCGTAGAGCCACATGTGGGTCATCATCGACGCGACGAACGTCCCGACGAAGCGCTGCTTCTGGGGATCGTAGCCGAGCGTCAGGAGCGTGGTCCCGGGGCTGCCGTCGGGCCCCGGGCACTTGCCCTCGCCCAGCACCCACAGGCCGCCGAGCGAGCGTACGCTCTCGGACCCCGTGAACTTTTCGGGCGGCTGTCCCGGACCCATCGAGGCCTCGCCCTCGAACGTCCACTCGCCGACGAACCGCTGCAACCACCGGTGCTGCTCCTCCAGCTCGACCTTCGGCATCGTCTGTTCCTGGCTTTCGCCCATCGCTGGCCTCCGTTCCGCCGACCCGAGCACGGGGGGCGCCTGGGCACGATACATCGTCTGCCGCGGGGTCGACGCCCCTGAGAACGGCACCCCCGATCGCGACTATTCCGGCGCGGGGGAGGGCGGGCGAGGGCGCCCGCCCAACGGCACCCTGCAGTCCCGGCGACGGCCGGCCACGGCCGGCCG
>JACQZW010000081.1 GCA_016213675.1 Acidobacteriota bacterium | reverse complement strand
CTACGTCTTCCTGCTCCTCCTGCAGACCGGGATGCTCGGCGTCTTCATGTCGCTCGACTTCATCCTCTTCTACGTCTTCTGGGAGGTCATGCTGGTGCCGATGTACTTCCTCATCGGCGTCTGGGGCGGCCCCCGCAAGCTGTACGCGGCGATCAAGTTCTTCCTCTACACCCTGTTCGGCTCGGTGCTGATGCTGGTCGGCATCCTGGCGCTGTACTTCTACAACTCGACCGGTCTCGCCGCGATCGGGCTGCCGGGCCTCGGCAACGCCCCGACGTTCGACGTGACCGAGCTGTTCAAGATCGCGCCGCAGATCCCCGCCGGCGTGCAGTTCTGGGTGTTCCTGGCCTTCTTCGTCGGCTTCGCCATCAAGGTACCGATGTTCCCGTTCCACACCTGGTTGCCCGACGCGCACGTCGAGGCGCCGACCGCGGGATCGGTGATCCTGGCCGGCGTCCTGCTGAAGATGGGCACGTACGGCTTCATCCGCTTCTCGCTGCCGCTGCTGCCGGATGCGACGGTGAAGGCGGTGCCGTGGGTCGGCGGCCTGGCGATCGTCGGCATCGTCTACGGCGCGCTCGTCGCCATGGCCCAGAAGGATATGAAGAAGCTGGTCGCGTACTCGTCGGTTTCGCACCTCGGCTTCGTCATGCTTGGTATGTTCGCGCTCAACCCGCACGGCTTGTCGGGCTCGGTGCTGCAGATGATCAACCACGGGCTGTCGACCGGCGGCTTGTTCTTGCTCGTCGGGATCATCTACGAGCGCCGGCACACCCGGATGATCGCCGAGTACGGCGGCATCGCCAAGGTCATGCCGATCTACGCAATGCTCTTCATGATCATCACGATGGCCTCGATCGGGCTGCCCACCCTCAACGGGTTCATCGGCGAGTTCACCATCCTCATCGGTGCGTTCAGCCACTCGACGACCTGGGCGGTCATCGCCGCGACGGGCATCGTCCTGGGCGCGGCCTACATGCTCTGGCTGTACCAGCAGGTCTTCTTCGGCGAGATCACCATCGAGGAGAACAAGAAGCTCAAGGACGTCAACCTGCGTGAGCAGTGGACGCTCATCCCGCTGATCGTCATGTGCTTCTGGATCGGCCTGTACCCCAAGCCGTTCTTCAGGATCATGGAGCCGTCGATCCAGCGCATCGTCCGGGCGGTCGACAAGGACTACCTCAACCGCCCGGTGGCCAAGCTCCCGGCCGCGCCGGCCGCCCACGCCGCCGAGCCCGCCGGGGAGCCCGGCGGCCACGGCGCGCATTGAGGAGGGCGTGATGACGGCCGACCTTGTCGCCCTGCTGCCCGAGCTGGTCCTCGCCGGCCTGGCAATGGCGTTGCTGCTCGTCGGGCTCGTCGGCGGAGGCCGACGGCACGGCGCGCTCGGTGCCGGGGCCGTGCTGTCCATCGTGGCGGCCGGCGTCGCCCTGTGGGTCGTGGCGAGCGGCACTGCGGAGGGGACGCGCTTCTTCTTCGGCATGTTCGTCCTCGACCGCTTCGCGGTGTTCTTCAAGGCGCTCTTCCTGCTCTCGTCGGGACTGGCGATCCTCCTCTCGCTGGACTACCTGAAGCGCAACGACTACCGGCCCGCGGAGTACCACACGCTGGTGATGTTGGCCACCGTAGGCATGATGGTCATGGCGTCGGGCTCGAACCTGGCGACGATCTACGTCGGGCTCGAGCTGATGGCGCTCTCGACGTACATCCTTGCCGGGTACTTCCGCCGCGAGGTCAAGTCCCACGAGGCGGCGGTGAAGTACTTCGTGCTCGGAGCGCTGTCGTCGGGGATCCTGCTCTACGGCTTGTCGCTGCTCTACGGGGCCACCGGCACCCTCGACCTCGCGACGCTGGCCGCCAAGGTCTCCGGCGGGCGGCCGGGCACCCCGGTGCTGGTCGGAATCGCGCTGCTCACCTGCGGCTTCCTCTTCAAGGTCGCGGCGGTGCCGTTCCACATGTGGACGCCCGACGTCTACGAGGGCGCCCCGACCCCGATCACGGCGTTCATGTCGGTGGGACCGAAGGCGGCCGCCTTCGCGATGTTCCTCCGCGTCTACCTCGGCGGCCTCGAGCCGCTGGCCGACCAGTGGCGGCTCTTCGTCGCCGTGGCGGCGGCGCTGACCATGGTGTGGGGGAACGTCGCGGCCCTCACCCAGGACAACGTGAAGCGCATGCTGGCGTACTCCTCGATCGCCCATGCCGGCTACGCGCTGCTCGGCCTCATGGCGGGCGGACAGAACGGTCTGCAGAGCGTGATGTTCTACATGCTGGTCTACACCGTGACCAACCTCGGTGCCTTCGGGTTCGTGATCCTGCTGGAGTCGCGCGGCTTCGCCGGCGAGACGGTGAACGACTACGCGGGAATGGCGCGCAAGCACCCGGTGGCGGCGTTCGGCATGCTCCTGTTCCTGCTCTCGCTCGGCGGCATCCCGCCGACCGCCGGGTTCATGGGCAAGCTCTACCTGTTCGCCGCGGCGGTGCAGGCCGGCTACGTCTGGCTCGTGGTCGTCGCCGTGCTGATGTCGGCCGTCTCGCTCTACTACTACCTGCGCATCGTCCTGCAGATGTATCTGCGTGACGGCGCGGACGCCGAGCCTGCCGCGCTGCTCGCCGCCCCGTGGACCGAGCGCGTCATCGTCGCCTGTGCCGTCGCCGTGCTGGTGATCGGTGTCCTTCCCGGGCCGTTCGGCGAAGCCGCACGGGCAACCGTCTCCGTCCTGGCAGGGAAGTGAGCCGCAAGGGCAACAAGGACATTCAGTCGGCGCGCCGCATCGGCGACGCGTACCTCATCGCGACCATCCTGCCGGCGGCCATCGGCATCGGCTACGGCATGGGATGGGTGCTCGACTGGTTCTTTTCGAGCACGCCCTGGTGCACCTACATCTTCACCGGGCTGGGCGTGATCGCAGGGTTCATGGAGGCGATCCGGACGGCACTGCGGGTCGGACGGGAAGAGGACCGCGCCGTTCGGCCGAACGGCGAGGGGACTGGGGACGGGGAACAGGGGACCGGCCCCCACCCGACCGGTCGTGATCCGGAGGGCCGGCAATAGTGGCGAAGCGGGCTGGTTGGATCGGGCTCGTGCTCGCCGGAACGGCCGGGTTGGTGCTCGTCCTGCTCGACCGGCACGTGGCCGCACTCGTCTTGACCCTCACGGCGGCGGTCGGTATCATCAACGCGCTTTGGCTGGAGAAAGCGCTGACGAGCGTCCTGCAGCCAGGGCGACCCAGGGTGTCACGTCGCGCGATCGTGCTGGTGGTTGCGCGTCTTGCGTTGTGGGGGTTGCTCTTTGCGGTGATCTACGTGCTGCGGCGCCAGGTCGATCTGTGGGCGGTGGCCGCGGGAATGGGGTGCTTCCTGCTGGCCCTGGCGCTCGAGGGCCTGCGGTCGGGCGGGGAGAAGCCCGGGGAGGAGTGAGGGGCCGTGCACCACGAGTTCTCGTTCCTGTTCCACCCGCTCAACGCGCTGCTCGTCATGCTGCTCGGCCAACCCTCGGAGTCGTGGCGCAAGGCAATGGGTCTCGAGGAGATCCCGAACGCCTGGCTGCCCGACAACGTGGTCATGGCACTGCTCATCGTCGTCGTCGTGGCGGTCATGCTGTTCTTGGCCCGTCGGCGCTACTCGGTGGAACGCCCGTCGGTGCTCCAGCAGATCCTCGAGCTCCTGCTCTCCGCGCTGCGCAACCTGGCCGACGACGTGATCGGCCACGGTCACGGCAAGCCGTTCGTCCCGATGATCGCCAGCCTCGCCTTCTTCATCTTCCTGTCGAACATCTTCGGCCTGGTCTTCTTCCTCCAGCCGCCGACGGCGAGCCCGAGCACGACCTTCGCGCTGTCGATCACCGCGTTCCTCTTCTACAACATCGTCGGCATCGCGAAGCTCGGGCCGATCAAGTACGCGGCGCACTTCGTCGGGCCGGTGTGGTGGCTGTTCCCGTTGATGATCCCGCTGGAGATCATCTCGCACCTGGCCCGCGTGCTGTCGTTGGCCCTGCGGTTGTTCGGCAACATCTTCGGCGAGCACACCGCGACGGGGATCTTCATGGCCCTCGTGCCCTTCGTCGTGCCGTGGCCGATGATGGGTCTCGGCATCCTCGGCGCCACGATCCAGACGTTCATCTTCATCATGCTGACGGCGGTCTACATTTCCGGGGCCGTGGCCCAGGAGCACTAGCGTGCACTCACACCCCACAAAGGGAGGTTGTATGACGAGGAAAGTGCTGTTCGTGGTCGTGGCTCTCGTGCTGTTGTCCATGGCATCCCCGGTCTTCGCCGAGGAGGCCGCTGCGGGCGGTGGCGCCTACCAGCGTGACGTCGGCAAGTTCATCGCCGCCGCGTTCGTGCTCGGTCTCGCGGCCTTCGCCGGTGCATTCGGTCAGGCCAAGGCCATCGCGGCCGCCTGCACCAGCATGGGCCGTAACCCCGGCGCCGCCGGACCGGTCCGGATCACGATGATCATCGGCGTCGCCTTCATCGAGTCGCTGGTCATCTACGCCCTGCTCATCGCCTTCATCATCCTGGGCAAGTGACTTCCTGTCGCCTTGGGCGACAGGAAGTCATCCCGAGCGCAGCGAGGGATCCCGTCGCGCACCAGGGCGGCGGGATCTGCTCGTGAGCGCAGCGAGGGATCCCGTCGCGCACCAGGGCGGCGGGATTCCCTTTTGTGGCGTCGTCGCCCTCCTGGGTAACGGTGCCGAAGCTCCCCGCCGACGCGTGGCAAGGCCGGGCTCGCGGCTTGACTTGGGCCCGGCGTGCCGCCTAGCATTCACCGTGGCCCCACGGCCAACCCGTCCACGCCGGTGCCCCACAGGAGAGGTGTCGAATGGCTGAGATCAACCAGGACAAGTTGAAGGCATTGGAGACTGCCGTCTCGCAGATCGAGCGGCAGTTCGGCAAGGGCGCGATCATGCGCCTGGGTCAGCAGGAGGCCGTCGCAGTCAACGTGATTCCCACCGGCTCGCTGGGCCTCGACGCCGCGCTCGGCGTCGGCGGCGTGCCGCGCGGGCGGGTCATCGAGATCTACGGGCCGGAGTCGTCGGGCAAGACGACCTTGGCGCTGCAGATCATCGCCCAGGCGCAGGCGACCGGCGGCCTGGCCGCGTTCATCGACGCCGAGCACGCCCTCGACCCGGAGTACTGCGCCAAGTTGGGCGTGGACATCGACAACCTGTTGCTCGCCCAGCCGGACAACGGCGAGCAGGCGTTGGAGATCACCGAGACGCTGATCCGCTCGGGCTCGGTGGACGTCGTGGTCGTCGACTCGGTGGCCGCCCTGGTGCCGCGCGCCGAGCTCGAGGGCGAGATGGGTGACGCCTCCGTCGGCCTGCAGGCGCGACTCATGTCGCAGGCGATGCGGAAGCTGACGGGGATCGTCTCGAAGTCGAAGACGTGCGTCATCTTCATCAACCAGATCCGCGAGAAGATCGGCGTCATGTTCGGCAACCCGGAGACGACCACCGGCGGCCGGGCCCTGAAGTTCTACGCCTCGGTTCGGCTCGACATCCGCCGCATCGGGCCGATCAAGTCGGGTGAGGAGATGGTCGGCAACCGGACGAAGGTCAAGGTGGTGAAGAATAAGGTCGCCGCACCGTTCCGCATCGCCGAGTTCGACATCCTCTACGGCGAAGGGATTTCTCGCGCCGGCGAGATCCTCGACCTCGGGGTCGAGCACCGGGTGGTGACCAAGTCCGGAACCTGGCTGTCGTACGGCGACGTGCGTCTCGGCCAGGGGCGGGAGAACGCCCGTGCGTTCCTCAAGGAGAACCACGAGCTGATGGCGGAGATCGAGGGCAAGCTGCGGCCGATGTTGCCGAGCCTCGCCCGCGCCGCCGGCGGCGGCGACGAGGCGTGACGAAGAGACAGGGGACAGGGGTCGGGGGACAAGGGACAGCCGAGACACGTCCCCTGTCCGCTGACCCTGGCCCTCTGTCCGCTGGTCCGATCCTCCTCTTGGTGTCCCCTGTTCCCTGTCCCCCGTCCCCTGGTTGGGAGGGTGGGGAATGAAGGCGTGGGTGGTGGCACGCTATGGACCGCCCGAGGTGCTCGAGCTTCGCGAGGTCGAGGATCCCGTTCCGGCGGCCGGCGAGGTCCTCGTCCGGGTCCGCGCGATCGGGTTGAACTTCGCCGACTGCGCGGCGCGGATGGGGGTCTATCCGAACGTGCCGCGTCCTCCGCTCATCCCCGGCATGGAGGTCGCCGGCGAGGTCGTCGCGCTCGGGGCCGGCGTCACCGGGCCGCCGCTGGGCACCCGGGTCGCCGCGGTGCCGATCTTCGGCGGTCACGCGGAGCTGGTCCGCACGCCGGCGACGCACGTGCGACCCTTGCCCGCCGGCTTGGGCGACGTCGAAGGGGCCTCGCTGGCAGTCACGGGCCTGACTGCCGATCACGCGCTCTTCACGGTCGGCCGGCTCCGCGCCGGCGAGCGGGTGGCGATCACGGCCGCGGCGGGAGGCGTCGGATCCGTCGCCGTCCAGCTCGCAGCCCGTGCCGGTGCCCGCGTGCTCGCGGTCGCCTCGACGGCGCCGAAACGGGAGCTGGCCGCGAGCCTCGGCGCCCAGGAGGCCTGCTCCTACGACGCCTACGCGACGGCCGTCCGCAGTGGAGTCGACGTGGTGCTCGACTCGGTCGGCGGGCGGCTGTTCCGTCCGGGCTGGCGGGCCCTGCGGGGAGACGGACGCTACGTGCTGTTCGGCTTCGCGGCCGCCGTCTCCGCGAGGAGGGTCCGGTGGCTGCGCGCACTCGTCGAGCTGCTGCGGATGGGTGTGATCGTCCCGTCGCTGACGGTCTCTCCGTGCCGGACCCTGGCTGGCTTCAACCTCTCGCTGGTGCCGCAGCTCGCTGCGGAGCTGCAGCAGCGGTTCGCCCGCCTGGAGGCCATGGTGACGGCGGGTGACCTGAAGCCGGTGGTCGGCGCCGTCTTCTCGTTCGCGGAGCTGCCCCGCGCCCACGCGCATCTGCAGGGTCGCGGCTCGGTGGGCAAGGTCGTGATCGTGCTGAACTGACGGCCACCTGCCTGTGTGTCACTCGGGCAACCTCGCGCCCGGACATGCGGTAGACTCTTCCCCCGTGGACAACGCTGGGCGCGTGTTGATCGTCGACGACGATGCGTCAAACCGGAAGGTCGTCGGGACGATCCTGACCGGCGCCGGACTGCAGATCGCCGAGGCCTCGGACGCGTTCGCTGCCCTCGACCGCATCGACCGGGATCACCCCCATGCCGTCCTGCTCGACCTCAAGATGCCGGGCATGGACGGGCTCGCGCTCCTCGACAACCTCAGGCAGCGCGGTGTCGACGTGCCGGTCGTGGTCCTGACCGGCCATGGCGACGAGTTCACCGCAACGAGGTGTCTGGAAGCCGGCGCGGATGCCTTCCTCGACAAGCCGCCGGAGCGCGCCGCGCTGCTCCTGGCGATTCGCAACGCCGTGAGCCGGGGCCGCCTGGCCGAGGAGAACCGGACGCTCAAGGAGCGCACCGAGGAGCCTTCGCTGATCGGGAGCTCCGCGGAGATGCTGGACCTGCGCGAGGGGATCGCCCGGGTCGCGCCGTCGCGGGCCACGGTCCTGGTTACCGGCGAGTCCGGGACCGGCAAGGAGCTCGTGGCGCGGCGCATCCACCTCCTGTCGCCACGGGCCCGCAAGGAGTTCGTCCGCGTCAACTGTGCCGCGATCCCCGAGGAGCTCATCGAGTCGGAGCTGTTCGGGCACGAGAAGGGGTCGTTCACCGGGGCCGTCCGCAAGCAGCTCGGGAAGTTCGTCCAGGCCGACGGTGGGACGATCTTCCTCGACGAGGTCGGCGACATGTCGCTGCGTACCCAGGCCAAGGTGCTGCGGGTGCTGCAGGACGGCGAGGTCGAGCCGGTCGGTGCGGGTCAGGTGCGGCACGTCGACGTTCGGGTCATCGCCGCGACGAACAAGGACCTCCAGGAAGAGGTCAAGGGGAGTCGGTTCCGCGAGGACCTCTACTTCCGCCTGTCGGTGGTCGTGCTGCGCACGCCGCCGCTGCGCACCCACCCGGAGGACCTCCCGGCGCTGGTCGAGCACTTCACCCGCCGGGCGTGCGAGGAGTACAACCGACGTTGCAAGCGCTGGAGCCCCGAGGCGTTGCGCCAGCTCGCGGGTCACCCGTTTCCCGGCAACGTGCGCGAGCTGAAGAACCTCGTCGAGCGGGCGGTGATCATGCAGCTCGAGGACGAGATCTCGACGGTCGACGTGCCCGCGGGCGGGATCGCGGTGGCTCCGGCGCCGGCCGGTGAGGGGATCTTCGCGGCGTCCTCGCTGTCCGAGTTCCAGGAGCGCGCCGAACGAGAGTTCCTCGCCCGCGCGTTGCAGAAGAACGGCTGGAACGTCGCGGCCACGGCGCGGGCCATCAACACGCCGCGCTCGAACCTGTACAAGAAGATCGAGGCCTACGGCCTGCACCGGGAGGAATGATGGCGGGGATCACGCTCGAGGACATGACCCAGGCCGGGGCTTACCTGGAAGGCCACTTCCGGCTCTCCTCGGGGTTGCACTCGCCCCGCTACCTGCAATGCGCGCTGTACCTCGCCGAGCCGGCGCGAGCCGAGGCTGCCGGCCGGCAACTCGCTGCGCGACTCAAGGCACAGGCGGTCCAGGCCGTCGTCTCACCGGCGCTCGGCGGTGTGATCATCGGCCACGAAGTGGCGCGCGCTCTGGGCGTGCCGTTCCTCTTCACCGAGCGCACGGAGGGTGCGATGGCACTCCGGCGCGGGTTCGCGGTCGAACCGGGGTGGCGCGTGCTCGTGGTGGAGGACGTCGTGACGACGGGCGGGTCGACGCGCGAGGTGATGGATCTCGTCCGCAAGCAAGGCGGCGTGGTGGTCGGCGTCGGCTCGATCATCAACCGGTCCGGCCAGGAGAACCCGTTTACGCCGCTGCCGTTCTCTGCGCTGCTCGCCGTCGAGGTGCCGACGTGGCCGGCAGAGGCATGCCCGCTGTGCGCCGCCGGCCAGCCGGTGGTCAAGCCCGGCTCGCGACCCGGACAAGCCTGACCACCGGTCGTCGGCAGTCGACCGGTTCCCGCTCCCCAGCCCAGCAAAGAGACACCCCCTCGACCACGCATCACGCGGTGCTCGATGGGCGGAGTTGGCAGGTCGGAGGGCTTGCTGTGTGTTTTGAGTAGGGGAAACCTGTCAACTGTGAACTGTGAACTGCCGGCTATCTCTGCCAGATCACCCACGTCCAGTTCGCGGCCAGTAACGCGAGGATCGCGACGCGAGCCCACGCCGGCAACGGGCGGGGCAGGTCGGGGATGCGGCCGCCGGCGATGGCCCACAGCGGGGCGAGCAGTCCTCCGCCGACGAAGGCGATTCCCGCCAAGGTCGCGAGGGGGTTGAGGGCCAACGCACGGAGCGGGTGTCCGTGCAGCAGGGCAAGGGCGGCACGGGTCGTGCCGCAGCTCGGACAGGGGATCCCGGTGATCGCGTTGAACGGGCAGCCCGGGAGGAGCGGCGCGATGACCAGCCACAGCGGGCGCAAGACGAGGGCGGACAGGACCGCGGCGAACCACAGCCAGGCGAGCTGCCGTACTTCGCGGTCGGCCGGGCGCCAGCTCATGCGCGCCGACCCTTGACAAAGCCCGACCTCAGCGAATCGAGTGGGGCACGCCGGACGGGCGATGTTGGTCGCCTCAGTTCGCGGCCTTGCCGATTGCAGCCATGATCGCCGCGCCGGCGATCGCAAAGATGACGGCGACGCACACGCAGCACAGGACGATGGGAATCAGCACGGCGGCGGCGGCCTTGCCCTGCGAGGTCCGGTGCGCGATGGCCAGCCCGATGACCTCCAGGACGATCGTCCAGATCGCGGCGACCACCCCACCGCAGAGCGGGATGATCTGCAGGACGGCCGTGCAGTTCGCGTAGCACACCACCCGGGTCGTCGCCGAGAAGCCCGCGTTGTTGCCACCGACCAGCATGAGGAAGAGGTGCAGGATGGCTGCCCCGACGAAGACGGCGATGAGGATGAGCAGAGGAGCCGAGACCATCATCGCGACGTTGAACCCGACCCCCACGTGGAGGTCCTGGCCTTGCGAGAACGGCGCCATCCAGCTCCGCATCGTGCCGCCGAGCGCGATCTGGTAGGCCTGGCCCGCAATGATGCCGATCCAACCAAGGAGGATGGCATACCCGAGGGGACGACCGAGCTCGCCGACCACCGGCATGCGACGGAACGCCTCCTGGGGCGCCGTGAGGAACAGCTTGGTCGTCTCGTAGAGCCCCTCGAGGGCCGGATACCCGGGCTGCTCCCAAGGGATCGGTGGTTCGCCGGCCGCGGGCGGAGGCGGCGGCATGACCGGAGGAGGCTGCAGCGGGGGCGGGGGCGGCGTCGATGGTGGAAAGCTGTCGGCCACGGGCGGTCCTCCTTGGGCAAGACGACCTGAACAGAAGTCTAGCGCAAAACCGCAGGCTTGCACGCCCACCCGCCCGCACGAGGCTGCCCACCCGACCACCCGGCCAGGCTTGCCCTCCCAGCCACCCACCCAGGCTTGCCCACCCGCCCACCCAACCAGGCTTGAAGCAAGGACAAGATCGGGTTGTGTTCTTGCTGTCGTTGCTGTTTCTGCTTCAAGGCTGCGCGGAAGGGCGGAGGGGCAAGCCTTCAAACCTGGGCGGAGGGGTGGGCGTGCACCCCTGGGGGCAGGGTGGTAGGGCAACCCTGGGTGGGTGGGCGGGGGTCAGGCCATTTCGTGAAGCGCGGAGCCGAGCAGCTCGATCGCCTTGCCGGCGTCCTCGCGGTTGATGTCGAGGAACGGGCGGAAGCGAATCGACCGGGCGCCACACGGCAGCAGCAGCAGGCCGTGGCGGCGGGCGGTCGCGACCAGCGCGTGCCTGGTGTCGTGGTCCGGGAGGTCGAAGGCGATCATCAAGCCCCGCCCGCGGACCTGCGAGACCAGCGCCGGGAAGCGACGCGCGAGGTCGTGGAGACCGTCCTGGAGGTACGTTCCCTGACGCACGGCGTTGCCGAGCAGGTCGTCCCGGACGATGATCTCGAGCAGGCGGGTGGAGCGGACCATGTCGGTGAGGTTGCCGCCCCACGTCGAGTTGATCCGCGACGAGACCTTGAACACGTTGTCAGGCACGTCGTCGATCCGCCGGTTGGCGGCGAACCCGCACACCTGGACCTTCTTGCCGAAGCAGAAGAGATCCGGCTCGACGCCGAGCTGCTGCCATGCCCACATCGTCCCGGTCATGCCGACCCCGGTCTGCACCTCGTCGAAGATGAGCAGGAACTCGTGGCGGTCGGCGAGGCGGCGCAGCTCCTGGAGGAACTCCGGCCGGAAGTGGTTGTCACCGCCTTCGCACTGGATCGGCTCGACGATGAGGCAGGCGATGTCGGGACCGTGCGCCGCCACCGCGGCCTGGATCTCGGCGACCGCCACGCGCTCGGCGGCTTCCACCGCGGCGCGGTTCTCCTCGAGAGGGAAGGCGATGCAGGGGTTCGAGATCCTCGGCCAGTCGAACTTGGGGAAGAGCGCCGTCTTGCGGGGGTCGGCGGTGTTGGTCAGCGACATGGTGTAGCCGGAGCGCCCGTGGAACGCCTGGCGGAAGTGGATGACCTGGGTACCGACCTCGCCGTCGATCCCGGCGGCGCGGTTCCGGCGGATCTTCCAGTCGAAGGCGGTCTTGAGCGCGTTCTCGACGGCGAGCGCGCCGCCCTCGATGAAGAACAGGTGGCTGGCATGGCTGTCGGGGACGGCGTTCTGGGCGAACGTCTCGACGAACTCGGCGAAGAACGTCGTGTAGACGTCGGAGTTGGCCGGCTTGTGGAGGGCGGCGAGAAGGAGCCGCTCGCGGAACTCGGGATCGGCCAGGCCCGGGTGGTTCCAGCCCACCGGTTGGGCGGCGAAGTTGGAGAACAGGTCGAGGTACCGCGTGCCGTCGCGTTCGTCGATCAGCCAGGAGCCCTGCGAGCGCCGGAGGTCGGGAACGATGTGGAAGCCGTCCACCAGGATGCGGTGGGCGAGGACGCCGTGAACCTCGGGCGCAGCGACTCGGACCGAGGCGATCGTGCTTGCCATCGCGGACTCCTTCCGTTGCGGGTGCGTGACCGGCACCGCCGCGACCGCCCGTCGGGGGCGGGGGCGAGGGCCGGGCCTTCGTCTACGTGGTTCTGCGGCCCGGGGCGATGACCATGGTGAGATCTCGGGCCCCGTCGAGGGTCCCCGCTTCCCGGTCGATGCGCACGAGGTCCGCCAGCTCTTCCTTAACCCGCTCGAGAACTTCGTACCCGTTTTCAGGCCGGCGCATCTCCCGGCGGCGGAACATGATCGTCACCTTGACGTGCTTGCCCTGCTCGATGAACTTCCGAACCAGGTTCAGCTTGGTCTGGAAATCGTGATCGGCCACCCCTGGGCGGAACTTGATCTCCTTGACCTCGATCTGGTGTTCCTTGCGCCGCGCCTGCCGCGCCTTCTTTTCTTCCTCGTAGCGGTACTTGCCCCAGTCCATGATCTTGCACACGATGGGACGGGCCGTGGGGGCGACCTCGACGAGATCGAGCCCGCGCTGTCGGGCCAGGGCCAGTGCTTCTTCGACTGGGACGATTCCGACCTGACTGCCGTCGGCGTCCACGAGACGGACCGGCGAGAGCCGGATCATCTCGTTGATTCTTGTCCTTTCGCGATCGTCCGTTATGGCTTCCTCCTCCACTCGGGTCCATCAGCCCCGGCGTGCCCAGGGCGTCCTGGACCGAGGGAGTATATCAAAGGCCCCGGGCGCAAGCGTGGGCACAAGAGCGCGGACCTGCTCAGGCCCCGGCCGTGTGCCGCATGTGCTCGACCTTGATGCACCGGTCCATAACGACGCGCAGGCCCGCGGCCCTGGCCTTCTCGGCGGCCGCGTTGTGGGCGAGCCCGAGCTGCATCCACACGGCCTTCGCCCCTCTCGCGATGGCCTCATCGACGATCGCCGGGATGAACTCCGGCTTCCGGAAGATGTCGACGACGTCGATCGCGATGTCGGGAGGGATCGACGCCAGGTCCGGATAGCAGCGCGTGCCCATCGCCTCGGCAAGGGCCGGGTTGACCGGGATCACGACGTAGCCGTGCTCCCGGAGATAGCGGGCGACCCGGTTGGAGTCGCGGTCGGGTTTGTCGGACAGTCCCACGACCGCGATGGTCTTGGACGAGTCGAGGATCTCGCCGATCTCGGCGCCGTTGGCGTTCGACAGGGGAAACTCGCAGCTCGCTTCGCTCATCGCCTTCTCCCTCGCCCCGAGTATCGCCCCGGGGCGGGCAGGTCGTCCAGGCCCTCGCGGCCCCGTCCGGCGAGTACTGGGCGGGGCATTTGTGATGCGGGTGCCACGGCTGAGTCTCATCGGTGACGGCCTCTTGACAATAGCTCCATATCGTTATATGGTCCGGTAGCGATTGACCGGGTGCATATACCCGGACTTTTCGGGGCAGGCAAGTGAAGAAGCGCACAAGCATTCCGGGATGGCGACTCCAGGTCCAGGGCGAGTTTCGGCCCCGAGGCCTGGGGGCGACTCACGGAGCGCTTCGGAGAATGCGGCGGCGGAGCAACCAGCTCTCGTACCGCCCGGCAAAGGGAGGCCCAAGGTGCGACGCATGACGGTGTTGGGGGCAGCGGTGACGGCTCTGACGTTGACGGTCGGAGTGGCGATGGCGGCCGGAGCCAGTGAGAACAAGGGGAAGTTCTACTTCAAGAAGACGTGCAAGACCTGTCACACGAAGGGTGCGGCCGGCGGCGAGGTGACACCGCTGACCAAGACGCAGGAGCAGTGGACCCGTTACTTCACCAAGGGCGTCCACAAGAAGGGTGCCGAGAAGCTCACCGACGTGGTGCCGGCCGAGCAGCTCCCCGAGATCCAGTTGTTCCTCGTGAACCACGCCGCCGACTCGCCGCAGCCCGAGACCTGCGGCTAGCCACGGTGTCCGGGGGGCACGGACGGACCGGTGCCGCGGCTGCCCCGGCGGGGCGTGTCACGCCCCGCCCGCCCAGCGGACCGACGCGGAGGTGGACATGACACGACGCAGGTTACTGGCGGCAGCGGCGCTCGGTGTCGCGACGTTCCTGGTCCTCGGGGTCTGGTCGGCCTCACCGACGAGCGCCGAGGGCCGTGCGCGCCTCTCGGTAGCCGTGACCTCCGCCGACGTCGAGGCGATCGTCAGGCGGGTCGGCGGCGGCGAGGTGGAGACGTTCAATCTCTTCAAGGGCTGCGTGCTGCGCAAGGACCTCCTGGTCGAGAGCGGGGCCCTGGAGGCCTTGGCAGGCGCGGACGCGGTGGTGTGGTCCGGCCTGTTCCACGAGTCGAGCGCCATCCACGCGAGCATCGAGAAGCTCCCCCCGGCCCTGCGCGAGAAGCTGGGCCGACCCCAGTGGATCGACGTCTCGCGCGACGCGGTGCGGATTAACGTGCCGACCTCGAGCTGCGAGGGCTACGTCGAGATCCAGTTCATGCACGGCGATCCGTTCTTCTGGCTGAACCCCCGCAACGGCCGGACCATCGCGGACAACGTGGCGGAGGGGCTCGCCCGCCTGCGACCCGAGAGGCGCGAGCTCTTCTTCGCCAACGCGGACAGATTCTCCCGCGAGCTCGACGCCGAGATCGCGCGTTGGGAGCCCGAGCTCCGCGCCCTTTCCGGGCTCAAGGTGTTCGCCACGCAGTGCGGGTGGCAGAACTTCGCCCAGCTCGGCGGGCCGACCTTCATCACCTGCCGCCGAGACCCCGGGACGCTCGTGCCGCCCGACGTGCTCGCCGCCCAGATCAACAGCCAGCCCGTGGACCTGATCCTGGTCGATCCGAACACCCCCCCGGAGTACGCGGAGACGTTCGGGCGCAAGACCAAGGTCAAGGTGGTGATGGCGCCGTCGTCGGTGGCGGACCTCCCGGGGGCGACGAGCTACTCGTCGCTGTTCGACAACGTGATCAAGGTCCTCAAGAGCTCGGCCCCGCCCAGATGAGTCGACCGGCGCGCCTGCAGAGGAGATCGATGGAGCCCGTCATGTCGAAGGCGATCACGAGACGGACGTTCATGAACGGCGCGGCGACCGCGGCCGCGGCCGCCGCCCTGGCCCCGCAGCTCGGATGCGCCCGCTTCCTCAGGTCGAAGCCGGCGGCCGCCGTCGAGACCCGCGAGGTCGCGACGGCGTGCGAGGTGTGCCCGAACAAGTGCGCGGTGATGGCGGTCGTCGAGGGGGGGCGGATCCGCAAGCTCAACCCCAACCCGGCGTCGCCGAAGTCCCGCGGGATGCTGTGCGCCCGCGGCAACGCGGCGGTCAAGGCGGTCTACGACCCGGACCGCGTCAAGCAGCCGCTGATCCGGGCCGGGGCACGTGGCGAGGGCAAGTGGCGCACGGCGACGTGGGACGAGGCCTGGGACTTCGCCGCCAAGCACCTGACCGAGATCAAGGAGAAGCACGGTCCCGAGGCGGTGATCTGGTCCTCGACCGAGGGGTTCCAAGAGGAGTTCTTCAAGAACCTCGGCCTCGCGTACGGCTCGCCCAACATCCTCCGGCACCCGACGCTGTGTCTGGCCTCCGTCAACCTCGCCTACTCGATGACGTTCGGGACGGTGCCGTCGTTCGACCTGTTGAACGCCGACTACGTGATCATGTCGGGAGCCAACCGGTTCGAATCGATCATCACCCCGGACACCATGGACCTCATCGACTCGACGATGAACCGCAAGGCTCGGCTGGTCTATCTCGACCCGCGCTTCACGGTCACGGCGTCGAAGGCCGACGAGTGGTATCCGATCCGGCCGGGCACCGACATGGCGTTCATCCTCGCGATGCTCAACGTGATCATCGGCGAGGAGCGCTACGACAAGGAGTTCGTCGCCTCGGCCTGCCACGGATTCGAGGAGCTGCGCGCCCACGTCCAGCGCTTCACGCCCGAGTGGGCGGCGGGCGAGACCGAGATCCCGGCGGCCAACATCCGGCGGATCGCCCACGAGTTCGCCGACGCCGCGCCCCGCGCGCTGTACTACGCGGGTCGCCGGTCGTCATGGTACTCGAACGACTTCCAGATGCGCCGGGCCCAGGCGATCCTGAACGCCATCGTCGGAAACTGGGACCGCGAAGGCGGCGTGGTTCCCAACAGCAAGATCGCGCTCGGCGAGTACCTCTACCTGCCCTGGGACGAGCCGACGGCTGCCCGGATCGACGAGATGGAGGAACGCTTCCCGCTCGCGGCCAAGGGCGACGGCGTCTTCCTGCAGGCGCGGGAGAACGTGCTCGCCGGCAAGCCGTACCCGGTCAAGGGGTGGATGGTCTACAAGCAGGACCCCATGAGTGCGCTGCCCGATCGCGGACGCACCCAGAAGATGCTCGAGCAGATGGACTTCGTCGCCGTCATCGACACCCAGATGAGCGACACGGCGTGGTTTGCCGACGTGGTGTTCCCCGAGTCCACCTACCTCGAGCGCACCGATCCGCTGCACATGCTGCCGGGGATCTGGCCGGTGGTGGCGATCCGCCAGCAGGTCGTCCCGCCGATCCACGACACCAAGCCCAACCTGGAGATCGTCCAGGGCCTGGCCAAGCGCCTCGAGCTGTCCGACTACTTCGACTACACCATCGAGCAGTGGCTCGAGGAACAGGCCAAGGAGCTGCCGATCCCCAACGCCCTGGAACATCTCAAGCGGACCGGGGTGTACACCGCGCCGGGCGCGCCGTTCTACGGCTCGACCCGCAAGCCCGACCACCGCTTCCTGACCAGGTCGGGGAAGATCGAGCTCTTCAGCGAGCGGCTCGCCGAGGCGGGGCACGACCCGCTGCCCGCATACACGCCGCCGGTCCAGCCACCCCCTGGAGCGTTCCGCCTCATCCTCGGCCGCAAGGCGACGCACACGCACGCCAACAGCACGAACAACGTGTGGCTCGCCGAGTTCGCCCCGTCGAACGACCTCTGGCTCAACCCGCTGGCCGCCGATCGGCTGGGCGTCGCCAGCGGCGACCTCGTCGAGGTCCGCTCCGACGTCGGAGTCGTCCGCCTCAAGGCGCGCGTGACCGAGGAGATCCGTCCCGACTGCGTCTTCATGCTCCACGGGTTCGGCAAGAAGTCGAGGACCATGCGCCTGGCCTACGACAACGGCGCCTGCGACGCGGACGTTCTGGTGACGGCGATGGACGCGGTGTCCGGCAACGCGGCGTTTCACGAGACGTTCGTCCGCGTCGCCAAGGTGGGGGAGGCCGCCGGTGCGTAAGAACCTCGTTGCCCGTCTGGGCGTCAGGACGAAGCGCTACGCCCTCGTGATCGACTCGCGCAAGTGCATCAACTGCAAGGCCTGCGTGGTCGCCTGCAAGGCCGAGAACGACGTGCCGCTCGGCCGGTTTCGCAACCGCATCAACGAGGAGACGCGCGGTGAGTTCCCCAAGCTCCTCGCCTCGTTCGAGCCGGAGCAGTGCCACCACTGCGCCAGCGCCTCGTGCGTGCGGGTCTGCCCGACCGGTGCGTCGTGGCAGCGCGGCGACGGCCTGGTCCTCGTCGACACCGACGACTGCATCGGCTGCGGCTACTGCATCATCGCCTGTCCGTACAACGCCCGGTTCTTCAACGAGGAGACGCGGGTGGTCGACAAGTGCACGATGTGCGTCCACCGCGTCGACGCGGGGCAACCGCCGGCGTGCGTCGAGACCTGCCCGACGAAGGTGCGGGTGTTCGGCGACCTCGAAGCGCCGGACGGCCGGCTCCGCGAGCTCCTGTCGACCCGCCGCTATGTGGTGAAGAGCCCCCAGACCGGCAACGACCCGCACATCTTCTACCTGCTGTAGGGAGGAGCCGACCATGGACGAAATCCGTTGGGGCCTGCTCATCGTCAGCTACCTCTTCCTCGGTGGCATGTCGGCGGGACTGTACTTCGTGTCGGCGCTCGCGACCTACCTGCAGGACGGCGGCCAGCCTGCCTACCCGCGCATCGCCCGGGTCGGCGCGATGCTCGCACCCTGGCCGGTGGCCATCGGCTCGTTCCTGCTCATCTTCGACCTCGGGAAGTGGTACCGCTTCTACAAGCTCTTCCTCCACTTCGAGTGGCACAGCCCGATGTCGATCGGGTCCTGGCTCCTGGTCGGCTTCACGCTCCTCAGCCTGGCGTACTTCTGGGCGTGGCTGCCGGCAGGAGTGATCGACTCGGTGGTCTCCCGCCTGCCGAAGCGCCTGCGCGTCCTCGGCATCGTGGCGTGGCCCGGGCGCGAGGGGCTCCGCCGTCCGCTCGCCATGGCCGGCTTCCCGCTGGCCGTCGGCGTCGGCATCTACACCGGCGTCCTGCTCGGCGCGGTCCAGGCCCGCCCGTTCTGGAACACCAACCTGGTCGCGCAGATGTTCCTCTTCTCGGCGTTGTCGACCGGCTGCGCGGCGCTCATCCTCGCCCTCTCGCTGCACCGCGACGACCTCGAGGCGCGCGAGGCGCGCCTCCTGTACAGCATCGACATCGTCCTCATCCTGCTCGAGCTGTTCATCGTCATCCCGTACATCGTGCACGGCGCCCTCTCGCCCCTGGCGGTCCGTCAGGCGCTCGCCCTGATCCTCGGCGGTCCGTACACGTTCGCCTTCTGGGTGTTGTTCCTCACACTGGGGCTCCTGGTACCGCTCGCCCTCGAGCTGTACGAGATGAAGCCCGTGCTCCTGGAGCGGGCGAGCCTGCACCCCAACCGGGTGCTCGCCGGTGCCACCGCCGCGCTGATCATCATCGGCGGCTTCGTCCTGCGGTACGTCTTCGTCTACGCCGGCCAGGTGAGCTCGTTCCAATGAGTACGGGCCGTCGCGATCTGCGCGTCGCCGACCGCCTCGCGTGCTCCGACCTGGGCGAGGCGCTCGACCTCCTGGCCGAGGTGTTCCTGGAGCCGGGCGCGGATGTCAGGGCCCGCGCCGCGGCGTTGGCGGCGCGTCCGTCGTTCGGCGCGCCGACGTTGCGCGCCGTCGGCGAATCGCTCCGGGCGCTGGCCGACGCGCCCTCTCGCGAGGCCGACATCGAGTACGTCAGGTTGTTCCTCCACGGGACCCCGACGGTGCACCCGTACGAGTCGTTCTACCGGACCGGCTCGCTCGACGACCCGGGGTGCGCGGCCGACCTGGCCGAGCTGTACTCGGCGGCAGGGGTCGGCGCCGGGCGCGACACGCCAATCCCGCTCGACCACCTCGGGCTGGAGCTCGACCTGCTCGCGCTGTTCCTGCACGGGGTGGCGAGCAGCGACGGCGAGGCGCGAGCCGCCGTGGCCGGGCTTGCCGGGCGGCTGCTGCGCGATCACCTGCTGCCGGTCACCGGCCCGTTCTGCGCCCGCCTCGAGGCCACCTCGCCCGCACCTGCGTTCCAGATCGCCGGCGTCGCGCTGCGGCACGCCGTCGGCGCGGCCGCCGGGCTCTTCGGTGAACTGGCCGGCTATCAGTTCGACATCGACCACATGACGAGCGCCACGCCGTCCGCCAGACCGGCGGCCCGCCGGCGCTCCGAGGAGACGCCGCTCGAGCGGCAAAAGGAGGACACACCGATGCGTCGATTCACCGCAGCACTCGCGGCACTTCTGCTCGTCCCCGCGTTCGCCTTCGCGCAGGAGCCGGCCACGCCCGACGACCCGGAGCAGCTCCGCCAGGACATCTCGGATCTCGAGGCGCGCCTCGAGAAGGTCGAGAAGAAGGCGGCCAAGGACCGGATCAACTTCAACGGCGACTTCCGCTTCGAGGCCCACTCGGTCGCGGCGAGCATCCCCGACCACTTCGACGGCATGGCGCTGCAGAACGGCATCGTCAACACGCTGTTCTACTACGGCGCCACCGGCCAGTTCCCGCCGAGCGTCGACGCCGTCAACCAGTTCGTGGCCCAGAACTACGCCAACTACCTGTACTTCACCAACAACTTGACCTTCGAGCAGCTCAAGGCGGCGATGGGAATGTTCCCGCCGCAGGCGCAGCAGCAGCTCATGGGGATGCTCATGCCCGGCACCTATACACCCGGGTACCACGCCGACAACTCGCTGATGTACACGAGCCGCCTCCGCCTCGGCATCGATGCCGAAGTCGCCGACAACGTGAAGTTCACCGGCCGGCTGTCGATGTACAAGACGTGGGGCGATTCGACCGGCGTCCAGGTGTTCAACGGTCAGTCGAACAGCTTCAACATCGACGGCAACACCACGGGCGTGCCGAACTCCGACGTGCTCCGGGTCGAGCGCGCCTATTTCGACTGGACGCGGATCGGCGGCACCGGACTCTACCTGTCGATCGGCCGTCGCCCGTCGGCCGGCGGGCCGCCGATGAACCTCCGCCAGGGCGAGCTGCGCGCCGGCTCGCCGATGGGCTCGCTCATCGACTTCCAGTTCGACGGCATCACGGTCGGCTACCACCTCGGCGAGAGCTCGACGGTTCGCATCTGCTACGGCCGCGGCTACGAGAGCGGCTTCGGCAACGGCTACCAGATCCAGCAGCCCGCCGACCGCCTCAAGGACGCCGACTTCGCCGGCCTCAACTGGGATATCTGGAACACCGACGAGATGCTGCTCCAGGCGACCGTGGCCAAGGCGTACAACCTCACCGACGGCTTCAACGGCCTCATCGTCCTGCCCAACAACCCGCTCACCGGCGCGCCGGTCGGCGCCCCGGTGGTGATGCGCTTCACGCCGTCCGCCAACCTCGGCGACATGGACATCGCGGGCGTGGTCCTGCAGCGCCGCGACGGTCCCCTCGACTGGTTCGTCAACTACAACTACGTGAAGAGCCACCCGGACAACGTGACGACGCCGTTCGGCGGCCTGTTCTCGGACCCGTTCGAGACCCCGGAGTCACACGACGGCACGATGTACTACCTCGGTGCCAGGTACAACTTCAACGACGACAACACGATGTTCGGGCTGGAGTTCAACCACGGCTCGGAGTACTGGTTCAACTTCACGCCGGCCCAGGACGACATCATCGCCGCGAAGACCAACACCCGCGGCGACGTCTACGAGGCGTACCTCCTCCACAAGATCAACAAGCGCTTCCTCGTCAAGCTCAGCTACATCGACTACGAGTACGACTACTCTGGCTCGGGCTGGCACATCGGCGCGCCAAAGAAGCTCGACTCGTCGCCGATCCTCGGCTTCCCGACCTACGACCAGGCGCAGATGTTCACCCTGTCGATGACGGCCCGGTTCTAGGCCAGCGGTACGTTCGACCCGGGTGGGGTCCGCCCCACCCGTTCATGCGGCGGGCGCCTCGGTGCCCGCCGCCCCCTTTTCGCGCCGCCGGCTCATCCACCACGCCGCACCGGCGGCCGCCACGACCGCGAGGGCCGCCGCGCCGAGCGGCGGTGCGGCGACACCGATGGTCCCCAGCGCGATCTCGCCGACGAACGGGCCGACCACGCGGGCCAACGACGACATGCCCTGGTAGGCGCCGAGGACCTGCCCCTGCTCCTCGGGCGAGGCCGAGTGGGAGACCAGCGCCGACAGCGACGGCATGGTCAGGCCCTGTCCGAGCGCGAGCAGGGGCATGACCGCGACGATCCACCCGAGCCGGTGGCCTGCCGCCAGCAGGCTCAGCCCGGCCGCACTGCAGAGCAGGCCGGTCAGCACGAGGGGCGGCTCGCCGAGGCGTTTCGCGAGCCGGCCGACGAGGCCGCCCTGGACCGCCGCCGCGAGCACCCCGATGTAGACGAAGAGATAGGCCACACCGGCGTGCGAGAGGTCGAGGCGGGCGTGGATGAACTGGGCGAACGTCACCTCGAACATCGCCATCGCCGTCACGACCAGGAAGGTGAGCGAAAGGAGCGGGACGAGCTCCGGGCGGCGGAAGGCGCCGGCCAGTCGGGCGCCGCCCCATGTCCCGGTGGTCCCGAGGCCTCGCCGCTCGCGGGGCAGCGACTCGGGGAGCATCGTCACGGTCATGACCAGGGCCAGCACCGAGAAACCGGCCGCCCCGAGACCCGGTGCTGACGGGCCGAAGCCGACGAGGAGGCCGGCCAGGGCCGGTCCGGCGATGAACCCGAGGCCGAAGGCGGCACCGATCAGGCCCATGCCGCGCGCGCGCTCCTCGGGCGGGGTGAGGTCGGCGATGACCGCCTGGGCGGTGGCGACGTTCGCCCCCGCGATGCCGGCGAGGATCCGAGACGCGAAGAGCATGCCGAGCGACTGCGCGAAGGCGAAGTGGAGGTACCCGATGACCGAGCCGATCAGCGAGATGACCAGGACGGGGCGGCGGCCGACCCGGTCCGAGAGTCGCCCGAGGAGCGGCGCGAAGACGAACTGCATGGCGGAGAACGACGCCATCAGGAGGCCGAACACCCAAGGCCGCGGGTGGAAGCTCTCGGCATAGAGGGGCAGCAACGGGATGACGATCCCGAAGCCGATCAGGTCCGTGAAGACGATGACGAAGAGCGTGGTGATCGCGCGTCGGCGCGGCGGCAAGGTTCCTCCAGGAGGTGGGAAGCCTACCACCCGGCCAGGCATTCCGGACGTGTACACTCCGGGTGTGCGCATCGCCTACCTCGGAACGCCGGAGATCGCCGTGCCGACGCTGGAAGCACTGCTCGCCGCCGGCCACGACGTCGCCCTGGTCGTATCCCGCCCCGACCAGCCGTCCGGCCGGCACCTCCGTCTCGCCGCGCCGCCCGTGGTCGAGGTGGCCCGCCGGCTCGCCTTGCCCACGGTCCAGCCCGAGAAGCTCGGGACCGCGGAGTTCGTCGACCGGCTTCGCGCGCTCCGCCTCGATGCGGCGGTTGTGGTCGCGTTCGGGCGGCTGATCTCGCCCCGGGTCCTCGACGTGCCCCGCCTCGGGTTCGTCAACCTCCACCCGTCGCTGCTGCCGCGCCACCGCGGCCCGTCGCCGATCGCCTGGGCGATCGCCAGCGGCGACGGGGAGACCGGCGTCAGCACCATGCTGCTCGACGCGGGGATGGACACCGGGCCGATCCTCCTGCAACGGCGCACGCCGATCGCGCCGAGGGAGCGCACGCCCGAGCTCGAGGTCCGGCTCGGGGCGATGGGCGCGGAGCTGGTGGTCGAGACGCTCGCGGGGATGGCGGCGGGCACGATCACCCCCGTGGCGCAGGACCCCGCGCAGGCGACCGTTACGCCCAAGCTCGATCGCAAGCACGGTCGCATCGACTGGACGGCGCGCGCGGAGGTCCTCGCGCGGTACTGCCGGGCGTTCGACCCGTGGCCTGGACAGTTCGGCAACTTCCGCGGCGCCCGGATCAAGGTGCACGGGCTCGAGGTGGCCGCCCCCGTGGCCGGCAATGAGTCGGTCGGTTCGGTGCTGGCCGTCAGCGGCGCCGGGATCTCGGTGCGCTGCGGCGAGGGAACGGTGGCCGTGCTGACGGAGCTGCAGCGCGAAGGCAAGCGGCGACTGCCCGCCGACGCCTTCGTCATCGGTGAGCGGGTTGCCCCGGGCGAGCACTTCGCCTGACCACCGCCGCAACGCGGTGACGATCCTGGCGCGGGTCGAGACTCGCGGCGCGCATGCCGCGCGTCTCCTCGGCGGCACCGCGCCGCTCACCCGCGAGCTGGTCCTCGGCGCCCTGCGCTGGCAGCTCACCCTCGACCACCTGCTCGCCCCGTTCGTCAGAGGCGGACTCGCCGGTCTCGACGGGCTCGTTCGCGCGGCGCTCCGGGTCGGGCTGTTCGAGGCCCAACGGCTCGACACCCCGGTCCCGATCGCCGTCGCGGAGGCCGTGCGGGTCGCGCGTTCGCTGGTGCCCAGGGCCGCCGGCCTGGTCAACGCCGTCCTGCGCCGCGCCGTGGCGGCGGACTGGCCGGACCCCGGCGACGAGTCGCTGCCGCTCGACGTCCGGTTCTCGCACCCCGCCTGGCTCCTCGAGCGGTGGGTGAGGCTCCTGGGCGCCGAACGGCTGCGCCGGGCGCTGACGGCCAACCAGACTCCGGCGCCGTTGGCGGTGCTGGCGGCGGCCACCGACGTCGCCGCGCTGGAACGCGAGGGCTGCCGGTTCGAGCCCCACCCCTGGGTCGACGGCGTCCTAGTCGTCCGCGACGGAGCCCCGGCGGTGGCGACGGCCCTGGCGGAGGGACGTGCCTACGCGATGGACCCAACCGCGGTGCTCGCCGCCCGCTGCCTGCCGGACGTCGCCGGGCCGGTCGTCGACCTGGCGGCGGCTCCCGGCGGGAAGAGCCTGGTTCTGGCCCACGAACGCCCTGCGTCCGTCGCGTTGGCCGGCGACCGGCACCTGGGGCGCGTCGCCATGCTGCGCCGGACCCTGCGCGGCGCGGTGGCCAACCCGCTGGTGTTCGCCGGCGATGCCGGACGGCCGCCGTTGCGTCCCGGCGGATTCGGCGCGGTCCTGCTCGACGCGCCGTGCTCGGGAACGGGGACGCTGCGCCGGCACCCGGAGATCCGCTGGCGGCTCGATGCCGCCCAGGTCGCGCGGCTCACCGTCCTGCAGCGCGAGCTCGCCGCCGCGGCAACCGGGCTGCTGGCGCCGGGCGGCGTGCTCCTCTACGCCACGTGCTCGTTGGAGGAGGAGGAGAACGCGGGTGTCGCGGCGTCTCTCCGCCTCGAGCCGGTCGAGATCGCCGGCCGGCTGCCGGCGGCGGTGCCCCGGATAGAGCTGCCCCATGGCGGTTTGGTCATCCCACCGACGGAGTGGGGCGACGGGTTCACCGTCCACGTCCTGCGTAACCCGGCTTGAAAGGCGTCCGTCGTCCGTGTAGCGTAGGACCGGTCAGCGGGGGAGGCGGGTTCGAATGGCAGGCAAGACTGAGCTGGTGGAGCGTATCTCCTTCGAGACCGGGTTGCCCAAGGCGCACGCAGCACGGGCCATCGAGGTGGCGATCGATGCGCTCATGGAGTGGCTGCGCGACGGCGAGCGCGTGACGATCCCCGGGCTCGGGAGCTTCTACACCTCGGAGCGCCCCGCCCGCGAGGTGCGCAACCCCCGCACCGGCGGCACCGTCCAGGTGGCCGCCTCCCGCGCGGTCCGGTTCCGGCCCGGCAAGGAGCTCAAAGGGGCGGTCAGCCCCAAGAAGTGAGCTGGTCCCCTCAGGACTCGAACGGGGAACCGCCGATGAACTCGCGCAGGATCGACGTCGACGGCACGTCGTCCTGGAACACCGGCACGAACCAGGCAAGGAACTTGAGCAGCCGGTACGCCTCGGTGTAGGCGGGATGCTCACGCGGAACTTCGAGCAGGAAACGCTCGGCGAACACCTTGAGCACCGCGGGCTCGTAGACCAGCGCCGAGTTGAACATCGCGTCGGCGCCCTCCTGGAACGGGAAGATCCCGCGTGCCTCGCCGCGGCGCACCGACCCCCACATCTCGAGGGTGCGCGTCGCCGGGTGGCTGCGGAACAGTCGGTCGCGCACGATCCGGCGCAGCAGCCGTGAGTCGGAGGTGAAGATCCGGTTGTGGTCGTCGAGGGTGAGCTGGGTCAGGGCCGAGATGAAGATGCGGAACTTCATCTCGTTAGGCACGGCCTCGGTGAGCCGCGGGTTGAGCCCGTGGATCCCCTCGACGAGCAGCACCTGGTCATGGGCGAGGTAATGACGCGCCCAGCGGTCGCGCGCCACGCGCCGCCCCAGGGTGAAGTCGTAGCGGGGGAGCTCGACCTCCTCGCCGCGGAGCAGGTCAGCCAGGCCGGAGTTGAAGAGGGGCAGGTCGAGGGCTTCGAGCGCCTCGTAGTCGGGCTTGCCGTCGGGCCCCATGGGGGTCTGCTCGCGGTCGACGAAGAAGTTGTCCAGGGACAGCCCCACAGGGCGGATGCCGTTGACGCGGAGTTGGATGCCGAGGCGGCGGATAAACGTCGTCGTCCCCGACGACGACGGGCCGGCGACCAGCACGAGCCTGACCCGATCACGGCACGACGCGATGCGGTCGGCGATCTCGGCGATCTTCTTCTCGTGGAAGCCCTCGGCGATGCGGATGACCTCCGCGATCTCGCCGGACAGGCACAGCCGGTTGAGCGAGCCGACGTGGGCGACCCCGAGGACCTCGTTCCACCTGCGCGTCTCGCGGTAGGCGGCGAACAGCCTCGGCTGGGGCAGGAGCGGCGGCAGGTGCGCCGCGTCGCCGTTGCGGGGGAAACGCAGCAGGACGCCGTCCTCGTACGGTACCAGCGAGAACCCGCGGACCCTCCCGGCCGAGGGGGCGACCGGCCCGTGGACGATGTCGACGACCTCACCGCAGCTCACCACCGGCACGGTGGAGCCACGGTGGGTCGCGAGGAGCTGCAGCTTCGACTCCTGGCCTTGCGCGCGGAACGTCGCCTCGGCCTGCTCCAGAGTCATCACCTGGCGGACGAACGGCCGGTCCTCGGCGCCCAGCTCCTCCATCCGGCGCAGGATCGAGGCGACCTCCTGCTCAGAGGGCGCACGGTCGGCGAGCCAACGGTAGAAGTAGCCGCCGCCGAGCGACTGCCCGACGACCAGACGGACCTCGGGGTAGAGCTCTCGCGTCGCCTCGAGCAGGAGCAGCGACGCGGTCCGGCGCGCCACCGCCTCTCCCTCCCGCGTGTTCGACCGCACGGCCTCGAGCTCGACATGGAGCCCGCGCAGCGGGAAGTCGAGCATCACCATGCGGCGGTTGACGAGGGCTGCGAGGATGTCCCGGGGCAGCTCGCCGAAGTAGCTGTGGAGGAACTGGGTCACGGTGGTGCCGCTGTCGACCTGCCGGCGTTCCCCGTTGAAGCCCACCACCACCGTCTTGTTCGGCACGAACACCTCCGCCCCGCCGATTGTAGGGCAGAAGTCGATGCCCCTGCGCGTTACCATGGCCGGCCGCACGAGCTCGGCGCGAACCAGTTCCGGCGGCAGGGAGCACGTCATGGGCGTCAACGGTACGAAGGGGCGCGTCCTGCGCGCCATCGAGACGATCACCCGGCGGGTCGAGGAACGCGGCGAGCCGCTGTTCCACGGCGGCGAGCAGCCGCTGCCGGCGAAGCGCGAGATGATCGCCATCCTGCGCGGGCTACAGGAGGTCATCTACCCGGGCTACTTCGGCGAGCAGGCACTCTACCGGGAGAACCTCCACGCCCACCTGGGCGATCAGCTCTACGCGTTGTCGCGCCGGCTCGAGTGCGAGGTGAAGAAGGCGCTGGCCTCGGAGCTCAGGCTGCCGGGCAGGGTCCCGGTGCCCCGCGCCGACGGCGATGCCCACGAGGTCGTCACCGCGTTCTTCGAACGGCTGCCGGAGGTGATGGAGCTGATCGCCGGGGATGTCGAGGCCGCTTACGAGGGTGATCCGGCGGCGACGTGCCTGGAGGAGGTCATCCTGGCCTACCCGGGCGTCAAGGCCACCTTCACGTACCGTCTCGCACACCTGCTCCACACGCTCCAGGTGCCCCTGCTCCCGCGGATCATGACGGAGTTCGCCCACAACGAGACCGGCGTCGACATCCACCCCGGTGCGGCGATCGGCCGGGAGTTCTTCATCGACCACGGCACCGGCGTCGTGATCGGCGAGACGACGGTCCTCGGCGAGCGGGTAAAGCTGTACCAAGGCGTGACCCTGGGCGCGCTGTCGTTTCCGCGCGACAAGTCCGGTGAGCTGATGCGCGGCGTCAAGCGCCATCCGACCCTCGAGGACGACGTCGTCGTCTACGCCGGCGCCACCATCCTCGGCGGCGACACCGTGGTCGGCGCCGGCTCGATCATCGGCGGCAACGTGTGGCTCACTCACTCGGTGCCGCGCCAGTCGCGCGTCACCCTGTCGCGGGACCAGCTCGCAAACGAGATCACCACGCGCGCCCAGACGCTGTCCCGTTGACCCGACCCCGGCCCTTTGCTAGTTTGCCCGCCATGTGGCGACGCGCGGACTTGGTGTGCCTCCTCCTCCTGGCGACGCCGGCGCTCGGGCAGGATCCGCTCCCGGGGTCGGTGCGCGGCGGCGAGAAGGTGGCGGCGATCGTCCAGCGGGTCTCCCAGGCCCAGGCTGGAACGAAGACCCTGCAGGCGCGGTTCGAGCAGAAGCGGACCAGCCGCCTGCTGGCCGAACCCAGCCTGTCCCGGGGCCGCTTCTACTTCAACGCCCCGGACCAGGTGCGCTGGGAGTACGAGCCGCCGCAGCAGATGTCGGTGCTGCTGACCGGCGGCGTCGCCCTCACGTACCGTCCGGCCGAGAAGCGCGCCGAGCGGATCGAGGTCGGCCGGCGGCAGCGCAAGGTGTTCCGCTTCCTCGGCGCGGCCGAGCCGCTCGATGAGCTGAGGCACTGCTTCGCCTTCACGCTGCGCGATCGCGGCGACGACTCCAACTACCTGCTCACCCTCGACCCCGCGTCGCACCTGGTAAGAAAGCGCGTCAAGAGGGTCGAGGTCGAGATCGACCGTGTGCGGTTCCTCCCGGTCGCCGTCGTCTACACCGAAGCGGATGGCGATTCCACCGAGTACGTCTTCCGCGACATCGTGCGCAACGAGCCCCTTCCCGCCGGGCTCTTCGAGCTCGACCTCCCGCCCGACGTCCACGTCGTCGAGGTGAAGCTCAAGAGCCGGGACGAATGAGCGGGGACCGGGGACCGGGGTCCGGGGTCCGGAATCCCTTCCAAGCCAATCCAACCTCATGTCTTAGGGTCGTGGCCGCGGATGGCGCCAGCCACGCCCGTGCCGGGGAATTCGTCACCGCGCACGGGACGGTGCGCACACCGGCGTTCATGCCGGTCGGCACGGCGGCGAGCGTCAAGGGCATCGCCCCGTGGGAGCTGGAGCGCCTCGCTCCCGAGATGGTCCTCGCCAACACCTACCACCTCCTCCTCCGCCCCGGCGTGGAGGCGATCGAACGTCTTGGCGGGTTGCACGCCTTCATGGCCTGGCGCGGGCCGATCCTGACGGACTCCGGCGGGTTCCAGGTGTTTTCCCTGGCCGAGCGGCGGCGCTACGACGAAGACGGCGTCACGTTCCGCTCGCACATCGACGGGAGCGAGCTCCGGGTCACGCCCGAAAGCTGCGTCGACACCCAGCGCAGGCTCGGCGTCGACGTCGCCATGTGCCTGGACGTCTGTCCGGCCTTGCCGGCCGCTCGCGCCGACCTCGAGAACGCCGTGGCGGTGACCTCGCGGTGGGCCGCCCGCTGTCGAGCCGCGGTGCCACCGGGCGGGAGCACGCGGCTCTTCGGGATCGTCCAGGGCGGGCTGGACCTGGAGCTCCGCCGGCGCTCCCTTGCCGAGCTCGCCGCGCTCGGCTTCGACGGCCACGCGCTCGGGGGGTTCTCGGTCGGGGAGCCGCCGGAGGCGATGTGGCCGGCGGTTGCGGAGATCGGCCCGGAGCTGCCCGCCGACCGTCCCCGCTACCTGATGGGCGTGGGCACGGTGCGCGACATCGTCAACGCGGTGGCGGCCGGGATCGACCTCTTCGACTGCGTGATCCCGACCCGCAATGCCCGCAACGGTCTGCTCCACACCTCGCGCGGCGCGGTGGTGCTGAAGAACGCCCGGTGGAAGCTGGCCGACGAGCCGGCCGACCCGGCCTGCGACTGCGCCACCTGCCGGACTTGCTCGGTCGCCTACCTGCGCCACCTCTACCTCGCCCGCGAGGCTGCGGTCGTCGTGCTGGCCACGGTGCACAACCTGCACTTCTACCTGACCTTGATGCGCCGCGTCCGGTGGGCTATCATGACCGGCCGTTTTGCCGCGCTCCACCGGGACGTGTCCGGGGCACCGGCAGACTGACAGGAGAGACGCAATGGGTTCCCAATCAGGCAATCCGCTGTCCGTGCTGATCCTTCCGCTCATCATCTTCGGGATCTTCTACGTGGTGATGTTCCTGCCGATGCGCAAGCGGCAGAAGAAGCACCAGGAAATGCTCGCCAAGCTTGCCAAGGGCGACCGCGTCGTCACCTCCGGCGGTATCTACGGCACGGTGGTGAGCGTGGACGGCGACGTCGTGACGCTGCGGGTCGCCGACAACGTGAAGCTCCAGGTGGCGCGCGCGGCGATCGCCGGCCAGTCGGCCGACGCGGCCAACGTCAACCTGACTCCTGGCGAGTAGGGGAGGGTCCATGAAGGGCAAGCTGACGTGGCGTTGGGCACTCATCGGCATCGTGACGGCGGCAGCCATCTTCTTCATGTGGCCGCCGGAGAAGAAGATCAAGCTCGGCCTCGACCTGCGCGGCGGGATCCACCTGGTCCTCCAGGTGAACACCGACGACGCCGTGCGCGCCGAGCTCGACGACGCGATGGAGCGGGTCCGCTCGGGCCTGGTCGAAAAGGGCTTCGTCCCGCAGGAGCTCAAGCGGCTCGCCGACGGCGAGGCCGGCTTCACCCTGCGGCCTGCCCCGAACACCGACGGCAAGCTCCTCGACAAGATCTTCGAGGAGCGGCTGCCTGACTTCTCGGTGGCGAGGGGCGCGGAGATCACGGCGAGGTTCAGGCCGGAGGTGCTGCGCGAGATCCGCGACCGCGCGGTCCGCCAGGGTCTCGAGACGATCCGCAACCGCATCGACCAGTTCGGCGTGGCGGAGCCGCTCATCCAGCGCCAGGGGATCGAGGGCAACCGCATCGTCGTCCAGCTCCCCGGCGTCGACGACCCGATCCGCGTCAAGGAGCTCATCCGCGCCACCGCGTTCCTCGAGATCAAGCCGGTGGTCAACGCGGCGCCCACCGAGGAGTCGCTGGTCGCGGCCCTGGGCGGGCGGGTCCCCGACGACTCCGAGGTGGTTCCCGGCGAGATCGAGAACGTCGAGGGCCGGGGCCAGCGGACCTACTACCTGGTCAAGAAAGCCTCGGTCGTCACCGGCCGCGACATGCGCAACGCAATGCGCTCGCAGGGGCAGTACGGCGACGCCGTCGTGCGCTTCATGCTGACCCCGGACGGGGGCAACAAGTTCGCCGCCTACACCGGTGCCCACGTCGGCGACCAGATGGCCATCATCCTCGACGGCAAGGTGCGGTCGGCGCCGGTGATCCGGAGCCAGATCGACGACGAGGGGATCATCGAGGGCAGCTTCACGATCGAGAGCGCCGAGGACCTTGCGCTGGTGCTCCGCGCCGGCGCGCTGCCCGCCTCGATCACCTACCTCGAGGAGCGCACCGTCGGGCCCAGCCTCGGTCGCGACTCGATCGAGCGCGGCGTCCGCTCCGGCCTCGCCGGCCTGCTCGTCGTTGGCATCTTCATGCTCGTCTACTACAAGGCGTCGGGCCTGAACTCGATCGTCGCGCTGGTGCTCAACGCCTTTCTGCTGATGGGTGCGATGGCAGCCCTCAACGCCACGCTCACGCTGCCAGGCATCGCCGGCATCATCCTCACGATCGGCATGGCGGTCGACTCGAACGTCCTCATCTTCGAGCGCATCCGCGAGGAGCTCGAGCTCGGCAAGACGGTGCGCAACGCCGTCGACCTCGGGTTCCAGCGGGCCCTGTCGGCGATCATTGACTCGAACCTGACGACGATCATCTCGGCGTTGTTCCTCTTCCAGTTCGGCACCGGACCGATCAAGGGCTTCGCGGTTTCGCTGACCCTCGGTCTGCTGATCTCGATGTTCACCGCGGTGTTCGTCTCGCGGGCGATCTTCGACACGCTGCTGTCCCGCCGGGCGCCGGCGACGACGCTGTCGATCTAGCGGGAGCTGCCATGCGATTCCTCCACGACACCCACTTTCAATTCATGAAGTACCGGAAGTTCTGGATCACCGTGTCGACGGTCCTGAACCTCCTCGCCATCGGGTTGATCCTCTTCGGGCCGGGGTTCAAGTACGGCGTCGACTTCGCCGGCGGCACCCAGGTCACCCTGAAGTTCAAGTCGGAGCCGGACCAGGCGCGCGTCCGCAAGGCGCTCGAAGATCTCAAGCTCGGCGCCGTCAACATCCAGCGGTTCGACGAGGCCGAGCGCCACGAGCTCCTGGTCCGCGTCCAGAACCCCGGTGAGGAGGGCGACTTCTCCGCGCAGATGCTCGGGGCGCTGGACAAGGAGTTCAACCCGGCGGGCGGCAGGATCCGGATGAACCTCCAGGGCATGGAGGCGCTCCGCGACGCGCTCGTCGAGGCCGACCCGGACCGCAGAGGCGGCACGGTCAGCGAGCGCCGTGCCCACTACGAGCCGATGGCGCAGTCCGTGCTCAACCTGCGCAAGCAGTCCGGGATCTTCAGCGGGCCCCAGGACCTCGACAAGGCGACCGAGTTGTCGGCGACGACCCGTAGCTTCCTGTCGGAGAACGCGAGGTTCGGCGAGTTCTCGGTGCTCGCCGCCGACAGCGTCGGCCCGGCCGTCGGCAAGGACCTGCGCAAGAAGGCGGGTCTGGCCATCGTCTTCTCGATCCTCGGCATGCTGGTCTACATCTGGTTCCGCTTCCAGCTCCAGTACGGCATCGGCGCCATCGTCGCACTGCTCCACGACACCCTGATCACGCTCGGCGTGCTGTCGCTCACCGGCCGTGAGATCGACATCCCGGCCATCGCGGCGCTGCTCACCCTGGTCGGTTACTCCGTGAACGACACCGTCGTGATCTTCGACCGCATCCGCGAGCGGCTCAAGCTCGACCGCGGCAAGTCACTGGTGGCGATCATGGACGTCGCGATCAACCAGACGCTGTCGCGGACGATCATCACCGGCGGGCTGACGTGGCTGGTCGTGATGGCGCTCTTCCTGTTCGGCGGCGACGTCATCAACACGTTCGCCTTCGTGCTCGTGATCGGCCTGATCGTCGGCAGTTACTCGACGATCTACATTGCCTCGCCGATCGCGCTCGCGGTCTCGAACTGGCGGGAGAAGCGGCTGCAGGCCAAGCGCCGCCGCTGATCGCCCCCACCCAGCCAAGGGTTGGAGGGGTGCACACCCACCCGCCCACCCAGGGTTGGAGGGTTGGAGTAAGAAGCTGCCGCCCAGGCCTCAGAGCCTGGGCGGCTTTGTTTTTCAACCCTTCAAGCCTGGGTGGGTGGTTGGGAGGGCAACCCTGGAGGGGTGGGCGGGTGTGCACCCCTCCCGCTTCGGACCCTGGCAGGCCCGACGCCAAACCGGGTTGCCGAAGTCGCTGGGAACGCCAAGTACAATAACTACATGGGCGAGCCCCTGCCCCGCTTCGAGGACATCCTCGAGCAGGTGTCCGCGTACAACGCGACCTGCGACGAGGACCTGTTGCGCCGCGCCTACGTCTACTCGGCGATGGCGCACAAGGGGCAGGTGCGGGTTTCGGGCGAGCCGTACCTCGTCCATCCGCTCGAGGTCGCCCGGATCCTCGCCGACATGCACCTGGACGAGGTGGCCATCGCCACCGGGTTGCTCCACGACCTCCTCGAGGACACCTGGGTCACCGAGACCGAGCTGGAGAGCCAGTTCGGCGAGCACATCACCTCGCTGGTCAAGGCGCTCACCAAGATCAGCTCCATGGAGCAATCGTTCGCGGCCCGCCAGGCCGCGCAGGCGGAGACGTTCAGACGCATGCTGCTCGCCTCCGCCCAGGACCTCCGGGTGATCCTGGTCAAGCTCGCGGACCGGCTGCACAACATGCGGACGCTCCACTTCCTCCCGGAGGAGGCCCGCCGCAGGAGGATCGCCGGCGAGACCCTCGAGATCTACGCGCCGATCGCGCACCGGCTCGGGATGGGGCGGATCAAGGCGGAGCTCGAGGACCTCGCCCTCGAGCAGATGCACCCCGAGGAGCACCGGCAGCTCCTCGACCAGCTCCAGCAGCGCGAGGAGAACGCCGGCGAGATCATCGAGGAGATCCGCACCACGATCGGGCGGATCCTCCAGGAGCACAGCATCCAGGGCGACGTGCACGGGCGGATCAAGCACCTGTTCTCGATCTGGACCAAGCTGCGCCGCCAGGGGATCGGCGTCGACCGGATCTACGACTTCCTGGCCTTCCGCATCATCGTCGACACGGTCCCGCACTGCTACGCGGCCCTGGGGCTGATCCACCAGCTCTGGCGGCCGGTCCCGGGCCGGATCAAGGACTACATCGCGATGCCCAAGGCCAACGCGTACCAGTCGCTGCACACCTCGGTGATCGGGCCGAAGGGGCAGCCGTTCGAGGTGCAGATCCGGACGCGGGACATGGACGAGATCGCGGAGCGGGGCATCGCCGCCCACTGGCTCTACAAGGAAGGGAAGGCGCCGAGCGAGGACGCCGAGCGCGTCGCCTGGCTGCGCAGTCTCGTCGAGGGACACCAGGAGAACCCCCGCGACTTCCTCAACGCCCTCAAGCTCAACCTCTACCCCGAGGAGGTCTACACCTTCACGCCCAAGGGCGAGGTGTTCGCCTTCCCCCGCGGCGCCACCCCGGTCGACTTCGCCTTCCGGGTCCACACCGAGGTCGGCCACCACCTGGTCGGCGCCCGCATCAACGGCCGGCTCGTGCCGCTCCGTACGCCGCTGTCCAACGGCGACATCGTCGAGGTCCTGACGTCGGCGAATCAGGTCCCGTCGCGGGACTGGCTGGAGATCGCCGTCACGGCCCGCGCCAAGAACAAGATCCGCAGTTGGCTCAACCGGGGAGAGAAGGAGCAGGCCGTGGACGCCGGCCGCCGGTTGCTCGAGCGCGAAGCCCGGAAGGTCGGCCTCGCCCTCAAGCAGCTACGCGAGGACAACACGCTGGGCCGGCTGGCTGCCGAGCACGGTTTCGGCAGGGAGGACGACCTGTTGGCCGCCATCGGCTTCGGCCGGCTCTCGCCACGCGAATTGCTCGCGCCGGTCGTCAGGACCGAGCCGACGCTTCCCCAGCCGATGCGCCAGCGCCCGGCCAAGGGCGGCGAGGCGATCATCGTCGTCAAGGGCCAGCGCGACATGCTCACGTTCCGGGCGCAGTGCTGCAGCCCGCTGCCCGGGGACGAGATCGTCGGCTACATCACCCGCGGCCGGGGCGTCGCGGTCCACGCCGCGCAGTGCCCGAACGTGCGGAAGCTGCTGTTCACCCCGGAGCGCGAGGTCGAGGTAGAGTGGGGCGGGGACCTCGGCGCCTACCAGGTGCCCTTGCACGTGACCTTCGAGGACCGGCCGGGGATGCTGGCCGCGATCTCGCAGGCCGTGACCTCCGCGGACACCAACATCCGCTCGTGTCACCTGGCGACCGACGAGCACCAGATCGGCACCGCCGACCTGGTCGTCGACGTGCACGGCCGCGACCACCTCGAGCGGGTGGTCGGCGCGCTGCGCCGGGTGCCGGGGATCGGGGAGGTCGAGGCCGGACCGTCGCAACAGGCCCGCCGGTTGCAGCTCATGTGAGGGTGTGGCGCGGCGAAACCGGCGCCGACCAACAAGAAAGCCCGCCTCGGAGGCGGGCTCGTGGCCGGCGATTCGTGGGGCGGTCGCGTCTCAGCAGGCTGCCTTGACGACCTTCCCGGAACGCAAGCAGCGCGTGCACACCTTCATCCGCACGGTGCGACCGCCGACCGAAGCGCGAACCGACTGCAGGTTCGGATGCCAGCGACGCTTGGAAACGTTGTGCGCGTGGCTGATCCGGTTGCCCACCATGTCGCCTTTGCCGCACAGGTCGCATTCTTTCGCCATGACTCCTCCGCGCCCTCCAATGAGGGAAGGCTAGTTTAGCACCCGATCCTCGTTTTGCCAAGGTCCGACCGTGCTCCCCCGCTGACGCGTCCTTGACAAGTGGCCTGACGCTTGTTAAGTTGGATGCAAAAGTATGCGAGGAACGCATTCGCCAGCGCGGGTGGGACGTGACCAAGAGGGGATGGTGAGCCGTGTTCTTGCGTAAGAAGAAAGGTGTCGTCGGACTCGACATCGGCTCCTCCGCGGTCAAACTCGTCGAGCTGAAGGCTGCGAAAGGTGGACGGTTCGGCCTGTTGCACGCTGCACACGCGCCGCTGTCCCCGGAAGCCATCGTCGAGGGAACGGTGATGGACTCCTCGCTCGTCGTGGAGGTCGCGCAGCGGCTGATCCAGGAGCAGGGCGTCAAGAACCCGAGCTTCGGCATCTCGCTGTCCGGGATCTCCGTGGCGATCCGCAAGATCCAGGTCCCGGCCATGTCCGAGGCCGAGCTGGCCGAGTCGATCCACTGGGAGGCCGAGCAGTACCTGCCGTTCGACGTCAACGAGGTCAACCTCGACTACGTGGTCCTGGGCAGCGATGCGGACACCATGGACGTCCTGCTCGTCGCGGCCAAGAAGGACCGGATCGCCGACTACACGGGCATCGTGACCCAGCTCGGCAAGACCCCGGTTCTGGTGGACGTCGACGTCTTCGCGCTGCAGAACGCCTTCGAGTACAACTACGGCGTCGCGGCCGATCGCGTGGTCGCACTCGTGAACGTCGGCGCACACATCATGAACGTGAACATCCTGGCCCACGGCCAGTCGGTGTTCTGGCGTGACATCGTCTTCGGCGGCAACGCCTACACCGAGGCGATCCAGCGCGAGCTCAACCTCACCCGGGAGCAGGCCGAGGCCGTCAAGACCGGCGAGCAGCTCGGCGACCACACGCCCCAGACGATTCTGGGCGTGCTCAACGGCGTAAGCGAGGACCTCGCCGCCGAGCTACAGAAGACGTTCGAGTTCTTCTACACCACGTCGAGTCACGATCACGTCGAAGAGGTCGTGCTCGCCGGCGGCTCGTGCCAGGTGCTGAACCTCGACGAGGTGCTCAAGGAGAGGCTGCGGGCCCGCGTCGAAGTGATGAACCCGTTCCGCGAGATCGAGTACTCCGAGAGCCAGTTCCCTCCCGAGTGGCTGAATCGACACGCCCCGTCCATGGCGGCCGCCGTGGGTATGGCGCTGCGGACCGCCGGGGAGTAGGCGATGATCAAGATCAACCTCCTGGTCGAAGCGCGCGCCGACAAGGTCTCTAAGGCGCCACTGATTTCCCTCGGCACGGGCAACATCAACAACTACCTCCTGCTGGGCGCGCTCGTCCTGGCGATCGGCTGGGTCGGCCTGCGTTACTGGCAGCTCTCGTCTCGCCTGGCGGACGTCAAGGCCGAGGTCGCCGTGAACCAACGCGAGTACGATCGGTTGAAGCCGATCATCGAGGAGGTTGAGGCCTTCAAGAAGAGGAACGCCGAGCTTCGCCACAAGATCGAGGTCATCGAGCAGCTCAAGGCGAACCAGTACGGCCCGGTGCGGCTGATGGACGAGGTCAGCAAGGCCCTGCCCGAGCTGCTCTGGCTGACCGACCTCACCGTGAGCGGGCCGGCGATCTCGATGCGCGGTCAGGCCCTCAACGAGAACGCGGTCGCGAACTTCATCGCCAACCTCGGTGCCAGCCCGTTCTTCTCGGAGCCCGTGCTGAAGATCATGTCGCAGAACGAGGCGAGCGTTTTCACCTTCGACCTGTCGTGCAACTTCTCATACACACCGCGGGATGCTGCGCAGGCGTCCGCGCCGAGGACTTGAGAGAGGGCGGGGGACTATGGCAGGCCTGGAACTCGAAAGCCGTCCCTGGTACGTGGCGCTGATCATCGGCGTCGTCATCGGCGGTCTGCTGGTGTGGGCGAGCCAGACGTACTGGTTCAAGGGAATCCAGCAGGAGATCGACGCCCGTCAGGCCGAGCTGGCGACGCTGCAGCAGAAGGTGCGCGAGGGGAAGGCGGCCGAGGCGCGGCTGCCGCAGTTCCGCGAGGAGGCCGAGCGGCTCGAGACCGAGCTGGCCAGGCTGTTGCGGATCCTCCCGACCGCGCGGCAGACCGACGAGCTGATCAAGAAGATCAAGTCGTTGACCGAGCGCGGCAACTTCCGTTTCGTCACCTTCCAACCCGCCGGGTTCGTCAAGAAGGACTTCTACTCGGAGTGGCCGATCGGCGTGCAGCTCGAGGGGACCTACCACGAGCTGGCGCTGTTCTTCGACCGGCTCTCGAGGTTCTCGCGGATCATCAACGTCGAGTCGCTGTCGATCGTGGCAGGCAGCGGCAGGGGCGGGTACTCGATCAACTCGAACTTCACGATGAAGACGTTCATCTACGGCGACGCCCAACAGCAGCAGGGAGGTAACCCATGAGGCTCCGGGTCGCAATCCTGGTCGGTATGCTGGTGGCCGGGACGGCGCTGGCCCAGGCCCCGGTGCCCACATCGGTGCCGACCGAGACCCCGATCGACACCTCGACGGTCGAGCGCATCCTTCGTGGCGAGGAGGCGGTCGACTCCGGCGCCGGCTTCACGTACGACCCGGCCGGCCGCCGCGACCCGTTCCGCTCTCTCCTCAAGGGTCTGCCGAAGGAAGAAATGGCCCAGCGGCCGCCCGGCCTGCGCGGGATGGGTATCGAGGAGATCAAGCTGGACGGCATCATCCGCCTCCCCGAGGGGTGGGTCGCGATGGTGCGGGGGACGGACAACCTCTCGTACATCATCCGTGCCGGGACCGTCCTGTACGACGGGACCGTGGAAAAGGTCGAACAAGGCCGTGCAACGTTCAAGCTGCAGGTGGCGGACCCGAAGAGCCTCAAGCCGTATCGTGAGGTGGTACGGACGCTGCAGTGATCGCTTTCTGGGGGTTGCGATGATGGTGACTGGCAATCGCTCGTTGGTGGCGGTGGCGACTGTGGTGGCGCTGTGCGCCCTGGTGCACCCCGGCACGGCGGCGGCGGAGGACTCCGCGTCGATCCTGGGGATGGCCTGGACGCCGAACCCGGCCCCTGCCCTCGTGTTGAGCGCCACCGGCCCGCTCCAGTACACGGAGGCCCGACCCGAGCCCGGGGTCCTGATTCTCGAGTTTCCCCAGGCCCTGCCGGCCGAGCCGTTGGCGCCGGTCGTCCAGCCTCAGGCCGGCCTCCGGCGGGCGGAGCTCGCCTCCGTGGAGGCCGAAGGGCGGCACTTCGCTCGCCTGCGCGTCGAGTTCGACCCGCAGGCGACCGCCGTGGTCAACGCCCTCCCTGCTGGGATCGAGGTGAGGCTGGAGGGCCGCGCTCCGGCGCCGGCTGTCGGCAGAGGGGGCACGGAGCTCTCCGACCTCCTCGCGGTCGCCGACGACAACGGCGTCTCGGTTCTGCTGTCCGGCAACGGGCCACTGGAGGGGAAGGCCTTCTTCCTCGACAACCCGCCGCGGGTGGTCGTCGACCTGGCCGGAGTGACCAACCGGGTCGCCCGCCGGGTTCACCCGGTGACCGCTGCGGGCGTCCAGAAGGTCCGCGTGGCGCAGTTCGCCGTCGCACCCGACCCCGTGGTCCGGGTGGTCGTCGACCTCGACGCGACGCAGCCGTACCGCTTCGAGAGCACCGCCCGCGGCGCCGTCCTCCGGGTCGGGTCTCCGGCCGGCCCCGCGGTCGCGGCCGCCGTGACGCCTGCCGAGCCGCCCACGGTCGCTCCGGCCGAGGTGGCGGCGAGCCCGCAGCCAGCCCCCGCTCCGGTCGTCACCGAGGCCGCGCCCGTCGCGGTCGCGGTCGAGCCGCAGGCAGCCGTGAAGGTGCCGGTCACGATCGTCGACGAGCCGCTCGTGGAAGCCGAGGCCCCGGCCCCGGCTCCGCGGCCCGCGGAGGCGCTCCCGGCCCCCGTGAGCAAGGACCTGCTGGCGCCTCCGGCCTCGGCGCCGGCCCCGCCGCCCGCCAGGCCGGCGGACTCGCCGTGGACGACCACCCCGGCCGCCATGGCCGAGCAGGCCCCGCCGGCCCCGACCGTCGTCGGCGGCACCCGCGAGCTCGAAAGCCAGGAGCGGCGCTTCACCGGCGAGCCCCTGTCCATGGAGCTCAAGGACGCCGACATCAAGGACGTCCTCCGCACCTTCGCGAAGATCACCGGGCTGAACATCGTCGTCGATCCGGACGTCACCGGTTCGGTGACGGTCCAGCTCGAGAACGTGCCGTGGGACCAGGCCCTGGACATCGTCCTGCGCATCAACCGGCTCGACTACATCGTCGAGAACAACGTGCTCCGGGTTGCCCGCATCGAGCGGCTGACCACCGAGCGGCAGCAGCTCGCCGAGTTCCGCAAGCAGGCCGAGTCGGCCAAGCCGATGCGCACGGTGACCAAGATCCTCTCCTACGCCCGCGCCCAGGCCGTCCGCGACGTCCTGAAGCAGGACAGGTTCCTGATGTCCGACCGGGGGTCGGTGGTCATCGACGAGCGGACCAACCAGCTCATCATCCGTGACAACGCCGACCGGCTCGAGGGCATCCTGGCGCTCATCGACAGCCTCGACCAGCCCAACCCGCAGGTCATGATCGAGGCGCGGATCGTCGAGACCACGCGCACCTTCTCCCGCGCTCTCGGGGTCAACTGGGGCTTCACCGGTGTCGGCGATACCCAGCACGGCAACACCACCGGCTGGAAGTTCCCCTACAGCTACGGGGTGGACGGCCAGGTCAACCTGGCGAAGCCCGGCAACGGGATCCTCGCGCTGACGTTCGCCGACATCCTCGACGCGTTCAGCCTCGACTTCGCGCTCTCTGCGGCGGAGTCCGACGGCCTCGCGAAGATCGTCTCCTCGCCCAAGGTGACGGCGCAGAACAACGAGAAGGCTCACATCCAGAGCGGCATCCAGATCCCGGTCCAGACCGTCGCCAACCAGACCGTGACCGTCCTCTACATCGATGCGACGCTCTCGCTCGACGTCACCCCGCAGATCACCGCAGAGGGGACCGTCCTGCTCGACATTGACCTGAAGAAGCGCGAGCCGCTGCAGGGCATCAACCTGGCGTCCGCGCAGAACGTGCCGATCAGCACCCGGGACGCGCGGACGCGGGTCATGGTGCGCGATGGCGGGACGACCGTCATCGGCGGCATCTACCAGTACAACGAGAACGACCAGGAAAACGGCGTGCCCGGCCTCAACAAGATCCCGATCGTGGGCTGGTTGTTCAAGAACACCGAGGTGAGCAACAAACACGACGAGCTGCTCATCTTCATCACGCCTCGGATCATCAAGTACTAGGGGGAAGCCATGAAGCTCAGCCGTCTCGTCGCCTTCTCGACCCTCGGCCTTGCGGCGCTGGCCGCGATGGGTTGCTACGGGGGCAACTCCACCGCCGACACCCAGGCGGCGGTCTTACTTACCGTCGACCTGCGCAGCGCACCGGCGGACATCGACATGTCCCTGGTGAGCGACGTGACCGTCAGCCAGATGACGATCACGTCCCAATCGAAGGTGCCGGGCATGACACTGTCGCAGCAGCAGGACGTCATTCTCAGGGAGTGGGTCGTCACCTGCACGCGAAGCGACGGCGGCACGGTCACCTCGCGCCAGTGGCGCAACTTCGAGAACGTCTCCGTGCCGGCCAACGGTTCGGCGACCCTGCAGAACTACCGGATCTTCCCCGGTGAGTACTTCCGCGAGACGCCGCTCGCCCAGCTCTTCCCCGAGAACGGCGGCTACGACGCCGAGACCGGGAAGCGGAACGTCCGGCAGGCGCTTCGGGTCGACATCTACGGCACGACCCTGGGCGGGGAGAGGGTGGTCGCCTCCTTCCCGATCAACCTGAACTTCTTCTACGGCTCCTACTGAGGTCGGCGATGCAGACAAAAACCCGTCTCCAGAAGCCCATTCCCCTTGGCCTGGCGTTGATTGCCGTCGCGATGCTGGCGGCGTGCTCGGCCGACAGCCCGACCGCACCGGCCCCGTCGCCGACGCCCGCGACCATGGGCATTTCGCTGGTCGCGTCGCAGAGCCAGGCGGCGATAGGCCAGTGCGTTACCTTGGTGGCCACGGTCACGAGCAGCGGGGGACAGTCGGCGCCGGACAACACCTCGGTGGCGTTCAACGTCACGGGGCCTGCGCATTTCGAGAACGGCGCCACCGACATCGTCAAGCTGACGACCGCGGGCAAGGCAAGCGCACTACTCTGCGCCGATTCCAGTGTAGACAGAACCACCCGGGTCCAGGTCACAGCGCGCGTGCCGAACAACAAGGCCGAACTATTCGTCACGTTCTTCGAGGTCGTCAACCCGCTCACGCTAGCGATCTACTCGATCCAGCCGGACGAAGGCACGAAAGCGGGCGGTGACCGGGTCACCATTTACGGACGTGGTTTCGCAGAGCCGGTTGCGGTGGCATTCAGCGTCGGAGGCGTCAGCCGAAACGCCCAGGTGTTGTCGGTGACGACGACGGGCGACGAGATCGTCCTGCTGACGCCGCCCGCCGAGTTCTCCGGACCATCCGCACCCGCTGACGTCACCGTTCGGGTGGCTGTCGGCTTTGCGAACACGGGCAGCGAGACCGTCCCGGGCGGGTTCACGTACCGCGACACCATCCCCGGCGGGCCGCCGAGCATCTACTCGGTCGTCCCGCCCGAGGGCTCGTGGGTGGGCGGCGAGCAGGTCGTCCTCACCGGGATCAACTTCTTCACCCCGATCCAAGTCAAGTTCGGCCAGGAGCTCGCCGAGTTCGTCTCGGTCTCCGCCGACAACCGGGCGGTGACCGTCCTCACGCCACGTCACACGGACCCGCTACCCGCACCACTGATCGTCGACGTCACGATCCTGACCAGCGTCGGCACGACCGGCCAGCGCGAGTACACCTTCCCCAACGGCTTCACGTGGCGGCCCGACGCCGGCGTCCTGCCGATCCTCTACGACGTCGAGCCCAACCGCGGCAGCCCGCGCGGCGGCCAGACCGTCACCCTCACCGGCCGGTACTTCACCAACGCGACCGTGACGTTCCAGATCGGCAGCCCGATCAACCTCTCGCGGCCGGCCCAGGTGCTCTCGATCTCCGCCGACAAGACGCAGATCACGCTGCTCACGCCGGAGGCCTCGCCGGAACCGGTGACCACCGACGTGCCGGTCGGCATCGCCATCACGACGGCCGCCGGTACCGCGACGTTCGTCAACGTCTACACCTACGTCGGCGAGTCGCGGCCGCCGCTCGTCTACTACATGGTGCCGAACCGCGGCGGGCGCGCCGGCGGCGAGCTGGTGACGATCTACGGCAGGTACTTCCTGCCGCCGATGCGGGTCGTCTTCGAGGGCGTCGGCGACGCCATCGTGCAGACCGTCGCCGCCGACGGTACCTCGGTCACGGTGCTGACGCCGCCGGTCACCGGGACGCTCCCGACCGGGCCGGTCAACGTCACGCTCACGACCCAGTACGGCACCGGCCGCGACCAGACCGTCACCCTGGCCAACGCCTACACCTACGTCGAGGCCGAGGTCCCGCAGCTCTTCTCGATCTCGCCGAACTCCGGCCCGGTCGAGGGCGGCACGCGGGTGACGCTCATCGGCCGCGGCTTCCAGTACCCGGCCCAGGTGTTCTTCGCGGACCGCCAGGCCCAGGTCATCTCGGTCAACTACGAGCAGGTGATCTGCTACTCGCCGAGCATCACGCCGACCCAGCCGGGGACCCCGACGACCGTCGACGTGACGGTCAAGAACCAGGCGACCGGCCAGACCTCGAACGCCTTGCAGTTCCGCTACGGCGAGGCGATGTTCATCTCCGGTATCAGCCCGAACCAGGGCACGATGCAGGGCGGGACGATCGTCACGATCTACGGCCAGGGCTTCGTCGCCCCGGTCCAGGTCGTCATCATGATCGGCAGCGGCGACCTCGTCGCCGAGGTGCTGTCGGTGGCCGGCACGGAGGTCGTCGTCCGCACGGCGCCGGTGCCGTCGGGCGCCCGGGGCTGCGGGCCGCAAGCCGGACCGGTCAAGGTCACGAACCTCGGCTCGAACCTGTCGGCCATCGGGCCGAACTTCACCTACCTCGCCGCCAACCCGCTCATCACGGCGGTGACCATCGACGAGACCCAAAGCAACTTCGTCCAGGAGTACAACTCGATCGCGGGGTGCAGCACGCCGTGGTCGAACCACGTGGTCCACATCCACGGCACCGGCTTCGAGCGGCGCGACGGTACGACGCAGTCGGCGATGACCGTGCGCTTCGGCGACCTCGGCGTCGAGGTCCCGACGACCTGGGTGTCGGAGACCGAGGTCACCGCGGTGTTGCCCGACCTCACCGGCGTCCCGCTGCGCGAGATCTCCTGCCTGATCGGCTCGACCTGTGGCCTGCAGTACGTCGACACGGCGCTGGCGATGACGATCACCAACACGGTCAACACCTGCAACGACACGCTGCAGGCGGCGATCTACATTCGCCCGTGCGACACGACGTGCCGGTTGACGTCGGTGAGTAGCATGTCCCTCGCGTTACCATCAGTGCCGTTCGCTGCTGTGCAGGGAGTGCCGTTCCAGTTGAGCATCGGATTCGCACCTTCGCCGTCGGCCTCGCCGACGATCGTGACGCTGTCCTACGTCAACACCACGGCGTCGCCGGCCTCGGCCACCATTCCGATCGGCTGGACGAGCCCGTGGCCCGTGATGGTCACCCCGACCACGGCATCCGCCGGGGCGAACATCATTGCGCAGGTCGGATCGGGTGTCTGCGCGATCACGGCAATCTCCCCGCTCTTCACCGTCAACCCGCCGGCGCCGACGGTGACCGGGGTGGTTCCGCCCACCGGAGTGGCCGCGGGTGGCGAGCTCGTAACTGTCAACGGTACGAACTTCGTGACCGGGGCCACCGTGACGTTCGGCGGTAACCCGGCGACGGGTGTGGTCGTGGTCAACCCCACGACGATCACCTGCAGCACGCCGCCGGGAGTCGCAGGCGCGGTAACCGTCTCGGTGACGACCACTGGCGGGACAGGAACGCTACCGGCAGGTTTTACGTATATCTAGAAGCAAGGCACCTCCGAAGTCTCCGGGCCGCGGGTTCTCCCGCGGCCCTTTCTCTGCCCGCCGCGTCGCGCTACGATGCTGCCTCCGGTACCGCGGAGGCGACGGCATGACCCGCGACGAGATGGACGAGATCCAGCGGCACTTCGAGTCGGCGACGGCGGAGACGAAGAGCTACTTCGAGCAGGCAACGGCCGAGACGAAGCGGCACTTCGACGTGGTCGCCGAGGGTCTGACGGCGCAGATCAGGCTGGTCGCCGAGGGCCATGTCCTCCTGGCCGACGAAGTGCACGCCGTCAAGGTGGACGTTCGCGAATTCCGGGCGGAGACTCGTCATGAATTCACCGAGCTGCGAGCGATGCTGAAGCTGTCCTACGCCGAGCTCGAAGGCCGCGTGACTCGCCTCGAGGGTGCGCTGGCGGACGTCGTCGGACGGCTGGAGCGCCTCGAGCAGCGCACGCACGCGTGAGTCGTCCCCGGCAGGGCATGTAGCGGCCGCCCGTGGGCGGCCGGTCTCGTGACCGTTGCGCGTGCAGGTCCGACGACGGCCGGCCGGCGGCCGGCCGCTACAGAAGACGGATGCCGCAGGGCTGGTGGGGCGCGCGCTCCTGCGCGCGCTGTTGATCGAGCGCGACGACACGAAGCGTGACCGCGCGTCCGAAGACGTTGGCGGCGGAGCTCCGGCCCCAACAGCTCTGCCACTGAGGAAGAGCCGGCATGAGAGTTCTGCTGTGGAGCACGCGCTCCCGCGCGTGCTCGTCTTCCCGTGAGCACGCCCGGGGGGCGCGCTCCACAGAAGCGTTGCCGGCACCACGGGCCACGGGACACGGACCACGCAGTTTCGGCGGGACGGCTGTCTAGGCTACAATCAGTTTCGACATGGCCGATCGTATCGTCGAGCTGCAGCGGGAGTTGGCGGCGAACCCCACGTCGCGGCAGTTCTACCAGTTGGGTGAGCTACTGCGCCGCGACGGTCGCGCCGGCGAGGCGGCCTCCGTCCTGACCGCCGGCCTGGTCCACCACCCGCGCTACGTCGCGGCGTGGGTCGCCCTCGGGCGGGCCCGCATCGAGACCGGTGAGGTGGAGCTGGCCGCCGACGTGCTCAGGAAGGCGCTCGACCTCGACGTGTCGAACCCCGTGTCGTGGCGACTGCTCGGCGAAGCGAGGCTCATGCAGGGGCAGCGCCTGGCCGCGCTCGACGCCATGCAGCACGCGCTCGACCTGGTGCCGGGCGACGACCTCCTGCAGGCCTCGGTTGACGCCCTGGCCTCGGAGACGGCACCCCCGGTCGGCCCGCCCCGAGCCCTCGTCGAGCCGCCTGCGGCCGCCCCGCTGGCGGCGGTCGCGGCACCCCTCCCGGTCCTCGAGGCTGAGATGCCGCCGACGGCCCCCGCGCAACCCGAACCGGTCCCCGACGCCTTCGCCGTCGAGTCCTATGCCATCGCCGAGGTACCGCCCGAGCCGGTCGCGGAGCCCGTCGTCGCGGTGCAGGCCCTGCCGGCCGGTGCGCCGGCCTGGCCGGAGCCGGCAGCCGAGCCCGTCGCGGTCGCACCGCCGGAGCCGTTCGTCGTCGAGACGCCCCTCGGACCGCCCTCCGCCGACCCGTTCGAGTTCACCGACCACGGCGTCAGCCTGGCCGCCGGGCTCGACGACGTGTTCGGCTTCGGTCCGCCGCTCGCCGAGCCCGCTCCGGCCCCGGGGCCTGCGGAGCCGTTCGCGGTCGAGCAGGCGGCCGAGCTCCCGGCCCTCGTGCCGGCCGAGGTTGCGCCGCCCGAGACGGTCGGGGAGGCCTTCGAGCCCGCGGCGGTCGTCGCCGCTCCGGCGGAGGCGCCCGAGCCCGAGGCGATCGTCGAGCCGCCGTTCGCCGGCGAGGCCGTCACGCCCGCCGTGGTGACGGAGCTACCGGTCGAGCCTCCCGATGCCGCGCCCGCGCCATGGCACCAGCCTGTCGCAGTCGAGGTGCCCGAGGCCCACCCGGAGGCGGCCGCGGCCCAACCGCCGGCGACCATGACGCTGGCCCGGCTGTACATCCAGCAGCAGCAGTTGCCGAAGGCGGTCGAGGTGCTCGAGCGGCTCAAGCGGGCGGACCCCGACAACCAGGAGGCGGCGGACCTGCTCGAGCTGGTCCGCGATATGCTCGAGCCGCTGGACGAGCCGCTGCCCCCGCTGTCGGTGCGCGAGCGTAAGATCGCGGCGTTGCAGCGCTTCCTCGCGTGCCTTACACTGGGCCGGGATCGGGCACAGGCATGAACTTCGGCGAGGTGGTCGCCACCGTGCGTGGGTGCGACGGTGTGGTCGCGACGGCGATTGCCGACCGCGACGGAATCCCGGTCGAGAGCTGGGGCCGCAACCCGCGCGAGATCGAGGACATCATCGCGGAGTACTCGACGTTCCTGCGGGACATCGCCTCCGCCAACCGCGAGCTGCAACTCGGCGAGCTCGAACAGCTCGCCGTGGCCGGGAACAAACGGCTGGTCTTGGTCACTACCATCACCGAGGAGTACTTCCTGATGACCGTGGTCGAGCGAAACGGCAACACTGGCAAGGCCCGCTTCGCCAGCCGCCTGGCGGCTGCCCGGCTCCGCCAAGAGTTCGTCTAGAGGGCTAGGACACGTGATGCTTACCTTCGAGGAGCTGTGTGAATTGATCCGTGTCGTCGCCGACACCCGTGTCGGCGGCGTCGAGGTCGAGCGGGACGGCATGCGGGTCCGGGTCGACGGGGTGCAGGTCACCGTCACCCAGGCCGCGATCGCGACGGCCCCGTTGCTGTCGCCGCAGGTTGCGGTGGCCGCGTCCCAGATGCCGGCGGTGGCCCTGCCGCTCGCGGCGCTGGCCGCCACCGGTCCCGGGAGTGCCGAGGAGGACGGCCTGTCGTTCGTCACCTCGCCGATCGTCGGGACGTTCTACCGCGCGCCGAACCCCGACGCGGACCCCTACGTCAAGGTCGGCGACGTGGTCCACAAGGGCCAGGTGCTCTGCATCGTCGAGGCGATGAAGCTGATGAACGAGATCGAGTCGGACGCCTCCGGCACCGTCGTCCGGATCTACCCGGAGAACGCGCAGCCCGTCGAGTTCGGCGAGCGTCTATTCGCCATCCGCGCGTCGTGAGCGCCGGGCGACCGATGACGGAACCCATTCGCAGGCCCCATACCTCTCCGGGTTGGGAGGGGGCGAGTGCCGAGCGTCGTCCGGCTTTGCCGGCGACGCGAGGGGGGCCCGGGGGGCAAGGTCGCGGAGGCGAGGGAGGGGGGCGACCGGCCCCCCGCATCCAATGATTTCAAAGGTCCTCATCGCCAACCGCGGGGAGATCGCCCTGCGCATCATCGCGGCGTGCCGGGAGGCCGGCCTCGCGACGGTGGCGGTTCACTCCGAGGCCGACCGGGACTCGCTGCACGTCCGCATGGCCGACGAGACGGTGTGCATCGGGCCCGCCTACGCCAACGTCAGCTACCTGAACATCACCGCGGTGATCGCCGCGGCGGAGATCACCGGCGCCGACGCCGTCCACCCCGGCTACGGGTTCCTCGCCGAGAACGCGCACTTCGCCGAGGTCGTCGGCGAGTGCGGGCTGACCTGGATCGGCCCGCCCCCGGAGGCGATCCGCTTGATGGGCGACAAGGCGACGGCGCGGCGCACCGTGGCCGCCCACGAGGTGCCGATCCTGCCCGGCTCGGCCGAGCCGCTCACCTCCCGCGAGAAGGCGGTCGAGCTGGCCGAGAGCATCGGCTTCCCGGTGATCCTCAAGGCCTCCGCAGGCGGCGGCGGGAAGGGGATGCGGGTCGCCTCCGACGCTCGCGAGCTGCGCCACGCCTTCGACACCGCGCGCCACGAGGCGGAGCGGGCGTTCGGGGTGGCCGACGTCTACCTCGAGAAGTACCTGACCTCGCCGCGCCACATCGAGGTGCAGGTGATGGCCGACACCCACGGCCGGGTGGTCGCGCTCGGCGAGCGCGAGTGCTCGATCCAACGGCGCCACCAGAAGCTCATCGAGGAGGCCCCGTCGCCGGTCGTCGACGAGGAGCTGCGCGGCCGAATGTGCGAGGCGGCGCAGAAGTGCGCCGAAGCGGTCGGCTACGTCAGTGCCGGCACCGTGGAGTTCCTCTACGACGGCGGCGAGTTCTACTTCATGGAGATGAACACCCGCATCCAGGTCGAGCACCCGGTCACCGAGGCGGTCACCGGCATCGACCTGGTGCTCGAGCAGTTGCAGGTGGCGGGCGGGCAGCCGCTGTCGTTCCGCCGGCGGCCGAAGATCACCGGCCACGCCATCGAGTTCCGCATCAACGCGGAGGACCCCGTTACCTTCGCACCCTCGCCCGGGACCATCACGGAGCTGTGCTACCCGGTCGGTCCCGGGGTGCGGATCGACACCCACATCACCAAGGGGTACCGCGTCCCGCCGTACTACGACTCGCTGCTCGCGAAGCTGATCGTGTCCGGCCGCGACCGCCGGGAGGCGATCCGGCGGGCTGGACGCGCCCTGTCGATGCTCGTCGTCGGCGGCGTCAAGACCTCGATCCCGCTGCACCAGCGCATCATCGAGGACCCCGACTTCGTCGAGGGGCGCCTGTCGACGCAGTTCATGGAACGCTTCGCCCAGCGCGACTGAAGCGCCGGGAGCCCGAGATGCGGGTCTTCCTCATCGGCTTCATGGGCGCAGGCAAGAGCACGACGGGCCGCGCGTTGGCGCAGCGGACCGGTGCGCTCTTCGTGGACCTCGACGAGCGCATCGCGGCCGGCCTCTCGATGACGGTCCCGGAGATCTTCCGGCGCCTCGGCGAGGGCGCGTTCCGGGCCGAGGAATCCCGCCAGCTCGAGGCGTGCGGGCGGTTCGAGGACGCCGTGGTGGCGACCGGCGGCGGGACGTTCACCGTCGAGGCCAACCGGGTGCTCATCGCGCACCTCGGCGTCTCGATCTTCCTCGACCCGCCGTGGCAGGAGGTGCTGCGCCGGCTACCCGGGAAGCGCGAGGACCGACCGTTGTTCTCCACGCCCGAAAACGCGTATGATCTGTACAGAAGCCGCCTGCAGCACTACCGTCAGGCGAATTTCCACGTGCGGCCGCAAGAGAGCGAGGACCCGGAAGCGATCGCAGGACGCATCGCGTTGTTGCTGGGGGAGCTCGGTTGAAATACCTGGTCCTGTCGGACATCCACGGCAACCTCGAGGCGCTCCGCGCCGTGCTGGCCCATGCGGCCAGGAAGCGGCGCGACGCCGTGCTCTTCCTCGGCGACGCGGTCGGCTACGGAGCCGCGCCCAACCAGGTGGTCGAGAGGATGCGCGACCTCGGCGGCACGATGATCGCGGTGCGGGGGAACCACGACCGGGTCGTGCTGGACCCCGGCCAGGGCGCGGTGTTCTTCAACTCCCACGCCCGCCGGGCGGCGGCCTGGAGCGAGCAGATGCTCACCCAGCCGAACCGGCGCTTCCTCGAGGGCGTCCCGATCGGGCCGCGGGACGTCGAGGAGGGCCTGGCCATCTGCCACGGCTCGCCGATCGACGAGGACGAGTACCTGTTCACCGAGGTCGAGGCCAAGGAGGCGTTCTCGGCCTCCTCCGCCCGCGTGACGTTCTTCGGCCACTCGCACATCCCGTGCATGTTCGAGTACCACGCCGCCGGCGGCCGCGAGAGCATCGTCGGCGTGCTGCTGCGCGGCAGCCGGGTGGTCATCGACCTCGACCCCTCGAGGCGCTACATGATCAACCCAGGCTCGGTGGGTCAGCCCCGCGACCGCGACCCGCGGGCGGCCTACGGCATGTACGACTCAGCCGTCGGGCGGTTCACGCTGTACCGGGTACCCTACGACGTCGAGTCCTCGAGGCGGCGTATCCTCGCCGCCGGGCTGCCGCCGATCCTCGGCGACCGCCTGATCCACGGCGCGTGACGCGCCCGGGAGGCACGCGATGAGACTGCCGATCGCGGACGGCCGGCACTGCTTCTCCTGTGGCCGCGACCTCGGTCCGCTCCTCGAGCACAAGAAGATGGACACCGACAAGGGACCGATCTGCTACGCCTGCTTCAACAAGGCGATGGCCGACGAGCGGGAGAAGGAGCGCAAGGGATGAGGCCGACCCACGTTGCCCTGCTGATCGTCGCCGCGGCCGCGACGCTCGCGGCCGCCCAGACGCCGGCCAACCCCGACGACGCAGTGGCGCGGCTGCTCGCGCTCGAGGATGCGCGGCGACTCGACGCTCCGGCACTCGACGCGCTCGCCGCCCATGAGAGCCCCGTTGTCCGGGCCCGCACCGTCCGCGCCGTGGCGGCCACTGCGGACCCCCGCGCGGCCCTCCTGCTCGCCCGCCTCGGCACGGACCGCGACCCGGCGGTGCGCGCGGCGGCGGCCGAGGGCGCCGGACGACTCCTCGGCCGGGCTCCCGGCGTGGACGACGCCAAGGCGCTCAAGAAGATCGAAGCCCTCCTCCGGCGGCTCCTCGACGACCCGGTCGCCCAGGTCCGCGCGGCGGCGGCGTGGGGGCTCGGTGCCTCGGGCCTCGCCGCCAGCGAGGACGTGCTGCTCCGCCGCCTCCGCGACGAACCCGATCCGGGCGTCAAGGGGGCGATCCTCCAGGAGCTGTGGCGGACGAAGGGCGCACGATGGGCCGCGGTCGCGACGGCCGCGCTCGCGGACGGCGAGCCGCGGGTGCGGCTCGCGGCGGCCTGGTCGCTAAGCCGGTCCGGCAACAAGGACGCGGCCCAGGGACTGGTGCGCGCGACGCGGGATGCCGAGCCGACGGTGCGCCTCGTCGCCCTCGACGGGATCAGGCGCGGGGCGTTCGCCGAAGGCTGGGACGCGGGCCTCGCCGGGATCCGGGACGCCGACGAGCGCGTGCGCATCGCCGCCCTGCTCGCCCTCGCGCCGCTGACCGAGGCGCGGAGGAACGATCCTGGCCCGCCGTCGCTGGACGCGGTGCTCGCGCCGTTGCTCCGTGACGCCGACCCCCGCACGGTCCACCGCCGTGTGGCCGCGGTGCGCCTGGCGGGGGCCGCGCGCTGCTGCCGCGAGGACCTCCTCGCCGTGGTCGGCGCCGGCGAGCGCTGGGTGAGCGGCGAGGCGCTCGAGGCGCTGGCCCGCTCGGGCGCGCCCGAGGCGGGCGCGCTCGTCGAGAGCCGGCTCGGCGGGGACAGCGACGAGACTCGAGTGGCCGGCGTGCGGGCGGTTGCGCTGCTGCCCGGCGGCGTTTCGCGGCTCGTCGCGCTCCTCGCCGACCCGAGCGCCGCCGTGCGGCTCGCAGCGGTCGAGAGGCTCGGCGAATCGGCGGACGCCGCGGTCGCCGACGTCCTCAAGGGGCGGCTCGGCGATGGGGATCCCGCGGTCCGGGCCGCCGCCGTCGAGGCGCTCGGTCGCGCCGCCGGGAACGGTGTCCCTGGCGCCGCCCTCGCCCCGCAGGCGCTCGCCGAGGCGCTGGACAGGGAGGGCGGGGCGGCGGTCCCGGACGCCGCCGTGGCGCTCATCGATGCACTGTCGGCCGGGAAGACCCTCTCGCCAGCGGTCGCCCGCACCCTGCATGGGCTCAAGGTGAGCAAGGACCCGGTGGTGGCGCGGTCGGCGTGGGCCGCGCTCGCCCGCCACGGCGTGCGGAGCCCGCTCCCCGAGGTGGCCACCGGCAAGGATCTCGAGTTCTACCGTGGCGTGGTCGCGTGGGCGGCCCGCGAGCGCTGGCTCGAGGTCGTCACCTGGCGCGGCACGATCCAGCTCAGGCTGGACACCGTCCACGCGCCGTTGACCTGCTTCCGCGTGAGCGAGTTGGCGGAGAAGAAGTTCTTCGACGGCCTGACGTTCCACCGGGTGGTGCCCGACTTCGTGACCCAGGGAGGCGACCCGCGCGGCGACGGCTGGGGCGGCCCGGGGTTCACGCTGCGCGACGAGCTGTCGCTCTCGCCCTACGAGGCGGGCGCCGTCGGGCTCGCCCACTCGGGCCCGGACACCGCCGGCTCGCAGTTCTTCGTCACCCTGACGGCGCAGCCGCACCTGACTGGCCGCTACCCGGTGATCGGCACGGTGGTCAACGGGCTCGACGTCGCCGAGCGCCTCCGCGTCGGTGACCGGATCATCCGCGTCCGGCCCGGAGAAGGGCCGCTCCCGGTTTACGTCCCCGTCTGGTACGGGGCCGTCGAAGCCGGCCGGCTCGACCGGGAGATCCCTCACTGGCGGGACGAGCGCGAGGCGTACGTGCCGAAGGACGAGTGGCTCGCGTACCTCCGGACGGCGCGTCTCCGCTACGAGCTGCACGTCGCGATGGGGACCTGGTGCGGCGACTCCCGCGAGCAGGGCCCCCGCCTGGAGAAGATCCTGGCGGCGCTCGGAGCGGACTCGCCGTTCGAGGCGCCGCGGCTGACCGCGATCGACCGCTCCAAGGCGATCGACCCCGCCGCCTGGCCGTTCGGCACGATCGAGCTGGTCCCGACGATCGTCGTGGCCGCCGGCGGCAGCGAGCTGGGTCGCATCGCCGAAACCCCGTCCTCGGGCAGTCTCGAGGAGGACCTCGCGCGCATCCTCGCCGCCATCGAAGGGTGGCAGCTCCCCGACCCCGCCCCAAAGGAGCACGAAGAGTAGCGGCCGCCCGTGGGCGGCCGTCACCAAGCCGGTCCGGAACGCGACGTCCGAGGATCGTCGGCTCGGAGGTCAGTCCAGCCGGTCGTACGCGAGGAGCGTCAGGAACTCGGTGAACGTGGCGCTCTCGACCAGCGTGGCCATGATGTCGGCGGCGTCGCCGAGGCGTCCCGCCGAGCGGCCGCCGAGACGGGCGAGCTCCTCGTCGAAGAGGGTCCGGAACAGCTCGACGCCCATGCGCCGGCCGTCGGCGAGGATCGCCCCCTTGTGCGCCCACTGCCAGAGCTGGGCGCGCGAGATCTCCGCCGTCGCCACGTCCTCCATGAGGTTGTAGATCCCGGCGGCGCCGGTCCCGCGCAACCAGTTGTCGAGGTACTGCAGCCCGACGTTGATGTTGTGGCGCACCCCCTGCTCGGTGACCTGGCCGCCTGGGACGCGGAAGTCGAGCAGCTCGTCGGCCGTGACGCGGACCTCCTCGCGCAGCCTCTCTTTCTGGTTCAGCCGGGCCCCGAGGACGGCGTCGAACACCTCTCTCGCCACCCCGACCAGGTCGGGGTGCGCGACCCAGGTGCCGTCGAAGCCGTCGGAGGACTCGCGGAGCTTGTCCTCGCGGACCTTGGCGAGGGCGCGCTCGTTGACCTCGGCGTCCTTGCGGGACGGGATGAACGCCGCCATGCCGCCCATCGCGTGGGCGCCGCGGTGGTGGCAGGTCTTGACGAGCAGCTCGGTGTAGGCCCGCATGAACGGGACCGTCATCGTCACCTGGCCGCGGTCGGGCAGGACGAGGTCGGTCGAGCGGAACTTCCGGATGATCGAGAAGAGGTAGTCCCAGCGCCCGGCGTTGAGTCCTGCGGAGTGCTCGCGGAGCTCGTGGAGGATCTCGTCCATCTCGAACGCGGCCAGGATGTTCTCGATCAGCACGGTGGCCCGGACGGTGCCGCGCGGGATGTCGAGCGACTCCTGGGCGGCGACGAAGACGTCGTTCCACAGCCGGGCCTCGAGGTGGCTCTCGAGCTTGGGCAGGTAGAAGTAGGGGCCGGAGCCGCGGGCGATGAGCTCCTTGGCGTTGTGGAAGAAGAACAACCCGAAGTCGAACAGGCTGGCCGAGATCGGCTCGCCGTCGACGAGCACGTGGCGCTCCACGAGGTGCCAGCCGCGCGGCCGGACCATGAGCACGGCGATCGTGTCGTTGAGGCGGTACGCCTTGCCGTCGGGCGAGTCGAACGCCAGGGTGCGACGGACCGCGGCCTTGAGGTTGGCCTGGCCGGCGACGACGTTCGCCCAGGTCGGCGAGTTGGCGTCCTCGAAGTCGGCCATGAACACGCTCGCCCCCGAGTTGAACGCGTTGATCATCATCTTGGCCTCGACGGGACCGGTGATCTCGACGCGGCGCTCGAGCAGGTCGGCGGGCGTGGGCGCGACCTGCCAGTCGGCCTCCCGGCCCGCGGCGGGCCCGGCCGGGAAGTTCGGTCTGACACCGGAGTCGAGGGCGAGCTGCCGGTCCGCGCGGCGTTGGAGCAGCTCTCGGCGCCTGGGGTCGAACCGGCGGTGGAGCGCCGCGACGAACGCCGCCGCCTCCGGGGTGAGCACGTCGGAGAGGTGAGGCACGGTCGCGCCGGCCACGGTGAGCTGCGTCGGGGTGCTGTCGGTCACGCCTGCCTCCCTGGTGCTCGGGCGCTCTGAACTCGGCCGGGGGGAGCCGCGGCGCGATCGGTCAGGGCGACGGTCACCGCGAGTCAACTGGGCCCGCGCCGAACCTATTCCGCCGCGGCGCCGGCCTGCGGTCGTTCAAGTCGCGGAGATTGCTACCATTCTCCGGACCATTCTAGCCGCGTCGCGGCACCCGAGGGCGATGCACGGCGGGAGGGGGTGGGTCTTGGCGCAGGTGGCGGTGACGTACCCGATCCCGGGCGGTGGGATCGCGAGGCTCTCGGCGCGACACGATGTCCGCGTCCACCCGGACGGCGCCTCGGTGGGCGGTGCGGCGCTGGCCGACTTCGTGGCCGGCGCGGAGGCCCTCGTCCCGCTGGTGTCGAACCAGGTCGACGCGGGTGTCTTCGCGGCCTGCCGCGGGCTCCGCGTGGTGGCCAACGTCGGCGTCGGGGTCAACAACATCGACCTCGACGCGGCACGCGCGGCGGGGGTGTGGGTGACCAACACGCCGGACGTGCTCACGGAGGCGACGGCCGACGTCGCCTGGGGGCTCGTCCTCGCCGTCACCCGGCGGTTCGTCGAGGGGGACGCCGTGATGCGGCGCGGCGCCTTCGCCGGCTGGCGACCCGATTTCATGCTGGGCACCGGCGTGCAGGGCAAGACCCTGGGCATCGTCGGCATGGGACGGATCGGCCGGGCGGTCGCCCGCCGGGCGTTGGCGTCCGGCATGCGGGTCGCGTACACCGACCGATCGCCGGTCCCGGACGGCGGCCGCGACGCCGAGTTCGTCCCGCGGCTCGACGATCTGCTGCCGCGAGCCGACGTCCTGAGCCTGCACACCCCGCTGACCGCCGAGACGCACCACCTCGTCGACGCACGGCGGCTGCGCCTGCTGCCACGCGGCGCGTTCGTCGTCAACACCAGCAGGGGCGAGGTGCTCGACGAGGCCGGGCTCGCGGAGGTGCTCGCCGAGGGGCACCTGGGCGGCGCGGGCCTCGACGTCTACCAACGCGAGCCGGCCGTCCACCCCGCCCTGCTGGAGCGCCCCGACGTCGTGCTGCTGCCCCACCTCGGCTCGGCCACCTGGGAGACGCGGTGCGCGATGGCCGACCTCGCCGTGGACAACTGCCTCGCGATCCTCGACGGTCGTACCCCGCCCACGCCCGTGGTGGAGGGACGAGGGGACCGGGGACGGGGGACAGGGGACGTCACGGAAGGTCCAGGAAAGTAGAAAGGAAAGGCGGGAGGTCGCCCTCCCGCCTGGGATTCGTCTGATGGTGCGGGGAAACGGACCCCGATCTTTCTACACCCAGCCGCGCAGCTTCATCGCCTTGTTGACGCGGTCGATGGCCACCATGTAGGCGGCGTTGCGCATGTAGACCTTCTTGGTCTTGGACATCTCGAGCACGCCGTGGAAGGCGGCGGTCATCTTCTGGTCGAGCTTGGTCAGGACCTCGTCCTTCGACCAGTAGAAGTTCATGTCGTTCTGCACGCTCTCGAAGTACGAGCAAGTCACGCCGCCGGCGTTGCACAGGAAGTCCGGGATGTTGAAGATGCCGCGCTTCTTCAGGACGGCGTCGGCCTCGGGGGTGGTCGGGCCGTTCGCACCCTCGGCGACGATCTTCACGTTCTTGTGGATCTTCTTGACGGTCTCGCCGGTGAGCACGCCCTCGATGGCGGCCGGGATCAGCACGTCGACGTCCTTGGCGATCCAGGCGTTGGCGTCCTCGAGCACGTAGCCGGCCTTCTTCGCCTTGGCCTTGTCGATGGTGCCGTACTCGTCGGTGATCGACATGAGGAACTTCGGGTCGACGCCGCTCTCCTTCGAGTAGGTGTAGGCCTTGCGGTCGTGGCGGTCCCAGCAGCCGACGCAGACGACCTTGCCGCCGAGCATCTCGATGAAACCGATGGCGGCGTACTGACCGACGTTGCCGAAGCCGTGGATGGCAGCCCGGGCACCCTTGGACTTGATCTTCAGGACCTTCATCGCCTCGCGGACGGTGTAGATGACGCCGTAGCCGGTGGCCTCGGTGCGGCCGAGGGAGCCGCCGCCGCCGAGCGGCTTGCCGGTGATGACGCCTGGCGTGAAGGCGCCGGAGAGCTTGGAGTACTCGTCCATCATCCAGCCCATCATCTGCGGGGTGGTGCCTACATCGGGAGCGGGGACGTCGGCGCGCGGACCGATGTTCTTCCACATCTGGTCCACCCAGCCGCGGCACAGGCGCTCCTTCTCGGGGACGGAGAGCGTCGAGGGGTCGACGATCACGCCGCCCTTGCCGCCGCCGAGCGGGATGTCGGCCACGGCGCACTTCCACGTCATCCAGGTGGCGAGCGCCCGCACGGTGTCGATGGTCTCGTTGCCGGCGAAGCGGATGCCGCCCTTGGCCGGACCGCGGGCATCGTTGTGCTGGACGCGGAAGCCGTCGAACACCTTGAGGCTGCCGTCGTCCATCCGCACCGGGATGCGGAAGTGGAACTCGCGCAGCGGCCAGCGCAGGACCGCGCGAACGCCGGCTTCCAGGTTGAGTTGATCGGCGACCTCGTCGAACTGACGCTGCGCCATATCGAACGCGTTGAGCTCTGCCATGGGTCTTGTCTCCTCCAGACCCACTCTCGGTGGGTCGTTTGGCTCGGAGTTGCGGGTGGGAGCCGGTCGGACACCACCGGTCTTCCCCCAAGCGAGGGGATTCTACACCTCTGCGGAGACTTTGCAATATGTTTTCACAAGCGGTCGGGGGCCGTGCGGTACACTGCGCGGCATGCCCGAGGACGACGCGGAGGTTCTGAAGCGGGTCCTGGCCGGCGACGAGGGCGCGTTCGCGACCCTGGTCCGGCGATACGAGGCCAAGCTCGGAGTCTACGTCGCCCAGATCATCGGTTCGGCCGAGGACGCCAGGGACCTGGTCCAGGAGGCGTTCGTCCGGGTGTGGTGCAACCTCGATCAGTACAACCCGCGCTTCCGCTTCTCGACGTGGCTCTTCCGCATCGCCCACAACCTGGCCATCGACCACCTGCGGCGGAGGCGGCAGCCCCTGATCTCGCTGTCGCTCGGAGAGGACGACGAGGGCGACGAGATCCGGCTCGATCCCGCCGACGACCGGAGGGATCCGGCGGGGGACCTGGCGAACCGGGAGCTGGCCAGGGCACTGTCGCGCGAGATCGACCGGCTGCAGCCGTCGTACCGCGAGCTCGTGGTCCTGCGTCACCTGGTCGGACTGTCCTACAACGAGATCGCCGAGCTCAAGAACCTGCCACTCGGGACGGTGAAGAACAAACTTTTCCGCGCGCACAGCGTATTACGGGAGACCCTGGAGCCCTTCTTGGCGGGCGTCGGGGCGAAGGGTTAGCACGTGAACGGGGGTGCGACGTGATCGACGCGACATGCCGGCTGGTGCGCCAGGCGCTCGAAGGCGAGAGTGTGCTGAGCCACGATGCGAGCGCGCACCTCGATGCCTGCCCGGCGTGCCGTGCCCACGCGGCGCTCCTGGCGACCTTCGCCCGGGTTCCGGCGAGAGAGCCCGACGAGGCGGCCGTGCGTCGCATCGTCGCGGCACTGCCCCCCGCGCCCTGGCAACGCCGTCGAATCGCGACCTGGCTGCCGCTCGCGGCCGGCGTCGGTCTGGTCGGGACCGGATTCGCCCTGCTGGGCGGCGTTCCCGCGCCGGGCGCCGTGGCCGAGCTGCCGGGCGTCGCCGGGGGCTTCTTGACCTGGCTGGGCTCGTCGGTGCTCGATGCGGTGGTGGCGGCCAGGGCAAGCTCCGAGGCGGTGCGGGCGACGCTCGCGGCCGAGGGCTTGTGGCTCGTACTGTGGGCCGCCGTGACGGCTCTCGGCGGCGGTTGGGCGCTGCGGGCGCTGGTCCAACCGGGGGCCGGAGGTCGCGAGTGATCGCCCTGCTGCTCGCCGGCGTCCTGGCCGGCGCTCCGGCGCCGCGGCTCGGGGCCGACGTGCTGGTCGAGGTACCGACGGCCGGCACGGTCGTCAGCCTGGCCGCGCAGGTGCGGGTGTCGTCCGTGGTCGATGGCGACGTGGTCGCCGTGGCCGGCGACGTCGAGTTGCTCCCGGGCGCCGAGGTGCGCGGCGATGTCATCGCGCTGGGCGGCGCCATCGAAGGACCAGGTGTGGTGTCGGGCCGAACGGTGGAGTTCGCGCCGTTGGGCTGGGCCGGCTCGCGCGCTCCCTCGGGCTCTGCGGCATGGGGGCTCGCACTCCTCAGGGTCGGCGGCTGGCTGGTGCTCGGCAGCCTGCTGACGTTGCTCGCGCCCGGCCTGGTGCGCCGTGCCGCGGCCCCCGTCGGGGACCGCCCGTGGGTCACCGTCACGGTGGGCGTGCTCGGCCTGGCGGTGTGGCTGGCGGTGATGGTGCTCCTCCTTGCCGCCGCCGGCGGTCCGATCGGCATCCTCCTGGCGCTGCTGGGCGTCGCCGGGTTGCTCGCTCTCAAAGTGGTCGGGATCGTCGGCTTGTCGTGGTGGCTCGGACGACGGATGGCGCCGGTTCTGCCCCTGTCAATGCGGGCGGAACTGCCCAGGACGGCTCTGGCGCTGTTGCTCCTCGCAGTGATCGGCATGATCCCGCTCGTCGGCGCCTCGCTGTGGGCCGCCGCGAACGTGGCGGGGATCGGTGCCGCAGTTCGTGCCATGGGCAGCCCGCACCCCGTCGCCCTGGCGTTGTCCCGCGTCCTCGCGCGTTGACGCAAGCCCGTGCAGTTGCTATTCTTCTCGCTCCCCTTGGGGGGCGTGTGCTCAGGATCGACCTCACCCGCGCCGACACCGAACCGCTCGAATTCCACGAGCGGCTCGATCTGCCCGCCGAAACCGGCGGCGAGGACGTCGTGTCGGCGGACGCGGTCGAGCTCGAAGGCACCGCGGAGAAGTCGGAGCGCGGCTTCACGGTCCGCGGGGCTGCGCGCGGCGCCGCCCGGCTCCGGTGCGTGCGCTGCCTGACCGAGTTCCCCTTCACATTCTCGGAGACGTTCGAGCTCAGCCTCCTGCACGCCGCGGGGGTCCCGCGCGAGGAGGAGGTCCGCCTCGACCGGGACGAGCTGGAGGTGCGGTTCTACGACGAGCCGGAGCTCGATCTCGTGGAACTGGCCGTCGAGCAGTTCGTGCTCGCCGTGCCGATGAAGGCGCTGTGCTCCGAGGAATGCCGTGGCCTGTGCCCGCGCTGCGGCGCGGATCTCAACCGTTTTCCCTGCGCGTGCAGGGTCGAAAAGGACGGGCGCTGGGCGCCGCTGCTCGATTGGCGTCCTCGTTCGTAGGTTGTCCGGAGGTTCTCGATGCCGAATCCGAAAAGCCGCCACTCGAAGGCACGCCGCGATCGCCGGCGGGCCCATGACCACCTGGCGCAGCCGGCACTCTCGACGTGCCCGAACTGCTTCCAGCCCAAGACGCCCCACCGCGTGTGCCCGCATTGCGGCATGTACGAGGGACGCCAGGTCCTCAACGTGGAGGAGATCTCCTAGCAACCGGGCCTGGCCATGGCCAGAGGTGCGTTCGGCCCGATCGCCCTGGATGCGATGGGTGGTGACCACGCCCCTGCGGCCACCGTCCAGGGTGCGGTAGAGGCAGTCCGACAGCACGGCCTGAACGTGCTCCTCGTCGGGCGCGAGGCGGTGCTGCGCAGGGAGCTCGCGAAGTACGGCTCGTCGGCGCGAGGGATGCAGATCGTCGATGCGCCGGACGTGGTGGCGATGGACGACCCGCCGATCGCACCGGCCCGCCACAAGCGCGACTCGTCGATGGCGGTCGCGGCTCGGCTGGTGCGCGACGGCCAGGCATCCGCGTTCGTCACGGCAGGGAACAGCGGCGCCGCGATGGTGGCCGCCAAGCTCATCATGGGCACGATCGAGGGTGTCGAGCGCCCGGCCCTGGCCACGCCGACTCCCGGCCTGGACCGGCAGACGCTGCTCCTCGACGTGGGCGCCAACGTCGACTGCAAGCCGCACCACCTCATGCAGTTCGCTGTGATGGGGCACTTCTACTCGCAGGCCGTGCTCGGCGTCGCCAACCCGCGTGTCGGCCTGCTGTCGATCGGCGAGGAGGAGGGCAAGGGCAACCACCTCACGGTCGAGACGTACCGGCTGCTCTCCGACGCCGGCCTCAACTTCGTCGGCAACGTCGAGGGGCGCGACGTCTACGCCGGCACCGTCGACGTCGTGGTCTGCGACGGGTTCGTCGGCAACGTCGTGCTCAAGGCCTCCGAGGGCCTCGCCGAGATGATCTACGCGCTGCTGCGCCGGGAGGCGAAGAACTCGGCCGCCTCGGCGGTCGGGCTCCTCCTCGCCAAGGGTGCCCTGACCGTCCTGCGGCGCAAGGGCGACTACGCCGAGTACGGCGGCGCGCCGCTGCTCGGCGTCAAGGGCGCGTGCCTGGTCGGGCACGGCCGCTCGAGCCCGAAGGCGATCCGGAACGCGCTGCGTTCCGCGAACTCGTACGCGACCCGCGGCGTGATCCGCCACATCGAGGAGAAGATCGCCCAGTTGCAGGCCCGACCGGGCCTTGGGGGGGTGTAGCGTGGAAGAACCGAACGGACGCAGCGCACGGATCGTCGGTCTCGGGACCGCGGTGCCGTCGCGCGTGCTGACCAACGCGGACTTCGAGCGGATGGTGGAGACGACCGACGAGTGGATCCTCGCCCGTACCGGGATCCGCGAGCGTCACGTCGTCGGGCCGGACGAGAGCGTCGCCACCATCGCCGTCGAAGCCGGCAAGCGGGCGATGGAGGACGCCGGAGTCGCGCCGGAGGAGGTCGAGCTGGTGATCCTGGCGACCGCCACTCCGGAACAGCCGATCCCGGCCACGGCCACCATCATCCAGCCGAGGCTGGGTGTCTCGAAGGCGACATGCTTCGATCTCTCCGCCGCCTGCTCGGGTTTCCTCTATGCCCTGCGCGTCGCCCGCCAGTTCATCGTGACCGGAGACGTGTCGACGGCCATGGTGATCGGCGCGGAGACGCTCTCCCGCTACACCGACTACACCGACCGCTCGACCTGCATCCTGTTCGGCGACGGGGCCGGCGCGGCGGTGCTCCAGGCCGCCCCGGCGGGTGAGGGGATCCTGCGCAGCGCCTGGCACTCGGACGGGACGTTCGCCGACTTCATCCAGATGCCCGGCGGCGGCAGCCGCTTCCCCCCCAACGTCAAGGAGCACATCGACGCCAAGCTGCCGTTCATCAAGATGCGCGGCAACGAGACGTTCAAGGTCGCGGTCCGCTCGCTCACCGAGGTGTGCCTTGAGGTCCTCGACGGCACGCCCATCGAGGAGGTCAAGCTGTTCGTGCCGCACCAGGCCAACCAGCGGATCGTCTCCGCGGTCGGGGAGCGTCTCGGCCTCAAGGACGAGCAGGTCTACATGAACCTCGAACGCTTCGGCAACACCTCATCGGCGTCGATCCCGCTCGCGCTCCGGGAGGCCATCGACCGCGGCAGGCTCCAACGCGGCGACCTGCTGCTGATGGCCGCCTTCGGTGGCGGCCTCACCTGGGCCGCGTCGCTGGTCCGCTGGTAGACACGGGCGTCCGACCACTCGCAGCCCACGGAATCGCGGAGCCCGGGTCCGTCGGCCCGGGATGGGAGAGGTGATGGAGCATCAGCTCAGCGACACGCAAAAGGAGATCGTCAAGCTCGCCCGCGAGATCACCGACAAGGAGATCGTCCCGGCCAGGGCGAAGCTCGATCACGACGAGGTGTTCCCGCGGGACATCCTGCGCACGATCGCGCAGGCAGGTCTGACCGCGGTCTACATCCCCGAGGAATACGAGGGGCTGGGCGGCGGGATGATGGACCTCTGCCTGGTCACCGAGGAGCTGTCGCGGGGATGTCTCGGCGTCTCGACGTCGTACGGGGCGATCGCTCTCGGAACGCTCCCGGTGCTCCTGGGCGGAAGCGACGAGGTCAAGCGGCTCGTCCTGCCGCGGGTGGCGAGCGGCGAGTGGATCGCCGCGTTCTGCCTCACCGAGTCCGAGGCGGGCTCCGACGCGTTCTCGATGCGGACGCGGGCTCGGAAGGACGGCGACGAGTACGTCCTCGATGGCACCAAGCAGTGGATCACCAACGGCGGCGAGGCGGAGTTCTACACCGTCATCGCGATGACCGACCCGGCCAGGGGCGCCCGGGGCGCGACGGCGTTCCTGGTCGAGGCCGATCGCCCCGGCGTCTCGTTCGGCAAACGCGAGGACAAGCTCGGGATCCGCGCCTCGTCGACGCGCGAGGTGATCTTCGACAACGTCCGCGTCCCGGCCGGGCACCGGCTCGGCCGCGAGGGGGCAGGGTTCATCCTGACCATCAAGACGCTCGAACGGGCCCGGGTGGCGGTCGGCGCCCAGGGGGTCGGCCTGGCGGCGGGTGCCCTCGACGCGGCGGTGACCTATGCCCGGGAGCGCAAGCAGTTCGGCAAGCCGATCGCGGCGTTCCAGGCGGTCGGCCACATGCTGGCCGACATGGCGATCCGCGTCGAGACGGCGCGCGCGCTGGTCTACGCGGCCGCGCGGACCATCGACGGCGGGAGCGCCGACTTCGCCATGGAGTCGTCGATGGCCAAGGTCGTCGGATCGGACACCGCCATGTCGGTCGCCCTCGACGCGGTGCAGGTCTTCGGCGGCTACGGCTACATGCGCGACTATCCGGTCGAGAAGATGCTCCGCGACGCCAAGATCCTGCAGATCTACGAAGGCACGAACCAGATTCAGCGCAACGAGATCGCCCAGGTTCTCGTGAAGCGTTCGGCGCAATCGGGCCACGTTGGCCAGGTCGACTGGGCCTAGGAGGAGGCGACATGGGCAAGCTCGCGTTCGTCTTTCCCGGCCAGGGTAGCCAGTTCGCCGGCATGGGCCGTGACCTCGCGGAGCGGTTCGACGAGGCCAAGGCCGTGTTCGACGCCGCCGACGCCGCGCTCGGCGAGCCGTTGTCGGCGCTGTGTTTCGAGGGCCCGGACGAGTCGCTTCGACTCACCGCCAACACCCAGCCCGCGATCCTGACAGTCTCCCTCGCGGCCCACGCGGTGTTGGTGGCCCGAGGCGCCCGCTGTGACGGCGTCGCCGGTCACTCCCTCGGCGAGTACAGCGCGGTCGGCGCGGCGGGGGGTCTCGACGTGGCCGACCTCGTCCGCACCGTCCGCGTGCGCGGATCGCTGATGCAGGCGGCGGTGCCTGTCGGTGTCGGCGCGATGTCGGCGGTGCTCGGTCCCGACCGCGGCGTCGTCGAGCGGGTGTGCCGCGAGGCGAGCCAGGGGAGCGAGGTCGTGGTGGCGGCCAACTTCAACGCCCCGGAGCAGACGGTCATCGCCGGGGCCGCGGCCGCGGTCGCCCGCGCCGGCACGCTGCTCGGCGAGGCGGGCGCCAAGCGGGTGGTGCCCCTACCGGTGTCAGCGCCCTTCCATTCCCCGCTGATGGTCCCGGCCCGATCCGGGATGGCGCCGGTGCTCGGCGGGCTCGCCTTTCGCAACCTCGCCGTGTCGCTCTACAACAACGTCGACGCCTCACCCGTCACCGGGGGGGACGCGGTGCGCGACGGCCTCCTGCGGCAGATCGACTCGCCGGTGCGCTGGGTCGAGCTGATCGAGCGGATGGTCGCCGACGGCTTCGACACCTTCGTCGAGATCGGGCCGGGGAGCGTGCTCTCGGGCCTGGTTCGCCGGAGCGCGCGCGGCGCGACGACCATCCAGGTCGGCACGGTCGAGCAGGTCGAGGCGTACCTGAAGAGAGTTGACAGTTGACAATCGACGGTCGACAGTTGGTTTCACGAGTCGCGGTGACCGCTGGAGCCGGGACGACACGGAGGGGGCCCATGACGAAAGTACTGGACGGCAAGGTGGCGCTGGTCACGGGAGCGGGGACCGGGATCGGGGCGGCATGCGCACGGGCGCTGGCCGGAGCGGGCGCGGCGGTGGCCTGCACGTCGTTGCCGACCGACCCGTATCAGCAGGTCGTGGACTCGATCGTCGCCGCCGGCGGCAAGGCCATTGGGGTGCCGCTCAACGTCACAGATCCGCAGCAGGCCCAGGAGGTCGTCGACCGTGTCGCGGCGGAGCTCGGCGGCCTGCACATCCTGCTCAACAACGCCGGCATCACCGACGACCAACTGATCATCCGGATGAAGCCCGAGTCGTGGCGCAAGGTGCTCGGCGTGAACCTCGACGGGGTGTTCAACGTGACCCAGCCGGCCGTCAAGGTCATGATGAAGCAGCGCACCGGGTGCATCATCTCGATCTCCTCAGTGGTCGGACTGATGGGCAACGCCGGGCAGTCGAACTACGCCGCCTCGAAGGCCGGGATCATCGGCTTCACCAAGTCGCTGGCGCGGGAGCTCGGCTCGCGCAACATCACCGTCAACGCCATCGCGCCCGGCTACATCCAGACGCCGATGACCGACCGGCTCACCGAGGAGCAGCGCAAGGCCCTCCTCGCCGGCATCGCGATCCCGCGCCTGGGCACACCGGAGGACATCGCCAACGTCGTGCTGTTCCTCGCGTCTCCGGCGGCCTCCTACATCTCCGGCGAGGTCATCAACGTGTCCGGCGGGCTCTACATGTAGCGGGGGCCGGGCGCCCCCCAGCCATGCCTCCGCGCCCTTACCCCCCGAGCCCCCTCGCTCGCGGGAAGTGAATTCCCGCTCGCGTTCTTCGCCTCCAGCCACCCCACCCATCCAACCGCCGGGCCCCCTTACCCGGTTGATAGTTCACAGTCGACAGAACCACCCTCCCGCACGACTGTTCGCAAGCAACCGCCGGGGCCCTGATTGGTGGTGGGGCGTTCAATGGCCCTGCGCCAAGTCGTTCTATGTCAACTGCTGACTGTCAACTCGCCGTCTGTCCCCGTAGACGCACCGCGGCCCGGCAGGTCGTCTGCCGGGCCGGGTGCAAGGAGGAGGAGGAGGAGGTTCTCTCAGGTCACTTCCTAGTACGGGATTCGGGCCCCGAGTGTTTATCGGGTCCGGACGGGCCGCGTGCTACCCTCCGTGGCCGTGCCCGAGTTACCCGAGGTCGAGACCGTCCGCCGCTCGCTCCTGCCGCACTTGGAGGGCCGCCGCGTGGTCGGCGTCGAGGCCCGGCGCGTCCGCCTGCGGCAGGGGATCGAACCGGACGAGTGGCGCGCCTTCGAGGGCGTGGTGGTGCGTACGATCCTGCGGCGGGGCAAGTACCTGGCCGTGACCGGCGACGAGGTCTCGGCCGTCCTGCACCTCGGCATGTCGGGGCGGCTGGCCGTCGCCGACCCCCGCCAGCCCCACGCCGCGCACACCCACCTCGTCGTGCACCTCGACTCCGGGCGGGAGCTGCGGTTCGTCGACCCGCGGCGCTTCGGCTCGGCGGTAGTCAGGCCGACCAGGACGCTGCCGCTCGTCCCGCCGCTCGCATCGCTGGGAGCCGAGCCGCTCGACGACGCGGCCGGTGGCGTCCTGCGCGACGCGGCGGGTCGGACCCGGGTCGCGATCCGGAACCTCCTCCTCGACCAGACCGTGCTCGCCGGCGTCGGCAACATCTACGCCAACGAGGCGCTAGCGCGCGCCGGCATCCACCCGGGACGTCCGGCGAACCGGCTCTCCCGCCGGCGCCTCGACCGGCTGGCCTGGGCAGTCCGCGAGACGCTGGAGGACGCTATCGCCGCCGGGGGAACGACCCTGGAGGACGGCGGCTTCGCCGACGCGACCGGCGAGGCCGGCTACTTCGCCGTCGACCTCGCCGTGTACGGCCGGGACGACGCACCGTGCCGCGGGTGCGGACGGGCGATCCGCCGGTTCGTGCTGACCGGACGGTCGGCGTACTTCTGCCCGCACTGCCAGCGCTGACGACTCCCGACGTATGACGTCAGGCCTTGCGCTTGGGTCCGCGCTTGCGCTTCATGCCCTCGAGGGCGATGACGGCCATGTTCTGGTCGGCGTCGAAGGCGATCGGGTAGCGCATCGTGCGCTCGATCTTCATGCCGAACGACTCGAAGAACGCGCGGGCCCGTACCGAGCTGACCCGGGTCCGGTGGGTGAGCCTCATGGCGCCCTCCTCACGCGGATCGGCCTCGGGACGGACGCCGACCATCTTGCGGGTCGCATCGAAGTGCAGGGTGACGTGGCTGACCTTGGCGAACCCGAATGCGGCGACGAAGGCGCTGTCGAGGGAGATCGTCCCGGTGCTTTTGATCGACACCTGAGCGCCCTTCAGCTTGCGTTTTGGAATGAACTTCTCAAATGACATGTCCGTCCACCTTTCTCATGTCGATTTGCACCATACATTTCGTCTCAGATCGTGTCAAGAATCGCCGTGACGTCGACCGTAGTTCGTTCACCGAGACGACGGTTCAGCCAGCCTCCGAACCGGAGTTCGCTCAGGCGGAGTCTTCGTCGCCGAGCTCGGCGAGGATCTCGGCGGTGTGCTCTCCGAGGCCGGGGGCCGGTCGCCCCGGGGTCGCGCCGACCGACCGGCAGAACGGTCCAGGAGTGACCAGGAAACCTCCTCCCGGGGTGGGCGTTCTCTCGAGGAAATTTCCGGCGGAGAAGAGTCGCTCGTCCCGGGCCGCCGCGAGGTCATTGACTGCGGAAACCGGTAGCCCGAGCTCACCGAGCATGGTCAGCCAGTGGGCCCGCTCGTGTCCGGAAAACGCCGCGGACAGCTCGGCGGCGGCGTGCTCGCCGGTGTCGCCGGTGTCGAGGCCGGCGCCGGCCAGGTGCGGGAGCGACATCGTCGTCACCAGGTCGGCCCAGAACTTGGGCTCGAGGGCGGCCACGGCGAGCTCGAGGCCGTCGGCGCACCGGTAGCGCCGGTAGGCGGGGCAGCGCCCGGCCAGGACGGTCTCGGCGATCGAAACGCCGCCGGCGGCGCGGTCGGACCAGGGCCAGAGGACGAACGGCAACGGTGCGGCGGCCAGGGGCTGCTCGACGACGGCGCCCTTCCCCGTACGCTGGCGGTGGAGGAGGGCCGCCAGGATCGCGGAGCACGCCAGCATGCCGGTCGACACGTCGACGACCTGGATCCCGGGGACGCCTTCCCCGGGCAGGAGCGAGAGCAGCCCCGACAGGCCGGTGAAGTTGAGGTCGTGGGCGGCCTGGCGCCGCCACGGCTGCGCGTCGCCGAAGCCGGAGAGGGAGCAGATCACGAGCGACGGGTTGATGGCGCGAAGCTGCTCGGTGCCGAGGCCCCAGCCGTCGAGCGTCCCGGGCCGGAAGCTCTCGACCAGGACGTCGGCGCGTCGGACCAGGCGGCGCACCGTGGCGGCGCCGGCCGGCTCGCGCAGGTCGAGGGCGAGCGACGAGCAGCCGCGGTAGAACGCGCAGAACCCTGCGCCCACACCGCCGACGAGCGGCGGCGCGTTGCGCAGCGGGTCGCCGCCGGCAGGGTCCTCGACCTTGATCACCCGCGCGCCGAAATCGGCGAGCATCCGTGCCAGCACGGCGCCGGGCAGCATGCGGGTCAGGTCGACTACCGTCGTTCCCGTCAGGGGCAGTCCGGCGCCTTGCTCGCCCATGTCGTCGCGCCGTTCCTCGGCCCCCGGATCCGCGGCCCGGGATGCCGTCGTTGGACCCGCAGGCCGAAAAGCCTTCACGAACATCATCATCTCGGCGATGTTCGACACCTTGACCTTGCCCATCATGAACGCGACCTGAGGGTTGATGCGCCCGGTCTCGATCGCGACGTAGGTTTCGCCCTTCATCCGCACGACGCATGTGGGATCGCCGGCCAGGCCCGGCGCGACCTCGCAACGGCCGTCCTCGACCCGCACCGTCCACTCGGGCACTTCGGCTTCGGAGAGCTTGAGGTGCAGGCAGGCGCGCCAGCCGCTCGCCCTGTCGGGCCGGAGGCGATCGGGCAACGACGAGACCAGTCCGGAGACAGTCTCCTGGATTGGAGTCTCGGGAGGCGTCGGCTTCATCGGGCTTCCGTCTCGCTGGTCTCGTAGAGCGCGTCGAGCGCGGCGCGGTGCCGGGCGGCGATGACCCGGCGCTTGAGCTTCAGGGTCAGCGTCAGCTCGCCACCCTCGGGCGAGAAGTCCGGCTCGACCGCGACGAATCGCTTGACCTGCTCGAAGCGGGCGAGGTCGGCGTTGACGGCAGCGACCTCGCCGGCGAGGAGGGCGTGCAGCCGCGGGTCGCCCGCCGGCACGTCCGCCAGCTCCCGGTGCCCGGCGGACAGGGCCGCCCGGTCGACGGTGAGCAGCGCGACCAGGAAGGCACGGCGGTCGCCGACCACCATGCAGTTGGACACGAGCGGGCGGCGGCGGAGCGCGTTCTCGATCTTCTGCGGCGCGATGTTCTTGCCCGAGGAGAGGATGACGAGCTCCTTCTTGCGGTCCGTGACGTAGTAGTAGCCGTCGTCGTCGCGGCTGCCGATATCTCCCGAACGCCAGAAGCCGTCCGCGGTGAACGCCGCCGCCGTGTCGGCCTCGGCGTCGAGGTAGCCGGGAAACACGTTCGGCCCGCGGACCTCGAGCTCGCCGTCGGCCGCGAGCCGCACCTCGACGCCGGGCAGCGGCCGGCCGACCGAGCCGAGGCGGTACGCCCGCGGCGAGTTCCAGGTCGAGGGCGCCGCCGTCTCCGTGGCCCCCCACCCCTCGCAGATGAGGATGCCGACCGCGTGGAACAGCCTGGCGATCTCGGCGGCCAGCGGTGCGCCGCCGGAGACGAACAGCTCGACCCTGCCGCCGAAGCGGGCGCGGATCTTCCGGCCGACGAGCGCGTCGCCGATCGCGTGGCGCCAGCGCAGCCCGAGCGGGACCGGTGCGCCCCGTTCGAGCAGCTCGCTCCGGCGCGTGCCGGCGCGGATCGCCCAACCGAACAGGGCGCGGACCGGGGCGGGCTTCCTCGCGACCTCGCCGAGGATCCGCGCCGAGACCTTCTCGAACACGCGCGGCACGGCCACCGCGTAGTTCGGACGGATGGTGACGAAGTCGGCGGCCACGGTGTCGAGCGAGCGCGCGTACGCGACGGTCCGGCCGAGGTAGAGCGGCATGAAGTGCCCGGCGATCCGCTCCAGGGCGTGGGCGAGGGGGAGAAACGAGAGGTTGAGCTGGAGGCGCGAGTGATCGCCGAGCGCCGCGAGGACCGCCTCGATGATGGCGAGCACGTTGCCGTGGGTGAGGATCACCCCCTTGGGCGTGCCGGTCGTGCCCGAGGTGTAGACGACGGTGAGCCGGGCCGAGCGGTCGGCGGCGAGGCCGCGGGCGACGGCCTGCTCGACGGCGGCCTCGCCGGCGATCGCCTCGAGGTCGGCGAGGGTGTGGGCGTCAGCCTCGCGGCGGGCCTCCGGGTCGAGGAGCACGAGGCGCTCGAGGCGGGGAAGGCGGTCACGGACGGCGCGCACCTTGTCGAGCTGCTCGCGGTCCTCGACGAACGCGACGCGGGAGCCCGAGTGGGCGAGGATGAAGGCGGTGTCCTCGGCGGTGAGCGTCGGGTAGACCGTGGTGACGACCGCGCCGCAGGCGATCGCGCCGATGTCGGCGAGCGCCCACTCGGGCCGGTTGGCGGAGACGATCGCGACCCGGTCGCGCGTCTCGACCCCGAGCGCGGCCAGGCCGCCGGCCACGGCGCGCACCCGCTCCGTGAACGCCCCCCAGCGGAGCTCCTGCCAGCGGTCGTCACGGAGGAAGCGCAGGCAGGGCCGGTCCGGATGCTCGCTGCCGTGAGCGAGAACGATCTGGGTGAGGTTCGCTGGCTGCATCGTGGGCCGCCTTCCGGGGAGTGCCGCACCGGGGTGCCCGGCGGGCGCTAGTCGGGGTAGAACCTCCTTCCGTCGCGGGCCGCGTCGGCGAGGATGCCGGCGGACGTGAAGCGGGGACCGAGGCGCTCGGTGAGCCCGTGGAGGCGATCGACGATGGTGCCGGCGCCATCGTGGTCGACGAAGTGGAACGGTCCCCCGGAGAACGGCGGAAAGCCGAGCCCCATGACCGCCCCGAGGTCGCCGTCCCGCGGCGAGGCGATGACGCCCTCCTCGAGGCAATGCGCCGCCTCGTTGATCATGGTCAGGCCGAGCCGCTCGGCGATCTCCGGCCGCGGCACGCGCCGCCGTCCCGCACCGCCGAAGAACGCGTAGACCTCGGTGTTGACCTTCTTCCGTCCCTTCTTGCCCCCGGCCGGGTAGAGGTAGAACCCCTTGCGGTTCTTCCGTCCCCGATACCCGGCCTCGGCGAGCCGGGGGAGCAGGGGCGACGAGCTCAGGCCCCGGGCGGCGAACGCCCCGCCGAGGTCGCGGGCGACGTGCGCGCCGACGTCGATGCCCACCTCGTCGAGCAGGGCGATCGGCCCGACCGGGAACCCGAAGTCCTTGAGAGCGGCGTCGACGTCCTCGATGGCCGCGCCTTCCTCGAGCACCAGCATCGCCTCGTTGAGGTAGGCGGCGAGGATCCGGGTGGTGTAGAACCCCGGACCGTCCTTGACCGCGATCACCGTCTTGCCCTGGGCGATGCCGAGCGCCCGCGCCGTGTCCACCGCCCACGGCGCCGTCCGTGTCGCGACCACCAGCTCGAGGAGCGGCATCTGGTGGACCGGCGAGAAGTAGTGCATGCCCAGGACGCGCTCCGGCCGCCGGGCCTCGGCGGCGATCGCCGCGATGGGCAGCGCGGAGGTGTTGGACGCGACCACGGCCTCTTCGCCGATCACGGCCTCCACCTCGGCGAGCACCCGGCGCTTGAGCTCGACCTCCTCGAACACCGCCTCGACGACCAGGTCGCAGCCGGCGAGCTCGGCCGGATCGGTGGTGAGGAACAGGCGGGACAGGCGGCGATCGCGTTCGATGCGGGCGACGGCGCCCGAGCGGACCTGCTTGTCGAGGCCGCCGGCGACGGCGCGGATACACGAGGACAGGACGCCGTCGGCGATGTCCTTGACGACGACCGGGCAGTGCGCCAACGACACGCCGGCCACGCCGGCGCCCATGAACCCGCCGCCAACCACGCCGAGCCGCCGGACGGCCCGGCTCTTCGCGCCCTCGGCCGGCTTCTTGACGGCGTTGGATGCGTTGAACAGGAAGACCAGCGACTTCGCCGGCCGGCTGACGACCAGGCGGCCGAAGCTGCGCGACTCGGCATCCTTGCCGGCCTCCTCGCCGCGGGCCAGACCGACGCGGACGCACTCCAGGGCCGCCAGCGGGGCAGGGTAGAGGCCGCGGGTCCGGCGCAGCACCTGGCGCCGGGCGGCGCGCAGGACGATCAGGCGCAACGGCGAGAAGGTGAGCAGGCGGACGGCCAGCGGCAGCGGCCGGCGGACCAGGCCGCGCCCGTTGGCGAGCTCCAGCGCCGCGCGTGCCGCCGTGCCGGCGATGCCCCCCGGCGTCGTGACGGCGTCGACGAGCCCCATGCGGAGTGCCTTGCGGGCGCGGATCCGTTGCCCGGTGAGGATCATCGGGAGCGCCGCGGGCAGCCCGACACGGCGGGGCAGGCGCTGGGTACCGCCCGCCCCGGGCAGGAGCCCGAGCATGACCTCGGGGAGCGCGAGCACGGTGGCCGGGTCGTCGGAGGCGATGAGGTGCGAGCAGGCCAGCGCCACCTCGAGGCCGCCGCCGAGCGCCGCGCCGTGGATGGCCGCGACGACCGGCTTGCCGCACCTCGCGACCCGATCGAGCAGCGCGTGGCCGCGGCGGGAGAACGCCTCGGCCTCGCTGGCCTCGCCGATCGCCTCGAGCGTCTTGAGGTCCGCCCCGGCGATGAACGTCGACGGCTTGCCGCTGGCGAGCACGGCGGCGACGACCCCGGGGTCGTCGAGGATTCCGAGCAGCTCGGACTCCAGCTCACCGATCAGCGACGGTGAGAGCATGTTGACGCTCGAGCCCGGGCAGTCCAGGGTGACGATCGCGACGCGGTCGTCGCGCACCTCGAAGTGGAACGAGCCCATCACGCCCTCCTCACGCCCTCTCGAGCACCAGCGCCACCCCGATGCCGCCCGCGGCACACGCCGCCACCGCGCCGTAGCGCGCGTTCTCGAACCGCATCCGGTGGCAGCAGGTCGTGACGAGGCGCGCACCGGTCGCACCGAACGGGTGGCCAACCGCGAGGGAGCCGCCCCACGCATTGAGCCGCTCGGAGTCGATGCGGCCGACCGCGCCGCGCCGTCCCAGCCGCTCGCGACAGAACGTCTCGTCGGCGAGGAGTCGCAGGTTGGCGACGACCTGGGCCGCGAACGCCTCGTGGAACTCGACGACCCCGAGCTGATCGAGCCGGATCCCGGCGGCGTCGAGCGCCCGTGGCGTCGCGAAGGCGGGCCCGAGGAGCAGCTCCTCGCGAGGGTCGGCGCCGGTCATCGCGCTGGCGCGGACGATCGCCGTCGGTTGGAGGCCGAGCTCGCGGGCGCGGTCGGCCCGCACGAGCAGCACCGCCGCCGCGCCGTCGGTGAGGAACGAGCTGTTGCCGGCGGTCACCGTCCCGAAGCGCCGATCGAAGGCGGGCTTGAGCCGGGCGAGCGCGGCCGGCGACGAGTCGCCGCGGATCCCGTTGTCGAACGCCTCCCTCTCGTAGCGCGGTGGCGCCCAGGCCGAGACGATCTGGCGCGCGAGCAGCCCCTCGACGGTGGCCCGCGCCGCGCGCTGGTGCGACGCGAGCGCCCACGCATCCTGTTCCTCGCGGGAGATGCCGAGCCGCTTGGCGAGCCGCTCGGCGTTCTGGCCCATCGTCTCCGCAGTCGAGAACTCCGCGATCGCCGGCACCTCGGGAAGGAGGTCCTTGAGCCTGAGGCCCTTCGCGAGCCCGAGGCGGTCACGCAGTCCCCGGACCTTCTGCGACGCGATGAGGCGCTTGCGCACCGGCCGCCGGAAGCGGATCGGGACGTCCGAGAACGTCTCCGCGCCGCCGGCGATGACGACGCGCGCCGCCCCGGTCTGGATCGCCCGGACACCGTCGAGGATCGCCTGCAGCGACGACACGCAGGCCACGGTGACCGTGTAGGCGGGCGCGGACGTGGTGATCCCGCACCCCAGCGCGACCTCGCGGGCCAGGTTGGTGGTCGCCGGGTCGGCGAGGACCGAGCCCATCACCACGAGGTCGACGGCGTCCGGATCGAGGCGGGTGCGGTGGAGCAGCCCCGCCACGGCCGTGCGTCCGAGGTCGTAGGTCGTGAAGTCGGTGAACGCGGTCCCGGAGCGCACGAAGGGCGTGCGACAGCCGTCGATCACCGCAACGTCGCTCGAGAATGCCATGCGGGGCTCCTTGCAGCGATTGTAGCTCCCGCTGGACCGCGGCCGACGGGCAGGGCCCGTTCCGGGCAGCGTCGCCTTGACAAGCGGAATAGGTCGGGCCGATGTTTGTTTCAAGGAACATGGCAACCCGGGTCGTGGCCCGCTTCCGCGACGGGAAGACGTTCAAAGGTTCCGTCGCGAGCTTCTCGCCGTTGCGGGATCGCTTCATGATCATGACGCCGCAACAGCGGGTCCTCGAGGTCCGCCTCCGCGACCTGAAGGCGGTGTTCTTCGTCAAGAGCTTCGTCGGCAAGCCGAACTACAACGAGCGCAAGACCTTCGACGACACCTACCAGCCCGGCCTCAAGCTCGCCTGCGAGTTCCACGACGGCGAGATCCTCGTCGGCACCACGCCCGACCGGGACGGCGCACCGCACGGGTTCTTTCTGATTCCGGCCGACCCCGCGTCGAACAACGAGCGGGTCTTCGTCGTCGGCAGCTCCACCCGCCGCGTCACCCAGTTCGAGTAGCGCCGCCGTCCGTCGACATTGCTGGCGAAACGCAAACGGCCGGCGCGAGGCCGGCCGTCGGTGCGATTCCGTGTTGTGGGTCAGCGCGGGCGACTCGACCCGCCGCCGCTGCGGTGACCGCCGTGACGGTCGCCGGAAGAGCGGCGCGGGCCACCCTCGCCGCGGCGTCCGCGGTCGTCGTGACTGCGGCGCGGGCGCTCGCCCTCGCCACCCTCGCCCTCGGGCGGAGCACCCTCCTCGCCCTCGGGGCGGGGGGGACGCGGCAGACGCTCGCGACGGGACAGTTTGATGCGGTCGTTACCGTCGATGCCGATGATCTTGACCTGCACCTTGTCACCGAGCTTCATCACGTCTGAGACTTCCTGGGTGCGCTCCCAGGCCATCTCGGAGATGTGGAGCAGGCCGTCCTGGTTTGGCAGGATCTCGAGGAACGCGCCGTACGGCTCGACGCGCTTGACGGTCCCCTCGAACACCTCGCCGATCTGCGGCCTGCGGGTGATCCCCTCGATGATTTGGATGACCTTCTCGGCAGCCGAGGCATCGGCGGTGGCGATCTCGACGCGGCCGTCGTCGGTGACGTTGATCTTGGCGCCGGTCTGCTGCTGAATGGCGCGGATCGTCTTGCCCCCGGGTCCGATGATGTCGCGGATGTTGTCCGGGTTGATCATGATCGCGACGATGCGCGGCGCGTACTCGGAGATGTCGGCGCGCGGCGCGGCGATGGTCCTCGTCATGGCGTCGAGAAGGAAGATCCGCCCCTGGCGAGCCTGCTCGAGGGCGCGCTCCATGACCTCGCGGGAGAGTCCGGAGATCTTGATGTCCATCTGCAGCGCGGTGATGCCCTCGCGGGTGCCGGCGACCTTGAAGTCCATGTCGCCCTCGTGGTCCTCCTGGCCGGCGATGTCGGTCAGGACGGCGAAGCGCTTGCCGTCGGAGACGAGGCCCATGGCGACGCCGGCGACCGGCGCGACGATCGGCACGCCGGCGTCCATCAGTGCGAGCGTGCCGCCGCACACGGTGGCCATCGACGACGAGCCATTGGACTCGAGGATGTCGGAGACGACCCTGAGCGTGTACGGAAAGGCGGTCTTCTCGGGGATGATCGGCCCGAGGGCGCGACGGGCCAGGTTGCCGTGGCCGATCTCGCGCCGGCCGGGGCCGCGCAGGAACTTGACCTCGCCGACGGAGAACGGCGGGAAGTTGTAGTGGAGCAGGAAGCGCTGCTCCTGGTCGCCCTCGAACCCCTCGATGATCTGGATGTCGTCGGAGGTGCCGAGGGTGCAGGTGACGAGCGCCTGGGTCTCGCCGCGGGTGAACAGCGCCGACCCGTGGGTGCGCGGGAGCAGGCCGACCTCGCAGGTGACCTTGCGGATCTCGTCGAAGGCGCGACCGTCGAGGCGCTCGCTCTTGTCGAGCACCGCGCTGCGGAACTGGTCGCGCACCATCTCCTCGAAGATCGCCTTGATCCACGGGGTCTTCTCGGCGGCCTCGGCCTCGGGCAGGGCGGCGATCGCCTCGGCGCGGACCGCCTTGACGGCGTCGACCTGCTCGAACTTGCCGCGAACGCGCAGGGCGACGTCGAGCGGCGCGGTGTAGCGCTCGTGCAGCGCCGCCGCGAACTCGGCCGGCCACGGCGGAGCAGGAGGGGCGATGGACCGCTTCGGCTTGCCGCAGGCGGCCTGGAGGCGGCGCTGGGCGGCGATGATGTCCTTGATCACCCGGTGCGCCACGTCGATGGCGTCGAGGATCTGTGCCTCGCTGACGCCCTTGGCGCCGGCCTCGACCATCACGACCGCGTCCTGGGTGCCGGCGACGACGATCTCGAGCTCGGCCTCGGCGCGCTGGGAGTGGGTCGGGTTGACCAACATCGCACCGCCGACGAGGGCGACGCGCACGGCGCCGATCGGGTTGTCGAACGGGCACTCCGACACCAGCAACGCCGCGGAGGCGGCGTTGAGCGCCAGCACGTCGGGGTCGTTCGTCCCGTCGGCCGACAGTACCGACGCCACGACCTGGGTCTCCAGGAAGTAGCCCTCGGGGAAGAGCGGCCGCAACGGGCGGTCGATCAACCGCGAGGTGAGGATCTCCTTCTCGGTGGGGCGACCCTCGCGCTTGAACCAGCCGCCGGGGATGCGCCCGCCCGCGTAGGTGTACTCGCGGTAGTCGACGGTCAGCGGGAGGAAGTCCCGGCCTTCCCGGGTCGACTCCTCGAAGCAGGCGGTGGCGAGCACGAACGACTCGCCAAAACGGACCAAGCAGGCCCCGTCGGCCTGCTTGGCGAGCTTTCCGGTTTCAAGCTCGAGCGGTCTCCCGTCGAGCTCGACTCTCTCGATGACTTCCATGGGGCTCCTTTGCGGCTACCGGCAACCTACCGGCGCAGACCGAGTCGCTCGATGAGGGCGCGGTAGCGGCCGAGGTCCTTGGCCTTGAGGTATTCCAGGAGGCGACGGCGCTGACCGACCAGCATCAACAGGCCCCGCCGGGAGTGATGATCCTTGGCGTGAACCTTGAAATGCTCGGTGAGATACGTGATGCGCTTGGTCAGCAACGCCACCTGGACTTCCGGCGAGCCGGTATCGTGGTCGTGGCGCCGGAACTCGGCGATGACGGTCTCTTTTTCGGCTACGTATTCCTTCTCTGTCATTCCTCGACTCCTGCCTCCGGTGGCGATGAGGCTCTGTAAGATATCACGATTTGGCCGGGGCCTCAACCTCGGTCAGGACCATTCGGGGCGACACGTGCAGGGTGCGCGCCCGCGGCAGGTACGCGAAGGTCTGGCCGATGCCGACGAGCTCGCCGTCACGGTCGCGGACCACGACCGGGGCGCCGGGTACGAAGTCGCCGTCGACCTCCCGCACCGCGACCTCTTGGCCGTGGGCGAAGTGATCGAGGGCGGTCGGGTTGAGCGTCACCTCGGGGTACGGCAACGCGGTGGCGGCCAGCGAGACGAAGGCGGCCGCCGGGACCTCGTCCGGGCGGTTGGCCAGGACCTCGGCCGACACCGCCTGCTCGACCGGCCACGGGCCGATCCGGGACCGCCGCAGGGTGGCCAGGTGGCCGCCGCAGCCGAGCAGCTCGCCGATGTCGTGGGCCAGCGAGCGGACGTAGGTGCCGGAGGAGCACGTCATTTCGAAGCGCACCCGATCCTCGCCGGCGCCGTGCAGGGACAGCGAGTCGATCCGCACGCGCTTCGGCTCCCGCGGGACCTCCTGGCCTTCACGGGCCAGCTCGTAGAACTTCCTGCCGGCGATCTTCTTCGCCGAGTACGGCGGAGGGAGCTGCTCGATCTCGCCGGAGAACCGGGCGGCAAGCTCGGCGAGCCGCGCCTCGTCGAGCGCGGGGACCGGTCGTGGCGCGGCGAGCGCCTCGCCCTCGGCGTCGTAGGTCGAGGTGGCGAAGCCGAGGCGGATCTCGCCGACGTAGGTCTTCGACCAGGCGAGCAGGTAGTGCTGCAGCCGGGTGGCCTTGCCGACGCACAGGACGAGGAGCCCGGTGGCGGCGGGGTCGAGCGTGCCGGTGTGGCCGATGCGACGCTGGCGCAACGCCTTGCGGGCCGCCTGCACGACGTCGTGGGAGGTCGGCCCTGCCGGCTTGTCGACCAGCAGCAGGCCGTGACTGGCTTCGATCATGCGGACTCCACGATGGGGAGGAGGGCTTCGAGCAGGGCGCGGCGGGCCTCGGGCAGGGAGCCCGGGACGGTGCAGCCGGCCGCGTTCTTGTGCCCGCCGCCGCCGAAGATCCGCGCCACCTGCTGCACGTCGGGCTCCTCCCGGGAGCGCAGGCTGACGCGCACGCCGTCGTCCTTGAACGCCTTGAGCAGGACCGCGACGCGGACGCCCTCGATGGAGCGGGGGATGTTGATGAGGTTCTCGGTGTCCTCGGACTTCGCCCCGGTCCGCTCGAGCATCTCGCGGTCGCACCAGCACAGCGCGACGCGTCCCCCCGCGAGCATCTCGAGGGTGGAAAGAACCTCGGCGGTCAGGCGGATCACCCGTTCCGGCACATGCTCGTGAAGGTGCTCGGCGATGGCCGTCGGGATGGCGCCGGCGCCGACGAGGCGCTCCGCGGCCCGGAAGGCGCGCGGCGTCGCGTTGGAGTAGTGGAAGTCGCCGGTGTCGGTCACCAGCGCGGTGTAGAGGTTGGTGGCCATGGTCACGGTGAGCGGGACGTTCGCGGCGTCCGCCAGGCCGAGGACCATCTCGCCGACCGCCGGGGCCTCGTCGTCCACGTAGTTCACGGCGCCGTACCGCGTGTTGGCCAGGTGGTGGTCGATGTTGAGGATGGGGAGCCGGTCGAGCCCGTCCAGGTCAGGACGGTCGACGTCGGGACACTCGAGGACGACCGCGAGGTCGAAGGCCCGCTCGAAGTCCTCCGGCAGGGTCGAGCGCACCTCGACCGCCTCGATCCCGGGGAGGAACGCGAGTGACGAGGGATGCGGGTCGTGGTTGACGATAGTCGCGGACTTTCCGAGCGCGCGGGCGAGCTCGGCGAGTCCAAGCTCGGACCCCAGGGCGTCCCCGTCCGGAGACGCGTGGGAGGTGAGCAGGATCCGCGACGCAGCCTGCAGGCGCTCGAGCGCCGCTCTCTTGTCCCGGCTCGCTTCACCCATCGCCTTGTGCCTCATCGTCTTCGGACCCCGGACCCCTGACCACCGACCCCTGATTCTCCTCTGCGGCGAGCTGGTCGAGCAGCCGCTGGACGCGATCCGAGCGCTCGAAGCCCTTGTCGCGGAGGAACTCGAGTGCCGGCGGGTTGTGGAGGCGCATCCGCCGGCCGAGCTCCCGGCGCAGGTAGTTCTTGGCCTGGGCCAGCCCGTCGGCGGCCTGGCGCTCCCGCTCGGCGTCGCCGTAGACCGAGAAGAACGCCCGGGCGAACTTGGTGTCGCCGGAGAGCTCGACGGCGGAGACGACCACGCCGGCGAGGCGCGGGTCCTTCACTTCGGTGAGGAGGAGTTCCGAGAGCAGCTCCCGCATCGCCTCCGCCAAGCGGTGTTTGCGAAGTCCTACCTGCCGCATGTTGACCTCCTAGCGGAGCCGGACGACCTCGAGGTGCTCGTCGAGGATCATGCCGTCGAACGTCTGGTGGGCATGGTCGAGGGCCTTGGCCAGCGTTCCGCGCGCGGCGTCGGCCTCGGTGGCCAACGCTGCGATCGCCAGGCCGGCGCGCTGGTGCAGCTCTTGGTGGTCGCTCTCGATGACGAGGACGGCGAAGCGGCTCTTCAGGCGCTCGACGAGCGAGCGCACGTCGTGGCGCTTGTCCTTGAGCGAGCGCGCGCCGGGGAGGTGGAGTTCCACCTGGGCCAGGCCGACGAACAGCGGCGACTTCTCGCTCATCGTCCGCACCCCACCCGGTTCAGCGTCACGCGTTGAGCGTCGAGCGCACCCGCCGCCCACCCAGGGAGGGTGGGGGGACGCATGACGCAAGACGTTTGACGCTCAACAGTCGTCATCAGAGTTCCCGGGCCACCTCGACGGTGCGGAACGCCTCGATGAAGTCGCCTTCCTTGAGGTCCTGGAACTTCTCGAGGCCGATGCCGCACTCGAAGCCCTGCTTGACCTCGCTCACGTCGTCCTTGACGCGGCGCAGCGACGACAGGCCGCCTTCCCACACCACCACGTGGTCGCGGACCAACCGGGCCTTGGCGGAGCGCAGGATGACGCCCTCGACCACCATGCAGCCGGCGACGGTCCCCGCCTTGGAGACGTGGAAGACCTTGCGCACCTCGGCGCGCCCCAGCTCCTCCTCGCGGAAGGTCGGCTTGAGCATTCCGGTGATCGCCTTCTGCAGGTCGTCCACCAGGTGGTAGATGACCGAGTAGAGCCGCAGGTCGATCTTCTCGCGCTCGGCGAGGTCCTTGGCGGACCGTTCGGGCCGCACGTTGAACCCGATCACGACGGCCTGGGAGGCGGAGGCGAGGAGGATGTCGTTGTCGGTGATGGCGCCGACGGAGGCGTGCAGCACGTTGACGGAGACCTCCTCGTTGGCCTGCTTGAGGATGGTGTCGCGGAGCACCTCGGCGGAGCCCTGGGTATCCGACTTGAGCACGATGTTGAGAGCCCGGACCTCCTCGCTCTTGATCTTGTCCATGAGGCCTTCGAGGGAGACCTTCCGGCCGGCCGCGAGCTGCTCCTCGCGCGCCTTGGCCTGGCGGTGACCGGCGACCTCGCGGGCGCGGGCCTCGTTCTCGACGACCTGGAAGGTGTCACCGGCGTCCGGGATGTCCTGGTAGCCCATGATCTCGACCGCGTCGGAGGGGACGGCGGCCCGTACCGGCTTGCGGCCGGTGTCGACCATGGCGCGGACGCGCCCGTACGTCGAGCCGGCGAAGAAGCACTCGCCCTGCCTGAGGGTCCCCTGTTGCACGAGCACGGTGGCGACCACGCCGCGGCCGCGCTCCTTGCGGGCCTCGAGGACCGTCCCGCGCGCCATCCCTTCCTTGGTCGCCTTGAAGTCGCCGATCTCGGCGACCAGCAGGATGACCTCGAGAAGGTCGGGGATGCCGGTCTTCTTGAGTGCGGATACCTCGACGATCGGGACCTCGCCGCCCCAACCCTCGACTTGGACCCCCTGGGCTCCGAGCTCCTGCTTGACCCGGTCCGGGTTGGCGTTGGGCTTGTCGATCTTGTTGACCGCCACGATGATCGGCACGTGGGCGGCGTTGGCGTGGTTGATCGCCTCGATGGTCTGCGGCATGACGCCGTCGTCGGCCGCGACGACCAGGACGACGATGTCGGTGACCTTGGCGCCGCGGGCGCGCATCTGGGTGAACGCCTCGTGGCCCGGCGTGTCGATGAAGACGATCGGCTTGCCGTGGTGGACGACTCGGGATGCGCCGATGGCCTGGGTGATGCCACCAGCCTCGCCGGCCGCCACCCGCGTCGAGCGGATCGCGTCGAGGAGCGAGGTCTTGCCATGGTCGACGTGGCCCATGACGGTGACCACGGGCGGCCGCGGCTCGGCCTTGCCGACGGCCTCGGCGCCCTCTTCCTGCTGGAGGTCGATCTCTTCCTCGAAGCTGATGACCATCGCCTCGATGCCGAGCTCCTCGCAGATCTGCTCTGCGAGCTCCTGGGGCAGCGCCTGGTTGGCGGTGACCAGGATTTTCTTGAAGATCAGGTAGGCCATGAGGTCCTTGACCAGGACGTTGAGCTTCTCGGCGAGCTCGCGGACGGTGACGGCCTCGGACAGGTAGATCGGTCCTTCGGGCTTCTGGCCGTCGCGGAACTCGACCGTCACGATGCGGGCCGCGGTCGGAGCCTCGCCGCGCTCGCGGCGGGGGCGGTGTCCACCCGTGCCGCGCCGGCCGGGCTGGATCGACGTGGCGGCGGGGGTCGCGACCCCTTCGGTCTTGGCGCGGACCTTGGACTCCTCGAACTTGGCGAGCAGGTCGCGGATCTCGTTGGCGTCAGCTTCCGACTTGGCCTTGCGCGAGGACTTGGTCTTAGCGGCGGCGGGAGCCGGCGGTGCGGCGGCGCGGGCGGCCGCCGCCTGCTTCTGCGCCATGATGCGCTGACGCACCTCGTCGTCGGAGAGCTCGCGGAGCTGCGACTCCAGCGGAGTCCGGGCGCCTTTCTTGGCGGCCGGCTTGGCCGGTGGATGCGGGGCGGGCGCCGGGGCCGCGGCGGCGGGCTCCGGGGCCGCGGGGGCGGCGACGGGCGGCGCCGGCGGCGGTGCCGGGGCTTCCGCGGGGGTCTCGACCGCGACTTCCTCGACGGGCGCCTCGACGACCTTCTTGCGCCGGCTCTTCGGCTTGGCCGGCTTCTCCTCCGGGGCGACCTCGACCGGAGGCGCGACCACCTCGACCGGAGCGGGCTCCGGCTCGGGCACGGGCGTGGGTTCCGGCTCGGGCGCCACGGCGACCTCGGGAACGACCACCGGCGCCGCCGGCTCGTCTGCCGGCTTGGCCGGCGGAGCCGGCGGCTTGGGCGAGGCAGGGACCGCCAGCGCCGAGAGATCCGGCACCGCGTCGGGAAGCTCCTCGCCGACCGGGCGGCGTGCTGGGCGGCGGCGCTTGGAGCGATCGACCGCCGCGGGCGCCTGGGCCTTCTTCTGCTCCTCGGCCACGGCGGCGTCCATGCGCATGATCACCTCGCGCGGCCGCTTCGGAATCGACTCCCCCGTGATGATCGCCCGCACGGTCGGCAGGTCGAGGGTGTCGTCGGCCTTGTTGACTTCGACGCCGATCGACCTGAGCTTGAAGATCAGCTCCTCGACCCTGACGCCCATCTGCTGGGCGAGGTCACCGACACGAAAGACCTGCGGCATGCGTCACTCCCCCCGCGTCGCTGCACCCTGCGACGCCAGGGCCGCCTTCGCGGCTTCAATGATCCGGGCGGCCGAGTGCGGACCGATGCCCGGGATCTCCATCAACGTGGCCGGATCGGCGTTGGCCAGGACGCCGGCGTGCGAGTAGCCGTGCTCGAGCAGCCGCTCGCGCATCTTGTCGCCGATCCCTGGAATGTCCTCGAGGGGAAGGTGGGTGTCGTAGTCCACCACCGTCGCGGCGACGGCAGGCGCCTCCGGCTCCACCTCGATCTCCTCCTCGATGCCCTCGACCTGGCGGAGCATGGCGGCGAGAGCCGACGCCACCTCGTCCTTCACCGCTTCCTCGCTCTTGATCTCGATGCGCGAGTTGAGCAGACGTGAGGCGAGGCGGACGTTCTGGCCGCGCTTGCCGATGGCCAGCGAGAGCTGCTCGTCCGACACGATGACGTCGAGCACCTTCTCGCTCCGCTCGATCGCCAGCGGCGTGCCGCCCTCGTCGAGAGCGGTGTTGCCCTCGGCGTCGGTGATCGGCACCCGCATGACCTGCTCGCGCAGTGCGACACGGTTGATCTTGGCCGGGGCGAGGGCGCTCTGCGCGAAGGTCACGATGTCGGGAGAGTAGGGGATGATGTCGACCTTCTCGCCCTTCAGCTCGCGCATGATCGCCTGCACCCTGGAGCCCTTCATGCCGACGCAGGCGCCGACCGGGTCGACGTCGCGGTCACGGGAAGCGACGGCGACCTTGGCCCGCTCGCCCGGCTCGCGCACGCACCCCTTGATGATGACGGTGCCGTCGTAGATCTCCGGCACTTCCATCTCGAGCAGCTTGATGAGGAGCTGCGGCGCCGTGCGTGACAGCACGACCTGCGGCTTGTTGGCGTCCTTGGTGACGTCGACGATGACCGCGCGGATGCGGTCGCCCTGGCTGTAGCGCTCGTGGCGGACCTGGTGCTGGCGGGGGACGATGCCCTCGGTGCGCCCGAGCTCGATCACGATGCCGCCGTGCTCGAAGCGCTTGACGATGCCGTTGATGAGCTCGCCGAGCTTGCCGATGTACTCGCCGTAGATGTTGTCGCGCTCCGCCTCGCGCACCCGCTGGAAGAGCATCTGGCGCGCCGCCTGGGCGGCGATCCGCCCCAGGTTGGAGGCGTCGAGCTCGCCGAGGACGATCTCGCCTTCGACCTCGACCGCCGGGTCGTGGGTCCGGGCCTCGTCGAGCAGCATCTCCGCCGTCGGGTCGAGGATCTCCTCCGGGGTGGCGACCACCTTGCGGACGCGCAGGCAGGTCAGCTCGCCGTTCTCGAGGTCGATCTTCGTCCGCACCCCGCGCTCGCGGTAGTGCTTGCGGGCGGCCTGGGAGATCGCCTCCTCGAGGGCCGCGACGAGCCTTTCGGGCTCGATCTCCCGCTCGTGGGAGACCTGCCGAATCAGGTTGGCGAGTTCCATCTTCATCGTCTACCTCTTCTTCTTCCCCGGCGCGGGCTGGGCGCCTTCGGCGAATGGCTGCAGTCGGGTCTCGAACACCTCGGTCGCGGGAAGCTCGAGGACCGCATCGTTTCGGTCACGCACGCGGACGGTGCCGCCTTCCTTGCCGACCAGGACCCCGTCCACCAGCTTGCCGCCCCGCCAGGTCGGCCGCATCCGCACCCGGACCGCCTGCCCGGCGAACCGGGCGTAGTCCTCGTCGGCGTACAGCTTGCGGTCGAGGCCCGGCGACGACACCTCGAGGGTGTAGGCGCTCGTGAACGGGTCCTCGGCGTCGAGCAGCGCGCTCGCCTGGCGGGAGACGTTCTCGCAGTCGGCGAGCGACACGCCGCCGTCGCGGTCCAGCACCAGGCGCACCGTCGGCTTGCGGGCCACGCCCGTCACCTCGACGGCCAACAACTGCACCCCCTCGCTGTGCGCGAGGCGTGCCAGCCTGGCCTGCAGATCGTCCGGCAGCTTTGCCATTTTCAGTCTTCCCTCGAAAAAAAAGTGGGACAGATGTCCCACTTTCTTATCGAAAGCAGCGCGGGCACTTTATACGCCATTTCGGGGCCGAGCGCAAGGCCCGGGGAGGGTCAGGGCAGGCGGGTCGGCCAGTCCGCCGGGAGCCTGATCTCGAACGTCTCGACCTGCTCCGTCCCCGAGCGCCGCCAGTTGGACGTGAAGAGGATCCGGGTGAGGTCGCGGTTGGTGGAGGCGTGGGGCTCGGCCCAGTAATCGTGCTCCTGGGTCGCGTCGACGATCGACTGGGTGTGCGCGAGCCGGACGACGCGACCGCCGGTGCGGGTCTCGACGAGGAAGACCTGGTCGTCGAGCCAGGTGTGGCTGGCAGCGTCGGCGTCGTGGGTCGAGATGACGACCCAGCCCGGGCGGTCGAACGCCCGCCCCGAGACGTGGAAGCCGGTGGCCTGGAACGAGAAGTCGATCGCGAACAGGTTGGTGAGCGTGCCGCTCGCCAGGTCGATCATCGCGATGTGGTCGGTGTCGTTGTCCTGGAAGACGAGGACCTCGCGACCGGCCGCGTCGAGGGCGATGTCGGCGTGCCCGGCGTTGCGGTGCAACCCTCGCGCCTGGGCCAGCGTGCGGTCGTAGACCATCAGGCCGCACGGCGCGGCGCCGGTGCCGAGCGTCCCCGCCGGGCACGGCTCGAAGAAGGCGACCAGCCAGTCGCCGAGCGGGCTGATGCTCACGCTGTCCGGCGTCTCCAGGCCTCGCATGTCGCGGGTGGCGAGAACGCGGTCGGCCTGCTGGTCGTAGACGAGCAGCGCCCGCGCCTGCCAGCTCTCGTCCTGCGCCACTAGGCCCCAGACGCGCCCGTCCCGCGACGGGCTCCCCTCGTAGCGCGTCCACACCATGGCGAGCGTGGACCCCGGGAAGTCCGCCGCGAAGTCGTGCACGGTCCAGCGATCGCCGGTGCGGGCCTCGAGGCCGACGAGGGTGGCGTCCTGCGCGTAGTAGAGGACCTCCGGGTCGGTCGCGTCCCAGCGGGGATCGGTGCCGTCGACGGCGGCCTGGCCGACCGGCAGGAGCGTCGCGGCGTCGTAGACGTAAAAGGTGGCGGCGAGGCCGCGGAGCAGGATCAGGCTGTCGTCGGCGTTGAACGACTGCACGCGCGAGTACTCGTTCTTGATGCCCTGGGACGGGTCGCCCGCGCCGAGGTCGTGGTGGCGGTCGGAGACGCGCGTCACGCAGCGGCCGAAGACCGGGTCGCGGAACGGCGCGCGCGGGGTGGGCTCGGCGGGCTGCGGGGGCTGGCGGACCAGCAGGTCGGTGACGAACGCCGGCTCGGCGCCGGGGCAGCCGGGGCCGGACGGCGTTGTCGGCGTCACCCGGGCGAGGCGGCGCCGGACCTGCCGGGGCGTCCCCGGGACCGTCGGCCGCGCCGTCGGCGTCGCGGTGACGCGCGGCGTGGGGGTGCGCGTCGGGGTCGGCGCCGGCGGCACCGTCGCGGTGGGCGTCGGCGTCGGCTGCGCCGCGCCGCCCTGCCAGCGGTGATAGGCGACGTTGAGCAGCGGGACGAGCTCGCCGGTCGCCTTCCGGTTGCCTGCGGGCGACGGGTGATCGTCGTCGCCGCCGTCCGGGTAGGCCGCGGTGTTGCCGCCCTGGTTTGTGACGTGCTCAACGACGCCGTTTCGCACCCGGTGGTGGTTGCCCGAGGCGGCGCCGAGGTCGTTGACGTTCCAGCTCCCGCCGTTGGTGGTCAGCACGTTGTAGAAGTCGAGCACCGCGACGTTGGCGTACGGGTAGCCGGACAACCACTGGGTGACCAGCCAGGTGTTGAAGGCGCGGGCGTTGGTGGCGCGAGACGGGTCGGTGTTGACGGCCATCAGCGGGGGGGCGGTGACGACGACGAACAGGGTGTCCTGGCGGGTCGCGAAGAGGACCAGGAGATCGTTGTAGATCCCCTTGGAGTTGGCCACCGTGTACGACTCCGAGCCGGAGGGCTCACCGCGCATCGGGTTGCTCTCGACCGTGGCCGGGTCCGTGGGCTGGCCGTCGAGGTTCGAGTTGGGGAAGCACGACTTGAACATCACGATGCGGTTCGGCCCGCCGGGGTCGCTGGCCCGGCGCGAGTACGACGAGTGCTGCCCGCTCTCGGCGAACAGCGGCGTCAGGTAGGTCGTCCGGTGCGGTCCGGCGAACCAGTTGTACCAGTGGCCGAGGTCGGTGTGGTCGCCGATCGTGTCGCTCCCAACGTCGAGGTCTGGGGGTCCCCAGCCGTAGTTGGTGTCGGACACGAAGTAGTTATTGTCCCGAAGCGCGATGCCGAGGCCGCCGTGGTCGTCGCCGAGCCAGTTCTCCCCCGACGAGTGGTGGACGAAGACGAGCTTGACTGGGGACGCGGGCGGCGACGTGTCGACGGCGAGCGCCCGCGTGGGACGCGAGACCGCAGGGGGCGGCGCGCCCGTGTGGCGGGCCGCGCCGAGCAGGAGCGTGGCGGCGACGATCGCCAGCGTCGCCCACGCGCGCGGCAGCCTCATCATTCACCTCCACGGGGCGCAGGAACGAGTCCACCTCGCGCCGCCTTCACCGTTTCCGTGCTGCCAGCATAGCCCGACCGGGCTCAGCGTGCGCTCGCCGATGGGCTCCGCCCCAGCAGTTCCGGGTGCCGGACGGCCTCGACGTCCCGCTCGAGCGGCCGGCCAAGCGCCGCCGGGTGGAGGTAGAGCCCCCGCTCGGCGTCGGGCTTGTCTTGCTCGACGACGATGCGGTTGGCCTCGGCCCACGGGTCCTTGCGGATCCCGGTCACCTGCCACGACACCTCGACGCCCGGCTTGTCCGTCCGGATCACGAAGCGGCCGTCCGCGACCTTGCTGGCGACGGTCGCCTGGGCGAACTCGCCGATCACCGTGAGTTGGTAGCGGAAGTCGCGGTTGAGCGCCTCGAAGTACGCAGGCAGCTCGACGATGGCCTCGCCGAGCGCGTCGGTCACGACGTTACCGTTGTAGATGTTCATCATGTCCGGCGACTCGACGAAGGAGTGCTGCAGGACCTTGTTCTCCGGGTCGAGCGGGTGGTCGATGCGGAACGCGCCGCCGCCCTTCGTCAGCGTCCCGGTGACGGCGGCGTTGCCGCGCATGTAGGCGGCGTAACCGGCGGGGTTGTCGTTGACCGCGAAGACGCCGGACTTGCCGCTTGCGCTGGCCTCGCCGAACACCCCGTCGCCGCCCGCGCTCGCGCCGTGCACGCCATAGCTGTTCGTGCTGTCACCGTGGACGCCGTCGCCGCTGGTGCTGGCGCCCAGCACCCCGATGTCTGCCGAGCTGGCACCGACCACGCCGACTCCGGTCGGGCTCATTCCTCGGACCCCGACCGAGGGGCTCTGACCCCAGACGCCCTGGCTGCCACCGTTGCCGTACACCCCGGTGTTCGCTCCGCCGCCGACGACACCGTACCCGCCGGATCCGCCGTACCCCTCGACGCCGTGACCGCTCGCCGACGAGCCGTACACCCCGGGGCCGTTCGTGCTGTCGCCCCAGACGCCGGCGTTCGAAGGCGTGGGCATGCTGCTGCCGGTCCCCTGCCGCCCCAGCACGCCGTGCATGTTGTCCGAGGTCCCGACGACGCCGGCTTCGGGCGAACCGAGCGTACCGCTGTTGCCGGTGCAGGCGCTGTACCCGCGGACACCTCCAGCGTCACCGCCGCAGGTCATCGTCTCGCCGAAGACACCCCAGGCCTCAGTTCCCAGTTCGCCCGAGTTGCCGCCGCCTCCTGGGCCGAAGATGCCGCGAACGCCAGCCCCGCCTGACACCAAGCTCTGCCCGGCAACGCCGTACAGCGCGAGCCCGAGCGAACCCGAGGTCGAGGTAGTGGTTCCGCTGACCGCAACCCCGACCCCGGTGTTGCGCACCTTGAACGCTTCCCCCGATGTTCCGGAGGAGCTTTCGAAGGGCAGGGTGAGCCCGCCGCCCCCACCCGACGGTGTCTGCCACACGAGGTTGCTGCCGTCGGTGGCGAGGACCTGGCCGGAGGACCCGCCGGAGGCGGCGAGCTTGGCCTTGGTCACGCCGCCGTTGGCGAGGGCGACGCCGTCGGGACTGACGCTCAGGCCTTCACCGGTTCCGACGTTGAGCGTCACGCTGCCGCTCGTCCCTCCGCCGGTCAACCCGTTGCCCGCGGCGACGCCGGTGATCGTCCCTGAGGAGCCGCCGCTGCCGAGCAGGTCGCCGGGGAACTGCATCTCGAACGTCGACGGGTCCTGCGAGCCGTTAGCGATGCGCGACCCGAACGCGATGATGCGGCCGGTGCCGCTGGATACCTGGACCGACATCCGCGCGTTGGTCGTCGAGACCTCGGGGAACTCGTCCCGGAACTGGAACTGCCGTTGCTCGTACGGCCGCACGGTGTAGCCCTTGACGGTGATCGTGTTGCCGCCGGCGTCGGTCAGGACGACGAGCAGCGACACCGTGCCGCCGCCGGTCTCGACGAAGCCGAAGTTGTAGCGGAACGCGGAGGCGTCGGCCGGTTGGGTCTGGAACACCCCGATCAGCTCGGTCTTCCTCCCCGCGCCGACCGCGAAGTGGGCGGGGATCCCGTTGAACAACTGGCCGACGGAGTCGCGGACGGCGCCGGTCTGCGAGTAGATCCGCGACTGGACGACGATGTGCTGGTCGGAGATCACCCGAACGGCGCCGAACGCCTGGACGTGGAACAGGTCGGTGATGGCGTCCTCGTAGGCGCGGGTCGCGTAGGCGCCGATCGTCTCCGTCGCCTCCAGCGGTGCGGTGTTGCTCTTGTCGCGCTCGAGGAACTGGTAGCGGACGTGCGCGGGGGCTCCTTGGGGGTTGAACACCCACATCGCCGTGTACCACTGCGTCGGCGGCACGCCGGGCTTGCGCCCGACCGAGGGCAGGTAGACGTCGACGCCGGAGAACCCGGCGAGCGCCGGTGCGGCGACGAGGAGTGCGGCGACGGCGGCCGCGGCGGCGCGTAGGCGGGCGAAGTCGATCATGAAGCCTCCCTTTGATGTCGGCCGGGTGAGTGCCCGGCGTGTCGGTCGTGGAGCGTTCGAGTCCAACCTGGGCCGCCGGAGCGCGGAAGTCTCAACGAAGCGGTGATAATGTCGTGACGAACTTCTGACGACGCCCATGGAAGCCCGCCCGCCGCGCCGCTACCGCCTGGCCGACATCGTCGTCGACCTCGATGACGGCATGTTGGTCAAGGGCGTGGAGCGGCTCAACCTGACGCCCAAGACGCTGGGCGTCCTCCGCCTCCTGATCGCCGGCGCGCCTCGGCTCGTGACCAAGGAGGAGCTCCTCGACGGGGTGTGGCCGGAGCAGATCGTCGAGGAGGCCGCGCTCACCCAGCGGATCAAGGAGCTGCGCAAGCTGCTCGGCGACGATGCCCGGAACCCGCGGTTCATCGAGACCGTGGCCCGCCGCGGCTATCGCCTGATCGTCCCGGTCGAGGATATGCGTCCCAATCCGGAGCCTGGCGCCCAGGGCGGGCTGGACCCTCGACCCTCGAGCCTCGACCCGCCCCTGGCAGCCCCAGCGGTCCCGGCACGACTCGCCCCCTTCCGCTCGACGGCCCACTGGTGGACCGTCGGGGCCGTCGCGGTGGCGGCGGCCGCGCTCGCGGTGGCGTGGGCGCTGCGCGACGGCTCTCCGGGCGGCGCGGCGCCCCCGCCCGAGCGGCGGCGCGCCGTCGCGGTGCTCCCGTTCCGCGCCCTGGCCCCGGACCCGGCGAGCGACTGGTTGAAGACGGCGCTGCCCGAGCTCCTCCTCACCGACCTCTCGGCGGGGGACCGGCTGCGGGTGATCTCCGGCGAGACCGTGGCGCGGGTCAGCCGCGAGCTGGCGTTCACGCCGACCGACGACCTCCCCCGCGACATGCTGCTCCGCCTGCGCACCAACCTCGACGCCGAGATCGTGGTCGGCGGGACCTACCTGGCGACCCCGGGCGGTGGGAGCCGGGAGGTCCGCGTCGACGTGCGTGTCACCGACGCCACGACCGGCGAGATCCTCGTCGCGTTCAGCGAGAGCTCGGTCGAGGGCGAGCTGCTGGCCCTCGTCCAGCGGGTTGGGGCGAGGCTGCGTGCCGCCCTCGGGGTGGGGGACCTCAGCGAGGAGGAGGTGGCCAGCCTGCGCGCGGCGCTGCCCGCGAACGTGCAGGCGGCGCGGCACTACGCCGAGGGACTCACGCACCTTCGGCTGTTCAACTTTCCGGCCGCCCGCGCTGCCCTCACCGCGGCGGTCGAGGCCGACCCCGCGTCTCCGATCGTCCACGCCGCCCTCGCCGACGCCTGGGACTGGTCGGGCTACGACGGCCGGGCCGGCGAGGAGCAGGAGCGCGCTGTGGCGCTCGCCGGCAAGCTCGGCCGCGCGCAGCAGTTGCGCCTCGAGCAGGCGCTCCTCGAGCGGCTCGGCGAGTGGGAGCGGGCGGAGGAGATCGCCCGGGCGCTCTTTGCCTTCTTTCCCGAGGACCTCGAGACCGGGCTGAGCCTGGTCAACGTGCTGTCGCGGGCCGGCAAGGATCGAGACGCCGCGGCCACGCTGGCGGCGCTGCGCCGCCTGCCGGGGCCGGCCGGATCCGACCCGCGCATCGACCTGGCGGAGGCGTGGATGCTCGACGACGCCCCGGCGCGGCGGCTCGAGCTGGCGGAGAGGTGCGCCCGCGAGGCGGAGGGGCGAGGCGCCCGGTTCCTGCTCGCCGCGGCCCGGGTGCAGGAGGGGATGGCGTACGCGCGGCTCGGGGAACCGGTCAAGGCCCGCGAGGCCTATGAGGACGTGCGCCGCATCCGGGTCGCGATCGGCGACCGGTTCGGTATCGCCAAGGTGCTCGACAACGAGGGCGTGCTGCTCGCCCAGCAGGGTGAGCTTGCCGAGGCCCGTCGCGCGTTCGAGGAGGCGCTGGCCATCGGTGGGGAGATCGGCAGCGTCTTCGGCGAGGCGTGGGCGAGCCGCCACCTGGCATCTGTCCTCGCCGAGCAGGACGATCCGGGCGCCGCGCGGCAGGCCCTGGAACGCGCGATGGAGCGCTTCGTCGAGCTCGGCCAGCCCGCCTCGCGGGCGGCGACCCAGGCGATGCTGGCCAGGGTGGTCCTCGACCAGGGTGCGGTCGTCGAGGCCGAGGCCCTCGCGCGCCAGGCCCGGTCAGGCCTTGCGGGTCAGAAGGCGCGCAGCGTCGAGGCCGTGATCGAGGCGGTCCTCGCCGCTGCCGCCGCCGCCCAGGGAAGGCGCGACGAGGCGGTCGCCGCGGTGGAACGCTCCGAGCGCCTGCTGGCTGCAAGCGACGACCCGGTCGAACGCCTCGACGTCGGCATCCTCTGCGCCCGGACACGAGCGATGAGCGGCCGGACCGCAGAGGCCCTCGCCGCGCTCGACGGCGCCTTCGGGGAGGCAGGCCGACTGGGACTCGTCGCCGTCGAGTTGGAGGCCCGCCTCGCCCGGGCCGAGGCCGTCGCGCTCGACCCGGCAGCGCGGCCGGACCCCGCCTTCCGTGCCTCGCTGATCGCCGACGCGGAGCGTCTCGGCTTCGCCCGGATCGCGCGCCGCGCCGCCGCTCTCCCCGGTCCTCCCGGGTAATGGGGCGGGTTGCCGCCTCGGAGACTTCGCCACGGGTGAAAGTCCCGTGTGGAGCGCGCGCTCCGCGCGTGCTCGTCGTTCCGTGAGCACGCCCGGAGGGCGCGCTCCACAGAAGCTCTTCTCGACCTCGAGACGTCCGTTGTTTCCTCGAAGAAGCGCCCGCGGGGTCGTCACGCGCTCGGGGGCGACTTTGCCTTGTGATCGCATGTACAGGGTGCTAATGTACGGATCGTGTCACGGGGGGGCGCGGCAGTCTGCAACGCCCAGTGTGAGGGAGGGACGGTGGTGAGAACGGCCAGGGACACCGAGTGCGGCGGCGCGGTCTGCATCGGCGCTCCCCGCGGACCGGCCGAGAGCCACTCACGAGAGCTCCCTCGAGGTTTCGATCGCGGATGATGCGATCGACGACTGACCCCGCGCCCAATCATCACGAGCACACGACGGCCCGGCTGGGCCACTTCTTCGAGACAACGACCGTCATTGCGAGGAGGCGCGAAGCGCCGACGAAGCAACCCCGACGCGCCTGTACGCACTCCAGGTACGACGGGATTGCGTCGCTCGCTCCGCTCGCTCGCAATCACGGAGGGAGCAAAGCCGCCCGGGAAGCTCGTCCCACGCGACCCACCGTTCGCAATCATGGGCTGCTCCGACACCTCGACCGATCCACGGGCTCCAGCACCCCGGTTCTCTCGGGCGGCTGGGCTCCGTCAACCGTGAGCTGTCAACTGTCGACACTTCTTTCTTCTTGAGGGGGAACGCGATGGCAGAACCACTGACCCACGATGTCCTGATCCTCGGGGCCGGGCTCGCCGGGCTGCGTGCCGCGGTCGAGATCTCGCGCCGCCTCGACGGCAAGGTGGACATCGGCATCGTCTCCAAGGTGCAGCTCATGCGGGCCCACTCGGTGTGCGCCGAGGGCGGCACCGCGGCCGTGCTGCGCACCGACGAGGGCGACTCGCTCGACCTG
>JACQZW010000080.1 GCA_016213675.1 Acidobacteriota bacterium | reverse complement strand
CCGCCCGCCCACCGACTTCTTCAGGATCTCGCCGACCGCCGCGTCCGTCACCCGCGCCTCGCCGGGCCGCGCAGCCGGCGGCGCCACCCCGAGCTTCACGGTCCCGAACAGGCTCCGCGACTCGCCCTCGGCAACCGCCGGCACCTTCTTCTTCCCCAACCCAAGCGCCGTCACCGCCTTCCGGTCGGGCGCCTCCGACAGCGCTTGCTGCTCGTCCCCGTAGAACACGCCGTCCTCGGGCCGAAAAACCTCCGACGCCTCTACGTGTCCCCCTCCGTGCCTCGGTGCCTCCGTGGTGGTCTCGCTCACCGCCACGCGCGGGCCGAGCTCGACCACACCGCCGACCTTCGCCGGTGCCGCATCGGCCACGTGCTCGACCCGCTCGCTCGCGATCTCTCCCGCCTTCGGCGTAGGCGTCGCCTCCGCCCCGTAGAACATCGGATCTTCGCCGGGCTTCAGCTTGCCCCGGATCTCGGCGACGGCCGCAGCGATGGCCGGATCCTTGCGCGGATCGATCTCCTCGCTCGGCTCCGCGCCCGTCCGCCGTTCGGCGCTCATCACGGTCGTCCCTCGAGCGGCGGCGCGTCGTGGACGCCCTGCCGGCGCAGGCGGCGCCCGAGCTTCACGAGCACTTCGCGGTGCCGCGTCTTGACCTGCTTGTAGCTGAGGCCGAGGGCTCGGCCCACTTCCTCGAAGGTCGTGTCGCGGTCGGCGAGGTAGTAGTGGCGCACGATCGCTTGCTCCTCCTCGGCGAGCGTCGCGACGGCCTCGCGCGCGGCGGCGAGCGCGACCCCGTGCTCCTTCTTCGCGAGCACGCCGGCTTCACCCGGCAGGCGCGCGACCGCCCCGGCGAGGGCCGCGAACATGGACGCGAAGAGCACCCCCTCGGCCTCGTCGAGCCGCGCGCGGTGCTCGGCCTCGCCGTCGGCGAGCGGATTGCCGCGGCGGGGCTCCTCGCTGGCGCGGAAGTAGCCCGCCTTCTGCATGGCGACGAGCACGCGGTGGCCGTGGCTCGAGGCCGCGCGGACAGCGTCGAGCATGGCGCCCTTGATGCGGTAGCGCGCGTACTCGGCGAAGGTGCGGCCGAGGCTCGGATCGAAGCTGAGCCCCGCCTCGGTGAGCCCCTCCAGGCCGGCCGAGCGCAGATCGTCGAGCGTCGCCCGCGGATAGCGCGCCCCCACGGCCCGGGCCATGGGCTCGACGAGCTTCACGTGCTCCGCGACGAGCGCGCGCCGGCTCTGGCTGAGCGGTCCCTTCATCCGGCGCGGCCCCCTCCACCGCCGTGACCCGCGGCGTCGCCGAGCTCCCCGGCGGGCGCCCCTCCGCCGATCTCCCGCTCGTCGCTCTCGGCGTGCACCGCGACGGGCATGAGCGCCCGCAGGAGCTCGACGAAGACGGGATCTTCCGTGAACGTGTCGAGCAAGACCTCGCGCATGGCCTCGCGCGTCTCCTCCGGCAGGCCGCGGGGCAGGCGCCCGAGCGCGCGCTCGACCTCGGCGAGGACGAACGGGTGCGTGCGAGGAAGGGTCACCATGGGCGCTCGCTCGTGTTCTATCAGAACTCGTCGATCCAGGTAGAGGTCGGCTTCGGCTTCGGCGGCGGCGGGTCGCCATACACGTCGTCGGGGGGGCGCTTCGCCTTCGTCGCCGTCGTGGCGGTCTTGGTGGTGCTCGGCGGGGGAGGCATCGCCGTGCCGGTCGTGGCGGGCGGAGGGGACGGGCTCGGAGCCAGCGTTCGCGAGGCCGCAGGGCTCGGGGCAGCCGGGGCGGAGGCAGGGGCCGCAGCGGAGGTGGGGCTCCCCACCGCGGACACGTCTGTCGCGGGGTTGGCGGCAGGCGCGTCGGCCGCGGCGCCGCTCGCGCTCCCGCTCGCGGGCGAGATCGAGGCGCCCGGCGCTCCCGCGGGCGCGGCGGGCGTCGCGCTCGCGAGGGCCGTCTCGGAGACGGCCGGCTCGTGGCTCGCTGCGTCGCTCCCGCTCGAGCTCCTTCCGCCCGCTGCGGCGAGCACGAGCGCGAGGCCCGCCGGGAGCCCCACGAAGGCGCCGGCCACGACGACCCACCGTGACGCTCGCGAGCGCGAGCCCCCGCTGGCGCCGGAGCCGGTGCGCGTGCTCACCGCGAGGGGCGTGGGCGCGGGTGCCGCAAGCGGCGTGCGCGCGGGGGCCGCGAGCGGTCCGGGCGCCGGTGCCGCGAGCGGTAGAGCGCTCGGACGGCGCTCGTCCTTCATCACCGGCAGCGGCTCGGTGCGCGGCAGCGGCTTCACCGCAACGGCGACTGCCGGTGCCGGCGGGCTCGCGGGTTTCGCGGCGGCGGGCGCCGGCGTCGCTCCGCGCGCGTCACGCGCACCGCGCGGGCCGCCCGCGACGATGGCTTCGAGCGCGCTCCGGACCGCCGGGTGCTCTTCGTCGGCCACGCAGCTGCGGACCACGTCGAGGCCCGTCTTGCCGCACGCCGCGAGGAGCTCTGCCGCCCTCGCGCGGACGGCCGGGTGCACGTCGTCGCGGCGGGCCTCCGCGAGTAGGTCGACGTCCGCCTTCGCCTCGAGCGCACGCAGGCGCCTGGCGGCGAGATCGTCATGCCGGCCGTGCGGTGGCCCCAGCACGAGCGCCACCGGCAGCACGACGCCGTTCGGTGCTTCGTACCGATAGGCGTCGAGCCAGTGACCTTGCGCCGAGGCCGCGGCGAGCTCCGCCGGGGGCGCCGCCCCGCCCGAGTCGCCCGCCGCGACGGACTCGGTCGTGGCCGACGCGAGCCCTACTGGCACTGGCGGCGGGGCGGGACGCTGCGCCAGGCGCCGGCCGTCGGACAGGGGCTCGGTGACCGGCCACGGGCTCGCCGTCGGCTCGGGCTCGCGCTCCGCGAGGTAGCGCTCACGCGCCGCACCGAGGACCTCGATGAGCGGGCCCATCTCCTGGTAGCGCTCCTTTGGCTCCTTCTTCAGGCACCGGAAGATGGGCTCGAACAGGTACGGCACCGCGGCCGCGAGCTCGGGCATGAACTCCGCGACCGGCCGTGGCGGCCGCGACTCCTGCGCGAGCACGAGGGCTGGCCCCTTCGGTACGCCCTCGTGACCGGGCCCCGTCGCGAAGGGGTGCCGCCCGGTCAACATCTCGTAGAGGCAGACGGCGAGCGCGTAGGCATCCGTCCACGGGCCGACCGGCCCACCCATGAGCTGCTCCGGGCCGCAGTACGCCGGCGTTCCGAAGCGGCGCCCGGGCAGCTGGCTCTTCAACCCGATGAGCCCGAACTTCGCGATGCCGTAGTCGAGGATCTTCAGGATCTCCGCGAGCAGGCCCGCGGACGTGAGGAAGATGTTCTCGGGCTTGATGTCGCGGTGGATGATCTGGATGCGGTGGCCGTACTGCAGCGCCTTCGCCGCGAGGATGCCGAGGGTACACACCTCGTCGGGCGGCAGGGGCGCGGCCCGGTGGATGCGCTCGCGGAGCGTGATGCCGTGCAGGAGCTCCATCTCGATGAACACGGTGCCGTCATCGAGGCGGTTCGCCGTGTGGACGCGCACGATGCCCGGATGGTTCAGGAGGCACATGAGCCGCGCCTCGGCCTTCATCATCTCGGCCGCGTCGGCGCGCGTCGCCCGCTGTCCGCGGATCACCTTCAGAGCCGCCTCGCGCCCGAGGAACTCGTGCGTGACGCGGTAGACCACGCCCATGCCCCCGCGCCCGAGCACCTCCGTCACCCGGTAGTCGCGGAACAGCTCGCCGCGCTCTAGCTCGCCATCGGGCGTCATGACGCGCTGCCCCCACGCCCGACGCGCCCGACGCGCCCGACGCGCCCGACGCCGAGGCGCTGGCCTCCGTGGCTCCGTCGCTCCGTGGCGCCGTGGTTCATCTCATGACCCCGTCTCAGCTACCGCAGCCCGAGGATGATACCGGCAACCGCCCCGCCGACCAACGCGAATGCGAGGATGCTCAGGCCGAGCAGCATGGCGGGGCGCATCGGGGCATGGGACGTACCGGAGTGCCGGCCGGCTGGGCGCTCGGCCGCGCTGCGAGCGATCGCGGCTACGCCTCCTGACTGCAACGTTGGCTCCGCCACGACGCTACGCGAGGCACGGCCCGCCACGGTCACCACGAGCCGCGTGAGGTCCTCGGCGGGCGCCGGCGGCGGGAGCGGCTGGAGTGGCGGGAGGGCCGGCGGTCCTTGCAGTGCGTCCGACGTGCGAGCGTCGTCGTCGGGGAGCCGCTCGGTTGCCGCATCGGGCATCGGTCTCTCTTGCGCGGTGGGCAGATCGGGCGCGGCGCACTCGAACGGCGCGAGCGCCGCCGCCATGTCCGCCGCGCTCTGGAAGCGTGCGCTCGGCTCCTTCTCGAGCGCCCGCAGGATGACGCCCTCGAGGCCCGTCGGGATCTGCGGGCGGAGGAACGACGGCGGACGCGCAGGCGTGAAGACGTGGGCGCGGATGAGATCCACCCAGTCGTCCGCGCCCTCGTACGGTCCCGTGCCGGTGAGCAGCGCGTAAAGCACGAGGCCCATGGCGTAGAGGTCGGTGCGGGCGTCGACGGCCTCCTCCTTGATCTGCTCGGGCGCGAGGTACCGCGGCGTGCCCACGAGAACCCCCTCTTCGGTCGGGATGGCGAGCGGCTTCGGCGCGCTCGCCTCGTGTGCGTCGAGCACCTTGGCGACCCCGAAATCGAGGACCTTGAGGACGCGTCGCCCCGTGGGCTCATGCGGCGGCGGCTCGCACAAGAAGAGGTTGTCGAGCTTGATGTCGCGGTGCACGAGGCCCGCTGCGTGCGCCACGCCAAGCCCCGCGAGCGCCTGACGCACGATGCCGACCGCCTCGGCGATGGGCAGAGGGCCCCGCGCGGCAAGCTCGGCGCGCAGCGTGCCACCGCGGAGCTTCTCCATGACGAGGAATGGCCGCCCGTCGGCCGTCTTGCCGAAATCCCGCACGGCGACAAGGTTGGGGTGCTCGAGCCGCGCGAGCGCCTGCGCCTCGAGCCGCAGGCGGTCGACGAGCTGTGGGTGCTTCGCGAGCCCCACGCGCAGCACCTTGGCGACGGCGCGGCTCCCGAGGTCCCGGTGCTCGACCTCGAAGACGACGCCGTGACCCCCGCTCGCGAGCTCGCCGAGCACGCGGTAGGGCGTTCCGTCGAGGAGCTTCGCCTCGGCGTCGCGCGCGCCCCCGCCATCGGATCCGGTGCCCTTCGCCATCGCCTGTCCGCCCTGTCCGCCTGCCCTTTGGGGTACTCGGTCGCCCTCGGGGAGTCCATCGGGCGCACGACGTCGGACGGCCCGCCTTTGGCGGTGGTCGCCGCGTGCCCGCGCGTGCCCGCGCGTGCCCGAGGCGTGGTCGACGCACGCGGTGCGGTGTGGCACCTTCCACGCCATGGCCCAGCCGATGACTGGAGACGAGAGGATCCGCGAGCTCCACGACCGCGCCGTGACCGAGCTCGTGGCTGCGCATGCGCGACGCACGGACGAGCCGCTGGTGCTCGCGGTACGCTACTCGGGGCGGGATCCGTTCGACGTCCACTTGCTGGAGGTGCTCGCGGACTTCCCGGGCGCCGACGATGATGAGCTCCTCGCGACCGAGTTCGAGCCGTCCGCCCAGCTCCGGATCCTCGGCAAGCTGCACCTCACCCTTGGCAGCCCGAGCCAGCTCAGAGCGGCCGCGGGCCGAGGCGACGCGATCATCGCCGATATCCGCCGGGGCACCGTCGTGTTCGACGACCACAGCGACGAGGCGACCGGACTCAAGGCGCTGCTGGAGCTATGAGCCGCCGCTGGGTGGAGGACGCCCGCCCGTGGTTCTACCAGGCGGCGAGCGACGCACGAGCCGCCGAGGCGCTCGTTCAGCGGCCGGCGCCCCTGCGTCGGGAAGACGTGGGCTGTCACGCGGCGGCCATGTGTGCCCAAGCCATCGAGAAGAGCCTGAAGGGCTACGTCCTTCTGAACCGAGCAGAGCCTGCCATGGATCATCGCCCGGATGGCTACCTGCCCGCCCTGCTGCGCGGCGATCGGCAGCTCCAGTACCGCGACCATCGCGGGCGGCTCAACAAGCTCTTCGACGCGCCGACGAGAGCGGCCGTGAAGGCGCTCCTCGACTTGACGCCCGGCGGCCTCGGGCCCCGCCGGGACCTCGTCAACACCGAGTACCCGTGGAAGGTTGCGAACCGCTGGCGCTTGCCAGCGGAGGAGCAGTTCGCGCCCCACGCGAAGCTCATGGCGTGGCTCGATGCGGCGAAACGCGTGAGCGGCACCCTCCGAAGCCTCTGGATCGCTGTCGACCGGGCGACGGCCATCTAGCCCCAGAAGAAGCGATTCACCGGTTGCCGTCAGCTCTTGGCCAGAGAACTCGCCGTGTGGACGGCACTCAGCGTCGACCCGATGCGCGTTCACCGCGCGGCGATCGCGACCTCGCCAGCGAAGCAGCGCTGGAAGTCCTCGTCGGACATCTCGAAGGGCTGGCCAGCGGCGGGATACCACGGATCGTGGTACCGGTACCCGGCTGCGAGACGCTCGACGAGCAGGAGCGCGTGGCGCGGCTTTCCGAAGTCCCCGGCAGGGCACAAGGGGCCGTGCACCGATGTCGCGCTCGGGTACCTGGCGCAAAACCAACGCACGTAGGGCGGGCCGCAGACGGTGGCGAGGACGAGCCTGCCGAGCTCGAGGGCGAGGTCGATGTCGGCCTCGTCGCCGACACCGATGGCTCTCACGCGAACGCGACCGAGGCGCTCTGCGAGCGTCATGCTGTGTCCGTTGGGCCAGGCAGCGTGGTGGAAGGCGCCCTCCGTGGCTTCGAGGCCACGCCACGTCTGGATCATGCACATGCACGCCGGGATGCAGGCATTCGGGTAGGTCTGCTCGTGGTGCACCACCAACATGGCGGCTCACGCCGGCGGGGTTGGATCCACTCTGAACGCCAGAAGCTCTCCGCTCCCCGAGAGCACCAGGTAGCCGCGCCCCGCGGGCTGGCGGGCACCCACGCCACCGCCGACGACCTCGACGCGCCAGCCGCCGTCGTCCTCGTGCGCCGCTGCGGCAAGGAGCCCTGCCTCGGGCCACCTCTGCATCAGGATCCGCTCGGCGGCTCGGCGCATCACCTCGGCCCGCGCCACCAGCGGTCGAGCGCGCGCGGCGTCGAGCTCGGCGAACGGCAGCGGATCGGTCGGCTCGAGGCCGAGGATCCGTCGCGCCCGCACCGCCCCGATCCTGTCGCCGGCGACGGCGGCGCACACGAGCCCCGGCAACGCACCGCCATGGAGGCCGAGCGGAACGTCGACGTCATCGCCGGCGAAATCCGCCTCGTAGGGCTCGGCGAGGCGCGTTTCCATATGGAAGCGGTCCGAGTCCGCGAGGCCGAAGACGTGCTGGAGGCGGTTGATGGCGACGACCCGGCCCACGCCGAACCTCTCGCCTACCTTGCGGATGGCTGTCTCCGTCGTCGGCGGTGCGCTTCCGACTGCGGCGCGCACGCCCGCGGCAGGCGCTAGAAAACACGCCGCGAAGGCCCGCGCGCGCTGCTCGATCTCCTCGAGACCGGCCGGCAGGCGGGCACGAGGCTCGGCCCCGGCACGGCGCCGATGATGCGGACTGAAGACGGCTCGCCGCGTGCTCGCCTCGACGTCGAAGAGCAGGTGGCACAGCTCGTGTGCGAGCGTGATCCTGGTGCGCCAAGGGTAGCGCTCCGGCTCGAGCAGGTTGACGAGGATCGCCGGCCGCGGATCCACCGTGCATGCGCCGTCGAGGGCCCGATCGACCTGGTCCTCGGTGACCCAAATGACCCGGATGTGGAAACGTCCCTCCACGATGCCTCGCATGGACGGCACCGGCTCGACCCCGAGATCGAGCGCTGCGCGCAACGTGCGCGCGGCACGCTCGCCAGGGTGCTCATCCGGCTCGGCAGGGAGCAACCCGAGGCGCGGCAACTCCGGAATCACGACGCCGAGCAACCGCTCCAGGTCCGCGATGTCACGCGCGACGCGAAGGAACTCTCCGAGTGCCTCGTGGACTTCCGTCACGAGCAGCGCGCGAATGTCGAGCCCCTCGTCGACACTCGAGCGCAGCAGCATGCCGAGCGGTGCCGTGCCCGCAAGCCCAGCGAGGAGATCGGCCACCCGCAGCCCGAGGACGCGAGCGCAGCGATCCACCTCGGGAAAGTCGAGCTCCCCACGCCCCTCCGCCGCCGCCTCGAACCGTCGGTGGTCGACGCCGGCGAGAGACGCGAACACCTCGCCACTCGTGCCGGCGGCCTGGCACGCCGCCCTCAGAACTTCCGCAAGCTCCGTCATTCCTAGCCGAAACGTTACCACACCCTGCCGGTGAGCGACCTCGTCAGCGAGGCTCGCTAGTGCGTCCGGCCGCCGGGGGTGGCCCGAGCACGCACCTGCCGTTGTAGTGCACGAGGTGACCGGGGCAGGCCGCGATCCAGACCACCGTCTCCCAGGCGATGGCGGCAGCGTGCTTCGCGAAGTGGCGAAACGACGGAAAGGCGGAGACGTACACGCGGCCGGCACTGCACGCGCCGAGCACCGCTTCGAGCTCGGCGTGGCGCTTGCCGCCGATCGGACCGCCAGACGTCACCGCCTCGACGAGGAACAGCCGGTCGCGTCCCTCGTGGTGCACGACCACATCGGGCAGCCTGCCGTGCTTGCTCGCGGGCAGCCCGAGGCGCTCGAGCCCCCGCCGGTCGACGTGCCTGCGCTCGGGCTCCCTGGCGCCGAGGTGCAGGACACGCCCGCCGGGGGCGAAGCGCGGGACGAACTCCGTGAGGATCTGCGCCTGCCACCGATTCTTGCGGCCGAGAAGGCCCCGGTAGGCGTCGGCCCATGCTGCCAGCGCCGCCGGCACCTCGGTTGCGGACGCCACCTTGGTGCCTCCGGCCCTACCGCGGCAGCATCGCCACGACGCGCCGCCGCTGCTCCTGGAGCACCTCGATCGCACGCCCGAGCCCGATCTCGCCCGCAACGGCGAGGAGAAGCGCACCGGCGGCGGAGCTCGGCCCGCTGCCCGCCGCGCCGCCGCCGCCGCGGGCGCGCTCCTCGTCCCGTTGCTTCCGCGAGCGTGCCACCGAACGGATCGTGTAGACGTACTTCTCGGTCAGCCCGAGCCCGAGCGCCTTGCCCTTGGCGACGATCTCCTTGGCCGGCAGGTCGGGGTTCTCGAGGATGAAATCGGACTTGTACCGGATGCCCGTGCTCTTCGCCATGTGCCACGATCTCCTTCGAATGCGCAACGCTACCCTGTCCGAGGCGCTCGGGGCAGCGCCAGGTCAACCCGGCGGATTGGGCACCTTCGGCTTCGCCGGGCCGCGCCCGCGGAGGAGGATGTCCTTGTTGAATTTGCCGACGAGCTCGGCCTGTCCGTCCAAGGCGTTCTTGGCAAGGCGGTTGAGCTCCTCGATCAAGCGGAGCACGCGGCCCTTGGCCTCGTACACCTGGAGCGTCGCTTCCGGCAGGTTCGCGAGATCGACCTCTTGCTTCGTGTCGGCCGCGTCGAGCGCGCCCTTGACCTGGTCGAGCTCGGCCGAGGCCGTCTTGTCCTCGAAGTAGGGCTTGAGGGCGGCGTCGAGCTTCACGACGAACGGCCGGACGTTGCCGAGGTACCCCGAGATGTCCTTGGTGACGCGGCCGAGGCGCCCACCGGCGTTGAACGACTTGACCGTCACGTCTGCGACCGGCGCATCGGCGAGCGCAGACGGCACGGCGTTGCGCAGGCGACGGATGTAGCGCTTGGCCGCGGCGATGGCCTCGTGCTCGGCGCCCGTGGACCCCCGCGCGCCCTCGGCGGCATCGGCCTTGGCGGCTGCCGTGGACTCGATGGCGCTGATGCCCGCGTCGAGCGCGGCCTGCTTCGCCGGCTTCCACCCGGCCCTGTCGAGCTCGGTGACGTGCTGCTTCGCGAGGCCCGCGAGCACTCGCGCCTGCTCGGCCAAGGCTGCGCGCGGCTCTCCGCGACCCTTCCGGACCAACTTCATGTCGACGGCCATGCGTACCTCCTCCTTCGCTACCCGTGTGTGCTCGCCTTACACCAGCGTCATGCGCTTGTGAAGCGAGTGCCGCGCAGTAGCCGAGCCTGCGTGGGGCCCCGTGCAGGGCCCACCCATGCCATGACGCAACGCGCCATCGCGCAGCAGCGCGCCTAAATTGCCGGATCTTCACGCTGCGCTGGCGCATCGACCGTAACGTCATCCTCCATCAGCCGCGACCTGGTGGTCCATCAGCCGCGACCTGGTGGTCCATCACCGGCGACCGGGTCCTCCATCACCGGCGACCTGGTCCTCCATCACCGGCGACCTGGTCCTCCATCACCGGCGACCTGGTCCTCCTTGCCTTGCGACCTCTGGGTCCATCGCCCCCGACCTCGAGGTCGGGCCCGCGCGACCTCGATGTCCATCACCCGCGACCTGCAAGTCCAGCGCTCGCGACCTCGGCCTCCGTTGGCCGCCGAGCGGTCGTCGTGGACCCGCGACCTGGGCGTCCAGGGACGCCGCCCTGGCCGGCCAGCACGAGCGACCCGATACGGCACCGTCGAAGCGCTTGGGATCCTTCATCGCCACTTCGTTCCCCATCCGCCACGACCCGGTGGCCTGCGTCCGGTGACCTGCTGCACCTTCGCCCGCGACCCCGTGGTCCGCCCGTTACGACCCCCGGACCGCTCGGCGACCAGCCGCCCCTCGAAAAACGGGCCCTCGCGTGCATGACAGGCGATGGAAGGGCGCGAGCCACCCCGCGTTCGCGCCCCCGCTCGAACCCACGACCATGAGCACGCGATGCCCGAAGGACGCTGGCTTCTCATCCTCGAAGACGAACCCGCCATGGCGCGTGTCCTCGCGCGCGAGCTCCGCCATGTGGCCGAGCCACGCGTGTGCGCGACCTGCGAGGCTGCACGCGAAGCGCTCGGCCGTCCGGGGCCACTCGTCGCCGCCGTGCTCGATCTGGAGCTCCCGGACGGCAGCGGGCTCGAGCTGCTGGCCAAGCTTCGACGGACCCAGCTGGACCTCCCCATCCTCGTCGTGAGTGGGGGCGCGGACCGCGACGCCGTCAACGAAGCGCAGCGCCTGGGAGCCGAGTTCGCGCATAAGCCCTTCCATGCAGACAACCTGCGGGCCTTCGCCGCGCGCACGCTGCGCCTCGACGCCCGCCGGGGGCGCGAAGACAGGTGACGTTTTTCCGCAACTCGTCACGCCGGGACGCCGATATCCCGGCATCGACGCCGCGTCGGCGAGCTCGCCCGGCCGCGTCGAGACGGGGATGCCGATGACGCCCATGACGCCCATGACGACCTGCGCGCAACCCAGACCCGCGCTGACGGCCCAGCGACGCGGCGGCGCCATCGGACGTCCCGGGGTGGCGCGATGAGCCCGAAGACCCCGCCCGACCGCGGCGGCCGCGAGGCCCTGCGCGTGGGCAAGCTCCTCGCGGAGCTCTACGCCACGGAGGACGCAGCGCTCGCGTCGTTCCGCGACCGGCGCTGCCCAGAGGCCGGCGACGGCGCGCCGGAGAGCCTCCGGCGCGCGCGCGACGTGCTCGACGCCCTCGGCGAGGCGCTCGAGTCGCCCGACCCCGCCCTCTGGCGCAGGCTCGAGGCGGCGTGGCGCATCCTCACGGAAGTTGCCACCGAGACCAAGGCCAAGGCCGACCTCGAGAAGGCCGAGGCCGAGGCCGCACCGAAGCCGCGGCCAAAGCGCGCCGTTGCCGCGGCGCCGGCAGCCGCCGCCATGGCCGGCGCGCCGGCGAGCGCGCCCGAGCCCGCCAAGACCTCGCCGAGCACGCCCGACAAGCCGCCGTCGGTCTTCTCCGCGGCGCCGGTCGAGCCGGACGCGTCGCCAGCCTGGACGCCCCCCGAGCGCGGCGCGTCACCGTGGGTCCGCCCGTCGGTCGCGTGGCACGCCGACGCAGCCACGCCATCCGAGCCGCCCGCCGCGACGCCGCGCCCGAGCGTGGACGAGACCCAGGCGCTCGATCTCGGGGCGATCAGCCTCGAGCCGCTGCCCTTCAAGGGCACGCACGAGCCGCCTGCGCCCGGGGCCGGGCTCGAGGAACGACACCTCGCGCCCCCGAGCGATCTCGACGGCACCGGCATCCTGCTCGCGCCGCTTTCGCTCGACGGAACCCTGCCGTTCGTGGGGGCCCGCTCGCTCCGCAAGAAGCTCGCCCACGAGGCCGCCCTCCGAGAGCAAGCGCGCCGGGCGCCAGCCACGAGCCCGCCTCCGCACGCACCGACCGCGCTCCTCTCGCCGGCCTCGTCGGACGCGGGCGCCTCGGCACCGGGCGGCGCCGAGCTCACCGTCGAGGAGTACGCATGGCTCTGCGCGCAGTGCGACGTCGATCCCGCGCGCGCCGCGAGCCTCGACAAGGACCACGGCCTCGCGGGCGCAGGCGCGCGCCGCGCGCTCGACGCCTCGTGGCGCGAGCGCTTCCGCGCCGACACCGGGCTCTACCGGGCCTTCTACGCGCGCTTTCACGAGTACCGGGGCATGCTCCTCGCGGCCGCCGGACGGCCCTCGGGGCCGAGATGATCGAGAGGTGACGACATGGCGAGTCAACCCATCGCGAAGGAAGGCGACACGGTCACGGGCACGGACATCCACATCGTGATGGTGCCGAGCCCCGGCGGCCCGGTCCCGACGCCGATGCCGGGCCCGTTCGCCGGCCGCTTCAAGAGCGGTCTCTCGACGACGACCTTCGTCGACGGCAAGACGGTCGCGCTCGAGGGCGACTCCGTCGCGAAGAACGAGGTCGAGCACGTCGCGCCCGTGGGTACCTTCCAGAGCCCGCCGAAGAACGAGGCCCGCGTCCGGCAGGGCGGCGCCTGCGTCTTCGTCGACGGCAAGCCCGTCGTCCGTTCGGGCGACACCGCGTTCACCTGCGCCGATCCCGAGGACGCACCGACCGGCACCGTCGTCGCAGAGGGCACCGTCTTCGCCGGGGAGTGAGACGAGATGAACCACGTCGTCGCAGAGGGCACCGTCTTCGCCGGGGAAATGAGACGAGATGAACCACGGTGGCAGCGGCCAACGGCTCAGCGAACGCACTCTTCACATTCCGCGTACTTCGAGGCGCGTCACAGAGGAGCGCGGACGCGTGCCATCGCACCCTCTTGCCGTCCGAGCGACCTCGACGCCACAGGTTGACGTGCGCGCTCTCACGCGTAGCCTGGACGCATGGGTGCGCGGCAGCGCGAACGGGGTGGCACCAAGTATCCCGAGGCACGGCGAGGCAGCGTCATGGTGAACGTGTCAAGTGACGCTGGCGCCGCATCTGCGTCGAGCCCATCGGTCCCAAACGGCACAAGCCGCCGAGCGCTCGTTGCGCGCGTCCATGCCGCAGCCTTGAACGCGCTGCGTAGCGCCGCTGGGCTCGCAGCGGCGCTGCTATGCGCGGCCCCGATCTGCACGCCATCGGCGGGTGAGCCAACGCTCACCGACCCGGATGCGCAGGACGCTGAGACACATGCCGCCGCAACCGAGGCGGTCCTCCCGCATCGCGCCGCGGGTGACATCTACGTCACGGGCAACAGGGGCATCAATCACAGCACGGACGGCGGCGAGACGTGGCAGCGCCTACCCTGGCTTCAACTACACCAGCTGGTACCAGGTTGCGCGCACATCTTTCCGTTCCCCGACGGCCAGTTTCCCAGCGCCGGAGACACCGACGTCAAAGCCACGCGCGCGTTCTTGTCCGCCGGACAGCGTGGCCCGCGGCGCCCAAACGCAACCCTGAACGCCTATCCCGTCTACGCCAGCGTCCTCAAAGGCAGCACCCTTGGGCCCATCTCGGTCATTCTCTACCACGCCGGGCTCGATGGAGCGCTGGCCGACTCGCACGCCCAGTGTTACGAGATACCCGTCTACCATGACCTCGGGCCCGAGCATTTCGCCGACAAACCCGCGATTGCGCTCGTGGAGGGCCAGCGGTTCCGACCGCCCGAGCTCTGGGTCTCGTGGCAATGGGCCCTCCCGGGTGCATTGGCCTCGAATTATCTCACCAAGGTTTCACTCGACTCGGCCACCGGCGACTTTCTCAACCACACGCCTCCTCTTCGGCTGCTGAATCCAGGCGAGGGCACCGGCCCCGCTGTCGTTCCCATGGATTGGGGCGACTGCACGCCACCGACGTCCGGCGTCGACCACGCCGCACGCGGCAACATGTTCGCTGACGTGGACGGAAACGTCTACATCGCCTACAGCAACAACGTCGGCCTCGACAGCAACTGTGGCGCTGGCGAGACGCGCCGGATATATGTCCGTCGCATCACCGCGCGAGCCGGGAAAGCGCAGTTCCACACGTGCGTCGACCAGATCGAGAATTCGCGGGATTGTGCAACGTCCGCACCAATCATCGAGGAGAACGACCCGAGCATCGCAGTCGACCCAGTCACCGGCAGGATCGTCCTAGCCTACCTCACCCAGCCAGCCGGCGGGACAGCCGCGGGAAGGTACCGCGCAACGATGGCGTGGTCGAGCGACGGTCACTCGTGGAGCCGGCGCGTGGTGGCGCCCACCGACGTCGATGCGGACCAAGCGCACGTGGCATTGGCGGGGACGACCTCGTTCGATCCACTGGATCGCGCGACACAGGGTGCGTACTTCCTGACATGGTACGAGCCGAAGTCGGAGCTTGTCCCGCTTGTCGAACGACGAGGACAGGTCTTCGCAGAAGACCTGGATCCATCGACCGACCCCATGTCGCTTTCCGGTGACTTCTTTCACCGAGATTTCTCGACGGAGCTGTGCACCGGCTGCCCGCGCGGTGTCTTCGAGTACCAAGGTGCCGCTCATGCTCCCGGCGCGAACCGTTGGATCGCCTCGTGGACCGCGCCACGCGATCCGCACAGTGACAACCTTGCCGATACTGAGTACGGGATCTGGATCAATACCGTTCCCTGACGCTGGTTGGACCCGATGGACGCGACGCGCAAGCTGGTGGAACGCCTCCTGTGGTGCACAATGCCACAGCTGCTTCTTCTTCTCGGCGCCGGCTGCACCGGCACGGTCGACACCGCCCCCGGCGGGGGCGGCACGGTCACCTTGCCGGAGGGATGCACGCTACCGGGCAGCGCGAACGTGCCACTGGACACCGATGGCGCTCCGCCCGACGGCACACCCATCACGCTCGCGCTCGACTCGCTCAGCGTTGGCGGCCCTGAGGTCGGCTACAACTTGGATTGTCAGGTTACCCACAGCGACTCGACGAGCGTCTGCCGCACGGGCGACGGCACGCACGTCATCAGCGACGGTCCGCTGGGGCGAGACAACGTGTTTGGTCCGCAGCTCCTCGGCGTGAGCGAGCCGTTCGTCATCGATGCGGGCGCCTCGATTCTCGGCGGCAGCTGGACTCTGGTCGTGCAGTTCGCGCCAGGTGACGCCGACGCGGACCATTCCGGTATCGCTGGGTGGCTGTTCACAGGTAGGGACCTGGGGCACGCTCCCGCCTTCGACGGCACCGACGTCTGGCCCGTCGCCCAGCCGATCGCCACCGTCGGCGGCTATGTCACCGGCGGGATCTGGGTGTCGGGCGAGCCGATTGCGCTGACCCTGCGGGTGATCTTCGAGGGGGTGCCGATGTTCGTCACACTCCATCACGCCATTCTTACTGCCGAACTGGCGGCTGACCGATCCTCGGCAACGGGCGGCGTCGTCACCGGTATCGTGGATCCGGTCGAGTTCATGGTGGAGGCCCACCGCGTCGGGGTGCTCGTTTCGCCGGCGTTGTGTGGCTGGCACGAGTCGTATGACTGGCGCGAGTCTGCGGATATCCTGCTCGACGGCAGTCAGGACCCAGGGCGGACCTGCGACGGCATCTCAGCCGCCTTCGCGTTCTCGATGAGGCGCGTGCGCCTCGGAGCGCTCGTGCCACCGGAGCAACCGCCTGCTGATCCGTGCCCCGAATGAGGCTTTGCCCCTGGAAGGAGCGACGAGGGCCGGGAGCACGCGCGGCGACCGACGCCTGGAGGTGCCTCCCACAGCCGGCCGCCGCCGAAGAGCGACCGCGTCCCGCGTGCGAATCCCGGGCCCTTCGAGGCGTCACCCCCGATGCACGTGCGCGCGGCCCGCGGGCGTCGCCCGGCGAGCCGCGCGTGATGTCGACGCCTGCGAACAAGAAAGTGCGCAACTGGCCCCGCGCCGGTGCCGACACTCGAGCATCGGAGCCGACGCGATGACCACCTCACGCACCAAGGGACCGAAGGCCCCGCCCGACCGCGGCGGCCGCGAGGCCTCGCGCGTGGGTAAGCTCCTCGCGGAGCTCTACGCCACGGAGGACGCAGCGCTCGGGTCGTTCCGCGACCGGCGCTGCCCAGGAGCCGGTGACGGCGGTACCTTCCAGAGCCCGCCGAAGAACGAGGCCCGCGTCCGGCAGGGCGGCGCCTGCGTCTTCGTCGACGGCAAGCCCGTCGTTCGCTCGGGCGACACCGCGTTCACCTGCGGCGATCCCGAGGACGCACCGACCGGCACCGTCGTCGCAGTGGGCACCGTCTTCGCCGGAAGCTGAGCAAACTACCATGAGCATCTCCGCCTCCTTCGAAAGCGTCGGCTCCCTCGCTCCGGGCCTCGGCTCGGACGGCGTGCCGTATCGCCTCGCCGTGTCGCCGTTCCCGCCGGGCCACTTCCAGGTGCGCTCGTTCCGCGGCCGCGAGCGCCTGAGCAAGCCCTACGCCTTCGACATCACCGTCACGACGGGCATGCTCGTCGGTGAAGATCTCGAGCGGCTCGCCCTCGGCCAGCGCGCGGCCTTCGTGATGACGCTCGACGGCGTGACGCGCGTCGTGCCGGGGATCATCGCGTCCGTGCGCTCCGAGGGCGTGCGGCCGGCGTTCGACGCCGCTCAATATCGCCTGCGCCTCGTGCCCGCCCTCTGGCGCCTCGGGCGCCGCAAGGGCTCCCGCATCTTCCAGGATCTGCGCGTCGACGAGGTGGTCGAGGCCGTGCTCCGCGAGGCGGGCGTGGCCTCCCGCTGGCAGCTCTCGCGCGCGTACCCCGCGCGGCCCTACTGCACCCAGTACCAGGAGTCGGACCTCGCCTTCATCACGCGCCTCCTCGCCGAGGCGGGGATCTTCTACTACTTCGCGCCCCCGCTGACGGGCCTCGAGGGCCTGCTAGGGGCGCTGCTCGGCGCAGCCGTGCCGGGCGCGTCGGCGGCCGGAGACGCGCTCGCGTTCGCCGGGGCCGCGGCGGGCCTCTTCTTGCCCGAAGAGACCGTCGTCCTCAGCGACGATCCGGCCTGCTACGCGCCGCTCCCGACGGGTGGCCTCGTCGGCGCGGTCGCGGCCGTCGCCGGTGCGGCCGGCGTCGCGGCGGGCGTGTCCGTGGGCCCGCTCACCCTCTCCATGCCCTCGCCGACGCTCCACTACCTCGGCGAGCACGGCTTTGCGACGGGGCGGAGCGACAAGGTCACGGCGCTCGTCGCCGAGCGACGCGTGCGCTCGAACGTCGCCGAGTACCGCGACTTCGATCCCGAGCGCCCCGCGGCGCCGATCGTGGCGCGCGACGGCGATCGGCGCGCGGGCGGGGCGGGGGGCGTCGCAGGGGGCGTGATGGCTGCCGCCGAGGGCGCCCTCGCCGAGGCGAGCGTGGCGCTCGAGCTCGACCTCGAGGACGGCCCGTCACTCTCGGCCTCGGTCGGCGCGGCGGCAATGGGCGCCCTCGCGACGCTCCTCGAGCGCCGCGACCTCGAGACCTACGAGCACCACGGGCGCTTTCTCTACCCCGACTGGGAGGATCTGAAGGCCGAGCCCGGCCGCATGCGTCGCCTACGCCGCCGCCGCGCCGTCACGGCCTCCGGCGAGAGCCTCTGCCACGCGTTCGCGCCCGGCCATCGCTTCCATCTCGCCGATCACCCCGTCGGGCCCTTCAATCGCGAGTGGGCCATCGTCGGCGTGCGCCACACGGGCAACGTCGCAGAGGAGCGGGAGCTCTACGGCAACGCCTTCGAGTGCGTCCCGTCGAACGTGGCCTTCCCGCCGAAGCGCACCGACCCGGATGCCCCGCGGGCGCCACTGCCGAATCTCACGGCCACCGTGGCAGGGCCGGCGGGGGAAGAGATCCACGTGGACGCCGCGGGCCGCATCAAGGTGCTCTTCCACTGGGACCGGCGCGGCGCCGCCGAGCACCCGAGCTCGTGGCTCCGCGTCATGCAGCCCTGGGGTGGCGCCGGCTGGGGCCACCAGTTCATCCCTCGCATCGGCATGGAGGTCGTGGTCGCCTTCGACGGCGGCGATCCGGACAAGCCGATGGTCATCGGCAGCCTCTACAACGGCACCCACCCGCCCGCCTTCCCGCTCCCGGCGCAGAAGACGCGGAGCGGCCTCCGCACGCAGTCGACTCCCCACGCGGTAGGCTACAACGAGCTCTCGTTCGAGGACGCCGCCGGCCGGGAGCAGGTGTACCTCCGGGCCGAGCGCGATCTCGACGAGCTCGTGCGCCGCAACCACACGCTCGAGGTCGGCGGCGACGAGGTCATCCTCGTCAAGGGCCTGCGCAAGGACGAGGTGGTCGAGGACCTCTTCGAGATCGCCCACGCCGACAAGGACGTGAAGGTGCGGGGCAACCAGGCGACCGTCGTCGAGAAGAGCCTGCTCGAGACGGTCGACGCGAACGCCGACTATCTCGTGCACGGCGTGCGCCACAGCCGCGTCGACGGCCGCGACGAGCTCGAGGTCGGCGGACCGGCAGCCCATCGCTTCGAGCAAGATCTCGTCACGCGCGTCCTCGGCAACCACACCGTCATCGTCGGCCAGAACGACCAGAAGCGAAGCTTCACCTTGCGCGTCGAGGGCACGACCACGCTCTCGAGCGAGGACGCCCTCGTGCTCGAGTGCCCGAAGGGCATCACGCTCTCGTGCGGCACGAGCAGCCTCCGCATCGGCCCCGACGGCATCGAGCTCGTCGGCGACATGGTGCGCGCCGCGGGCAAGAAGGGCGGGCTCGAGGCGAACGCGGCGGGGGTGACGATCCGGAGCGAGGGAGCCTTCGCCCAGCTCGGCGACAAGCTCCACCTGCAGACCGCCGGCACGAGCCTCACCCTCGGCAAGACCGAGCTCAAGGCCGACGCGACGAAGATCCTCTTCAACTCGCCCGAGCGGGCGACCGAGGAGCCGGCGCCGAGGCCGGCGGAGATGACGGTGATCGAGCTCGTGGACGACGCCAACCGTCCAGTCGCCAACGCGCCCTTCGTCGTCGACCTCGAGGATGGCACGCGCCGAAGCGGAGTCACCGACAAGAACGGCCGATGCCAGATCGACCTTCCCTCGGACGGCAGTATTCGCTTCCTCGACACCTCGGACGCAACCGTCGAATAGCCCCCCTTGCACCCGAGCGCGAAGGACCACACCCCATGGCCGAAGATTGGCGCCCCCACGTCGTCCAACAGGGCGACCACCTTGTCAAGCTCGCATTTCGCCACGGCGTGCCACCCGATGACGTGTGGACACACCCGCTGAACGGCGACCTCGCCAAGCGCAGAGCCAGCGCCGCCATGCTGTGTCCGGGAGACGTCCTCTACTTGCCGGCGACGCCGCCCAAAGGATTGCCCGTCCGCGCGCGCTCCGACAACCGTTACCGCATCCAAGTACCCAAGGTGACAGTACTTCTCCGACTCGTGTCCTCGCACACCGACTTCGCGAACCGAGCATTCGAGCTCCGCGGTCTCAGCGCCGACGACCCAACCGCCCACGGAACCACTGGACCAGACGGGGACCTCGAGCTCTCCGTGCCAGCGACGGCCCGCCTGCTCGAGCTCCACTTCCCGGACACGGGCCACACCTTCCCCCTCCGGGTCGGCGACCTCGACCCACCGGACGAAGCAAGCGGCATCGCGCAGCGCCTGACACACCTTGGGTACTTCCCCAGCGGAGTCGTCGCACCAGACGCAGCTGCGCTCGCGGCCGCGCTGCGCTCGTTCCAGCGCGACGTAGGTCTGCCGCCGACTGGCTCACTCGACCGCGTAACGCACCGAGCGCTCCTCGCGGAGCACGGCCCCTGAACGCAACACCGAGCAAACCGCATGTCGACCTATTACTGGACCAAGAAAGACGAAGTCGTCGCACAGGGCGGCATCGTGGAATGGCAGGGACCATTCGTGACCCCCTACGGGATTCGCCCGGAGGACGTGCCGAATGTGCGCACATTGCGCGCCAGCGAGAATGCCAGCTGTGACATCGACCGCTCGCGTTGCGTCGTACCCTGGCGCGTTGACCGATTCAGCGTCGGCGACGCCAGCCCCTACTACTGGCGCCTCATCCCCACGCTCCCACCCGAGCTCCGCACCTTCGAGCAGCTCTTCGCCTACTTGATCGCCACCGACGAGCCAAGCTTCCCCGCCTCGCTGTATGCTCCGGCGAAGCTCCGTGCGCCGCTGCTCATCAACACGGCGAACACCATCTTCGACCATTGGTCCAACAGCGAGTTCCGCGCCCTCGCAACGGCGGCCGACGAGCAGGTATGGCGGGACTACGGGACCAATCCGGGCGCCATGCCGCTACGCGCAGGCGGCAAACGGATCCGGCGCGTCCTTGCGCTGAAGAGACCGGTGCCCCCGATCCTCGTCAAGCCGACCTTCATCCTGAGCCTCGGTGCCTTCGACCAGGCTCTGCAACAGAGCGCAACACCCGACCAGAAATACGCCGACATCCTCACATACGCGGCGGAGCTCGAGCACTGGACGTCGATGGCTGACAAGCTCTTCGAGACGTCCCGAAGTATCATGCGCCGGCGCGCCGAGCCGATACGGTTGCTTCAGGCACTGCGCGCGCTCGCGGAGGCGACCACGACCTTCCCCGCCCCGTCCACGGGGGGCGACATCATGGCGAAGATCGACGACCTCGGGCCGAAGGTCGAGGAGCGCCTCCTCGCAATCCCGGTGGCAACGGTGTCGCTTTCGAATCTTCCGTCGTCGGTGCCTCTCACCCTCTTTGGGTATGCGGACGCAGATGGCTCGAAGACCCTCGACGCCGGGGAGAGCCTCGAGCTCTACCGGCGTAAGCTCACCGAGCTCCTTCACGACAACGCGGCGCAGGTCGAGACCTTCAAGTCCTACCTGCGCGACCGAGCTACCTCGGGGCAATCCTCCGACGACGTCGCCGAGCTCGTCGTCTTCCAGCGCCTCGCCGACGCGCTCAACGCGGCGACTCGTGTGCTTGGAGAGATAGGTCCAGCAGACGGAGAGCTGGAGCGCTTGAACGGCTACCTCCTCGGGCTCCAGGACGATGGGCACGCTGATCCCTCGGCGGTCGCCACGGCCTCCCCACTCGAACTGCTCATGAAGGCAGTAGGCAAGCCCGGGTTGAAGACTTTGAAGTTCCCGAAAGCTCTCGATAGCCTTCGGGTTGCGGTTGCCGAGGTCAGCGCGAAGTGGGCCCTTGCCACCCTGGCATCCGACCTGCCCGATCTGCTGCTGCGGTCCGACTGGGAGTCGCAGCTGAAGCCGCTGGCCGACCGCATCACCTCCCTCTTGCCCAGCGGCTCCGCCCTTCGCGCCGAGCTGGAGGCGGCCGTTGCATCCGGCAAGCCCGGGGACCTGCTAGACAAACGCGCGAAGTTCGCCTGGGAGGTGTCCCGTGTCGCCAAGGCAGAGCTGTCGGCACGCGGGACGTGCGCCCTGGCCGCCCTCGACGTTCTCGGACTCATCATTGCGTTCCGCGAGCACGCCGACAGTCCCAACAAGGGCGTTCTGCTCGAGACCATCGCGGTGTCGCGTCTCGCTGTCGACACGATGAAGGTTACCCTCGGCACCTACAAGGCGGTGGTCAAGGGGCTCGTCGCCGCCCGGATCGTGTGTGGGACCAGCACCGCGCTCGCTGGCACGCGGCCCAGCCGATGGGTGACAGCAGTAGACAGCAAGTGGTTCACGAAGGGCGCGCTCGTCGTCGGCGCGCTGTCCGGCGTCGCGGCAGTGGCGAGCGGGGTCGGTGCCTTCGTAGAGGCGATCGCGAAGGGCGATACGGTGGGCATCGCGACCACGACGCTGGATGTCGCAGCTGGTGTCGGCACGATAGCGACGTCTATCGTGGCCATCTGGGAGCTGACCCTTCCCGTCGTCAACGCGATCTCCGTCGCATGCGCGCTCGTGAGCGGTCTCATCAAGTTCGTCAAGGCGGCCGTCCAGGGCGGGAACGGCGTCAACGACGCGGCCCACGAGCTGGTCGGCAACATTCGGAGCTCGACCGCTTGGGTGAACTACTGCCGCCATGATCCGTCCCTGGCGAGCGGGCTCGATGAGCTCGACCGGCTTTGCGGTGCCAAGCTGCCCGTCTTTCCGCTCGGGTCGGAAGAACAGGTCTTCGAGCGGCTGAGCGCCCTGGGATTCTCGCGCGACGCCATCGCCGCGATGACTGCGCAGCCCGTTCGCGCGGACGTGCTGCTATGAGCGCCGGGGGCGAGCGCCGCGGCTCGGGCCATGGCGGGGCGTCGCGACGCACCGACGCGGGTGACCATGGCGACGCTCGCCCGAGACGGAGGCGCAGGGCGAGCACCGAGTCGCTCCCTCCGCCACCCGCACCCGCGCCAGCCGAGGTGGGACACTCCGGCCCGCCGCCGTGGCGCGTGACCGTCGATCGCGGCGACCCCTCCCGCTTGCCGGCCACCGTGACGATCACTTGGCCACAGTTCGGGTGGATGATGTTCGTGATGGCGGGGCTGGTATGGGCGATGGCCGTCGGTGGCGCGGTCGCCACGGTCGCGGAGGGTTGGGATCCGGAGGTGCTCGTAGCGAGGGTCATCGTCGGGATGATGACGGGGTTCGCGGCGTTGGCGGCGTTGCTCATGTGCGTCGTATCTGCGCGGATCCGGTGGGTTCTGAGGATCGAGGGCGACTCGCTCGAGTGCTCGCGGCGCGTCCCACTGGGACTCGCTTCGCGCATGCATGTCGCGCGTGAGATGGTGGAGCGACTCGAGGTCGTCCATGAACCCGATGACGAGTCGATCCAGCACGACGCTCTCGTTGTGGTGTCACGCGCACGGCCCGTCGCCGCCACATCCACTTCGACCTCGAAGAGCGCGGCCCCCCGCGGTGAGGTGACCGAGTTTGCGCGCTGGACACTGCTCAAATCCGACTCCGAGCGGGTCGTGCGGTTCGTCGCGCACGAGGTGAACTTGCACCTGAAGCGGCAGCGTGACCGGCATGGGTACAGGTGAGGGCGTGCTTCGCGAGCCCCCGAGGTGCGCTTCCCAGAGCTCACCGGCGTCGAACCTGCGTAGTGGCTGCGGAAGGAGGACCGAGTCATGTCCGAGAGCGATTGGAGACCCTACGTCGTCCAGCAGGGCGATCACTTGCACAAGCTCGCGTTTCGCTCCGGGTGCGAGGCCGACGCGGCGTGGGCGCATGCGAGCAACGCCGACCTCCGCGCGCACCGTGCGAGCATGAACCTGCTCTGTCCCGGCGATGTCCTCCACCTCCCGAGCGCGCCGGGGCCGGGTCTCGAGCTCCGAGCCCGCTCCCACAACCGGTATCGAGTCAAGATGCCGACGGTGCGGGTGGCCCTCGCGCTGCAGCAGCCGAGCGGTCCGATGGCGAACGAGCCCTTCGAGGTTCGCGGGGTTCACGCCGCTGGCGAACCCCTCCGCGGTAACCGTTCACGGCCCCCGCCGATTTCGAGCGATCTGTCAAACCGGGCGATTCCCCGAGAAATCACGGGAAGACGAGAAGGCGGGAAGGATCTCAAACCTCTCAACCCTTCCTGCCTTCCCTCCTTCCTGTTCAAATCT
>JACQZW010000079.1 GCA_016213675.1 Acidobacteriota bacterium | reverse complement strand
TCAGGCTACATCGGCTTCGGCGTCGCCAACCCCGCCTACCCGATCCACCACTCGAACGGCGCCCGGCTGACGACCGGCGGGGTGTGGACCGACGCCTCCTCCCGCTTGCTCAAGCAGGACATCGAGACGCTCGACGCCGACGCCGCCATGGCGGCATTCAAGGAGCTCGAGCCGGTTACCTACGCCTACAGGGCCGACCCGACCGAGCATCACGCCGGCTTCATCGCCGAGGACGTCCCCGATCTCGTCGCGGCCAACGACCGCACCGGCCTCGCCCCGATGGACGTCGTCGCCGTCCTCACCAAGGTCGTCCAGGAGCAGCAGAAGACCATCGAGAAGCTCGAGGCCCGCCTCGCCGAGCTGGAGGCAGCCAAGAAGTAGAAGGACACGCGGCCTTCAGACTTCGACCGACTTCTGAGCGCTGAACGAACCGGCCCCGGCGGGATCCCGCCGGGGCCTTCTCCTGTGCCATCCTTCACCACCAGCCGAGCACCCGTCACGCGAGCGACACGCCCGTGCTCCCAAGGCACGCCGCCTGCTACGATAGACCTGCAGTGAACGAATCGACGGATCGGAGTTTTATGCCGGTGGCGGAGTCCGGGACCTGGGAGTGGCACCGTGAAGGCTGACATCGCCGAACGCGCACTCCAGCGTGCACGCCGCACCCTCAGCGCGTCCTGGGCGCGCCGGCCCGCCCCGCTGGGGACGTATCCGCGGCTCTACTGCGACCGCCTGGAGCTGTGGGCCGACCGGATCGCCGTCTTGGGCTGGGCCGTGTCGGACGCTGGCATCGTCGGGGTGAGTGCCGAGGTCGACGGCGTCGTGACCGGGTCCGGCACCTACGGTTCCCTGCGCTCGGACGTCCAGCAGGCCTTCCCGGACATCGCCGGCAGCGCCGACTCGGGCTTCGAGCTGCACGCCGCGTTCTCGCGTTTCCTGCCGACCGGCCGACCGGTCCACGTGCGGGTGACGGCCTACGATCGCGCCGGGAGGACGGCGGCCCACGAGGTGACGCTGGAGCCCCAACCCGCGACGCTCCCGTCGCTGTCGCGCTCGCTCGCCCTGTTGCGCCCGGCACCCGGCTCCGAGGCGGGAGACCTGCCCGAACCGGTCGACATCGTCGTGCCGGTCTTCAACGGTCTCGAACACCTCCGGCCGCTGTTCGACAGCCTGCGCCGGAACACGGCGCGGGCCCACCGGCTGATCGTCGTGGACGACGCCTCGACCGATCCCCGCGTGGTCGTCCTTCTCGACAAGCTGGCGCGAACCTGGCCGAACGTGCTCCTGCTCCGCAACGAGGAGAACCTCGGGTTCGTCCGCTCGGTCAACCGCGCCGTCGAGCGCACCCGTGGCCACTTCGTCCTGCTCAACACCGACGTGGTCGTGCCGCCGGGCTGGCTCGAACGCCTGATGCGCCCGATCCTGGCGCACGACGACGTCGGCAGCGTCACGCCGTTCTCCAATTCCGCCACGATCTGCAGCTTCCCGGTCCCCCTTATCGACAACCCTCTCCACCTCGACCTCGAGCCCGAGGCGCTCGACCGCGCATTCCGGCACGTGGATCAGGAGGTCGCCGCGGCCGAGCTGCCCACAGGGGTCGGGTTCTGCATGGCCTTCAACCGCCGCGCGGTCGACGCCGTCGGCATGTTCCACGAAGTGTTCGCCGAGGGGTACGGCGAGGAGAACGACTGGTGCCGTCGGGCGGCGAGAGCCGGCTTTCGCCACCTGGTGGCGCCGAACCTCTTCGTCTTCCACCGCCATGGCGGCTCGTTCGCACCGGAGAAGCGCGCCTCGCTGCTCACGCGGAATTTGCAGGTGCTGACACGACGGCACCCGAACTACCTCCGGTTGGTCGACGCCTTCATCGCCGCGGATCCGCTCCGTGAGGCGCGTGACGTGGTGCGGGCCGTCGCCGGGTTCGAGGCCGCCGGCCCGGCGGGTGGAGTGCTCGTCCTCGACCACGACCGCGGCGGCGGCGCCAACTTCTACTCCGACCGGAGGATCGCCGGCGAGGCCGCGGCGGGTCGGCCCGTCCTCGCCGTTCGGGTGCCGCGCGGCGGCAGCGGACTGACCGTCTCGTGCCACGACCGTGACGGCGTGGTCCGGTTCTCGGCTGCGTCGCCCGCCGAGCTGAACCCGCTCGTCGACCTCCTCCGCCCACGCGAGCTGTTCGTCAATCAGCTCTACTCGTTCCCCGACGTCCCAGCGATGATTCGGCAGGTGCTGGGGTGGAAAGACAGGCTCGGCGCGTCCCTCACCGTCGCGGCGCACGACTTCTTCCCGATCTGCCCGTCGTACACGCTGCTCGACCACCACGAGACGTTCTGCGGCATCCCGGACGCCTCGGTGTGCGCCGCCTGCCTCCCGAACCACCACATCGGCTACTTCCTCGGGCTGTACGACCGCGCCGAGATCGGGCCGTGGCGGGCCATGTGGTGGAGCCTGCTCCGGTGCGCCGACCGCGTGGTGTTCTTCTCCGAATCGACTCGCGTGCTCTACCGCCGGGCGTATCCCGACCTCGAGGAGGCCCGCACCTCGGTCGAACCGCACCCCGTCGAGTACCTGCCGCCGGTCACGCCGCTTGCCCACACCGACGGGCCCTTCGTGATCGGGGTGATCGGCCGGATCTCGGTCGAGAAGGGAAGCCGATTCGTCGAGCGGCTCGTCGACGTCATCCGGGAGCGGCACCTGAACGTCCGCATCGTCGTCGTGGGTGAGATCCACTCGGAGCGGCTCCAGCAGGGCCACGGAGGCGTGGTGATCACCGGGCCCTACGAGCGCACCCGGCTGCCCGAGTTGATTCAGAAGCACGGCATTCACTGCGTCCTCGTGCCTTCGATCTGGCCCGAAACGTTCTGCTTCGTCGCCGAAGAGGCCATGACGATGGGTCTGCCGCTCGCCGTGTTCGACCTCGGGGCGCCGGCCGAGCGCGTCAAGGGCTACGAGCGCGGCCTGATCCTGCCGACAATGGACGCCGGGGTGGCCCTCGACGCGATCCTCGCGAGATTCTCCACCCACACCTGAGGCGACGGCCGTTCAGGCGCCGGCGAGGTCCCGGTACAGAGCCGAGTAGCGTGCGGCGTTTTCCGCCAAGCCTTCGGGGCGGCTCGTTGCCCGGAGCGACGCGAGGCGTTCGGGATCCGCGAGCAGGCCGACGAGGGCTCGCTCGACCCCGGCGGCGCCGTCCGCCGGGTCGACGACCAGGCCGGCCCCGGTCGCCCGGATCCGCTCGCCGAGGGCGCCGATGTCGAGTCCCAGCACGGGGACGTCGCAGCAAATCATCTCGGAGAGGGTGTACGAGTACGTCTCGGGCCACGGCGAAAGGAGCAGCGCGAGGTCGATCCGGTGGTGCTGCAGCAGCCCCGGCAGCTCCTCGCGCGTGTACTTGCCGATCGCCTCGATCGACACCAGGCGCCGGACCTCCTCGAACGCCTCGACGTCGCGGACGTCGCCGAAAACGAACCAGCGCACGTCGGAACGGCCGCGCATCCGCCGCACCAGGTCGAGAAAGACCCGCGAGCCCTTCTCCAGGCCGAAGAACCCCACGATGGCGACGTTGACGACGCCGCCCGCCGGGCCTTGCCGCCTCCCGGCGGTGTCGACCCCTGCCAGCGGGCTGCCGTGCTCGATCGCGACGCAGCGTTCGGGCGCCACCTCGGGGGTCAGCTCGAGCAGCTTGCGCCGCACGAACTCCGACGGCGACACGACGAGGTCGAGCCGGGCGAGGGCGCGGGCGAACTGCCTGCGGCGGTGCCCCTGGAAGGTCAGGTCGGCCTGCCAGTGGTTGGACATGCAGCTCATGCAACGGACGTCGTCGCGGCACCAGGCACAGAAGACGTTCTGCGGCTTCTCGAAGAGCGTGAAGTTGTAGCAGAAGAAGAACCAGTCGTGGGCCGTCAGCACCTGACGGACGCCGCGCCGCGCAGCCACTTCGATGAGCGAGGGTGGAAAGCCGCCGACGAACCCGTGGTAGTGGACGACGTCGATTCCGAACGCGTTCAGGAGCCAGTCGAAGGTCCGTTCGACCCCGGCATGACCGAGCGGCTCGGGAGGGTTGGCCGCCGCGGCATCGCCGGTCGGCGCCCACTGACCCGGCGCCGGGTAGAACACCGGGTCTACCGGCCGCTCGCAACGGATGAACACCCGGTCGCGCCGCTCCGGACCGTAGAGGTCGAGCCAGAAGCCCCTCCCGTCGGATTCCTCCGGATAGGCGGGAACCAGCGTCGCGACCTCCACCCGATCGTCCGCGCGCAAGTGGTCGACGAGGTCGCGACCGTGCAGCACCGCACCGCCCACGCTCGCTTCGAACGAGAAGGGCAAGATCTCGACGACGCGAACCCGCCCGTCGTCGAACCCGCGCCGCGCGGTGAGGAAGCGGATTCGGGCGTGGATCCCGCCGAGCGGGTTGGTGCGCATGAACTCGTGGGCCCAACCGACGTGCTTCGGGTAGCGCGCGATCAGCGTCGCGGTTGCACGCTGCTCGCCCTCGGTCTTCTCCGCGTCGCCGAAGCTGCCACCGCCGTGGTGGTAGATGTAGGTGGCGTCGTCGAGGACGTTGCGCCATCCCAGATCGGCGGCGCGGTACGACCAGTCGCACTCCTCGCCGTAGCCGAGGCCGAACGTCTCCTCGTCGAACAGCCCCACCTCGTCCAGCGCCTCGCGCCGCAGGTACATGCAGAAACCCGTGCCGTTGGGGAGGTCCGGGTACTCCCGCAGCGACGCCCGCTCGACCAACGCGGCGTAGGTCGCGATGTCGAAACCCTCCGGGACCGTGTTGCGGGCGCAGAACTGCGGGATCGAGCACATCACCGCGTGATTGGAGAAGGGCGTGACACTCGCCACGCGCCGCTCCGAGTAGGCCGCAGCAGCAAGCTTGTCGACCCAACCCGCCGTGACCACGGTGTCCGTGTTGAGCAGGATCACGTCGCGCGTGGAGGCGCCCATGCCGACGTTGCAGGAGTGCACAAAGCCGCGCCGCGCGCTGCTCGGCAACAGCAGCACAGCGTCACCCAGCCGAGCGCGGAGCGCCTCGAGCAACGGGGTGACGTCGCGGTCGGTGCTGGCGTCGTCGATGATCACCATGCGGTGCCGGGTAAGGTCGGTGTGGCGCTCGATGCTCTCGAGGCACCCGCGCAGCAGCTCGACGGCGTTGTGGACGCAGATGACGATGTCCACCGGCGGCGCCTCGACGGCCGCTGCCCCGCGCAGGACGCGGGCATCGACGACGAGGGCGACCGGCACCCGTGCTGCGCGCGGCGGCGTCTCCGCAGGCGACCCGGGGATCTCCGCCACCGGCTGCTCAGAAAGCGAAACCTCCGGCTGGACAGCGACCGGGGCCTGGACGGCGCGGCGCCAGGCCCAGCGCGCCTCGTAGACGAACGCCCGGGGACCTCTCGAGAACAGGATGGCCAGCCCGGTGCGGAGCTTCTTGACCGGCGTCCACTGCCGCAGCCGCGGCGGCACCAAGAGCTTGGAAATCGGCCACACCACCCGGTTGATGACCTTCCATGACAGCGACGTCTCCACGACCTGGCGGAAGCGCACCAGCTCGACGACCGAGGCGTCACGCTCGGCCAACCGGCCCCGGAGCTCGGCTGCCTCGGCCTCGAGCGCACGGACGCGCGCCTCCAGCGCATCGATCCGTTCCTGCGCCTGCTCGTGCTGCGCCGTAACATCGGCGCCGCCGGGAACGTGCTCCCAGTCGTTGCTCACCCTCTCGCCTCTCAGTTCCCGTCCCAGTCCCCGGCCAGCGGCTTCTCGTTGACGAGGCCGTAGACGAAGTTGAGGTCGGAGTTGCCCGCGGCGTTGGTGTTCTTCAGGAACCACTCGCCCAGCGCGGTCCGGTAGATCCCCACCGTGTCGTCGCCGTCACCGTCCCAGTCGCCCACCACCGGCACGTCCTGCGCCGGGTCGCCGTACGGGAAGACCAGCTCCGCGTTGCCGCCCGCGTTCGAGTTGTGCAGGTACCACTGC
>JACQZW010000078.1 GCA_016213675.1 Acidobacteriota bacterium | reverse complement strand
CCGCCCGCCCCCGGGCCGGCGCCGAGCAAGCCGTTCGAGGGCGACGAGCTGCGCGAGGGGATGTCGATCATGCGGCAGCGGATCGCCGAGCACATGATCGCCTCCAAGCGCACCTCCGCCCACGTCTACACGCTGTTTGAGGTCGACGTTACGCGGATCATGGCGCTGCGTGCCCGCTACCGGGCCGAGTTCGAGCGCCAGCACGGGCTCAAGCTGACGGTCACGCCGTTCTTCCTGAAGGCCGTGGTCGAGGCGCTCAAGGCGTTCCCGGTGGTCAACGCGTCGCTCGACGGCAACGACATCGTCTTCCACCGCCACATCAACCTCGGCGTCGCGGTCGCGATGCCCTCGGGTCTGATCGTCCCGGTGGTGAAGAACGCCGAGGAGCTCTCGATCATCGGGCTGCAACGCGGCGTCACCGACCTGGCGACCCGGGCGCGGACCAAGAAGCTGATGCCCGAGGAGGTCCACGGCGCGACGTTCTCGGTGACCAACCCCGGCCAGTTCGGCGGCCTGGTCGGCCTGCCGATCATCAACCAGCCGAACGTCGCGATCATCTCGATCGGCAACGTCCAGCGCCGCCCGCTGGTCGTCGCCGACGCCGAGGGCCGCGAGGCGATCGCGATCCGCGACGCGGTGTTCCTGGCGATGTCGTTCGACCACCGCCTGATCGACGGCGCCATTGCCGACCAGTTCATGGCCCACGTCAAGGCGACGCTGGAGTCCGCCCGCTTCGAGCTGCAGTAAGGGGCGAGCGCAGCGACCCCGCTCCTCACAGGTCCCCTCTCCCGCGAGCGGGAGAGGGACAGGGTGAGGGTCCCCAAGCCTGCGTCAACCCCTCCAATCGCCTCGAGCCCATTCTTCCTCCTTCGCCAGCCCACCTTGAGCACCCGCCCCCGCTGTGCTCCAATCGCGCCGTGGGCGTGGTCGCCGAGCCGGCGTGGGACGCGAAGCGGGTCTTCCGCGCGCTGCTGGCCGCCCTGCTCGGCTGGTGGACGTTGCGCCTCGCGGCGAAGGCGACGGGCTGGGTGTTCGTCGACTTCGTCAACCTCGCGTTCCACGAGGCCGGCCACGTGTTCCTCCGCCCGCTCGGTCACATCGTGCACGTCCTCGGCGGGACGATCTTCCAGGTCGGGATCCCAGCGCTGCTGATCTGGTACTTCGTCGCTCGGCGGAGCGACGCGTTCGCCTCGGCGTGCTGCCTGTGGTGGGTGGGCGAGAACCTCGTCAACGTCTCGGTCTACATGGCCGACGCGCGCGACCTGATGCTCCCCCTGGTCGGCGGCGGCGAGCACGACTGGAACGAGCTGTTCTTCCGCTTCGGCGTGCTCGCGGAGCCGTCGGTGGAGGCGATCTCCGCCGGGACGCGCACCGCGGGCGTGCTCGTGATGCTGCTCGGCCTCGCCTGGGCGACGGCGTTCGTGCTGCCGCGCCGGGTGCGCTCGGAGCTGGTCCTGCGCCTGGCCGGCGTGGCGCCGCGCGCCGTCCGCCTGCTGCAGGACTGAAGACCTGTCGATGCGGCGAAAAAGCCGGCCGCCCGGCGGGCGGCCGCTACATTCCCTGTGGGCTCCGTCGCTCCGAAACGCGACAGCGGTGATCAGTGAAGCGGGAGGGTGTAGATGCCGTCGGGGCCGCGTACGAGCAGGACGGGCCCGGCGAGCTCGCCCACCTCGGCGAGCGACGAGCTCGCCCGCCAGGCCTCGCCGGCGCCGGCGACGCCGCGCGCCTCGAGCTCGGCGAGCAGGTCGCTGCGGACGATCTTGCCGGCCGCGGGATCGAGCACGGCGAGGCGGGCGCTGTCGCCGCCGAGCTGGACGATCACGCCGCCGTCGCGCAGGAGGCGCGCGTCGGCCGGCGTCTCGGCCGCCAAGACCGGCTTCCACCGCCAGCGCACGTCGCCTTTCGCCAGGTCGAGCGCGACGAGCGAACCCTTCTCGCCGAGCAGCAGGGCCGTCCCTGCGGCCGGGTCCGCGTCGACGATCCGGGCGGGGCCCGCCGTGACGCCGGCCTTTTCCCACAGCTTCCCCTCGCCCGAGCGGTAGCGGAGCACCGCGCCGTCGCGCAGCGCGATGACGAGGTCGTCGGGGGTGACGGCGACGGTGTGGTGGAACGACTCCGAGAAGCGGATCAGCATCTTCTCGCCGGCGAAGCGGTAGGTCACGACCACACCGGCGCCGTCCGCCGCGCTCCCCGGGACGCCCATCTCGGCGCGGACCTTGGGCCCGAGGACGAGCGTATCGGCGAGCCCCTTGCCGTCGAGCGTGAGCCGGCTCGTCGCCGTCGGGAAGGACTCGCCGATGCCATCGTTGGGCCACAGCAACCGCTCGTAGCCGTCGGTGCCGACGGCGAGGAACTGGGCGACCTTCTCGCCCGCGAGGGTGAAGGTGTAGGCCACGGTGTCGCCACGGAACTCGAGCAGCCGCGCGCTGGCGTTGGGCACGTCGAAGCTGGCGACGGGGCTCGCCGCCGCGCCGTCGGCATAGATCTCGAGCTTGCTGTCGTGGCAGATCGCGATCCGTCCCGAGCCACGGTCGATCGCGACCGAGGTCCCCGCTCCCGGATAGCGCGGCACCGGGGCCGCCGCCACCGCCACGCCGACCGTCACTGCCCACGCCACAAGGCCCATCACCGTTCGTCTCATGCCATCCCTCCGTCCATCCGTCCAGCGTCGTTCCTCAAGCCCCAAACCTACCGTCTCGTGTCGTCCTGCCACCCGCCGGACACCGCCGTCGGCGCGCCGGAACGTGGGTGCAGCTCGCCCGCGGCGTCGCGGTGGCAGGAGAAGCAGTCGTCGCGCGGGGGGTGATCGGCGGGACGGGGGCTCCGGCCGGCATGACCGTGGCAGGCCAGGCAGTCGGCCTCGCCCTGGTCGAGCCGGTGGTCGGCGTCGGCGGGGAGGTCCGGCGCCCTGCCACCGGCCGCCCACAGCGCCAGCACCACCAGCGCCACCGCCGCCGGCGCCGCGAACCACCGCCCCGAAGATCGCGCCCGCACCGGGCTATGCTACCCTCTCTCGCCGTGGAACGCAGGCTCTTCCGCGAGGCGGCGATCATCGTGGCCGCGACGCTCCTGGTCGGGACCGCAGCCAACCTGATCCCCGGGCGCCGGCTGCCGTGGTGGGGGCAGGGACGGGTCGCGCCGAGCCAGGGCACCGACTTCAACCTCATCGACCCGATCGCCGCCGAGATGCTCCGCTCGTCGCTGCCCGGCGTGCGCGTCCTCGACACCCGCGGCGAGGCCGAGATGGCCGGCGGGCACATCGCGGGCGCCGAGTCGTTCCCCTACCAGGACGCCGGCACGCTGCTCACCGCCGAGGCGATTGCGAGCCTCGGCACGGCGGACGCGGTGATCATCGTCGGCGCCAGCGAGGAGTCGGACATCGAGCAGCTCCTCGCCCAGGAGCTGCGCCTGCGCGGCCTCGCGCCGCCGCACATCGTTCTCGGCGGGATGCCGGCCTGGCGGGCGTCCGGCCTGCCGGTCGAGGGAGCGCAGCCGTGAGCTTCCTGCGCAATCGCTGGCTCCACCGGCTCCTCGGCCTGGCCCTCGGCGCGCTGTTCGTCTACGCCGCCTGGGGCAAGGTGCGCGACCCGCGACCGCTGATCGCCATCATCTGGGGGTACAAGCTCGTCCCCCCCGGGCCGACCAACCTCATCGCCCTGTACATGCCCTGGCTCGAGCTCATCATCGGGGCGTGCCTGGCCACCGGGCTGATGCGCCGCGGCGCCGCGCTGTGGGCCACGGTCCTGCTCACCGGCTTCACCGGCGCGCTGCTGATCAACGCGATCCGCGGCATCAACGTCGCGTGCGGCTGCTTCTCGACCTCGTCGACCGACGTGCAGAACGCCTGGTTCCTCGTGCTCCGCGACCTGCCGATGCTGCTCGCCGCGGTGGTCCTGCTCGCGTTCCCCCCGAAGCAGAAGACGGGCTGAGGTGCGCGGGCGAGGGCGCCCGCGCCACGCGGGGCTGTCCCCTGTTCCCCGTCTTCTCAGGCCGGGGTCGAGTTGCGCTCCGGCTGGGCGGCCGAGCGCCGTTCGCCGCTCTGCTCGCGGACCAGGAGCGGGATCATCTCGTCGAGGTCGAGGTGGGCCCAGGCCGCCTTGACCAGGTCCTGGCCGGCCCCGCGCCACGCCGCGTTGACCACCTTGGTGCCGCGCCCCTGCAGCGCCAGGACGGGGTAGACGAAGTCGCTGTCGGAGGAGACCAGCACGGCGATGTCGAGGGAGTCGGCAAGCTGGAGCTCGAACATGTCGGTGATGAGCGCCGCTTCGACGCCCTTCTCGGCCGACCAGACGAGCGGCTGCCCGCACGACGGGCAGCTCCCGGTCTCGTATCCGCAGGCCCGGCAGCGGATGTGGTCGAAGCGCCGGCGCCGCTCCAGGATCGCCACCGCGGTGCCGGCCTGGCGCTCGAGGAAGTTCTCCAGCCAGCGCCGCAGGTTCTCGTCCTCGGCGTCGCAGGAGGCGTAGACCTTCATGCCCTGGAAGTCGAACTCGTCGCCGAGCGGGAGCGTTTTCAGCTTGTCCATCAGCACCAGCGGCAGGGCGGTCCAGTTGCACCGCGACTCGCCGGCCCGCTCGTTCCATCGAAGTTGGAAGTTCCAATAGTCGACGAGGACATGGACCCGCTGCATGATCAATCCCTCCTGCGCCATCGGCGACTCGATGCGTGCGACCTCGGTGCGGTTACTCCTGTGTCGGCCTCCAGCGTAGCACCGGTTGGCGGGCGGCCCGCACCTCGTCCAGCCGGCGCACCGGCGTCGTGTACGGCGCGCCCTTGACGAGCTCCGGGCTCTCCTTGGCCTCGCGGGCGATCGACTTCATGGCCGCGACGAAGGCGTCCAGCTCGTCGACGCCCTCGCTCTCGGTCGGCTCGGTCATGAGGGCACCGTGCACGATGAGCGGGAACGACATGGTCGGCGGGTGGAAGCCGTAGTCGAGCAGCCGCTTCGCGATGTCGATGTTCTTGACGCTGCCGGCCGCCTGGAGGCTATCGTCGAACACCACCTCGTGCAGGCTCGGGCCGGCGTAGGCCAGGTGGTAGTCGCCCTCGAGCCTGGCCCGCAGGTAGTTGGCGCCCAGCACCGCACCCTCGGCCATGCTCTTCAGGCCGTCGGCGCCGAGCGAGCGGATGTACGCCAGCGCCCGCACCAGCATGCCGAAGTTGCCGTAGAACGACCGGACCTTGCCGATGCTGCCGGGGCGGTCGGAGACCAGCGTGTAGCGGTCGCCGTCCTTCTCGACCACGGGCACCGGCAGGTGCGGAACCAGGGTAGCGGACACCGCGACCGGGCCGGCGCCCGGACCGCCGCCGCCGTGCGGCGTGGAGAACGTCTTGTGCAGGTTGATGTGGAGCGCGTCCGCGCCCATCTTGCCCGGTGAGGCGATGCCGACGAAGGCGTTGAGGTTGGCGCCGTCCATGTACAGGAAGGCGCCCTTCTCGTGCAGCATCGCCGCCGCTCTGGAGATGTCCGGCTCGAACACGCCGAGCGTGTTGGGCACCGTCATCATGAGGGCGGCGACGTCGCCGGCCGCGAGGCGGGCGGCGAGCGCGGCGAGGTCCACCGTGCCCTCGGCGGTCGACGCGATCTCGACCGTCTCGAAGCCGGCGAACACCGCGGACGCCGGGTTGGTGCCGTGCGCCGAGTCGGGGATGAGGACGACGCGCCGGTTGTCGCCCCGCGCCTGCAGCGCCTTGCGGATCATCAGCATGCCGGCGAGCTCGCCGTGGGCGCCGGCGGCGGGCTGCAGCGTCACCCGCGCCATGCCAGTGACGGCCATGAGCGCCTGCTCGAGCTGCCACATGAGGGCGAGCGCCCCCTGCACCTGGTCGTCCGGCTGCAGGGGATGGATCTGGGCCAGCCCGGGCAGGCGGGCGAGCTCCTCGTTGATCCGCGGGTTGTACTTCATGGTGCACGAGCCGAGCGGGTAGAGCCCCTCGTCGACGCCGTAGTTCCACTTCGACAGGCGGGTGAAGTGCCGGACGACGTCGACCTCGCTGACCTCGGGTGCGTCGGCGATCTCGTCACGGACGAGCGCGGCGCCCAGCGTCGCGGCGAGATCCACCGCGGGGACCTCGAGCGCCGGGAGCTGGTAGCCGACCCGGCCGGCCGAGGACCGCTCGAAGATCAGCTTCTCGCGTTCGCGTGCGACCTTCTCGCTCATGACAGCCTCCGGAGCGCGTCGAGGAGGCGGTCGCACTCCTCCCTGGTGTTCTTCTCGGTGGCCGCGACGAGGATTCCCTTCGGCAGCCCGCTGCCGAGCCGCGCCGTGGCGACGCCGCCGAGGACACCCTCCCGCTTCAGCCTGAGGAGCAGTCCGTCCGGATCGTCGTGCAACACGAGGAACTCGTTGTACGTCGGGCTCTCCGGGAACGCGAGCCGGACCCCGGCTCCCAGGCCCCGGACCCCGTTCTTCACGTACTCCGCCGTCGCAAGCGAGGCGAGCGCCATCTCGCGGATGCCCTTCTTGCCGAGCAGCGACAGGGTGATCGTGGCGAACAGCGCCATCAGCCCGTGGTTGGTGCAGATGTTCGAGGTCGCCTTGGCGCGGCGGATGTGCTGCTCGCGCGTCGACAGGGTGAGCACGAAGGCGCGCGCGCCCTCGCTGTCCACCGTCTCGCCGACGATGCGGCCGGGGAGCTGGCGCAGGTACGCCTGCCGGGTGGCGAAGAAGCCCAGGTGCGGCCCGCCGAACTGCGGCGGGATGCCGAACGCCTGCAGCTCGCCGCACACCACGTCGTAGCCGAAGCGGCCGCCGGGGGCGAGCACGCCGAGCGACGTCGCCTCCATCACGGCATGGACCGCGAGGGCGCCGCTCGCCTTGATCGCGGCGCCGAGCGCCGGCAGGTCCTCGACGACGCCGAGGACGTTCGGCGACTGCACGACCGCCGCGCACACGTCGGCGCCGAGAGCCGCGCCGAGGGCGGCCGCGTCGATGCGCCCGGAGGTGTCGGCGCCGACCTCGGTCACGCTGAGCCCGAGCGGCTCCGCGTAGGTCTCGAGGACCGCGCGCGTCTCCGGGTGCAGCGTCGCGGCGACGACGACCCGCGAGCGACCGGCATGGACGCGGGCGGCCATCAGCACCGCCTCGACGACCGCGGTCGCGCCGTCGTACAGCGAGGCGTTCGCGAGGTCCATCTCGGTGAGCTGGCAGACGAACGTCTGGAACTCGAAGATCGCCTGCAGCGTGCCCTGGCTGACCTCGGGCTGGTACGGCGTGTAGGCGGTGAAGAACTCGCCGCGCTGGATCAGGGCGTCGGCCACCGCCGGGGTGACGTGGCGGTACACGCCGGCGCCGAGGAAGGAGGCGAAGCACTCGGGGGCCGCGTTGGCGGTGGCGTACGCCCAGAACTCGCGGCGTACCTCCTCCTCGGACCGGGCCGGGGGGAGGTCGAGCGGGCCGCTGCGCAGGTCGGCCGGGATGGTGGCGAACAGCTCGTCGACGGAGGTGGCGCCGATCGCCTGCAGCATCGTGCGGCGGTCGGCATCGCCCGCCTGGTAGCGATGCATCAATGGGCTCCTTCCTCCGCGACGAACTTCTCGTAGGTGGCCGCGTCCATCAGGCCCGCGCCGGCGCCCGGGGCGACCTTGAGCTTGACCAGCCACCCCTGGCCGTAGGGGTCCGCGTTCACCTGTTCGGGATGGGCCTCGAGCTCGCCGTTGGTCTCGACGACCTGGCCCGCGAGCGGCGCGAACACCTCGGAGACGGCCTTGACCGACTCGATGTTGCCCAGCACGTCGCCGCCGACGAGCTGCTTGCCGGCCGCGGGGAGCTCGACGAACACCACGTCGCCGAGCTGCTCCTGGGCGTACAGGCTGATGCCGACGGTCGCGGTGTCGCCTTCGAGGCGGACCCATTCGTGCGTGCGCGCGTAGAGAAGCTCCTGGGGGTTCGACATGTCGTGCTCCCTCCTAAGGGTTATTTGGCTCGGCGGTAGAACGGCGTGCCGGCGACCTCGGCCGCCACCCGCTGCCCGCGGATCTCGATCTCGATCGGCGTGCCGACGGCCGACAGGGCCACCGGGACGTAGCCCATGCCGAGCGCCTTCTCCAACGTCGGCGAGTGGGTCCCCGACGTCACCACCCCGACCTCCGCACCCCCCGAGACGATCGGGTAGCCGTGGCGGGCAATGCCGCGGCCCTTCATCTCGAAGCCGACGAGCTTGCGGGTGATGCCCTGCTCGCGCTGGCGGACCAGGAGGTCGCGGCCGAGGAAGCCGCCCTTGTCCAGCTTGACGATCCAGTCCAGACCCGCGTCGAGCGGCGTCGTCGTGTCGTCGATGTCGTTGCCGTACAGCGGCATGCACGCCTCGAAGCGGAGCGTGTCGCGGGCCCCGAGGCCGGTCGGCGCGATGCCGGCGCCGGCGCCGGCGGCCATCAGCGACCGCCACAGCGGTGCCGCGGCGGCGGGCGCGACGTAGACCTCGAAGCCGTCCTCGCCGGTGTAGCCAGTGCGCGCGATGATCGCCTTGACGCCGTCGATCTCGCCCTCGACGAAGCGGTAGTACTTGATGTCGGCGAGCGGCACGGAGGTGAGCTTCTGCGTCACCTCGAGGGCGCGCGGGCCCTGGATGGCGATCTGCGCCCAGTCGTCGGAGCGGTCGCGGACGGAGACCCCCTCGAAGCCGGGGACCTGGGCGCACAGGTAGGCGTAGTCCTTGTCCTTGTTGGCCGCGTTGACGACCAGGAAGTAGTGTTCGTCCGAAAACTTGTGCACGAGGAGGTCGTCGACGAAGGTGCCGCGGGGGGTCATCAGGCCGGAGTAGTGGGCCCGGCCCGGCACCAACTTGGAGGCGTCGTTGCAGGTCACGAACTGGATGAAGTCGAGGGCGCGCGCGCCGGTGACGTCGATCTCGCCCATGTGCGAGACGTCGAAAAGGCCGACCGCGGTGCGCACCGTGCGGTGCTCCTCGATCACCCCGCGGTACTGGACCGGCATCTCGAAGCCCGCGAAGGGGACCATCCTCGCGCCGGCTTCGAGGTGACACTCGTACAGCGGCGTCCGTTTGAGGTTTTCTGCCGTCATCCCACCCCTCCCGGCGCTCACCGCGCCGCGGCAAAGGCTACCACTTCCGCAGGAAACCCGCCAAGGGGCGCGTGCTGCCTATCGCACGCCGAGGTGGGACAGGTCGGCAAAGTCGGCCGGGAGGCCGGCCCGCGGATCGGCGACGCGGGCGTCGAGGTCGTCGAGGGGGAGCGCGAGGCAGAGCAGCGCGGGGTCGATCGGCGTGTGACCGCCCAATCGCGGCCAGCGGACCTCGTAGTACAGCGCCGGAACCCGCGTCCAGCCGGTCATCCCGACCTTGCCCAGCCGCGTCCCCCGCGTCACCGCCTGCCCCTTCTTGACCGTGGCCTCGCCCAGGTGGCCGTACACCGTGAAAACCGATCCGCCGTGGTCGACGACCACGATGGTTCCGAAGCGCGTCCACTCGTTGGCGCGGCGCTCGCGCACCGCGCCGGCGAAGGCGACCTTCCCCGCCCCCGGCGCGACGACCGGCTCGCCGCGCGGCGCGGCCAGCGTCACGCCGTGGTGCGACTCGGACTTGCCGGTGAACGGCGAGGTGTGCTGACCGAACGGCGCGACCGGCACCGCCTGCCTCATGTCGACCGGCGGCGCCGTGGGGAGCGAGGCCAGCGGACACGGGAGCCCGGCCGGGGCGCCGCTCAGCCGGTCGGTCAGGGCGTCGAGCTGCGGCAGGCGCGCCTCCAGCCAGGCCAGCACCTCCGCCTCACCCGCGGCCGTTCCCGGCGTCGCCGCGATCGGGCCTGCCGGCAGGACCTCACCCGGGGCCGTGACCCAGGCCAGGCGGCGGGCCAGCAGCAGGCGGTGCCGAAGCACGGCGGCCATCCCGAGGGCGGAGTCCAGCGCCTCCTCGTGGTCCTTCTTGAGCGCGCGGTTTTCCTTCTTCGCCGCGTCCACCGTGAAGCGGGCAAACACCCCCCGGAGGCCGATCGGAAGGATGCCGAGCATGCCGAGGACGAGCACCCCGATCGCGACCAGGCCGGCGATGGCCCGCCGCAGGCCGCGCCGGGTGAGGACCGCCCGACGGACCCGCCCTCCCCCTCCCGGGTGCCACTGCAGCTCCCACAGCGGCTCCTCGGTCAGACCCACCGGAGCACCTCGACCGGGTCGCGGGACGCCGCCCGGTGGGCGGGGAGCAGCGAGGCGAGCAGGACTTCGAGGATCCCCAGCGCAACCACCGCGAGCAGGTGGACGGGCAGCACGTGGAGCGGGATGCGGTCGACCATGTAGATGGCGGCGATGTCCGGCGGGAAGCGCGGGATGCCGAGGGCGGTGAGCAGGGCGGCGATGGCGACCCCGAGCAGCACGCCGCCGAGGACGCCGACCACGCCCAGGCCCCCGCCGGCCAGCATCAGCGTCGTCCGGAGCAGCCGCGGCTGGCCCCCGAGGGCGAGGAGGATGCCGATCTCGCGGCGTTTCTCGGTGATCAGCACGACGAGCGCCGACGCGACCTCGAACGCCCCGACGCCGAGCACCAGCGACAGCACGACGGCGAGGGAGAGCGTCTGCCAGCGCAGGGCGGCGAACAGGTTGCGGTTGTTCTGCTGCCAGCTCGCCACCAGGGCGCGGCCGCGACACGCCTGCTCGACCTCGTCGCGGAGGGCTTCGGCGCGGTCCGGATCCGCGAGCCACACCTCGATGCCGTTGGACGGGACTCCGCCGGCACGGGCGCGTAGCCCGTCGAGCGTAGCCAGGGCCCACCGCTCGTCCACCTCGGCGAAACCGGTGTGGTAGACGCGGGCCACGACGACGGGCAGCGACCGCGGCAGCCCGCCGCCGGCCACGATCTGGAGCGAGAGGACGTCGCCCTGCGCTGCGGCGAGGCGCCGCGCGAGCCCGGCGCCGACGGCGACCGGCAGCGGCCCACGGCCGTCCCACGGCGCGAACGCGGCGAACGCAGGCAGCGCACCGGCAGCCTTGACGGTGACGACCTGGGCCACCTGGCTGTCGCGCGGGAACAGCATCCCGGGCAGGTAGACGACGTCGTCGACCCCGGTCACGCCGGAGACGGCGGCGAGCCTCGCCCGCGCCTCGGCGGTCTCGCCCGCGCCCACTCCGCCCGGATAGAGCGCCACCAGGTGCCCCCCGCCAGCCAGGATGCCCGCGCGCAGCGCGCTGCTGTAGCCGGACATGAGCGCGAGGACGACCACCAGCGCCGCGACGCCGAGCGCGACCGCCGCGAGCGCGGCCGCCGCGCTGGTGCGGAGCAGCGCGGTCCCGCGGCGTCGAATCAGCCGCCCGGCGAGGAAGAGGGCGAGACGCACCGGACGATTGTACCTAGCCGCCCACCCAACCGACCGACCGCCCACCCGGTCGACAGTCGAGGGTCGAGAAAGGAGTTCCGGCCCGACTCTCGACTCTTGACCCTTGACCGGCTGGGTGGGGGTCCCCTTGACCCTCGACCGGTTGGGTGGGCGGGCGATCAGTTCGCCGTCGTCCGTCGTGCGTCGCGGAGGAGGAGCACGGCGACCGCGGCGGCGCCCGCGAGGAGGAGGACGACCGCGTCGCGCAACGGGGCCGCCCACGCGCAGCTCGCCAGCGTCCCGCCGACGATCCACCCCCAGGCGACCGCGGTGCCGACCCAGGGCCCGTCGCCGCGGTCGCCGGCGGCCGACGCCACGAGGCCCAGGATCGCCGCCAGCCACGGTCCAGCGGTGAGCAGGGCCGCGACGCTCAAGACGAGGAGCACGGTCGAGCGCAGGGGCCCGACCGGCCGCAGCAGCTCGCGAAGGCCCTCGCCGCCCAGTGCCGCCAGCCAGCCGCACAGCACGATCAGCGCCGCCCAGAGCACGCCCCGGACGTTGAGGCCGGCGACGTCGGCGAGCTGGGGGACGGGCTGCAGGCGGCCGGCGAGCAGCCCAGCGGCAGCGGCGAGCAGCACCGCCAACCCACGCGGCGTGCCCCGCGCCGCGGGGAACTTCACCGCGGCGGCCGCCACCGCCCCGAGCAGCACGAAGGCGGCGGCGCCGCCGACGAGCTCGGCGATCCACGGCCGGACGCCGACGCGGAAGAAGCGCGCCCCGAGCGCCGTGGCGAAGGGGAGGGCCGGGACGGCAAACGTCGCGGCGACCACCGTGACCCGTCGCCACGGCGCCGACACCGCCCCGGGGAACACCGCCCGCGACAGCGCTCCGGCGAGCAGACAGCCGCCCAGCAGCACGACCCAGGGCGGGCCGGGCGTGCGCTCGCTCGCGGGCAGGCGCCCCCCCGCGGGCAAGGCGCCGAGGAGGCGGGCGTCGGCGAACGCCCAGTCCCGTCGGCCGCTCTGCTCCCGCGCCGCACCGCCGTCCGTACCGCCGACCAGGGAGCGGGCGGCGTGCTCGGACAGCCGCACACCCGGGAGCCACGGCGCCGCATCGAGCCGCCAGGCGATCGGCGCCGGCCCGTCGGCGACCCAGGCCCGGACCATCCAGGCGCCGTGCGCGGGCTGCCAGACCAGCCGCCACCCCTCGCCTTCCCGCTCCCAGCCTCGCAGGCGGCCCCAGCCGAGGCCGACCGACGGCGCCTCGCGCTCGGCGCGCGCCGCCGCCACCCCGGGCGGGCTCGCGGCCCGCCACGCCACCGGCGCCACCGGGACCGCCACCGTCGCGGCCACCGCCGCGAGCGCTACTGCTCCCGCCGCGAGCGCGCTCAGTCGCGCCGGCGCGGCCATGCCAGGAAGACCACTCCGATCGCGATGCCGACCAGCGCCGCGCGGTCGAACGCCGCGCCCTCGGGGTACACGTGTCGCCACAACATCGCCTCGCAAGTGCCGCGCGCGAGCACGGCCGCGCCCACGCCGCCCCACCGGGCGGCCCGGACCAGGCCGGCCTGCATCGCCAGCTCCGCCGCCACCGACGCCACCAGCGGGACGGCCGGCGCCGGGTGGAGCACCGCCCCGATCCCGGCGCCGAGCAGCGCCCCTCCCCACCAGCCCAACACCGGCCCGGCGAGACCGGGCAACGCCCCGCGCAGCACCGGTTCCTCGGCGAGTGCCGGGAGCCAGGCCGACGCCAGCAACAACGCCGGCGCCGCCGCGGCCGGGATCGGGCGACTCTCCGGCATCCAGCCGCCGACGCCGGTGATCAGGGCGGGAAGCGCGGCGACGATGAGCCAGAGCACGGCGCCGACCGGTGGACCGAGCCGCAGGCGAGACGGCGGGAGCGCGGTCCAAATCGGCGCCAGCGCCACCGCCAGCCCGCCCACGGCGGCGTAGGCCGCGGTCTCCGTCCGCGGCAGGCCGCCGACCTCGCCGAGCGCCACGACGGCGCCGGCCACCGCCACGCCGCGCCAGAACGCCACCCGCTGGTGGAACGCGACCGCCTCGGCGCCGGCGAGCAGCGCGCCGAGCAGCACGATCCCGATGACGAGCACCGCGGGCCGACGGAGCATCCGGAGCTCGGCGATGCGGCCGGCGACGACGCCCGAGTCGGTGCCCAGCGGATGTACGAAGCGGCGCAGCGCCATCGGCGTCGAGCCCGCCAGCTCGACCTCCGCCTCGCGCCGCCACCCCACCGGCAGCTCCCCGCTCCCGCCGAGGAACCGGCCGCGAAGCCACAGGCTCCCCCCCTCGCGCCAGCTCTGGCTGCGGAACAGCGTGACGCGGCCGGGATCGTCGACGATCAGGGGAAGGAGCCGTTGGAGGCTCGACTGCACGTGCCAGGGGAAGACGTCGGGGCCGGGCGCCGCCGGCACCGGCCGGCGGACCGACAGGAGCTGCCCGCCCACCGCGACCACGGCCTCGCCGCCGCCGGGGAAGCGCACCCGCCAGCGGACGGCGCCGGTCTCGCCGCGGGCCAGCGCGACGCCGGCGCGGCCGGGCCGGGAGCGCTCGACGGCCCAGGCGAGCGGCTGGTCGACCTCGAGCACGGCCTCGGGATCGCCGACCGGATCGAAGGAGAGCCCGCGCAGGGCGCTCCGGGCCGCCGCCACCGCGCCCTGCTCGCCGCCGATACCCCCTCGCGCGAGCATCGCCGCCGCCGCGGCGAACAGGGCGGCCAACGCCAGGAGGCGGAGCAGCGACTCGCGGACCGGCATCGGCTACGAGTGTAGCCGACGCCCCCCACCCACCTGGGCGGCCGCCATACAATCAGGCATGGCCGGGCTGCGCTTCCGGACGCTACCGCACACCGCCGACGTCAGGCTGCAGGCCTGGGGGGTGGACGCGACCGAGCTCATCCTCAACGTCGTGCTCGGCGCCCAGGCCGTCGCGCTCGGCCGGCCGCCCCGCGGCGTCGCGATCGCCTGGGTCGGCATCGACCGCTGGCCGCAAGGCACCGAGCGCCGCGCGGTCCGGGCCGCCAACGAGGCGCTCTTCCACCTCTTCGCCCACCGTCGCGCGACCGTCGCGCTCGAGCTCGGCGACGGCGGGGCCAGGCTCGGCCTGGTTCCGCTGCCGGCCAGGACGCACCTGCACTGCGAGATCAAGGCAGTCACGCTGCACGGGCTGCGCCCGCCCCGCGCCGGCCGACGACTCGGCCTGGTCCTGACGCTCGACCTGTGATCGGGAAAGGCAGGAAGAAGGCAGGGGGAAGGCAGGAAAAGGGCAGGAAGAAGGCAGAGGACGTGGGGACTGTGCCCCCTCTTCTGTCTTCCTTCTGCCCGCTTCTATCCCCTTGCTGCGGCGGCCTTCAGGTCGGCGACGTGGTGCAGGCTCTCCCAGCGGAACTCGTCCCCGCTGCGCCCGAAGTGGCCGTAGCTCGCGGTCCCCCGGTAGATCGGCTTGAGGAGGTCGAGCTCCTCGATGATGCCGCGCGGGGTGAGCGGGAAGACCTCGCGGATCACGCCGGTCAGCCGCTCGTCGGGGATCACGCCGGTGCCGAAGGTGTCGACCATCACCGACACCGGGTCGGCGACGCCGATGGCGTAGGCGAGCTGGACCAGCGCCTCGTTGGCGAGCCCGGCGCCGACGATGTTCTTCGCCACGTGGCGGGCCATGTAGGTCGCCGAGCGGTCGACCTTGGTCGGGTCCTTGCCGGAGAACGCGCCGCCGCCGTGGGGCGCCCAGCCGCCGTAGGTGTCGACGATGATCTTCCGGCCGGTCATCCCGGTGTCCGACTGCGGGCCGCCGATGACGAACTTGCCCGTGGGGTTGACGTGGAAGACGGTCGGCTTGCCGAGGTCGAGCAACTCCCCCGGCAGCACCGCGCGGCCGACCTTCTCGATGATCTCCTGGCGCGCCGCCTCGGTGATGCGATCGCCCGTGGCGTCGAGGATGTCCTCGGTGTGCTGCGACGAGATGACCACGGTGTCGATGCGGTACGGCCGGCCCTCGCGGTACTCGATGGTGACCTGCGACTTGCCGTCCGGCCCGAGGTACGGCAGGAGCCCGGAGCGACGCACCTCGGCGAGGCGGCGGGTCAGGCCGTGGGCGAGCACGATCGGCATCGGCATGAGCTCGGGCGTCTGGTCGCAGGCGTAGCCGACCATCAAGCCCTGGTCGCCGGCGCCGCCGGTGTCGACGCCCTGGGCGATGTCGCCGGACTGCCGCCCGATGGCGTTGAGGATGCCGCACGTCGAGTGGTTGAACCCGTACTTGGCGTCGGTGTAACCGATGTCGCGGACCACGCTGCGCACCAGCTCCTGGACGTCGACCCAGCCGTCGGTCGTGATCTCGCCGCCGACGACCACCAGGCCGACCGTGATGAAGCTCTCGCAGGCGACGCGGCCGCGGCCCGCCTGGCCGCGCTGCAGGTCGTCCTTCAGCACCTCGTCGAGCACCGCGTCGGAGATCTGATCGCACACCTTGTCGGGGTGTCCCTCGGTCACCGACTCGGACGTGAAGACGTGGATTCCGCGTGAGTTCATGGCCCGGCCTCCGAAGTGCGAACGGTAGCAGCCCCGCCGTGCGGCGGCAAGCCGGTGCCGCAAGGCATGCGGGCCGGGAACGGGGCACGTACAATCGGCCCGTGACCATGCGCACAGCGCCCCCGGCGACGCACGGGAAAGGGCTCCTCGTCGCGGCGTGGTCGCTCGCCCTCCTCCCCCTGCTGTTCGTCGCCGTCCAGGTCCCGCGCTTCGGCTCGCTGCAGTACAACGACTACTACGGCATCCTCCAGGAGCTGGCCGACGGCGACGGCCTCTCGACCGACCCGTTCCGGTGGTTGGCGGTGCGCTCCAACGAGCACACCGTGACGCTTCCCGCCCTCGTCTACGCCGCGAACATCGCCGTCACCCACGGCGACAACCGCGGCCTGTCGGCCTACTCGCTGCTGGTCCTCGCGGCGACGTTGCTCCTCCTCTCGCGCCTCCTGCCCGACGCGATCCGCGGGGGCGCCGCGTTCGCGGCGGCGCTCCCGCTGCTGGCCCTGCTGGTCTTCACGCCTGCGGCCGCCCACAGCATCGTGATGGGCTTTTCCGGCACCATCTGGTTCACCGCCAACCTCGCCGCCGTCGCGGCCATCGCCGGCCTGACCAGGCTCGAGCGGGACGCGCCCGTCACCGCCCTCTGGCCGGTCCTGGTCGCCGGCCTCGTCGCGGCGCTTTCGAACAGCACCAGCCTGGCGCTGTGGCCTGCGCTCGTCGTCGGGGCCCTGGCGCGCCGCCTGCCCCGGCGCCACCTGGCGGTGCTCGGGGCGGCGACCGCGGTGGCGTTCGCGGCCTTCCTCGCCCGCTTCCACGCGCTGCCCTGGCACCCGAAGCCGAACACCGGCCACCCGCTCAGCCTCGCCAGCTACGTCGCCGCCTACCTCGGCTCGCTGCTGACGTCACGGGCCGGCGCCGCCGTCGTCCTCGGGGCGCTGGCGCTGGCGGCCAGCGTCGCACTGGTGGCCATGGCCCGCCGCGAGCTGGCCTCCCGTGCGCCCTGGCTGATGCTGCAGCTCTACGGGCTCGGGGCGGGCCTCGGCACTGCGGTCGGACGGTCGGGCTGGGGCGACGCGCAGGCGCTCGCCTCGCGCTACGCCTCGCTCGCGGCGCTGTTCTGGATCGGCCTGCTCGGAAGCCTCCTCGTCACGGCGCTGTCGACGTCCCCGCCCGCGCGCCGGCGCGCCGGCGTGCTCGCCTGCGCCGGCCTCGCGGCGGTCGCCGGAGTCGGCGCGTTCGTCCGCGGGCTGCCGGTGCTCGCCTCGCTGGTCGAACGCGCCCGCGGCCACCGGGTCGCGAGCCTGGCCCTGGTCCACGGCATCACCGACCCCGAGGCGTTCCGCTCGTTCCACCCGTTCGTCGGGGACCTCGGCGACGTGACCGGGGAGTGGGCGTACACCTACCTGCAGCGCCGGCGCCACGTCCCCTTCCAGCGCCGGTGGTGGACCGAGCTCGGAGCGCCACCGCCACCCGGCACCGTCCTGGCGGCCGAGCCCTTCGCCGGGGGGAGTGCGCCCGGCGCGGTCCGGCCGCTCGGTGGCGGGCGCGCCCGGGTCTCCGGGCGCATCGAGCCGGCGTCCGGTCGGCTCGGCCACGTCCTCCTCCTCGACCCCAGCGGCATCGTCCGCGGCGAGGGAGTCGCGGTCCCGCGGGGGGACGGCGCCTGGCAGGGGTATGTCGCCGGCGTCCCGCCGGGCGCGGCGCTCTCCGTCTTCGTCCGGATCGTCGGCGGCGAGGCGTACCACCGGCTGCCGGACGCCCTGGTGCTCCCGTGAGGCAGGGACCGCGCCTCGTCGCGGCGCTGGCGCCGGCCGCAGCCCTCGTCCTGGCCGGGTGCCTCGTCTTCACGAGCGCGATGACGGCCGCGCCGGACCACGACGAGAACATGTACGTGACGGCCGGCGTGCTCCTCGACGACCTGTCGATGTACTCCGACTTCGCCTTCCTGCAGATGCCCTACCTCCCCTGGCTGTACCGGACGGCCTTCGCGCTGACCGGCACGACGAGCACCTACCTGGTCGGTCGGATCGTCACCGTCCTTTTCGCACTCGTCGCGGCCGTCGCGCTGTACCTGGCCGGCCTGCGCGTGACTGGCAGCCGCCTGGCGGCGCTGTGCGGCGCCGCGCTCCTGCTCCTCAACGAGCTGGTCATCCGGGCCGTCCACGAGGCGTCGAACCACGTCGCGCCGATGGCGCTCGGCCTGCTCGCGTTCCTGCTCTTCACCGCCGCCTTCCGCGAGGACTCTTCCCGCAGGGTCCTGCTGCTGCTGAGCGGTATCGCCATCGGGGTGGCCGTCGGCACCCGGCTCACGTACGCGGCCCTGCTGCCCGTGTACGCGATCGCGTCGTCGATGTGGCCCAGCCACGTCGCCCGGGGCGCCAGGTTCAAGGCGGTTGCGCTGCCGTGGGTCGCGGGGACGATCGTCGGGCTCCTGCCCGCCGCCTGGTACCTCGTCCGAGCTCCGGGAGCCTTCGTCTTCGACAACCTCGGATACCACCTGGCCAACGCCGAGTGGCGCCGGCTGACCGGCTTCCCGCACGCGATGACCCTGGAGGGGAAGGCGACCTTCCTCGTCACGGACGTCCTTGCCGTGCCCACGGTGCTGGTGCTCGCCGTCGGGGCCGCCGTCGCGCTCGGCCTCGCGGTCGTGATGCGGGCGGACCGGGAAGCCGGCCCCGAACCCGGCGGCCACCGGGAGCGCGTGCTCGCGGCCATGCTGCTGGCCGCCTCGACCCTGGTTGCCCTCGCACCCTCCCCGGTCTTCGCCAAGTACTTCACCGTCCCCATCCCCTACCTCATCCTGCTGGTCGTCTACGCGACCCGGCCGGGATCGCCGCACGCCCCCGCGGCGGGCACCCTGCTCATCGCCGCCGCGTCGATCTCGCTCGGGCTCGGCGGGCCGCGGGTCCTGGCCACCTCCAGAGCGCTCGTCTCGCCCTCCCGTTGGGTGCCGCTCGACGTCCACGCCAAGGCCGCGAACATCGCCGCCGCGGTGGCGGCGGCCGGGCCCGGCAAGGTCGCGACCCTGACGCCGCTGCTCGCCGTCGAGGCCGGTCTGCCCGTCTACCCGGAGCTCGCCAGCGGGCCGTTCCTCTATCGCGTCGGTGACCTGCTGACCCCCGAGCAGCGGGCGCGCGTCCGCGGGACCTCTCCGTCGACCGTCGGGGATCTCCTCCGCGGTGACCCTCCGAGCGCCGTCCTGGTGGGCTTCGAGGGCGAGCTCGACGCGCCGCTCGAGGCGTTCGCCCGGCGCTCCGGCTACGTCAAGGCCGACGGGGATTTCTGGGGTGCGACGCTGTACGTCCGGACGCCGCCCGGCCCGTCGTGACGCGGCTCACGCCCGCCTGTCGCCCGGCTCGGCGACGGCGGTGGAGGCGGCGAGCGCCCGGCGCGCCCGCTCGCGGAGGCGGCCGACCTCGAGGCTGTAGATCGACGCCCGCTCGCCTTCGAGCTGGCGGAGCTGGCGCTTGCGGTAGGCGAGCTGGGTGAGGAGCCCGACGATCGCCCACCGCTCGTCGCGGCGGGGCCCCCAGCCCGCGCCGCCGAACCACCGGTGCGAGGCGACGGACGGGGCGAGGGCGGCCGGGAGGATGCCGAGCGACGCCTCGTCGGCCAGCTCCTCGTGGATCACGCGCCGCTCGACGAGCCACGACCCGGCCGCGGCGGCCGCGACCGCCGCCAGCGCCGCGCCGATCACCGCCGACGCCTTCGCCGCCGTCGTGCCCGACACCGCCACGAAGAGCGCGGCAACGACGAACGTCGACGCCGCGGCCGCCAGCGCGCCGCCCGCGACCCGGCCGGCCTTCGCCGGCCACGACGCGCGCAGCCGCGTCGCTCCGGCGAACGCCCCGAACACCGCGCCGAGGGTCGCGCCGAGCGCGGCGCCGGCGAGCGTCTCGCGGACGCCGGCGCGGCCGCGGAACAGCTCGCCGAGCGGCGAGGCGAGGACGCCGCCGAGCGCGAACGCCAGCCCGTAGGCGACCCCCGACGAGGGACCGGCGACGGCGTCGCCGCGCACCGCGAGGACCAGGCAGGCGCCGGCGATCACCGCGTAGGCGACGACGAGCGCGGCGGCGCGCCCGGGCCACGGCTCGCCGGTCCCGTCCGCGAGGGGCGTCGCGACCGGCGCGAGCTCCAGCGCTCGCCCGGCGAAGCCGCCCGCGGCGCCGACGACGGCGCCGAGGAGCGCCACCACGACGAGGCGGCGGGCCGGTGCGTCGCCGCCGCGCCGCAGCGTCGCCGCGCCGACCGCCAGGGCGCCGAGCACCACCGCCATCGCCACGCCGAGGAGCGCGCTCACCGCAGCACCAGCTCGGCCTCGGGCAGGCCGCGGCCGAGGACGTACAGGCGCGTCGCCTCGACGTCGCGGGAGATCTGCGCCACCAGCGCCATGCTCGACGGGAACGTCTGCTCGTCGCGCAGGCGCTTCAGGAAGTACAGGCGCACCGGCTCGCGGTAGAGGTCGGCGGTGAAGTCGAGGACGTGGCTCTCGATGGTCACGGCGTAGTTCTCGTACACCGTCGGGCGCACCCCGATGTTGGTCACCGACGGGAACACCCGCGAGAACGACGGGATGTTCACGGCGGTGACGTACACCCCGTGGGCCGGGACCAGCTCGTTGGTGACCTCGATGTTGAGCGTCGGGAAGCCGAGCTGGCGGCCCATCCGCTCGCCGCGGTAAACGTTGCCGTCGACGTAGTACGGCCGGGCGAGCAGCCGCCACGCCTCCTCGACGTGTCCCCTCGCCGCCTCGCGCCGCACCCGGGTCGAGGAGATCGGGTCGGCGCCGTCGAGCAGCGGCGTCATCCCGCTGACCGTGAAGCCGAGCTCGTGGCCGATCACCGAGAGGTAGTTGACGTCGCCCATGCGCGCCGCGCCGAAGCGGAAGTTGTTGCCGAGCCGCACCTCGCGGGGGGCGAGGCGGCGATGCAGGAACTCGCGGGCGAACTCCTCCGCGGTGGTCGCGGCGAAGCGGCGGTCGAAGCCGAGCTCGACGAGGGTGTCGACGCCGAGGCGGGCCAGGAGCTGCGCCTTCTGCGTCGCGGTGGAGAGCAGCTTGAGGCCCGACTCCGGGCGCAGGACCTTCTCCGGGTGCGGCTCGAACGTGAGCGCGACCGCCGGGACGCCGAGCTCGCGGGCGCGGGCGATGGCGCCGCCGATCATCGCCTGGTGGCCGCGGTGGACGCCGTCGAAGTTGCCGATCGTCACCACCCCGCCGCGGGGGAGGTCGGAGCTCGGCGCGGGGTTCCTGAGTATCTCCATGGGCTAGACCGCCGGCCGGGCGATGACGGGCATAAACGGGAGCGAGGGCAGCGCGGCCTGCCGGCGAGCGGGCGCGGCGTCCACGACGGCGATGATCGGGCCGACGAGGTCGAACGCGTAGGTCTTGTCGATGCGCACCCGGACCAGGTCGCCCGGCCGCGCCGTGCCGTCGGTGAACAGCACGCGGCCGTCGACCTCCGGCGCCTGCTGGGCGAGCCGCCCCTGGAGCAGGTACTCGGACTCCTCGCTCGGCCCGTCGACGATGGCCGTGACCTCCAGGCCCTTGAGCCGCCGGTACGACTCGCGGCTGATCCGCTCCTGCTGCCGCATCAGCCGCCGCATCCGCTGCGCCTTGACCCGTTCGGGGACCGGGTCGCCGAGGGCGGCGCCGGGGTTCTCCTCCTGCCACGAGTAGGTGAAGACGCCGACGTGGTCGAAGCGCACCTCGTCGAGGAAGCGCTCGAGCTCGGCGAGCTCCGCGTCGCCCTCGCCCGGGAACCCGACGATGAACGTCGAGCGGACCCCGAGGCCGGGCACCGTCGCGCGCGCCCTCTCGATCATCCGCCGGTACGAGCGGGCGTCGCCGCCGCGCTTCATCGCCTTGAGGACGGTGCGCGAGGCGTGCTGCAGCGGGATGTCGAGGTAGGGCACGAGCCGCGGCTCGCGCGCCATGAGGTCGAACACGCCCTGGTCGAGCGTCGCGGGGTAGGCGTAGAGGAAACGGATCCACGGCGCCGTCGTGCCGGCGAGCAGCGCCTCGAGCAGCCGGCGCAGGCCGGTCGTGCCGAGGCCGAGGTCCTCGCCGTAACGGGTGGTGTCCTGGGCGACGAGGATCAGCTCGCGGACGCCGAGCTCCTCGAGGCGGCGCGCCTCGGCGACCAGCGAGCCCACCGTCCGCGACCGGAACGCCCCGCGCATCCGCGGGATGTGGCAGAACGCGCAGGGGTTGTCGCACCCCTCCGCGACCTTGAGGTAGGCGAACACCCCGCCGGTGGCGAGCAGGCGCGGCGAGGCGTGGTCGTAGAGGGCGAGCGCGCCGCGCTGGTCGGGGACGTGCTCGCGGCCGATCGCCCCGAGGACGGCCTCGGGCGCGCGCTGCAGCTCGTCGAGGCCGATCAGCGCGTCGATCTCGGGGATCTCGGCCTCGAGCTCGGCGGCGTAGCGCTGCGCCATGCAGCCGGCGACGACCAGGCGCTTGAGCGTCCCGTCGCCCTTGCGCGCCGCCACCTCGAGGATCGTCTGGATCGACTCGCGCTTGGCGTCGGCGATGAAGCCGCAGGTGTTGACGACGATCACCTCGGCCTCGTCGAGGTCCGCCGTGATGCGCGCGCCGCCCTCCGCCAGGTGCCCGAGCATGACCTCGGCGTCCACCAGGTTCTTCGCGCACCCCAGTGAGATCATTCCGACTATCACGCGGGGGGGCCCGGCGACGCTCCCAACCCCCACCCGTCGCCTACGCCCCCCCGAGCCCCCCGGCTCGCCGGGAGCACGTCCCGGCTCGCTCACGCGGGGGGGCCCGGCGACGCTCCCCGCCCCCACCCGTCGCCTACGCCCCCCCGAGCCCCCCGGCTCGCCGGGAGCAGGTCCCGGCTCGCCCTCAGCCCGGTCGGCCGGCTGGCCAGCGCGATGTGCGGGGTTGTGCGCCACAGCCGCGGATTCTAGCACCGGGAGACCCCGTCTCACCGGCCTTCCCGGACCCCGGAGCCCGGATCCCGCCTTATCGCTTGACCATCCAGATCTCGGTGCCGCCGCGCTCGTAGCGGACCTCGTCCATCAGGCAGTTGATGAGGTAGACGCCGCGACCGCCGCGCTTGAACAGGCGCTCGCCGACGAGCGGGCTCGGCACCGTCGCGGGGTCGAACCCCTCGCCGGGGTCGCGGACGACGATGAGCATGCCGCGGGCCGGGTCGCACTCGACGGTGATCTCGACGGCCTTGCCCGGGTCGCGCCGGCAGCCGTGGATCACGGCGTTGGCCAGCGCCTCGGTGACGGCGAGCTCGATGTCGTACTCCTTGCCGCCGGAGCAGCCCATCTCGCCGACGACGGCCATGATCTTGGCCACCGCCGGCGTGATCGCCGCGACCTCGCCGGGCACGGTCATGTCGATACGCCTGACCAGCGCCGCCGGATCGAACTCGCAGCGCGGCTGCGATCCTTTGCCCATGCGACCTCCACCTCTCGACAGTCAAGCTAACATCACTACCGCTAAATGGCTCGCCGCATTCCCCGGGGTGGACACAGGCCGCCGGACGGCCTAGATTGGCGGCAATTGCAGACACGGGGGCAACAATGAGACGTACCCATGGTTTCGCGCTTGTGTGCAGCGACGTGCCAGGTTCCACCGCCGCGACAAGGAGGACAGGACGAGCCTTGGCAGCGTCCGCCATCCTGCTCGGCACGCTGATTCCGATCCACGCCTCGAGCGCCGCCACGTGGCGCAGCCTCGGCCCGGACGCGGCGGCGACCACTCGACTCGTCGTGTCCCCCTCCCAGGCCGGTGCCGTGTTCCTGGCGACCGGCAACGGCGTGTTCCGCAGCACGGATGCCGGCGCGCACTGGGCCTCACGTGGGCTGCAGGGGTCGCAGGTGTGCGACCTCGCGACGAGCCCCGCCGATCCCGACCTCCTGGTCGCGACAGTCGCGCAGGAACGCCAGTCGTGTCAGATGGTGTCCGTCTTCCGCTCGGTAGATGGCGGGGCGACCTGGACGCGTCCCGACCCATCGGCGACGTTCGCGTTCGGTGCCGCCCTGGCTCTCGATCCCACCGACCCAGAGATTGCCTGGCTCGCGGCCGAATCCGGCCTCTTCCGCAGCGCGGACGGGGGGCAGACATGGCACCCTCTCGCCACCGTGTTCTGGGGAACCTACCCGCCACGCCGGGTGCTGCCAGCCCCCGCGCACGAGGGACGACTCTACGCAACCGGAGGGCGGGCCGACCGGGGCGTGTGCCGCTCGGAGGACTTCGGCGACACCTGGGTGTGCTTCCCGCAGGGCCTGCCCGAGTCCGCCTGGTACCTCAACGATGTCGCCGTCGATCCCACCGATGACCGCCACCTCCTGACCGCAACCAACGACGGCGTGTACGCGAGCAATGACTCGGGCGAGAGCTGGGCCATGGCGCTCGGCGGGCCTCCGGCGTTCGAGAGCTTTTCGGCCGTGGCATTCGCGCCGTCCCAGCCACGTATCGTCTACGCGGTCGGACAGCGGGCGCTGACCGCGAGCGCGGACGGAGGCGCCACCTGGAGCGGGATCGCATGCGGCTCGACGGGCTTCCCGTGCGACCAGACGATCGAAGGCGTGGCCGGGATCGTCGTCTCCCACGACGACGCCATGAAGGTGTGGGCGTCCGGCTCCAGAGAGGGACCCATGTTCAGTGCCGACGCCGGCCAAACCTGGACACGCCGCACGGCCGGGCTGCGCAACGCGTACGTCACCGCGGTCCACGTCGATCAGTGCGGAGCCCTGCTTGCGGGGACCGAGCTGCAGGGCGTGTTCCGCAGCGACAGCCTTGGGGCCACATGGGAAATGGCCAGTAACGGCCTGCCCTACAACTGGAGGGGTTGGGAGCAGCCGACGTTCCAGGTCGGCGGCTTCGCCCAGGGCGCCCCGCAGAGCCCGCTCTACGCCGCGACTCCGTGGGGCCTGTTCGCGACTGCGAACCCCGGCGCGACGTGGTCCTTGGTCAGGGGCTGGAGCTGCACCTCGGTGCTGGCTGATGCGGCTGCTCCCGAGTGGCTACTGACGGGATCCGCCAACAGCTTCATGGCCCCGGGCGGCATCTTCCGAAGCCAGGACGCGGGTACGACCTGGACCAACGTCTCGCCGGTCCCCGGCCAGACGTCGATTGGTGCGCTCCTGCGGGATCCGTACCATCCGCAGACGGTCCTGGCCGCCGGGGAGATCAGGCTCGGCGGAACCTGGGTCGGTGCGCTCCGCTCCGACGATGGCGGGTCGACCTGGCTTCAAGGGATGAGCGTCCCGGTGAGCGGGGCGCTCGCCCTCGCCGCAGACCCAATGCTCGACGGGACCCTCTACTTGGGCACACACAACGGAGGCGTGTTCAGGAGCGCCGACCTCGGACTCTCCTGGCAGGCCGCCAGAAGCGGCCTACCGGGCTGGGCACCGGCCACGTGGTACCCGGTCGGGGCGCTCCTCGCCGACCCGGGCCGTCCCGGGACGGTCTACGCCGGGACGTGGTCCGGCGTGTACGTCAGTCGCGACCGCGGTGACTCGTGGGCACCCTTCGGAACCGGCAGCCCGCCGTACGAGGTGCGGGCGCTCGCCCTCGCCGACGGCGGTCGCACCCTGCTCGCCGGCACCTTCGGCGCCGGCGTCCTCGCCCTCGACCTGTCCGCGCCTCGTCCCCCGCGCCGGACCCTCGTGCACGCGCCGTAACCGCTCGCCGTCGGATTGACAGCGCCGCCCGGCGCGGGGAGACTCGCACGAAGCACGCCCGACCCGGGAGGAACCATGCGCCGCCTGACCATCCTCGTCGTCGCCGCCCTCGTCCTCGCCTTCACCGCCACCGCCGCCGACATCGACCCCGACCTGCTCGGCGGACTGAAGGCGCGCTGCATCGGGCCGGCCGGGATGAGCGGTCGGATCGCCGACATCCAGGCCGTCGAGGCCGATCCCGACGTCGTGTGGGTCGGCGCCGCCACCGGCGGGGTGTGGAAGTCGGCCAACGGCGGGGTGACCTGGAAGCCGCTGTTCGACGAGCAGAAGGTCGCGGCGATCGGCGCCATCGCGATCTTCCAGCCCAACCCCGAGATCGTTTGGGTCGGCACCGGCGAGAGCAACGTGCGCAACTCCGCGTCGGTCGGCAACGGCGTCTATCGCACCCTCGACGGCGGCAAGACCTGGACACACGTCGGCCTCGACGGCAGCGAGCGGATCGCCCGCATCGTCACGCACCCGACGGACCCCGACATCGCCTGGGTCGCGGCGCTCGGCCGCGAGTGGGGCGAGAACGCCGAGCGCGGGGTGTTCAAGACCGCCGACGGCGGGGCGACCTGGAAGAAGGTCCTCTACGTCGACGAGCGCACCGGCGCGGCCGACCTCGCCATCGACCCGTCGAACCCGAACACGCTGTTCGCCGCGATGTGGCAGTTCCGCCGCTGGCCGTTCTTCTTCCGCTCCGGCGGCCCCGGCTCGGGCCTCCACGTGACCCACGACGGCGGCACGACCTGGACCCGGCTGCAGCCGGAGGACGGCCTGCCCAAGGGCGTCCTCGGCCGCATCGGGGTGGCGTTCTGCCGCTCCCACCCCGAGGTGGTCTACGCCCTCGTCGAGGCCGAGAAGAGCGCGCTGCTGCGCTCGACCGACGGCGGGCGGACGTTCACGACGATCAACGAGGAGCCCAACATCTCGCCCCGGCCGTTCTACTTCGCCGACATCCGGGTCGATCCCGAGTGGCCGAACCGCGTCTACCGCCTCGACTACGGCGTGCGCGTCTCGGACGACGCCGGCAAGACGTTCCGCGCGCTCGAGGGCGCGCGCTCGTTGCACGGCGACTTCCACGCGATGTGGATCGACCCCGCGGACGGCCGCCGGCTGTACACCGGGGACGACGGCGGGATCGGCGAGAGCCGCGACCGCGGCGCGACCATGCGCTTCGTCACCAACCTGCCGCTCGCCCAGTTCTACCACGTCGCCGTCGACGGCGCCCTGCCCTACAATGTGATGGGCGGGATGCAGGACAACGGCTCGTGGCACGGCCCGTCGCGGACCTTCGAGGAGGGCGGGATCAGGAACCACATGTGGCGCCTGGTCGGCGGCGGTGACGGCTACAACGTGCTCCCCGACACCGCGCTGCCGGGCGTCGGCTACTCGATGTGGCAGGGCGGCAACCTGATGCGCTTCGACCTCGCGGCCGGCACGATCCGTCACATCCGCCCGCCCGCACCGGCAGGCGTCAGGCTGCGCTTCAACTGGAACTCCGCCCTCGCTGTCGACCCGTTCGCGCCGGGGACGGTCTACTACGGCAGCCAGTTCGTCCACGCCTCGACCGACCGCGGCGAGAGCTGGAAGGTGATCAGCCCGGACCTGACGACCGACACCAAGGCGTGGCAGAAGCAGGACGACTCGGGCGGGCTGACCCCCGACGTCACCGCGGCCGAGAACTACTGCACGCTGCTGACGATCGCGCCGAGCCCGGTCGAGAAGGGCGTGATCTGGACCGGCTCCGACGACGGCCGCATCCACGTCACCCGCGACGGCGGCGCGTCGTGGACGAGCGTCGAGGTGAACCTCAGGGGCGTGCCGGCCAACACCTGGATCCCGCACATCGAGCCGTCGCGCTTCTCAGCCTCCGAGGCGTTCGTCGTCCTCGAGGACCACCGGCGTTCGAACTGGACGCCGTACGTCCTGAAGACCACCGACTTCGGCGCAACCTGGACCAACCTGGTCACCCCGGCGCTGCGCGGCTGGGCGCTCGTGATCGTCCAGGACCCGGTGAAGCGCGACCTGCTCTTCCTCGGCACCGAGTTCGGCCTCTACGCGACGATCGATGGCGGCCGGAGCTGGCTGCCCCTCGCGAAGACCGTGCCCACCGTGTCGGTGATGGACATGGCGATCCAGGCGCGTGACGCCGACCTCGTGATCGGCACCCACGGCCGCGCCGCCTGGGTGCTCGACGACCTCCGGCCGCTGCGCGAGCTGTCGGCCGCGACGTTGGCCGAGCCGCTCCACCTGTACGCGCCGGGACCGGCGCTGCAGCACGCCCGCAGCCCCGAGGCCGGCGGGTTCGGCTTCGGCGCCACCGAGTTCCGCGGCGCCGACCGCCCGTACGGCGCGATCCTCACCTATTCGCTCAACCTCCCCGACCTGCCGCTCCACGACGAGGACAAGGAGAAGGCGCGCAAGGCCGCCGAGCACGCGCAGAAGGTCGCCGGCCAGCCGTGGGGGCCCGAGGCGGCGCCGAAGCCGACGCCGCCGGCCACACCGGCTGCCGGCGACGACACGGAGCCCAAGGTCGAGATCCTGGTCAGCGACGCCGCCGGCAAGGTGATCCGGACCTTCAAGGGCCCGGCCCGGCTCGGCGTCAACCGCGCGAACTGGGACCTGCGCCGCGGCCCGTTCCGCCAGCTCCCCCGCCTCGAGCCGCCACCGCCCGACCGGGAGCCGCGCGGCCCCGAGGTCGCGCCCGGCACCTACACCGTCACGCTCCGCTTCCGCGACCGCGAGGCGCGCGCGACCGTCGAGGTCCGCCAGGACCCGCGGGCCGGCACCACGCCAGCCGACTGGCAGCGGCGCACCGACGCGATCTTCGCGGTCGGCCGGCTGCGCGATGCCGCCGTCGAGGCGGTGGAGAACGTCCGCGCGGCCAGGGCCGACGTCGAGACCGTCGTCGCCCGGGTCAAGGCGGACACGGCCCGCGGCGAGCGGGCCGCCCGCGAGGCCGGCTCGCCGCCCCCGGCCAAGCCCGAGGAGCCGGCGCTGGCCGTCGACGGGTCGGCCCTCAAGGACCGGCTCACCGCCATCGAGAAGACGCTGTGGAACCCGCCGGAGACGGTCGGGATCGTCGCCGAGGCCGACCCGGTGACGAGGATCTTCGAGCTCGAGGACTACCTGACGTCGACGTGGGCGCCACCCAGCGCGTCGCACCTCGCCTACCTGCGCGACGCCGAGGCGAGGCTCGCGAAGGTGCTCGACGGGGTGAACGCGTTCCTGGCCGGGGACGTCGCGGCTTTCCGCGCCCGGGCCGACGCCGCGGGGATCCGCCTGCTCGCCCCGACGCCGCCGGTGGCCCCGCCGCCGGCGTTCTCGCCGGGCCCGGCCGGCGGATGAAGCCGACGGTCAGCCGCGGCCGGATCCCTCGAGATCGAGGAGCACGAGCCCCTCGCGCTCGGTGAACCACGCGAGGACGGCCCGCCCCCGGTCGGCGAGCAGGAACGGATGGTCGCCGGCGCCCGCGGAGGTCGCGAGCTCGACCGGCGGACCGAAGCTCCGCCCGCCGTCGCGCGAGCGGATCGCGCGCACCGTCGAACCTGCGGCAGCAGGCTCCAGCCACGCGACCCACACCCCCGACGCCGTCGCCAGCACCGCCGGGTGGCCGGCCGAGGCCGATGCCGCAAGCCGCGTCGGGCTCGAGACCGTCTCGCCCCCGTCGGCGCTGCGCCCGTAGAAGATCCCCTTCCCGCCGGCGCCGGCGCCGGTGAACCAGGCGAGGTGGAGTGTGCCGTCCGGTCCGGCGGCGAGCGACGGGCCGTGGTGCGGGCAGCCGTCGAGCTCCCAGCCGTCGAAGGTGGCCCGCCGCAGCGGCCCCGGCGCGCCGTCGGGGGCGAGCACGACGAGGGCGTGGTCGCGGGTCTTCGCGCCGAAGACGTGGCGCCAGAGCAGCGCGACCCGGCCGTCGCCGAGGCCGGCGGCGGCGATCCGGCAGCACTCGCAGGCGTGGTCGAGCAAGGCGCGGTTGGTCGAGAAGGTCGCGCCGCGGTCCGTCGACACGGCGGCGTACAGCGCCGCCCCGACGTACGGCCGGCCGGCCGCCGTCTCGATGTCGCGGTCGCGCTTGTCGATCCACACCATGGTGATCGTGCCGTCCGGCCCGACCGCGAGCGTGTCGAAGCGGTGGCCGCTGTCGTCGGGAGGCGCGTTGACGGTGAGGGGCGCGGAGAAGCCGGCGCCGCCGTCGAGGGAGCGGGCGAAGCGGACCTCGCCGGTGTACGGCCGCGTGCCCTTGCGGGTGTACGAGACGTACGCCTCGCCACCCGGGCCGACGGCGATCTTGGGTCGCGCCTCGCCGTTGGCGTCGATCTCCTCGTCCGCCGGGCTGACCGCAACGGCCGGCGCCCAGCTCGCCCCGCGGCCCGCGGACGAGCTCGCCCACACCTGTCCCCCCTCGACCCAGGCCGCCCACAGACGGCCATCGCCGGCGAAGGTGACGGTGGGGAACGCCGAGGACCCGGCCGCCGGTCCACGGACCTCCCCGGCACGGCGGGGCAGGCCCGCGGCAGCACCGGCCTCGTGACCGGCGTGGTGGCCGTCGTGGTGCGCGTCGTGGGTGCCGGCCGGAGCCGGGACGCCACCGCACGAGACGGCCAGGCCGGTTGCCGCCAGCGCCAGGACGGCGGCGCCGCTCCGCCTCATCGCCGCCCCCAGTCGAGCTCGACGCCGACGAAGAACGCCCGCGGCAGGCCGGGCGCGAGCTCCTCGCCCCGGAAGGTGGTGTACGACGACGTCTCGGCGTAGCGCTCGTCGGTCACGTTGCTGACCCGCGCGAAGGCGACCAGCCCGCCCGGGATCGGCATCGAGGCGCGCAGGTGGAGCAGCGTGTGCCCCTCGTAGCTGGGGGTGTTGGCGGCGTCCATCCAGTAGCTGCCGAGGTGCTCGCCCTCGACCGTCAGGCTGCCGCCCCGGGCGAACGCCGGCGCGGCCGTCAGCGCGAGGCGCGCGATGTCCCGCGGCGCCGTCTCCATCTCGTTGCCGCTGTAGTCGATCCCCCGCAGCGGGTCGACCGCCCACTCCTCGTACGTGTGGGTGGCGTGCGAGCCAGCCAGCGCCACGGTGAGCCAGCTCGCCAGCGGTCCGGACAGGCCCAGCTCGAGCCCCTGGTGCCGGGTCCTCCCGGCGTTGACGGCCTCGGTGGCCCCGTCGGCAGGGTTCCGGTACGACAGGATGTCGTCGCGCTTCTCGAGTCGGTAGAGCGACGCGTCCAGCCGCCAGCCTCGGAACGGCTGCCAGCGGACGCCGGCCTCGAGGTTGTCGGCCTTGACCGGCGCGAGGCCGATGGTGTTCCGCGCCGATCCCTGGCGGAAGACCTGGCCCTCGGACGGCGCCCGGAAGGCGTTGCGGTACGCGGCGTAGACGGACAGGTCCGGCGACAGGTCGTAAGTCAGGCCGAGCTTCGGGCTGAGGTGGCTGTACGACACGCCGCCGCTGGCCGGCCGGCGGTGGGCCGGGGTGTCGGGCGTGGTCAGGTGGTCCTCGTAGTCGTACTCGGAGTGGTCGTAGCGCAGTCCCGCCGTGACGCGCAGCTTCTCGGTCGGGGAGAACTCGGCGTGCAGGTACGGCGCGACGCCGAGGTAGGTCACGTCGTAGTCGTAGACGCGGGCGCCCACGGTGTAGCTGGTGAACACGCGCTGGCCGCCGGGCAGCACCGTGGCTCCGGGGGCGATGCGGTCCTCGACGCGGCCGCCGGGCGAGAGGTCGACGTCGAACCCGGCGCTCACGGCGGTCCGCCACGGCTCGAACGAGCGGCTGACTTTGGCGAGCACGCCAAACGAGTTGTTCTCGGTGGTGTAGACGGTCGGATCGTAGGTGAGCGACCAGTTGGGCAGGATGTCCATGCTGTCCACCCGGACGTACGGGATCACCGACAGGCGGTACGTCTCGCCCTCGCGGGCGACCTCGGTGGACAGGCGCAGCGCCTCCACCTCGCGGAACGAGATCGGCGTCAGGTTGAGGGTCGGGTCGTCCTCGTAGTCGGCCCGCGACAGCACCGAGCTGCCCGCGGTCTGCTGGTCGATCCCGCTGTACGCGACGACCGTCTTCACGAAGGTCCGCTCGCCGACGATGGCGTCCCAGCGGAGCGTGAACGACTGGCGGTCGTAGCCGGTCGCGTCCCGCCAGCCGTCCGAGTGCGACAGGTTGGCGTCGAGGCGCACCGCCTGGCGCTCCCCGGCGAGGTCGGCTGAGAGCAGCGCCCGGCGCCAGCCGAACGAGCCGGCGTCGAGGGTGGCCTGGGCGCCGGGGCTGGAGAACGGCGAGCGCGTCGTCACGTTGATCACCCCGCCGATGGCGTCGCTGCCGTACAGCGCCGAGCCCGGTCCGCGGGTCACCTCGACGCTCTCGGCCATCGGGATGTTCACCTCGTAGAGCGCGTTGTGGTTGAAGAACCCGGTCGACCGCGTCGGCACCCCGTCCTCGAGGTAGAGGTAGACGGGGTTGGTGGTCAGGGGCTGGCGGATCGCCGCCATGTGACCCTCGCCGCTGGTCTGGTTGATCCACACCCCCGGGACCTGGCCGAGGAGCTGGCCGGGGTGGGTCGCCCGGTTCGCCGCGATCTCGTCGTGGCCGATGACGCCGACCGCCGCAGGAACGTGCCGGAGCAGCTCCGGCTCGCGCGTCTCCGTGACCGTGAGCTCGGCGGAGAACGATCGCGGGACCGTCAGCGTGACGCGCTCCGTCCGGTCGGGGAGCACCCCGACCTCGGTGGGGGCGGCGAGCTCCAGGCCGTTGATCTCGAGGTGGACCAGGTAGCGGGCGGGCGTGAGCCCGGCGAAGCGGAAGCCGCCGTCCTGGGCGGACTGCTGCTCGATCCGTTGCGGCACGGCGTCGCCCGACAGGCGCACCGTCAGGCCCGGCATCGCGGCACCGTTGTCGTCGACGACCCTGCCCTCGACCGTGGCCAGGCCGCCGGTGTCGGCAGCCGCGCCGGCCGTCCCGGTTGCGACGACTGCCAAGAGCAACAGGAGAGCCGTGGGCACGGCCGCCAGGGCCGACCGCCCGCGTACAAACGTGAGTTTCCATGTCATAACGAACCTCCTCCGTGGCTCCCGGCGAGGCCGGAAGCGGACCCGTGGGGGCGGGCCGGCGGGCTGGCCGACGGCACGCCCTGCGTTGGGCGGACAGATCAGGAGGTCAGACGCGGAACCGGATCGGGCAGGGCGCGGGGCGCAGCGTGAAGCGACCCGTCACGGCTGGGAGGGTGAGGCTCGTCGAGAGACTCTCTGAACAGGCGCGGAGCTACGGGCAGGAGGGCGGCGCGAACCTCGTGTTGAATCCGAACGTCGGCGGGGGCCGATCCGCCGCACCCGCCGTCGCTGATGCACACCGTGCCGGCCACCGGACGCGCCGGGCAGCAGCCGCACTGTTTGCCGGCCCCCGTGTCGCACCCGCACCGGCAGTCGTGGGCGCGCCCGTGCGAGGGCGCGAGGAGGTGGGGAAGTACCGGCGCCAGGAGAACGACGACGAGCGCGTACGCGGCGCGGCGCGTGTGCCGGCCTCTCGCACCCGACGTGACATTCCTCGTGCTCACCGCGTCGTCCTCCCCGCGTCTGCCCGCTGCACCCGCGGCCGACGTCCGGTTCGCCGGAGGTGAGGGGCGGTCAGGCTTCCACTCTTTGATCGAAAGCGAGTCTCGCCGAGATCGCCGCGGTCGTGAAGCGTAGGACGCACGGAGGCGGCGACAGCGCCGGCACCGTACAAAACCCGGACATCGCCGTCCCCGCCTCCGGGCTCACTACCGAGCACGGGGAGCCGTGTGCGGTTACGGCCCGGTCCGCGTTATCCTCAGTAAAGCCGCACTTTGGAGGGGATCACATGAAGACCGGACGTACGCTCCTGGCACTCGCAGCCCTGGTTCTCACGGCTTCTGCAACCGTGGCCGATGACAAACCCACACCTGGAACGACGCGGCCCGGCAGGACCCCGACCGCATTCGCGCCGCCGAGCACCGGCTTCGACCTCAAGGCCGTGGACATCGGCACCACCGGCTCGCCCAGCTATTTCCCGATCTTCACCTTCATGAACGTCGGCACCAAGGCAACGACCAAGACGGTGCGGTTCGTGATGAGGTTCCAGGGCGGGGACGCGATGTGGGGAGAAGTGCCGCCGCTGGGGGCCGGCCGGAGGAACGTCCAGACGATGTCGGGAAGCTGGGGCGGATTCGCTCGCTACGGCCTCGAGCTCGAGATCTTCGTCGACTGCGACAACCTGATCAAGGAAGACGACGAGCACAACAACGTCTACAAGGAGACCCTCCGCGACCCGCGGAAGCTCCAGCAGACCCCGATCCCCCACCCCTGACCGCTCACGGCGGCGGGCCGGTAACGGGCGTCCCGCTCTGACTCGATTGGACAGCGCCAGCCCGATCCGACACAATCGCGGCAATGATTGACTGCTGTGTGAGAACTCGCCGCATCCGAGTCGGAGTCGGGAGCCGCGCCCATGGACCCAGTTGAGGCGTACCTCGAGCAGCTCCGTGCCATCACCCTCTCTGGCGTCGGCGTGCCCGAAACGTCGTCGTATCCGGCCCTGTCGAACCTGCTGAACGAGGTCGGCAAGACACTCAAGCCCAAGGTGCGCTGCGTCATTCACCCGAGCGACGTCGGCGCGGGCCTACCCGACGGCGGCCTGTTCACCGCCGACCAGCTCCGCCGGACGACCGAAGCCGACGCACTCGCCGGCCAGGTGCCCTCTCGCGGCGCGATCGAGGTCAAGCCCGCGAGCGAGGACGTCGAGCAGGTCGCCTCGACCACGCAGGTCGCCCGCTACCTTGCGCGCTACCGCCAGGTCCTCGTCACCAACCTTCGGGAGTTCGCCCTGTTTGGCCTCGAACCCGACGGCCGTCCCGTACGCCTCGAGCACATCTCGCTCGCCGCCGACGAGCGGGCGTTCTGGGATGCGATCCGCCACCCCCGGGCGATGGCGCAGCGCGAGGGTCCGCGACTCGTCGAGTGCCTCCGGCGCGTCATGCTCCACGCGGCCCCGCTGGCGGCGCCGCAGGACGTCGCGGCGTTCCTCGCCTCGTACGCGCGCGACGCGCGGGCCCGCATCGAGCACGTCGATCTGCCGGCGCTCGCCACGTTGCGGAGCGCGCTCGAGGAATCGCTCGCCATGCACTTCGAGGGCGAGAAGGGCGAGCACTTCTTCCGCTCGACCTTGGTCCAAACGCTGTTCTACGGCGTCTTCTCGGCGTGGGTGCTGTGGGCGCGCGAACAGCGGCGCGACGACCGCACCGCCGTGTTCGACTGGCGGACCGCCTCCTGGAGCATCGAGCTGCCGGTGTTGCGCACGCTGTTCCACCAGATCTCGTCGCCGATGGCGCTTCAGCCGCTCGACCTCGTCGAGCTGGTCGACAGCGCCTGCCGCGCGCTCAACCGGGTCGATCGCGTGCAGTTCTTCCAGCGCTTCGAGGAAGGCCTCGCGGTGCAGTACTTCTACGAGCCGTTCCTCGAGGCGTTCGACCCGGAGCTCCGCAAGCAGCTCGGCGTCTGGTACACCCCGCGCGAGATCGTCCAGTACCAGGTTGCTCGCGTCGACACCGTCCTGCGCGAGGAGCTGGACGTCGCCGACGGCCTCGCCGATCCCAACGTCGTCGTCCTCGACCCGTGCTGCGGCACCGGGACCTACCTCGTCGAGGTGCTCAAGCGCGTCGCGGCGACGCTCAAGGAGAAGGGGGGCGATGCGCTGCTCGCCAACGACCTCAAACGCGCCGCCCAGGAGCGCATCTTCGGCTTCGAGATCCTCCCTGCGTCGTTCGTCGTCGCCCACCTCCAGCTCGGCCTGCTCCTCGCCAACCTCGGCGCGCCGCTCGGCGGCGACCACGAGCGCGTCGGCGTCTACCTGACCAACGCCCTCACCGGCTGGGAGCCGCCGACCGGCGCCAAGCAGAGGGTGCTGCCGTTCCCTGACCTCGAGGAGGAGCGCGAGGCCGCCGAGCACGTCAAGCGCGATCAGCCGATCCTCGTCATCCTCGGCAACCCGCCGTACAACGGCTTCGCCGGCGTCGCGGTCGCCGAGGAACGCGACCTCACCAACGCCTACCGCACCACGACGCGCGCGCCCAAGCCGCAGGGCCAGGGCCTCAACGACCTCTACGTGCGCTTCTTCCGCATGGCCGAGCGCAAGATCGTCGAGGGCACGGGCCGCGGCGTGGTGTGCTTCATCTCGAACTACTCGTGGCTCGACGGGCTCTCGTTCACGGGCATGCGCGAGCACTTCCTCGATGTCTTCGACCGCATCTGGATCGACTGCCTCAACGGCGACAAGTACAAGACCGGCAAGCTCACCCCCGAAGGCGAGCCCGATCCCAGCGTGTTCTCGAGCGAGTGGAGCCACGAGGGCATCCAGGTCGGAACCTCGATCGCGGCGCTCGTTCGCAGTCGGGACCACCAGGACGAGCCGACACTCGAGTTCCGTCACCTTTGGGGCAAGGAGAAGCTGGCGCAGCTTGGAGCAGAATCGTTGGGAATCCCGACCGGGTCGTACACGGCTCTGGCCCCGGAGGCAGCTCTAGGCTACCCGCTTACGACGATCAGTACTGGCGCCGCCTACTTGACCTGGCCTTTGCTGCCCGAGTTGATCCCCACGTCGTTCCCGGGTGTGCAGACCGGCCGGGACCTTGACCTCGTCGAAATAGACCTCCAGGTCCTCCAGAGCCGCATGAGGCGCTACTTCGACCCCAGCGTTGAAGACGGTGAGCTCCAGCGCGAAACTGTTTCGTTGATGGTTCGCTCTGAGCGTTTCGACCCAACACAGGCTCGCCGCGAACTGCTCTCGACCGGAATCAGCAGCGGTGCGTTCGTGCGGTTCGCCTACCGACCCTTCGACGACCGGCACCTTTACTGGCACGCAGAGGCGGCGCTGCTCGAAAGACCCCGTGAGGATCTTCTTCCAGCTTGCGCCAGTGCCGGCGGGTTCCTCACGTCGCGTCAGAAGGGCGAGCGCCAAGTCGAGGGCACTCCGTTCTACGTGACGAGGCATCTGCCTGACCGACACCTAACGCGGCCTGGCAGCGCGTGTTTCCCTCGGATTGTGCAGAACACGCCAGGGCACGGCAGCCTTTTTGGCAACCAGGGTGAGCCTGGTGTCAGCCCCAACCTCTCAGGCATGGCCCTGCATTACCTGACTGGGATTGACCTGGCCCAAGGCGGCGGGCCAAGCCCGGATGCCAACCCGCTCTGGTTCCACGCCCTTGCTACTGGGCACAGCCGCACGTACTTGTCGGAGAATTCAGGCGCGCTCTGGCAGGACTGGCCGCGCATCCCGCTGCCGGCGAGCCGCGACTTGCTTGAGGCGTCGGCGGCGCTCGGCTGCCAGGTGGCCGCGCTGCTCGACACCGAGGCCGAGGTCGCGGGCGTCACGACTGGGACGGTCCGCCCCGAGCTGCGCGTGCTCGGCGGCGTGGCGAGCGCGTCCGGCGGGGCGCTGAATCCCGCCGCCGGCGACCTCGCCGTCACCGCCGGCTGGGGCCACCCCGGCAAGGGCGGCATCACCATGCCCGGCAAGGGCCGGTTGCTCGAACGCGCCTACACCGCCGCCGAGCGCGACGCCATCGGCCGGGGCGCGGCGCCGCTCGGCCTGTCGCCCGAGCAGGCGTTCACGTTGCTCGGCGAGACATGCTGCGACGTGTTCCTCAACGAACTGGCGTACTGGCGCTGCGTGCCGGCGAACGTCTGGACCTACACCATCGGTGGCTACCAGGTGATCAAGAAGTGGCTGTCGTACCGCGAGCGCGACCTCCTCGGCCGCGACCTCACCGCCGACGAGGTCCGCCACGTCACCGCGATGACCCGCCGCATCGCCGCCCTCCTGCTCCTCTCCCCCACCCTCGACGCCAGCTACCACGCCATCAAGGCCAACACCTACGACTGGCCGGCTGTTGGGTCGAGACAGTAGCCGTCGGTCCCTCGCGTAATCCGCAGCACGGCGACCTCCTGGCCTTGAACTGCCCCCCCTCGCAACGAGACACGTCCCTGGCTTGCCGACGAGCGCCCGTGGACCGGAAGCAGAGACCACGACACGCCATTCTTCAATCGCATACTCCGAACCCCAGTGAGGAGCTGACCAGGCTCAGGATTGACATTGGTGCGGCTGCTCTGGTATCAGCATCGGCTCAATACACCTCCGAGGAGGAGAAAATGGCCGCTGACGCCAACACGAACCACCGCGCCGTGCTACGGAACGAGGCGCTTCCATTCGACCTGGCCGAGTTGACGGATTCGCAGGCGCGCGTCCTACGCGACATCCTGGCGGCGATCGCGGATGCCTCGCAGGCGCCCGACGAGATGCGGCGCAATTGGGGAAGGGACGCGGGGGGGCTTGGAGAGCAAGAGATCCTGTTGGACAAGAACCGCCGGACGCGGCTCTTGTTCTTGTCCGGCGGACGCGGCAGCGGGAAGACTTCAGTCATGCTCAGCCTCGCGCAACTCCTTCACCGCCAGAACCACCCTACCCAAGTGTGCGCCGAGAGAATCGGGGTCCCGCAAGAGCGGCCTGGCATTCTCAGGGACAGACCCGGAAGTCGGAAACAGGTCGAGGAGGCGGTGGTCCGCCTTGCCGCACCCCTCGCGCAGCACACGGTTTGGCTTGAGACCCTCGATCTCGAGCCGCTGCCGAAGCCGACGAACCTCCTCGCGGCGGTCTGGCTGCGGATCGAGCAGGGACTCGAGCAGCGTGGCCTTCGAGACGATATCAAGGCGCTGTCATACGAGATCTCCACGCTCAAGCACGACATTGCGGTCGCGTGGGAAGGAAACCTCCCCCAGCGCAGTCCCAACCTCGACCCTGACGCCTACGTTGTCGAAATGTTCCGCTCTGAGGAGTCGCGGACCCACTTCCCGTTTCGGCTGCGGAAGCTCGTCGACCAACTAGCCGAGAAGGCCCGTCGCAAGGGGTTCAACCCGGTGTTCCTCCTCCCAGTCGACGATTTCGATCTCAACCCCCTGCGGGCAACCGAACTGCTTCACCTTCTGCGGATGGTGTCCATTCCCCGGCTCTTCGTTCTCGTCATGGGTGACGCACGCGTGACAGAACTCGTGACGGCTCTCCGCAAGAGCGGCGACTTCAACGAGGTCATCCAGTACGCCCGCATTCCCGAGTGTCTGGCTCTTCCGGGCGAGGAGATCGGCGGGACCGTGAGGTCCATCGCAGCCCACGCCATGCGCAAGCTGCTTCCGCCGGCACAGCGCATCGCCCTCGAGGACATGACTATCGACGAGGCGCTCAGGTACCAGCCTCGCGCGCAGGATGTCAGTACACTCGGACAGCTCTTGGCCAAGGTGCCAGTAGAAGTCGAAACCGCGGTTCAATTGCCGGCGGCTAGGGACCGTGGTGTCCCTAAGGAATGGAGGCTGGCCGGCAGCACCATCCAGGGGCTCGCCAACTTTCTGGACTTCGGCCCCTGGGATGGGTGGTCCGACGCCCTCCCTCGCGACGAGTTCTCGCGTCGCGTCGCGAACCCGTACACGGGAGCCATTGTTCTTCGATCCTCGCCGCGCCATGTGGCGGATCTCTGGTTCAGCCTTGATCGCGTTGCCCACAAGAAGCCGGGCGACCCCGCCGACCTGCGGCATCGGCCCGGCTGGGATCCCCGACTCTCAGATCTCGTGGAAACTCTGGGTGAAGAGACGCGGCGCGCCGTCCAAGAGGACCCGCTGTTGTGGATCCAGGAGCGCGAGCGCCTCCTGGAAATCGTCCAGCTCGGACCGGGCGACGAGTGGCTGCAAGATGCCGACGCAAGCAAGATCGGGTCGTTTTCGACATGGCGTGACGGCCGCCTCCCAGTAGTGCGGGACGAGATGGGCGTTTGTACCCTTCGAGCTGCCTTCTTCGGTGACTGGCTCCTCCGTCTCGATCCGCAACCAAGCGGCTCAGATGCACCCCATGATGGAAAGGCGCTGACCCGGGAGGAGCTTCGAGTCTCCGACCGAACGCGCGCCTTGATCGTCCTGCTGCACGACCTGTTGGCCCTCAAACAGGCCGGGGGGCTGGTGGGTCCACATCCGCTGGCTCCGGACCCGAACAGGCTGGGGTGGGCGGTCGCTCGCTGGCACATCGACGTCCCCGGCGCAGACCGCTTCGCTGAGTTCCACTGGCCTACCCCACCATGGACAAGCTTCTGGGAGTTCGAGTTGCTCGCCGACGCCTGGCGCCGCGGGATCAACCTTGCCGCAAGGACCGCGGATCAGAAGAGCGGCCTCAAGCCCTTCGTCGATGATGCCGCTGAGACGTCCTGGCTTGCGGCCGTCTGGATCGCTGCAATCACAAGCATCATCGGGGACGCAACGGGCCTGAAGGACTGTCTCCCGCTAACTCCCAAGAAGCCTCGCGATGCAAGCGAGTACTCAAAGGACCTGTCGGGCAGCGCCGCGAAGATTTTCGGCAAGCTAAATGGCAAGAATCCGCCGCTCGCAGCGCCACGGCGGCGTCTCATCGAAGGATGGCAACGTGCCCTCATGGTGATGTTGGCGCCGGAGTACAACCTCCCGCAGCACATGAGCGAAGGGCTTCTTGATTCGATCGACGCGGAGTGTCTGGGGCGAAAGGCCGGTGACGACGACAAGTTGTGCCAAGAGGTGCGCCGGCGCCGCGAGGCCGCCATCTCGCAACTCGTGGAAATGGGTGATGCAGGAATTGAACAAGCCATCCGGTTCGGTGCGGTACCAGTGGACCGTCTGCGCGACCAAGTGAATGGGCTCCTGCCCCTGCTGAACGCAATCCGGGTCGCCGGAGCTGAGGAGAGTGCGACCGCTGCGGTGCAAGAGGTGCATGAAATCTACTCCTACTTGGAGCAGGTTGAGGAGTTTCTCGAAGGGCGCCTCAGTTCGGCCGAGAAACGGGCCAACTCCACTCTTGAGGCGCTACTTGTGCACGCGAGGACTCTGAAGGAGACCATCTCGGAAGCCGCACAGGCGGCAGCGCTCGCGTACAACCACGGACCGGTCGGCAGCCTCGTCGGCACCCTGGAACTCATCGTCAACGCGAGCAAGGACCCCTACAACAAGTTCAAAGACGGCTGGCTACGCCCGATCCTGAGGACAAAGCCGGGACGCATGGCTGGTGCTGTGCTGCCCGGCTGGGGCCACGGCACCCTACTCGGCGAAGTCCATCAAGCCCCAGCGAGTCCGACAATCAAGTCCAAGCGAAAGGCCAAGGGCTAGGCCAGGGGCTGGACCCGACGATGCCGCAGAATCGCCGAACAGGACTGCCGGTACCTCACCTCGTTGCTGAGATCGTGGCCGCCCCTCTGGCCAGCGAAGCGGCGTTCGAAACCACCCTAACTCACCTCAGCGGACACCTGGGCGGAGGACCTGCAGGCGGAGGCATGGCCTCGTTCTGGCGACGCATCGAGCCGGACTTGCTCCGGCGGTTCCCTTCGACCACCATCGACGAGCTGTGCAACCTCCGTGACTTGCTGTGGTTCGCTGCTTCCTCGACCCATTCCGCACTTGGCGTTGTCCGCCCACTCACTGCGCTACTTCGTGACACGAGTTCCCGCTTCCTCGAGCACGGGACCAGCGTGTCGAGGCCGCGGCTTCCCGGCGAGGCCGTTGAAAGGGCCCCATCACCGGGCGGCCTCGCCCGCTGGTACTGGCGGTGGGTCTCGCTGGCGCTCCCGCCGGATCTCCTGCTGGCGGCGCTCCGGCCACTGCCGTCGTGCCGCCACGTCCAGATCGTCACACCGCACCTCGCGCAGTCCCTCTCCGACGAGGGGTTCGCCCAGCTCCACCTGCACCTCGGGGCCGGCGTCGGATTCGCCGACCACTTCGTTCGCCTTCAACTGGCGTTGGCCGACCCACAGATCCGGCCTGATGCCATGGACAGTGCAGCCGCAGCCTTCGATGGAGGGAAGTGCCTGGCAGCGTGGCTGATGCGGGCGGCCCTGGCTCGAAGCGTACTCGCTCGCTTTGTGGCGGGAAGAGCACCCCACTGTCCGGACTTCGAGTCGAGCCTCTGGACGTGGGAGCGGACAAGCCTGGGTTCTGCAAGCGCCGGCCTTCTCGAGAGCCTCCTTAGCGAACTCTCGAGGGGTGCGCTGCGGCGGCCACCGAGAGAGCACTTCCATGAAGCGAGGGAGCTCTTCCTGAGAATCACCGGAACGAGGTGTTCGCTTGCCGAATGGAGAGGCGGGGACCTCCAGAGCCTCGATCCGATCGCCCAGTGGTTCCCACCATCCTCAGCAAATGGCCCCACGCCTGAGATGCGCTTCGTGGCCACCGCGCTTGACTACCTGGAGGGTCCCGGGGCCGGAGACGCCTACTTTGCGGCGCTCTTCTGGCAGGTGATCCGTCTTCGTTGCCTGTACTACCGGCACGTCACGCAGCGACCGCTCGTGAGGGGGCTGCAGTGGTTCTTCCGCTTCTACGATCGCATTGACCCGACGTCGGGCTTCACCAAGACCGCAGCCATCAGCGTCGCCGCCGTTGCCGAGGGTGCGGGGCGAGGGCTGCGATCGTTGGAATACCGTACCTCACCGAAGAGCACCATCAACGAACAGCTCGCGTTGCTGGACCAACCAAGGGTACCAACGACCACCCAGCGCCCCGGTGACCGGCGGCAACCTCCCGCGGTGGAGTTGGGCCTCGTGCTTCATTTCGTGCGGGGTCGCGGCGGCGGCGCTCGTGAGGGGAAGCCGAACAACCGCTGGCAAGGTTCACACGCTGACCCGCGAGCCAACCCGACGGGCTTCCGCTACGCGAGGTACTACTCCGAACAACGCCGAGCGTGTGACACGCTGAGATGGGTCCTCGTTCACTTCCCATTGTCTGCCGCTGTCATTCGCGGGGTCGACGTCTGTACCGACGAGCAGGGCGTTCCCACGTGGGTGCTGGCGCCACTCTACCGCGCGGTGGTGGAGAGCGGCGAGGTCGCGTCGGCCTTGGCGTACCAGCTCGCCGGCACTCAACTTCCCTGCCTGCGCGTGACAGCGCACGCCGGGGAGGACTTCGACCATCTGCTGGGTGGCCTCCGCCGAATCGACGAGGCCGTCGAGCATTTTGGCTTGAACGAAGGGGCAAGACTCGGCCATGCCCTGGCGCTCGGTACCGCTCCCGCCGCGTGGGCTGAACGGGTGTCGTGTGTCGCGATGCCCCGGGAGGAGCGGCTCCTGGACCTGTTGTGGGAGTGGCGGTGGTACGCGACGCAGCGCGGCGAGCCGCCGGCGCGCGACCGCTCGACCTTCCTGGAGTTGAAGATCGCTCAACTCACCGTGGACATTTTCGGAAGTTCAAAGCCACTGCCGGAAACGGACGCCGACCTCGGACGGCTGTTTGACAAGGCATGGTTGTCAAGCGTTGGTTTCCCCGCGGGCAGAACAAACCGCGAAGGCCCTGTCGAGGCGCCACTTGCATGGCGATACCTCACAGACCCCGAGGTGTTCTGTCGTGGACGCGAACTCGTCTGGCTCGAGGCCGCCCAGGACATCGAGGCCCTCGAGGCTATTCAATCGGTTCTCCAGCGCCGAATCGCCTCGCGGGGGATCACGGTCGAGGTCAACCCGACCTCCAACCTGTTGATTGGGGATCTCGCGAGCCTGGAAGACCATCCCGTGTTCGCACTTGCACCCCTGCGCCCGGTAGATTCAGCCGACTCCGTCCAGGTTTGTCTGTGCTCCGATGACCCTCTGACGTTTTCGACGACACTGCCGGATGAGTATCAGCTCATCCTGGATGCGCTGGTGATGAGAGGGGCGAGTCAAGGCGAAGCCCAGCAGTGGCTCGACCGCCGCCGGCGGGAGGGCCTCCAGGCTCGCTTCACCTTGCGGCCGCTCGAGGAGTGGTTGTTGCCTCACCTGACATCACTCGGCCTCACACCTCGCGAGGCCGGAAACCCGACCAGCGGGATGATCCGCCGGCTCTGGGTCAGCAACCCTGACCTCCCCAGTCGTTGAGTCGGTGCCGTGTGGGCGCGACCGTTGCGAGCGTTCGCCCGCGGAATCGGAGATTGCGCTCATAAGCCATGACGTACTGTCTGTTTCAGTAGAAGAGGGGGGCTTATCTAGTCGAGATGACGAGGGTTTCCGCCCGCGGCAGCGGCGCCGCCCGGATTGGGCCAGCCGCGAGGACCGGCCTGGCTCCTAAAGCGACGTAGCGGCCGCCCGCCGGGCGGCCGGCCTCTTGCTCGTCGCACTTGCCCGGGCGGCGACGGCCGGCCAACGGCCGGCCGCTACGAAGGACAAGGAGGAGCGGCGGGGCGCTCGCGGCACTTTCCCGCAGGCGGTTACGGGTAGAGCCGGTTCAGCATTCTCGGGTAGGGGATCGCCTCGCGCAGGTGCGACAGCCCGCACATCCACGACACCACCCGCTCAATCCCCATGCCGAAGCCGGAGTGCGGGAAGGCGCCGTACTTGCGGACGTCGAGGTACCACTCGAACGCCTGGCGCGACAGGCCGTGCTCGGCGATGCGCTGCTCGAGCTTCTCGTACGACGAGATGCGCTCGCTGCCGCCGATGATCTCGCCGTACCCCTCGGGGGCGATCATGTCCGCGGCGCCGCCCGCGCCGGATCGTTCGGGTCCGGCTCCATGTAGAACGCCTTGATCGCCGCCGGGAAGCGGGTGATCATCGTCGGCTTGCCGGCGTCGTCGGCGAGCGCGGTCTCCTCGTCGCCGTGACCCGCGCGGGAAGACACGACGCCATTGCCACTTTCGACGACCGGTTCATTCGCCGCCTCTCGCGCCTCGGCCTGAAGACCGCCTGGTGAGGTCACCATCGCCAGCCTCGCCGCTGACTCGTCGAATCAGAGCTGCTCGGGGTTGGCTGCGATCCACACGAGTCAATCGGGCGCGGACTCGCCCCGGGGGGTGGTCTCAGCCCGCAGCAAGGATGGGCGCGCGGAGGCTGTTCTTGCCGCTCCGCTTCACCTCGTACATGAGCGCGTCGGCACGCTGCAGCAACTCCTCGGAGGTGCACTCCGGCCGCGCGCAGCTCACGAGGCCGACGGAGAATGTGACCGGCCAGCCGAGCCTGCCGGCCTCCGCCGCGACGGCGCGGAGCACGCGCCCCACAACCTCGCACGCCTCGGGAGGGGGCCGACTCCGGAAGGATCGCGGCGAACTCGTCTCCCCCCATTCGGGCCACCGTGTCACTCGTGCGCAACGTGGCAAGGTCTGGGCGCGCCTGCGGGTGGCCGGCGTCCGGACGTCGAAGCGCCGCACGCTGCGTCTGATGCGGGAGCACAACCTGCTGGCGCCGACCCGAGCCGGGCAGCCGCACGGCCCCAAGGCGCACGACGGGACGATCACCGCCAGTAGCCGGATGACGTCTGGGGCATCGACATCACCTCGACCCTGACCGGCCACGAGGGCACCGCCAACGTCTTCATCCTGGTCGATCACTGCACGGCCGAGTGCTTGGGACTGCACGTCGCGGCGCGGGCCACTCGCTTCGAAGCCGACGAACCGCTGCGCCAAGCCGTCCCGTTCGCCTTCGGGGCGTACGAGCAGGATCGGGCCGCGGGCCTGCGGCTGCGCCATGACCACGGCAGCCAGTTCATGAGCGACCACTTCCAGGCCGAGCTTCGCTTCCTTGGCATCGAGTCGTCCCCTGCGTTTGTCCGCGAGCCGGGAGGTAGCGGCTGCGCCGAGCGCTTCATCCGGACACTCAAGGAGCAGCTCCTGTGGATTCGCACCTTCGACACGATCGCCGACCTCCAGGCCGCGCTCACCGCATTCGGCCAGCGCTACAACAACGCCTGGTTGGTCGAGAAGCACGGCTTCGAGACTCCCGCCGCCACCCGTCAGGCCCTGACAACTTCCCTCGGAGAGGCGGCGTGAGTACCATCAACCATCTGTCCAAGGAACCGGGGGCGGTTCACGTGCGCTTTGTCGAATGGTGACGTTCTAGTTGTTGAAAGGTGGAATCGAGCGCATGGCTCTCGGCGCGGTTCACTTCGCGGTCTTGCAGCACGCCGCTGCGGAAAGCGGGGGGATGCGGGACAGGCGCCGTCCTAGCTTGGAGAGACCCGCCGGCGCCGCCCGGTGCAGCGCCGCGTCGACGCCGTCCGCCACCCGCGCGATAACTAGCTCAGAAATCACAGGAAGGAGAACTACGATGAAACGCTCCAGCTTTCCTGGTGCCAGCGGAGTCACGGTTTCCTGCAAGGGAGTGTCTTGCGCCGCATCGGTTGGAGGGACCATCAAGCGTGGGCTCGTGGTCGTTTCGATCGCTGTGGTGTCAATTACAGCGCCCGCCCTCGCGCAGACCACCCGCCAGGTTCAGAAGCGGCCGCCCCTCCAAGGGATCCCGGCGCTGCTGGGTCCCGCCCCGGACCTGCGCGTGACGCGCGTGCTCGTGAGCAAGGTCGAGTGCAACGAGCCGCTCTGCCTGAGGGTCCGAGTCGAGATCCGCAACCTCGGCGAGGGCACGAAGGGGCCGATCGACGTCCGTCTCTCCTACAAGACGAAGTACGAGGCTCCGTGGACGCAGTTGGAGACGTTCCACTTCGCCGCTCAGGCGCACAACCACGACACGGCTGCCGGGAAGCTCTTCAGCTTCAGGGAGAGTGGCGACTACTGCTTCCTGGCGGAGATCGATCCCGGAAACATAGCGCAGCCCGCGGCCGTGACGAAATCCAGGGTATCCGACTGTCAGCACTACGATGCGGGAATCCCGGACCCGGTTGCCCGCCGGATACGGGTCTCCAGATGTCAGCATGACAACATCGACGCCTCGCACTGTTTCGGAGACCTGGAAGTGCAGAACGTCGGCGACGGGAAGCTCGACGGCAGCATCAATGTCGAGTTCCAGTGCAGCGCGAACGGCCAGAGCTTCCGGAAGCTGGTGAGCGGGTTCGACACGCACTACAGGCTGCAGCCGAACGAACTCTCGAATCGCGGTTGGGTCGTCGAGGTCAACAGCAAGAACGTCGAGACGTTGCGGTGCCGGGCGACTCTGACACCGGGCTTCCGAGAGCGCAGCAGCGCCAACAACACCGTCACCTCCGATCTGTGGCATAAGCCCTAGTGCGCGGCCACGGGGACCCACAGGCTCGCTCCCCTACGACGACGACGCGCTCATACACCACTCAAGCGGACACTACTCCGAGGGACGCGCTGGAGCGCCCGTGCCGGCGGCACTCCGTCCGCGAGCTTGCCCTGTTCGGCAAGGCGCAGCGCAACCCTGCACAAGCTGACGATCATCGGCGAGGCCGCCGCCAGGCTGCCGCGATCGACTGATCCGCCCGGCAGGTTTCTGCCCGCGGCAGCGGCGCCGCCCGGATTGGGCCAGCCGCAAGGAGCGTCTTTCGTAGGGGCGGCCCTCGCGGCCGCCCGTCGTCGCACCTGCCAGCTTGGCGACGGGCGGGGACAAGCCCCGCCCCTACGAGAGACTCGGGTTCGTCGGGGCTGGCGCGGCGCTAGGGATACAGACGATTCAGCATTCTCGGGTAGGGGATCGCCTCGCGGAGGTGCGACAGCCCGCACATCCACGACACCACCCGCTCGATCCCCATGCCGAACCCCGAGTGCGGGAAGGCGCCGTACTTGCGGACGTCGAGGTACCACTCGAACGCCTGGCGCGGCAGGCCGTGCTCGGCGATGCGCTGCTCGAGCTTGTCGTACGACGAGATGCGCTCGCTGCCGCCGATGATCTCGCCGTACCCCTCGGGGGCGATCATGTCCACCGCGAGCGCCCGCGCCGGATCGGTCGGGTCCGGCTCCATGTAGAACGCCTTGATCGCCGCCGGGTAGCGGGTGATCATCGTCGGCTTGCCGGCGTCGTCGGCGAGCGCGGTCTCCTCGTCGCCGCCGAAGTCGTCGCCGAACTGGGCGGGGAACCCCTTGGCCTTCAGCCGCTCGACGGCGTCGCCGTAGTCGATGCGCGGGTAGGGCCGCTCGGCCGCCGGGGCCAGCTTGGCGACGTCGCGCTCGAGCCAGGCGAGCTCGTCGGCGCAGCGGTCGAGGACGCGAGCGACGAGGCTCGAGACGAACTCCTCGGCGAGGTCGAGAAGGCCGTCGAAGTGCATCCACGCGACCTCGGGCTCGACCATCCAGAACTCCATGAGGTGCCGGCGGGTCTTCGACTTCTCGGCACGGAACGTCGGCCCGAAGCAGTACACCTTGCCGTGCGCCGCCGCCGCCGGCTCGAGGTAGAGCTGGCCGGACTGTGAAAGGTACGCGGTGTCGCCGAAGTAGTCGGTCGAGAACAGCGTCGAGGTCCCCTCGCACGCCGCCGGGGTGAGGATCGGCGAGTCGATGTTGACGTAGTTGCGCTGGTAGAAGAAGTCGCGGATGCCGAAGACGATCTCGTTGCGCACCCGCATGACCGCGTGCTGGCGCTTCGAGCGCAGCCACAGGTGACGGTTGTTGAGCAGGAAGTCGGGGCCGTGCTCCTTCGGGGTGATCGGGTACTCCGGGCACAGGCTGACGATGCCGAGCTCGCTGACGCCGAGCTCGACGCCGCCGGGCGCGCGGCCGTCCTCCTTGACCGTGCCGACGACCCACAGCGACGACTCCTGGGTGAGCCGCTCGGCGTCGTTCCACAGCGTCTCGCTCGCCGAGGGCTTGAACACCACCGCCTGGAGGTAGCCCGAGCCGTCGCGCACCACCAGGAAGCGCAGCTTGCCCGAGGAGCGTGCGTTGTACAGCCAGCCCCGGACCCTCACCTCCTGACCGATCAGTTGCGGCAGCTCGCGAATCTCGGCGTCTCTCATCCGGCCCTCCACAACGAAGGGAAATTGTAGCTTAGGCCGGCGTCCCGGCCGCCCGGCCGGATCGAGCACCGGCTGTCTCGAGGGTTTGACATCAGTGGATACGAGGGTGAAGATGTCCAGGGTTGTCCATCGTCCGAGAATCGCCGCGGAGGGCGTCATGCAGCTCACGGTGCGCGACGTGTCGAGGCTGTTGGAGGTTTCCGAGAAGACGGTCTACCGCTGGATCAGCCAGGGGAGGCTACCGGCCTATCGCGTCAACGACCAGTTCCGCTTCAACCGCGCCGAGCTGCTCGAGTGGGCGAGCGCGCAGCGGATCAACGTCTCCGCCGACCTCTTCGCCGAGCCCGAGAGCGCGGCCGCGCTCCCCGCAGGTTTCGCGCAGGCGCTGCGCGACGGCGGCATCTACTACCGGCTCGGCGGCCACGACAAGTCCACCGTGCTGCAGGCCCTCGTCGAGGTCATGCGCCTGCCCGAGGAGGTCAGCCGGGACTTCCTCCTCCGTGTCCTGCTCGCCCGCGAGGCGCTGCAGTCCACCGGCATCGGCGACGGCATCGCGATCCCCCATCCGCGCAGCCCCATCGTCCTGCACACCGACCGGCCGACGATCACCCTCGGCTTCCTCGAGCGGCCGGTCGACTTCGGCGCCCTCGACGGCCAGCCGGTCCACGCGCTCTTCTCCCTGGTCAGCCCGACCGCCCGGGCGCATTTGCAGCTCCTGTCGCGGATCGCCTTCGCCCTCCGCGACGCCGACTTCAAGGCGCTGATCGTCCGCCAGGCGAGCCGCGACGAGATCCTCGCCGCCGCCGGACGGCTCGACGAGGCGATGGCCCAGCGGTCGGCCCACGCCGGGGCGGGAGCGCCGTAGTGGGCCTCCTGCTCCTCGGGATCGCCTGCGTGGCGGCCGGCGGCATTGCCGCCCTGGCGGCGTCCCGGTCGCCGGCGAGGGCGAGCCGGCTCGCCGCCGCCGGCGTGGTCACCGGGGCCGTCCTCGGCCTCGTCGCCGCGGGCCGTGTCCTCCTCACCGCCCGGACCGAGGAGCTGGTCCGGGCGTGGGACGTGCCCTACGGCGCGATCGTCCTCCGCCTCGACCCGCTCGCCGCGATCTTCCTCGTGCCGCTCTTCGTCCTGTCGGCGCTCGCCGCGGTGTACGGCACCCGCTATCTCGCCGACGAGGCCGCGCATCACTCGCTGGGCGCCCACTGGTTCCACCTCTGCACGCTCCTCGCCGCCATGGCCGTGGTGCTCCTCGCCCGCAACGCGGTGCTCTTCCTCGTCGCCTGGGAGGTCATGTCGCTCGCCGCCTACTTCCTCGTCACCTTCTCGCACGAGCGCGAGGAGGCGCGGGAGGCAGGCTGGACCTACCTCGTGGCCACGCACCTCGGGACCGCGTTCCTGCTCGCGATGTTCGTGCTCCTCGGGCGGGCGGCCGGGTCGCTGGACTTCGACCGCATGCGGCAGGCCGGGCTCGCCGGCTCGCCGCTCGCCACCGCCGTGTTCCTCCTCGCCGTCGTCGGCTTCGGCACCAAGGCCGGCTTCTTCGGCCTCCACGTCTGGCTGCCCGAGGCCCACCCCGCGGCGCCCTCCCACGTCTCCGCGCTGATGTCGGGCGTGATGATCAAGATGGGGATCTTCGGGCTGATCCTCGTCCTCTCGCTGCTCGGGCCGCCGCGGCTGTGGTGGGGAGGGGCGCTGGTCGGCATCGGCGCCGCCTCGGGGGTCCTCGGGGTCCTCTTCGCCCTGGCCCAGCACGACCTCAAGCGCCTGCTCGCGTATCACAGCGTCGAGAACATCGGCATCATCACCCTTGGCCTCGGCCTCGGCGTGACCGGCGCGGCGGCCGGCCTGCCGGTGGTGTCGTTCGCGGGGTTCGCGGGAGCGCTGTTCCACGTCCTCAACCACGCGCTCTTCAAAGGGCTGCTCTTCCTCGGCGCGGGCGCCGTCGCCCAAGCGACCGGCAGCCGCAATCTCGATCGCCAGGGCGGGCTGCTGCGCCGCATGCCGTGGACCGGCGGGACGTTCCTGGTCGGGGCGGCGGCGATCTCCGGCCTGCCGCCTCTCAACGGCTTCGTCAGCGAGTTCCTCGTCTACTTCGGCGCCTTCTCCGCCGCCGTCGCGCCGCGCGGCGCCGTCGTCGTCGCCCTCGTCGTGATCGCCGCCCTCGCCCTGATCGGCGGCCTCGCGGTGGCCTGCTTCGCCAAGGCGTTCGGTGTCGTCGTCCTCGGCGAGCCCAGGAGCACCCGCGCGCGCGACGCGCACGAGGTGGGACGGGCAATGCGCGGGCCGATGGCGCTCCTCGCCCTCGCCTGCGTCGCCGTGGCGCTCGCGGCGCCGCTCGCGCTGCGCCTCGTCGCCCCGGCGGTCGCCCAGGTCGCGACCGCCCTCGGCGTGCCGGCGGCGGAGGCCCCGCTGGTCGGCGCGACGGCCGCCGTCACCGCCGTGGTCTGGGTCTTCCTCGCCGTGATCGCCGGCGTGGCGCTGCTCGCGCTGGCGCGCCGCCTCCTCCTGCGCGGCCGGGCCGTCACCCGGGCGGGCACCTGGGACTGCGGCTACGCGGCGCCGACGCCGCGGATGCAGTACACCGCCTCGTCGTTCGCCCAGCCGCTGGTCGACCTGTTCTCCCCGTTGCTGCGGACCGAACGGCACGAGACAGTGCCGGAGGGACCCTTCCCGGCCCCGGGCTCGTTCGCGAGCCACACCGCGGACCTCGCCGCCCGGGCGGTCTACCTCCCGCTGTTCGCCGGCGCCGCGAAGGCGCTCGGCAGCCTGCGCTGGCTGCAGCACGGCCGGGTCCAGCTCTACGTCCTCTACATCGCCCTCACGCTGCTCGTCCTGCTGGTGTGGAAGGTGGCCTCGTGACCGGCGCCGCCCTCGCCCGGCTCGGCGCCGCGCTCCTCCTCGCGCCGCTGCTCTACGGCGTGATCGCCCGGACCAAGGCGTTCTTCGCCGGGCGGACCGGCGCCCCGCTGCTGCAGCGCTACTTCGACCTCGCCAAGCTGCTCCGCAAGGGCGCGGTGTACTCCGAGACGACGACCTGGGTGTTCCGCGCCGGGCCGGTCGTCTCGCTGGCCGCCGTGCTCGGGGCGCTTGCCCTGCTCCCCATGGCCGGCGCCCCTGCGGTGTTCGGCTTCGCCGGCGACTTCGTGCTCCTCGCCTACCTGCTCGGCCTCGCGCGCTTCGCCACCGTGCTCGCGGCGCTCGACACCGGGTCGGCGTTCGAGGGCATGGGCGCGAGTCGCGAGGTGCAGTTCTCGGCCCTCGCCGAGCCGGCGCTGCTGCTCGCCCTCGTCGCGCTGGCCCGGAACGCCCACGAGCTCTCGCTCGGCTCCATCCTCGGCGCGGTCTCGGGCGAGACGTGGCGGCACGACGCCGCGGCGCTCACGCTCGTCACGGCCGCGCTGTTCGTCGTGTTCCTCGCCGAGAACTCGCGGGTCCCCGTGGACGACCCGACCACGCACCTCGAGCTGACGATGATCCACGAGGTCATGGTCCTCGACTCCTCGGGACCGGACCTCGCCCTCGTCGAGCTCGGCGCCGCGCTCAAGATGTGGCTGCTCGGCGGCCTCGTCGTCTCGATCGTCGTGCCCGTGCGCAGCGGCAACCCCTGGATCGACCTCGGCGCCTTCGTCGCCGGCCTGCTCGCGCTGGCGGCGCTGGTCGGCGTCGTCGAGTCGACGATGGCCAGGCTCAGGCTGCTCCGGGTGCCGGCGCTGCTGGTCAGCGCCGGGGTGCTCGCCGCGCTCGGCCTCGCCCTGATGGCGGAGTGGTGATGTTCGAGGCACACACCCTCCTCGTCGGCCTGATCCTCGTGGACTTCATGCTCCTCGCCTCGAGCCGCCTCGGCTCGTGCATCCGCCAGGTCGCGTTCCAGGGCCTCCTGCTCGGCCTCCTGTCGCTGGCCGAGCACGCCGGCTGGGGGGCGCCGTGGCGGAGCTGGGCGCTCGCCCTCGGCAGCATCGGCGTCAAGGCGGTGTTGTTCCCGTGGCTCCTCCGCCGCGCCCTGCGCGACGCCGACGTGCGCCGGGAGATGGAGCCGTTCGTCGGCTTCACCGCCTCGATCCTCGTCGGCGTCGTCATGCTCGGCGCCTCGCTGTGGATCGGCACCCGCCTGCCCCTGCCGGCCGGGGTCGTCTCGCCGCTGCTCGTGCCGGTCGCCCTATTCACCATGCTGGTCGGGCTGTTCCTGATCGTCGCCCGCCGCAAGGCGATCACCCAGGTCCTCGGCTACCTCGTGGTGGAGAACGGCATCTACCTGTTCGGCCTGACCCTGGCGGAGGACGCGCCGCTCTCCGTCGAGCTCGGCGTGCTCCTCGACGCCTTCGTCGCCGTCTTCATCATGGGGATCATGATTTACCAGATCAACCGCGAGTTCGACCACATCGACGCCGACCGCCTCACGAGCCTGCGGGACGAGGCCTCGTGATCGCGGCACTCGTCCTGGTGCCGGCGCTGGCCGGTCTCGCGGCGCTGCTGCTGCGGCGCGACAGCCCGCGCCGCGCGCTCCTGGTCGCCGTCGGCGTCGTGCATCTCGGCATGGTGGCGCGGTCGTGGTGGCAGACGCCGGCGCCCTCCCGGGGCGGCTGGTTCGCACTCGACCCCGCCGGGCTGCTCTTCCTCACCGTCACCAGCGTGCTGTTCGCGGTCGCGGCCCTGTACGCGGTCGGCTACCTGGCCCGCGAGGCCCACGCGCCGCGGGCGGACTTCGAGGAGGGCACGCTGTTCGCCAACGGCCCGGAGGCCGTGCTCACCGGCTGCCTCCTTTTCTTCCTCGCGACCATGACGCTGGTGACGGTGAGCCAGCACCTCGGCATGCTGTGGGTCGCGGTCGAGGCGACGACGCTGGCCAGCGCCCCGCTGATCTTCTTCCACCGCCACCACCGGTCGCTCGAGGCGACCTGGAAGTACCTGCTGATCTGCTCGGTGGGCATCGCCGTCGCCCTGCTCGGCAACTTCTTCCTCGCCATCGCCGCGGCGGGCCGGGCGCCCGGCTCCGGCTCGATGGTCCTCTGCGAGCTGATCGCCGGCGCCCCGGCGTTCCACGCCCGCTGGCTGAAGGCGGCGTTCGTCCTGCTCCTCGTCGGCTACGGCACGAAGATGGGCCTGGCGCCGCTCCACACCTGGCTGCCCGACGCCCACGCCGAGTAGCCGTCGGTGGTCTCGGCGCTGCTCTCCGGCGCGCTGCTCAACTGCGCGTTCCTCGCCGTGCTGCGCGGCTACCAGGTCCTCGTGCCGGCCGGCCTCGCGGAGTTCGGCGGCGGCCTCCTGACCGGGCTCGGCCTGGTCTCGATGGTGGTGGCCGCTGTCTTCATCGTCGGCCAGGCCGACTTCAAGCGGATGCTGGCGTACTCCTCGGTCGAGCACATCGGCATCCTCGCCGTCGGCATCGGCATCGGCGGCGCGGGGATCTTCGGCGCGCTGCTCCACGCGGTCAACCACTCGCTGACCAAGGCGATGCTCTTCCTGCTCGCCGGGAACATCGTCGCCGCCTACAAGAGCAAGTCCACGGCCACCGTCCGCGGGGTGGCCGCGCGCCTGCCCATCACCGGCGCCCTGTGGATCGCGGGGCTGTTCGCCATCACCGGCTCGCCGCCGTTCGGGCCGTTCATGAGCGAGCTGGTCATCCTCAAGGCCGCCTTCGACGGCGGGCGGACCGCCGTGGCCGTGACCACCCTCGTGCTGCTCGCCGTGGTGTTCGTCGGGATGGGCCGGATCATGCTCGCGATGGCGCACGGCGGCGGCACGGGCAAGGCCGCCCCGGGTGGTCCGGAGCGCGCGTTGAGCTTCGTGCCGCCGGCGCTGCTCGGCGCGCTCGTCCTCCTCCTCGGGGTGGTCGTGCCGCCACCGCTGGCGTCGCTCCTGCACGCGGCGGCGCGGCTCTTCGGAGGGGCCTGATGCGCGCCGGCCTGCCCATCGCCAACGGCGAGCGCGCGGCCCGGCGCGAGCTGCCGGTGCTGCCGTGGGACGACGTCCGTGACGACCTCGTCGCGGGTGTCGCCGGCGGATGCCGGCTCGCCGCGCTGTTCGGCCTGCCGACCGCCGACGGCGCCGAGCTCGTCGCCGTCCAGGCCGACCCCGGCGCCGGGCTGCTCGCGGTCACGACCACGGCCGTCGGCGCCACCTATCCGTCGCTCACGCCCTCGTGTCCCCAGGCCCACCTGTTCGAGCGTGAGATCGCCGAGCAGCTCGGCGTCGTCCCCGTCGGGCACCCCGCCCTCGAGCCGGTGCGCTTCCACGCCGCCCCGGCCGGCGGCCGCGACGCCTGGGGCCGTTCCCCCGGCGCCGAGATCCTCCCGGCGGTCCGGCCGTTCGTCGCGGTCGCCGGCGAGGAGGTCCACGAGGTCGCCGTCGGTCCGGTCCACGCCGGGGTCATCGAGCCCGGGCACTTCCGCTTCAACTGCCACGGCGAGCGGGTCTTCACCCTGGAGATCGCGCTCGGCTACCAGCACCGCGGCGTCGAGCGCGCCCTCGTCGGCGGCCCCGACGCGCGCACCGTCCACCTCGTCGAGACGGCCGCCGGCGACAGCAGCGTCGCCCACGCCACGGCCCACGCCGAGGCGGTCGAGGCGCTCGCCGGCACGGCGATCCCGGCGCGCGCCCAGGTGTTGCGCGGCGCGGCGCTCGAGCTCGAGCGAATGGCCAACCACGTCGGCGACCTCGGCGCCCTCGCCGGCGACGTCGCGTTCCTGCCGACGGCGTCGCACTGCGGCCGGCTGCGCGGCGAGATCCTCAACCTCACGGCGCTGCTCTGCGGCAGCCGCTTCGGCCGCGGCCTGGTCCGACCCGGGGGCGTCCGCTTCGACGCCGAGCCGGCGCGGGCCGGCGAGCTGCTCGAGCGCCTCGCGACCGTGATGCGCGACGTCCGGGAGACCGTCGAGCTGATGTTCGACACGCCGTCCGTCCAGAGCCGCTTCGAGGGAACCGGCGCCCTGACTGCCGGGCAGGCCGGCGAGCTCGGGCTGGTCGGCCCCGCCGCCCGCGCCTGCGGGTTGGAGATCGACGCCCGCGCCGAGTTCCCGGCCGGGATCTACCGGTTCGCCCAGCTTCCCGTCTCCACCTGGCACAGCGGCGACGTGGCCGCTCGGGCCTGGGTCCGCTGGCTCGAGGTCCAGCGCTCCGCGGCGTTCGTCCGCGAGCAGTTCGCCTCGCTGCCCGACGGGCCGGTGCGGGTCGGCGTCGGCGACCTCGCGCCCGACGCCGTCGCGGTCAGCCTGGTCGAGGGGTGGCGCGGCGAGGTCTGCCACGTCGCGGTGACCGGCGCCGACGGCCGCTTCGCCCGCGCCAAGGTCGTCGACCCCTCGTTCCACAACTGGTCCGGGCTGGCCATGGCCCTGCGCGGCCAGCAGATCTCGGACTTCCCGCTGTGCAACAAGTCGTTCAACCTGTCGTACTGCGGCCACGACCTGTGAGGGTGCGAAATGTCTAAGGTCCTCCTCGCCCGCCTCCGCCAGGGACACCGCACGACGCCGTTCCCGGCGACGTTGCCGACGCTGCCGGACCGCTTCCGCGGGCTGCTGCGGGTCGACGCCTCCCGCTGCCCGTCGGGCTGCCGCGCGTGCGCCGACGCCTGCCCGACGGGGGCGATCTCCGTCGGCGCCGGTGGCGTCCGCATCGACCTCGGCCGCTGCCTGTTCTGCACCGACTGCACCGACGCCTGCCCCGAGGGCGCGATCGCCTTCACCACCGAGTTCCGCCTCGCCACCCAGACCCGCGAGGACCTGCCCACGTCCGGAGAGGCGCTCCGGCTCGCCGGGGCGCTCGACGCCCGCGCCCGCCGGCTGTTCGGCCGCTCGCTGGCCCTGCGCGAGGCCAGCGCGGGCGGCTGCAACGGCTGCGAGGCCGACGTCAACGTGCTGTCGACCATCGCCTTCGACCTGTCGCGCTTCGGCATCCAGATCGTCGCCTCGCCGCGCCACGCCGACGGGTTGATCGTCACCGGGCCGGTGACCGAGAACATGCGCCTCGCGCTCCGCAAGACCTACGACGCCGTGCCGGCCCCCAAGCTGGTCATCGCGGTGGGAGCCTGCGCCATCTCCGGCGGACCGTTCGTCGACCACCCCGAGGTGCACAACGGCGCGGGCACGTTCCTCCCGGTCGACCTCTACGTCCCGGGCTGTCCGCCGCACCCCCTGACCATTCTCGACGGCCTGCTCCGCCTGCTCGGCCGCCTCGACACCCGCCCGAGCAGATAGAAAGGCGCGTGGCCCCTGGCCCGTGGCAGGTGGCCCGGCGACAGGCTGACCCCTCGTTCCCGTCTTTGCTTCAAGCCTGGGCGGGTGGGCGGGAGGGCACCCCTGGGTGGTCGGGTGGGTGTGCAACCCTGGGTGGTCGGTCGGGTGTGCAAGGCTGGCTGGGCGGGGGCGCTACTCCAGATTGGCGAACTGCTCGCGCAGCTTCTCGAGCGCCGCCTTGGCGTCGACGACGCGCTCGCCCATCCCCGCGTCGCGGCACTTGGAGGCCGAGGTGTTGACCTCGCGGAGCAGCTCCTGGAGCAGGAAGTCGAGCTTCTTGCCGACCGGGCCGCCGCCGGCGAGCAGGCCGTCGAGGTGGGCGAGGTGGGCCTCGAGGCGCTGGACCTCCTCCGAGACGTCGGCGCGGTCGGCGAGGACGCCGGCCTCGACCGCCAGCCGCTCCTCCGGGACCGCGCTCTCGACGAGCCGCCCGAGGCGCTCGCGGAGCCGGACGAGGAGCGCGTCGCGGAGCTGCACGTTGACCTCGCCGAGCCAGCCGTGAAACGAGCGGAGCGTGGCGATCTCGCCGGCGATCTGCGGCAGCAGGGCGGCGGCCTCCTTCTCGCGGTCGCGGACGAGCTGGTCGCGGGCGACCGCGATCAGGCGCAGCAGCGCCTCCCGTTCTTCGGGCGTGAGCGAGGGCTCGCCCATCCCCTCGGCGAAGCCGGGCAGCGCGACGAGGTCGCGCAGCGCCAGCGGCGCCAGCTCGAGTCCGCCGGGCCGCCTGGCAAGCTCGGCGGCGAGCGCCGCGGCGACCTCCCAGTTGAAGTGGAACGCCGCCGCCTGCGGCGCCGCGGCCTGCAGCTCGAGGTTGACCTGGACGCGGCCGCGCGACATCGCCTCGGCGAGGACGGCCCGCACGCCCGGCTCCAGCTCGCCGAGCTCGAGGCGCGGCTGGCTCCGCAGGCTGATCTCGAGGAAGCGCCCGTTGAGCGAGTTCATCCGCACGCCGGCGCGCATCCGCGCCGACAGCTCGCCCTCGGCGGTACCGAACCCCGTCATGCTGCGCAGCGCCTGGCTCATCGTTCCCTTACCTTTCTGCCGCAACCGAAGACACCGGCCGCGGGTAGCGCTCGAGCGCCAGCCGCACCTTGTCGAACACCTCGTCGGCGGTGATCCGGGCCATCCGTCCCGGCCTGGTGCGGCGCAGCGCGTCCTCCTCGCCGGGCTCCGAGAAGCGGTCGACGAGGAGGTCGCCGTACGCGCGGTACGGCCCGCAGCGCCGTGGGTTCGAGTAGCCGTAGAGCCCCACCGTGGGCGTGCCGAGGGCGACGGCGGCGTGCAACGGGCCGGTGTCCGGCGCGACGACCGCCGCGGCCGCCGAGAGCTGAAGCAGGGTGCGGCGGACCGGCTTCTCGAGCGCCACCACCGGCCGCACCGGACAGATGGCGACGATCTTTTCGGCCACCTCGCGCTCGCGGCGCGACGGCCCGCCGACGATCACCGGAGCCACCCCGAGCTCGCGCTCGCACCGTGCCATGACCTCGGCATAGCCGGCCGGGGACCAGTCCTTCTCCGGATGCGCCGAGGCGACCACGAACGCGACCGCCGGCCGTCCGAGCGAGGCGACGAAGCGCTCGCGCCAGGCGGCCTCCTCGGGCGTGAACTCGAGGTCCCAGCGGACCCGGGTGCCGGTGATGCCGAGCGCGTCGAGAAACTCGAGGTAGTGGTCCTGGACGTGCTGCGGCGGCCGGTGCGAGAGGTGCCGGTTGGTCACGAACCAGTGGAGCTCGCGGGAGCGGCGGAAGTCGAAGCCGAGCTTGATCTCGGCGCGGGCGAGCGCGGCGATCATCCCAGCCTTCGCCGACACCTGCGGCACCAGGAGCAGGTCGAACGGCGCGGCGCGCAGCTCGCGGGCGAGGCGGCGCCATGCCGCCAGGCCGCCGTGCCGCTCGAAGACGATGAAGCGGTCGACGGCGCCCTGGTGCCGGACCACCTCGTGGGGAACCGGGTGGATGATCCAGGTCAGATGGGCGTCGGGCCAGGCGTCGCGCAGCCCGTTGACCAGCGGCAGGGCGTGCACGACGTCGCCCAGGGCCCCGGTGCGGATCAGCCCGATACGCCGCGCCCCGGGCTCAGGCACGCGCCGCCTCGTAGCCGTGCCGCAGCGCCACGAGGACGCCCCCGACGTGCTCGGCCGGCGCGAGGCGACCCTGCTTTCGCACCGAGCGCTCGAGGCGCGCGAGGTTGCGCCGGCGCGCGCCCTCGCCGAGCGGCTTCCCGGTGAGCCGCGCCTTGTCGAGGTCGAGGATCATCACCTTGCCGCCCGCCGGCAGCAGGAAGTTCATCAAGTTGAGGTCGCCGTGGACGACGCCGAGGGCGTGCAACCGCGCGACGGTGCGGCCGATCGCGCCGGCGGCCTCGCGCCACCCGCCGGGCAGCACCTCGGCGCCGCCGAACAGGTGGTCGGAGGCGTCCACCGCGCCCGTGATCCGGCGAAAGCCCAGCTCGCCGCGGACGAACGGCCAGCCCCGTCGCCACGCCGCGAACAGCGGCTCCGGCGTGTCGACGCCGTGCTCGCGCAGGAAGTCGGCGGCGGCCAGCGCCGCCCGCCAGCGCTTCGGGGTGAGGAAACGGTCGCCCGTCAGCCGCGAGATCACCCCGCCGTGGGTCAGCCGCTTGGCGATCACGGGCAGCCCGCCGAGCGTCGCGGCCACCACCGGGACGCGCCCGCGCAGCAGCACCGCGCCCGACCGGGCGTACAGCGCGTCGTAGGCCCACCCGCCACCCGAGTAGATCCGGCGCAGCTCCTCGGCCAACGCAGGGAGGCACTCGCCTTCGAGGTCGGCGAGGCGTAGGCGCGTCCGCGATGCCCTCGGTCCCGTCACGCCGACGAGTGTAGCGGCCGGGCCGGGGGAACGCGAGCCGCGAGATCTGCACGGGCGATCCAGGCTAGACTCGCATCGTGAAGCGGAAGGAACGTGCCGGCGACCATGGTGGACTGGGCGCCATCGCCCGAACGCTCCTGCCGCTGCTGTGGCTGGTCGAGCACGCGGCGCTGCTCGCCGTCCTCGGCGTCGTCTCGCTGCTCCCCGGCCGCGCGCGGCTTGCCTTCGGCCGGGCCCTCGGCCGCCTCGCGTTCCGCGTCCTGCCGCGGCAGCGTCGCACCGCCCTCGACAACCTCGCCCTCGCCTACCCCGAGGCCGACTCGGCGTGGCGCCGCTCGGTCGCCGAGGGGGCGTTCGCGCACCTCGGCCGGCTCCTCGTCGAGGTCCTCACCATGCGCCGCGTGGGGCCGCGCCTCGCCGAGCGGCTCCGCATCGAAGGGCGCGAGCACCTCGCCGCCGTCACGGCGACGGGCACGGGGTACTTCCTGCTCTCCGGTCACTTCGGCAACTGGGAGTGGATCGCGCTCCACCAGGGCGCCCTCGGACACCGCCTCGGGATGGTCATCCGTCCCCTCGACAACCCGCGCCTCGAGCGCTGGTTCGCCGGCAACCGGACGAGCACCGGCAACCGCCTGATCGCCAAGCGGGACGCGCTGCGCGAGGTGGTGCGCGGTCTCAAGGCCGGCCTCGGGATCGCCTTCGTCATCGACCAGAACTTCCGCGAGAAGAACGTGCACTTCGTCCCGTTCTTCGGCCGGCTGGCGGCGACCACCCCGGCGGTCGGCACGCTCGCCGTCCGGATGCGCGTGCCGGTCCTGCCGGTGTTCGCCTACCCGCTCCCGGACGGCACCTACCGGGTCGTCTACGAGCCGCCGATCGAGCCGCACGCGACCGGCGACGAGGCCGCCGACGCGTTGGCCGTCACCGCCGAAGCGACCCGCCGCATCGAGGCCGCGATCCGCCGCTGCCCGACCGCGTGGTTCTGGATGCACCGCCGGTGGCGCAGCCGGCCGCCGGAGGAGGGGTGCACACCCGCCCAACCCTCCAGGGGTGCACACCCAACCACCCACCCAGGGGTGCCCTCCCAACCACCCGCCCAGGGGTGAGGCAAGACAAGACAACGACCGGAGGCGACGGCGAGGAACGGTCGGGCGCGGACCGGCGCGACGCGCCGGACCCGCGCCGGTCCTGGCCAGGTGTTCGCCGAGGGGGCAAGAAGACGCGGGGCCCCGGTCGGGGCCCCGCGCGGGAACACGAGAAGCTCGCTGAAACGGTTACTCGACGACGAACGACTGCAGCTCGACCGGCGTCGTGGCGATCAGGTAGTCCTCCACCTCGCCGTCCGATGCCACGCCGCCGTAGCCGAGTCCAGGCTGGCTGCTGACGCGGAACCGGGCCACGGGGTTGCCGATGACGGCCGAGACCGGCACCGTGAAGTTCAGTCCGTTGACCCCGGCACTGAGCGCCTGGTTGGTGAAGATCTGCTCGCCGGCGTCGTCCCAGTCGCCGTCGAGGTTGAAGTCGACCCACGCCTGCAGGAGCGTCGACCCTGACGCGACCACCTGGATGGCGGCCAACGACCCGGGGACGATCGAGGAAACGAAGATCACGCCGTCCTCGTCGGCGAGGCCGCCGCCGTCGTCGCCCGTGGCGCCGGCGTTGGGCTGGCCGTCGTCGTCGGCGTCGATCAGGGCGCCGAGGATGGCGTTCGGGGCGGTAGGCGACGGGATGAGGTGGCGTGCGCCGTCTTGCGCCGCGGTGGTTGGGAACGACGGACCCTGGGCGTCACCCCAGTCGGCAGCCGGCCGGCAGCTCGAGAACCGGAACGGAAGGCCTTGGGTGCCAACGTCCGTGAGCGCGGCCCATGCGCCCGCGGTCGTCGTGTACTGCAGGGCGTTGCCGGTCGTCGTCTGGCCGAGGATCGTAATCGCCGGCTGCCATGGGCCCGAGGCCAGAGAGCCGGCAGCCTGCCAGTCGATCCAGTAGGTCCCGGTCGGGAGCACCGCCCAACCGGTGCACACGTTGGCCATGATCGGCCGGGTCGTGTCGGCCATAGTGGTGTCGAGCACCCGGTAGATGTTGCTCCACGCCGACGAGGCCAGGCGGTTGGTGGTGGTGTCGCCCCAGATCACCGCGCCGCCGCCGTTCGGGGCGCCGTTCCAGATCTGGTAGTTGAACGCCGTGAAGGTGCTGGTGCCGGTCGTCGAGCCGGTCTGGTACTCGAAGAACGACACCTGGTCGAGCGTCCAGGTCTCGCCGGCCGGGACGGTGAAGTCGTCGGCGACCCGGTTGCCGGCGCTCACCTGGTTGCCGGCGCCATAGGTCGTCATGCCCAGCGCGGTCTGCAGCGCGCTCACGTCGGCGCCCCCCGCTCCGCCACCTGGATGCGTGACGAGCGGCCCGTTGTCGTAGAGCACCGAGGCGCTCGGGCCTGTGGTGGTCAGGCCGATGGTCTTCGGCGAGCCCGGAGCGGACTGGTCGGCGGCGCTGATCGTGACCGCATCGCTCTGGCACTGGCCGATGGTCCACGGGATGGCCACCGTGACGGTGAAGTCCTGGCTCGCGCCGCTCGCGATCGGTCCCACCGTGGCCGGATGGCCGGTCGCCCAGACGTTGCCGGAATGCGAGATGTCGTAGGTGCGCGCCGTGGCCTCGTTGTTGGCGATCCTGAGGAGGTAGTTGACCACGTCGCCGCGGGCGCCGGAGGTCGAAGTGTCGGCCGAGGTGAAGGTCCAGCCGGAAAGCTCGAACCGGATCGCCAGGTTGGCGGCGAGCGTGCCTGCCGTGTTGCACGCGTAGGCCAGGCCGTAGGTTCCGCCCGGGCCCTCGATACCGGAGGTGGAGCCGGACCCTGTCTCCGTGCCCGGGTTCTGGAACTGGATCAGGATCTGCCCGCTCGGGTAGAGGATCGCCTCGAAGGTCCCGGCCGAGCCGGCCGCGCCGCCGTAGTGGGCGACGTTGGAGTACTCGACGACCGTGCACTCGCCGGTGCCCACGGGACAGGTCGCGAAGTACTGGTAGTGGGCGGCGCCGCTGGTGTTGAAGTTGAGGTCGTCCCACAACATCGCGATGACGTCGTTGGGCGTTGTCGCGCTCGGCAGCGGGCACTGGTTGGAGAGCGACGTGGAACCCGCGCCGAACGAGATGAACCCGTTCGTCCCCGCATAGAACTGGGTTTGAGCGACACCGTAGAAGGGGAAGCTGAAGCCGATCGCGAACGGACCGGCATAGCCGTCGTCAGGGCTCCCGGTCCAGGTCGTGATCGCCGTGCCAGTGCCGGTGATGTCGACCCACGTGTACGTTGGGCCGCCGGGCTCGGCGGAGTCGATGAAGGTGTAGCCGAAGCCGTCGGGTCCGCCGGTGGCATCCGGTACGGGCGGCGGCACGGCCGCGCCGACGACCTCGCTCGCCTGGCCGGACGCCGCGGCGGGCAGGCCGAGTGTGGCCACGATGGCCAGTGCAGCGACAACGCCTAAGCCGATCGTTCTCCTCATGCTCTCCTCCTCTTTCTGTCCTGACAGGCCTGGATGAATCTACTCCTGGACGAGTGGGTGACGCAAGAGGGTGGTTCGCAACTCTTTGGTCACATCGTCGATGGCCGTAGATCCACCCGGCGGAGGCCGGCTGGTAGACTCCCTGGCACCCGGGCGGCGGCGGCACAGGCAGCGGCGCCGGCGGCGTGTGGAGGGTTGCCGGTGCGGAACGAGCCGTCGCAGCGTCCGCCGAGCAGGACCAGCCTGGCGCACCTCGCCGGGCCGGCCGTGCTCGTCGTGCTGGCCGCACTCGCCTACTCGGGGACGCTGCACGCGCCGTTCATCTTCGACGACTACAACGCGATCGTCGACAACCCGCACGTCCGCTCCCTGCTCCCGCTCGGCCGGTCGCTGTCGGCGCCCAGCCAGTCCACCGTGGCGGGGCGGCCGGTGGTGGCACTGACACTGGCGGTCAACTACGCGGTCAGCGGCACCGACCCGTGGAGCTACCACCTCGTCAACACCCTGATCCACCTGCTGGCCGGGCTCGCCCTGTACGGGATCGTCCGCCGGACCCTGACCGTCCCCGGTCTCGCCTCCCTCTCCGGCCGCCCGGGCCCCGGCTGGGCGTTCGCGGTGGCCGCCGTGTGGGTGCTCCACCCGCTGCACACCGAGGCGGTGACCTACGTCTCGACGCGGACCGAGTCCCTCCTCGGCCTCCTCTACTTGCTCGCCCTCTACGCCTTGATCCGCAGCGCGGACTCGCCCCGCCCGGCCGCCTGGTGGGCGACGTGCGTCGCCGCGACCGCCCTGGCGATGGGCACCAAGGAGGTCGCAGTCACCATCCCGGTCGTGCTGCTCGCCTACGACGCGGTGTTCCTGTCGCAGGGAGTCAGGGACGCCCTCCAGCGCCGCCGCGCCTGCTACCTCGGCCTCGCCGCGACCTGGCTGCTGCTCGCCGCCCTGCTGGCCGGCGCGCCGCGCGGCGACACGGTGGGGCTCGACTTCCCCGAGCTGCGGCCGCTCGACTACCTGCGCACCCAGGCCGGGGTGATCTGGCACTACCTGCGGCTCGCAGTCTGGCCGCACCCGCTCGCCCTGGACTACGCCGGCTGGCCCATCGCGCGCAGCTTCACCCCGGCGGTGGCGGCGGCCGTGCTGACCATGTCGGCGCTCGCCGCACTCTCGCTCTGGATGCTGTGGCGGCGCTCATGGCTCGGCTTCGTCGGCTCTTGGTTCTTCGCCATCCTGGCGCCGACCTCGAGCGTCGTCCCGATCGTCAGCGAGGTCGTGGCCGAGCGCCGCATGTACCTGCCCCTCGCGGCGGTCGTCGTGCTCGTCCTCGCCGGCCTCTGGAAGGTGCTCGACCGCCTCCGGTCCGCCCGTCGGGACCTCGCGTTCGCCGCGCTCGCGACCGGGATCGCGGTCGCGCTGGGCGTCGCGACGTTCGCCCGCAATCGGGTCTACGGGAGCGAGGTGGGCATCTGGCAGGACACGGTGCGAACCCGGCCCGACAACCCCAGGGCGATCGAGAACCTCGGCACCGCGCTGGCCCGGGCCGGGCGGCACGCGGAGGCCGCGGAGCAGTTCCGGCGATCGCTCGAGATCGACGCCGGCTCGTCGCCGGCCCTCGAGGGGTTGGGCGGCTCGATGATCCAGCTCGGCCGGCGGGAGGAGGGCATCGCCCAGATCCAGCGGGCCCTCGAGGTCAACCCGTCCGCGACCCGCGCCCTCGAGAACCTCGGCCTGATCCGGCTCGAGGAGGGCAACACGGCCGACGCGGTGCGCCTCCTGTCGCGGTGCGCCGAGCTGCGTCCCGAGGACGGCCTCACCCGCGTCAATCTGGCCAAGGCGCTGCTCGTGAGCGGAGACGTCGACGGGGCGCAGGCGGCGCTCGAGCAGGCGGTCTTCCTGGCGCCGGAGAGCGCCGTCGCCCACGCCCGACTCGCATGGCTCCTGGCCGAGCGCGGACGGCCGGACGACGCGACGCCACACGTCCAGCGAGCGCTTCAGCTCGATCCCGACGAGGTGTCCGTGATGCATGTCGCCGGCCACGTGGCCTTCCGCCGCGGCGCCTACGACGAGGCGGTCCGGCTGTACCGGGAGGCGGTCGCCGCGGCACCGGACGATCCCGAGGGCCTCCTGGGCCTGGCCGTCGCCCTGCGGCGGGGCGGGACGCCGGCGGAGGCCGCACCCCTCCTCGACCGGCTGGCCCGCGCGACGCCCGAAGCACCACGGCTGATCCCGCTGGCCCAGCGCGCCTTCGAGAGGCTCGACCCGGCGACCGGCGTCGACCTCCTCCGCGCGGCGGTCCGCCTCCACCCTTCCGACCCCGACCTCCGCCTCGCTCTCGGGCGACAGCTCGCGGCCGCGCAACAGGCCCGCGAGGCGTTGGCGGAATACCGGGAAGCGCTGCGCCTCCGGCCGCAGTGGGGCGACGCCGGCAACAGCCTCGCGCTGCTCCTGGCCACCGCCGAGGACCCGGCAGTCCGGGATCCCGAGGGCGCGCTCCGGATCGCCGGCTCGCTGGTGAAGGCCAGCGGCGGCACGCACCCGGTCCTGCTCGGGACCTTCGGGGTCGCACTCGCCTCGGCGGGACGGCGCACGGAGGCCGAGCAGGTGCTCACGGAGGCCGCCGGTCGTGCCCGCGCCGACGGCCAACCGGCGTTGGCGGTCCAGCTCGAGCGCCACCTGGCCATGGTGCGTCAGGGCTGGCCGGCGCCGCCGCGCGTCAATCCCGATCCTGGCCGGGCTCCGGTAGCGGCGGAGAAGCCGTGACGGTGAGGGGCGCGCGGCAGGCGCCGGTGACGGCGTCGGCGCCGGCGAGGTACCAGGTGCGGCCGTGGCGCGGCCCGACGAGTGCGACGGCGGCCTCGTCGAAGCAGCCGGGGAGCCCCTCCCTGGGGACCAGCAGCCGCCGGCCGGGCGCGGCGAGCAGCCATGCGGCGCCCTCCCGGGCCTCCGTTTCGAGGTCGCGGCGGGCGTAGCCGAAGGTCACGAGCGGCCGGTCCGCGGCGAGGACGAACTGCTCGCGCCAGGCCAGCATGCCGAGCTCGGCGCCGGGCCCGATCCGCCGGGCGACCTCGGCCATGAACGGCGCCGGGTAGCGGCCGTTGTTGAGCAGCGGGTTGATCCAGAAGCCGGTGACCAGCCACGAGAGGGCGATGACGGCGCCGAGCGCGGCGACCCCACGCCGGCGCCACAGCAGCAGGGTCACGACCAATCCGGCCACCCCGAGCGCGGCGAGCGGCGGGACAAGCAAGCTCGGCTCGACGCCGAGATCCTCGAGCCGCCGGGGGTTGATCCGGGCCAGCACCGGCACGGCGCCGGCGACCGCGAGCGCGACGGCCGACCAGGCGGCCGCCCCCCAGCGGGCGAGGCTCGCGATCCCCGCGCGGCGGAGCAGCCCGGGCAGGAGCGGCGCCGCGGCGAGGACGAACGCCGGAACGACCGGTAGCACGTAGACGCCTCGCTTTCCCGGACTCGCCGAGAAGAACAGCAACACGAGCGCCGCCCAGCCGAGGAGCACGACGGTGCGCGCGTCACCCCGCCGCAGCCGCCGCCACCAGGCCGGCAGCAGCCACGGCAGCGCGGCGGTGAGCGGCAGCCACGCCCACGGGATGACCTGGAGCAGGTAGTAGCCGACCCAGTTGCGGTGGTGCCAGGCGGCGGCGTAACGGGTAGCGGTCTGGCGGAGCATGATGTCGTCGCGGTAGGCGGCGAGAGCCGGATCGCCGCTCGCGGCCACCGCCAGCAGCACCGGCACGAGCCAGGCAGCGATCACCGCGAGCATGAAGAGCGGCCCGCCGACGGCGAGCCACCACGGGAAGGCGAAGCGCGGCAGGTTGGCCAGCCGCCGCCACCGCGCGATCCCCCACGGGACGAGCAGCAGCACGGGGAGGAAGCCGACGCCCTTGGTGATGACGCCGAGCCCCATCGCCGCGAATGCCACGTACCACCAGCGCCACGCCGGTCCGAGCAGCAGGTGCCGCCCCAGGCCGTAGACCCCGAGGGTGATCCACAGCGCCGCCACCGCGTCGATCTGCGCGGCCCGCGCCTGCAGGGTGAACTGCAGGGTGGCGAGCAGCGCGAGGCCGGCGAGCATCGCCGCACGCCGGCCCCACAGGCGGCGGGCGAGGTCCCAGGTCAGCGCGAGCGTTCCCAAGCCGGCGAGTGCCGACGGGAGCAGGAACGCGAGCCGCAGCGAGCCGGTCGCGGCGTAGACCGAGGCGATGAGCCAGAAGAACACCGGCGGCTTGTCGGGGTAGAGCTCGCCGTTGCGGTGGGGGAAGAGCCACTCGCCGGTCTCGACCATCTCCTTGCCGACCAGGGCGAAGCGCGGCTCGTCCGCCGGCCACGGGTCGCGCAGCCCGATCCCCGCCGTGAAGATGCACGTCCCGAGCAGCAGCAGCAGCGCCACACCCTTCCAGGTGTCGCGGGCCGCGTCGCGAGTCCCGAGTCCCGAGTCCCGAGTCAAGGCGAGCCTCCCCGATGCAGACTACCCTGCCCCTCGTGTCCGCGGAACTGCGCTGGCGCCCTTCGGCGATCCACCTGGTCCCTCGAACTGCGACCCGGGACCCGGGACTCAGGACCCGGGACTAGTCTTTGATGCCCTGGAGCTCCGCGAGATGGGCGTACAGGCCACCGCGGGCGAGCAGCTCCGCGTGGCTGCCCTGCTCGACCACGCGCCCGGCGTCCATCACGACGATGGTCGTGGCCGCCCGAACCGTCGCCAGGCGGTGCGCGATCATCAGGGTGGTCCGGCCGTGCAGGAGGTTCTCCAGGGCGCGCTGGACGATCGCCTCGGCCTCGGCGTCGAGCGCCGAGGTGGCCTCGTCGAGAATGAGCAGCGGCGGGTCCTTGTAGAGCGCCCGCGCCACCGCGAGCCGCTGGCGCTGCCCGCCCGACAGCTTGACCCCCGACTCGCCGACGACCGTGTCGTAGCCCTGCGGCATCTCCCGAATGAACTCCTCGGCGAACGCGGCATGGGCGGCGGCGGCCAGGCGCGCCTCGTCGACGACGTCCTGGCCGTAGGCGATGTTGGCCCGGACCGTCGTGTTGAACAGGACGGTCTCCTGGGTGACGACGCCGATGGCGGCGCGCAGCGAGCGCAGCTCGAGGTCGCGGAGGTCCACGCCGTCGACGAGGATCCGGCCCGCCTCGACGTCCCAGAAGCGCGGCAGGAGCTGGGCCACCGTCGACTTCCCCGCGCCCGACGGACCGACGATCGCCACTGCCTTTCCCGCCGGAATGTCCAGGGAGAAGTCGCGCAGCACCGGCTTCTCCGGCTCGTAGGCGAAGCTCACGCCCTCGAAGCGGATTCCCTCACGAATTCCGGGCAGCGGGCGCGCCGCCGGCCGGTCGGTGATTTCCACCGGCTCGTCGACCACCTCGAACACCCGCTGACCCGACGCGATCGCGCCCTGCAGCGCGAGGTTGACCTTGGTGAGCCGCTTCACCGGCTGGTACATGGAGTACAGGCCGAGCAGGAAGGTGCCGAACTGCTCCGCGGTGGTCACGCCGGCGGTGATCTGGCGGTTCGCCCAGTAGAGCAGCACCATCACGCCGGCCGCGCCGAGGAGCTCGACCACCGGGGCGTTGAGCGCGAGGACCTTGCGCGTCTTGAGGCTCGCCCTGAAGTGCTGCCAGGTCGCCTCGCGGAAGCGGCGGCGCTCGAACGACTCCATGCCGAACGCCTGCACCACCCGCCACCCCTTGATCACCTCGTCGGCCACCGCGTTCACCTCGCCCATCCGCTCCTGCGTGCGGTACGAGCGGTGGCGCAGCTTGCGGCCGAAGTGGGCGATCGGCCACACCACCACCGGTGCGAGGACGAACACCACGATCGCCAGCGGCAGGTTGAGGGTGAACAGGTAGACGATCAGGCCGAGCATGGTGAACGAGTCCTGGAACAGCTCGGAGAGCCGGTCCGACACCGCGAACGTGATCTGCTCGACGTCGTTGGTCAACCGGGACATCAGCGCGGCCGACGGGCGTTTCTGGTAGAAGCGCGCCGACTGGCCGAGCAGCGCGTCCATCAGCCGGTCGCGAAGGTCCTTCATGGTGGCGAGGCCCGCGCGGTAGAAGGCGTAGTGCCCGAGGTAGGTCAGCGCATTCTTGACGAGCACCGCCAGGAAGCCGAGGAGGAGGACGGCCAGCGCGTCGGTGGGGACGACGTCCCTGATCGCCGCGCGGGCGTTGTCGAACCAGGTTTCCACCGCCTTGGCGAACCCGAACGTCCTGGCCTTCGGGGCCGGGACAACGGCCGATCCAGCCTGACTGCCCACCGCACCGACCGACATCCCGGGGAGTGTCGCGTCGGGTCCGAGCACGGTCTTCACCAGCGGACCCACCAGCGAGACCATGAAGATCAGGGCCAGCGCCACACCGACCATCGACAGGGCGGCGATCGCCACCCACCCGGCGTGGGGCCGGAGGTATGCCACCAGACGCCGCAGCGTGCTCATGTCGCCTCCCCTGCCACCGCCGCCACCGCCCGCGCCGCGCGCTCCGAGGCGCCGACCGGGCCGAGCGCGGTGCGCACCCCGACCAGTCCGGCGCGGACCTGCTCGCCGTGTCCGCCGAGGAGCTCGACGGCCTCGGCGGCGAGCGCCGCCGGCGTGAAGGCATCCTGGACCAGCTCCCGCACCACCTCGCGGCCGGCCACCAGGTTGACCAGGCTGACGTGCGGCACCCGGACGAGCAGCTTGGCCAGCCGATAGGTCAGGGCGTGCAGGCGGTAGCCCACCACCATCGGCACGCCGAGCAGGGCGCACTCCAGGGTCGCCGTCCCCGACGCCACCAGGGCGGCGCCGCACGACGCCAGGGCGCGGTGGCGGTCATCGCCGACCAGCTCGACGGGCCGCGGCGCCGCGGCGAGCAGCCCGCGCAGCCGCGCGACGTCGAGGCCGGGGGCGGCGATGAGCCGCGCCCGCACAGACGGGCGCACCGCGGCCAGCTCGTCGAGGGCCCCCAGCATGGTGGGCAGCAGCGCCTCCACCTCGTGCCAGCGCGACCCGGGAAGCAGCGCCAGGGTGTCGGGATCCCGTTCGGGTGGGCTGCTCATGATCGGAGCGAGCTCGTCGACCAACGGGTGCCCGACGTATTCGGCGGCGACGCCGTGGCGCTCGTAGAACGGCACCTCGAACGGCAGGATGCACAGCACCCGGGAGACGTCGCGCCGGATCCGCCTCACCCGGCCGCGGCGCCACGCCCAGAGCTGCGGCGAGACGTAGACCACGACCGGGATCCCCGCCCCGCGCAACGCGGTTGCGAGGGGCAGGTTGAAGTCCGGGGAGTCGACGAGAACGGCCACCTGCGGGCGGCGCGCGATCGCGTCCTCCCGCACCCGCCGCGACAACCGCCACAGGCGGGGCAGCTCGCGGGCGACCTCGGCGAGGCCCATGACCGACAGCTCCTCGCTGCGGGCGACGCACTCGAGGCCCTCGGCGCGCAGCCGCTCGCCGCCGACCCCGAACGCCTCGACGCCGGGCCGCAGCCGGCGCAACGCCGCCGGCAGGTTGGCCGCGTGGAGGTCCCCGGAGGCCTCGCCGGCGCCGCGGCGCCCCCTCACCGGAGCCGCCTGACGATCGCCCCCCGGCCGGCGCCGGCCGCGGCCGCGACGGCGTCCACCGCCAGGTCGCCCCACTCGGCCCGCCGCGGCGGGCAGAAGTGCTGCAACACCTCGAGCAGCGCGCCGTGGCCGGCGGCGTAGGCCCATCCGACCAGGGCCGGGCGCCGCAGCGCGACTGCGCCGCCGGCGGCGGCGGCGAGGAGCCCGAGCAGCGCGTAGGCGCCGCCGTGCTGGCTCACGTCGGAGAACCCCCGGACGACCTCCGGGACGTCCGGCAGCAGGCCGATCACCAGGTAGGCGAGCGACAGCGAGACCACGGCCACGATGGCCAGCGCCTCGCCGAGGCCCGCGCGGCGGGCTACGGCCGCGGGAAGGGGTACATCAGCCACCCGAGCGCCACCGCCCCCAGCACCAGCGCCGCGAACACCTTCCAGAAGTACCGCCACCGCTCCTGCTTCTCGCGCTTCCACAGGAACGCGAAGAACACCGCGATGAGCAGCGCGTGGAGCACCATCAAGGTGAAGTGGTCGAGCATCACCAGTCCTTCTTGCCGACGGCGATGTCGTGGGTGTCGAGGACCAGCAGGAGGTTCATCATCCCGGCGGTGAGCAGGAAGGTGTTGCCGAACTCGTACGACGGCGAGGTCACCACGCCCTGGCCGAAGCCGAGGAAGCGCGCGACGAAGAACAGCGCGCCGTTCCCGAGGCCGGCGATGAACGCGAGGTAGGAGAGCGGGTCGCCGGACTGGGGGAACATCAGCTCACCCTGGAGCAGCGCGCCGACGACGAAGGCCACGACGATCACGGCCGCGAACACGGCGGCGCGCGACCGGCGACCGAGCAGCAGGTGGCCGAGCCCGGGAACGAGCCACGCCGCGGCCATCAGCGCCGGCAGCGGCAGCGGCAGCCGGGGGGCAGGCTTCGGTGTGCTCTCAGGCATCGGCGACCCCCATGGCCTCGCGCAGCTTGGCCCAGGTCTGCGACAGCTCCTCGGGGATCACCCGGACGCCGGCGTTGACCGTCAGGAAGCTGGTGTCGCCGCGCCAACGGGGAACGATGTGCATGTGGAGGTGCTCGGCGATGCCGGCACCGGCGGCCTCCCCGAGGTTGAAGCCGAGGTTGAAGCCGTGCGGGTGGTAGACCTTCTCGAGCGCCTGGACCACCCGGCGTGCCAGCTCCATGACCTCCGTCAGGGTGGCCGTGTCGAGGGTGGTGAGATCGCCGGCGTGGGCGATCGGCGCCACCATGGCGTGGCCCGACGTGTACGGGTACCGGTTGAGCAGGGCGAACGCCCGCTCGCCCCTGACGAGCGTCAGGGTCTCCTCGCCGCCCGTCGCGGCCGCGCAGAAAATGCAGGAGTTCTTCTGGTCAGCGCTGGACACGTAGTCGAATCGCCAGGGAGCGTAAAGGCGCTCGAACGCGCCTTCACTTGCCACCCAGGATCTCCCGGAGCTGCTTGCCCGGCTTGAAGTACGGCACCACCTTCGGCGGCACCTTGACCTGCGCGCCGGTGCGGGGGTTGCGGCCCTGCCGCGCCTGACGCTTGCGGGTGCGGAACGAGCCGAAGCCGCGCAGCTCGACCTTCTCGCCGTCCTGTATGGCCTGGATGACGCCGTCGAGGACGACGGCGAGCGCATCGGCGGCCTCGCGCCTGGTCAGACCCACCTGGTCCGCCAGCAGCTTGACAATGTCTGCCTTGGTCATGAAGACAACCTCCTCAAAGGGAACGCTAGCTCGTGCTCTCGTCGTTGCCCGGCTCGGCCTCGTCGGACGGGGTGACCTCGGCGACCTCGGCTGCCGCCGCCTTGGCGGCCTTGCCGCTCTTCTTGGCCCTGGCGGGCTTGGCGGCCTTGACTGCCGGCACGGCCGCGACGTCGGGCTCGGCGGCCACGGCGACGTCTTCGGTCGCGACGACCTCTTCGATCGCTTCAGCGGCGACGACCTCTTCGGTCACTTCGGCGGCGACGGTCTCTTCGGTCACGTCAGCGGCGACAACCTCTTCGATCACTTCGGTGGCGACGACCTCTTCGGTCACCTCGGCCGCAACGACCTGTTCGGCCTCGTCGGCCGCCGCGATCTCGCTGTCGGGCTCGGCCGCCGGCGCGGTCTCGGCGCTGTACTCGGGCAGGGCCTCGGGCGTGAACTCCTCGGCGGTCTGCTCGAGCTCGCTCTCCTCCGGCTCGGGCTGCACGATGCCGCGCAGCGACAGGCCGATCCGCTTCTCGTTCCAGTCGATGCGGATCAGGCGGGTGCGGGCGCGCTGGCCCCTGGCGAACAGGGCGGAGAGCGGCTGGTTGGCGCGCCGCTCGACCTCGGAGATGTGGCAGAGGCCCTCGACGCCGGGAGCCAGCTCGACGAACAGCCCGAAGTCGGTGACGTTGGTGACGTAGCCGTCGACCTCGTCGCCGACCTGGTGCGCGGTCGCGAACTGATCCCACTCGTTGGGCATGAGTTCCTTGATCGACAGGGATATCCGCTGGTTCGGGATGTCCATGGCGATGATCAGCGCCTCGATCTCCTGGCCCTTGGTCACGACCTCGGACGGGTGGGAGATGCGCCGCGTCCATGCCATGTCGGAGATGTGCACCAGCCCGTCGACGCCCGGCTCGAGCTCGACGAAGGCGCCGAAGTCGGTGAGGTTGCGCACCACACCCTTGACCTTCGAGCCGACGCGGAACCTGGTGGCGAACTCCTCCCACGGGTTGGGCTCGGCCTGGCGGAGCGACAGCGAGAGGCGGCGCTTGTCGATGTCCACCTCGGTGATGACGACCTCGACCTCCTGGGCGGACTTGAGGACCGCCTTGGGGTTCTTGACCTTCTTGGTCCACGACATCTCGGAGACGTGGATCAGCCCCTCGACCCCCTCCTCGAGCTCCACGAAGGCGCCGTAGTCGACCACGTTGGTCACCTTGCCGGCGATCTTCTTGCCGACCGGGTAGCGGGCCTCGACGTGGGTCCAGGGGTCCTCGAAGCGCTGGCGGTAGCCGAGCGAGACGCGCTCCTTGTCCTTGTCGACCCGCAGCACGACCACCTTGCACTCGTCGCCGACCTTGAAGTACTCGCTCGGGTGGCCGACCCGGCCCCACGAGATGTCGGTGACGTGCAGCAGGCCGTCGATGCCGCCGAGGTCGATGAACACGCCGTAGTCGGTGATGTTCTTCACCACGCCGGTGACTATGGTGCCCTCCTCGAGGTGGGCCAGCGTCTCGTCCTTCTGGACCGACACCTGCTCCTCGAGGATCGCCTTGCGCGACAGCACCACGTTGGCGCGGCGGCGGTCGAAGTTGATGATGCGCGCCTCGACCTCCTCGCCGACGTAGTCCTCGAGCCGGCGGGTCGGGCGCATGTCGACCAGCGACCCGGGCAGGAACGCCCGCACGCCGATGTCGACCGTCAGCCCGCCCTTGACGCGCTCGAGCACCTTGCCCCGGACCGGTGCGTTGTCGCGGAAAGCCGTCTCCAGGACTTCCCAGACGCGCATCTTCGCCGCCCGCTCGCGCGACAGCCTGACCTCACCCAGCATCTCGTCGAAGTGCTCGACGAGCACGTCGACCTCGTCCCCGACCTTGACGGTGACCTTGCCCTGGCGATCGGTGAACTCGGAGCGCGGGATCATCCCCTCGGTCTTGAAACCGATGTCGACGACCACGGTGTCGTCGGTGATCGCGACGATCATCCCGGTGACGACATCGCCCTCGCGCCGCTGCTGGAAGGACTCTTCGAAGAGCTCGCGCATGCTGTTCTGGCTCGAAGGCGTCTTGCCCCCCTCCTCCCGGGCATCCTTGTTGGGTTGGTTGTTGTCCTGGTTATCGACCACTTGGCCTCCTCAGAGACGCCCTGGCGGTGCGTCTGACTGCGTGTTTCACAAGCGGGAAACTATAGGGGCGAAACGCTTAACCTGTCAAGGTCCGGCGCACCAGTTCGAGCAGGCGCGCAACCACCTCGTCGAGCGTCAACCTCCCGGTGTCGAGGACGATGGCGCCCTCGGCGGGGCGCAGCGGCGAGTGTGCGCGCGTCGAATCTCGCCGGTCGCGCTCGAGCTGATCCGCCAGCACGTCCTCCCAGCGCACGCGGATGCCGCGGCGGGCCAGCTCGTCGTGGCGGCGCCGCGCGCGGACCTCCGGCGGAGCGGTGAGGAAGACCTTGAGCGTCGCGTCGGGGAAGACCACCGTGCCGATGTCGCGGCCCTCGACGACTCCGCCGGTCGCCGCGGCGAGTGAGCGCTGGAGCGCGACCATGGCGTGCCGCACCTCGGGGATCGTCGAAACGATGGAGGCGCCCTGCGAGCACTCCGGGGTGCGCAGCTCGTCCGTCACGTCGGCACCGTCGAGCAGCACCCGCTGCGCCGTGGCGTCGCCGGCGAAGGAGATGCGGAGCGCCCGCGCCAGCTCGATCACCCGGCCGGTCCCGGCCTCGTCGGGGGGAAGGGCGACGGCGGCACGCCCGGCCGCCAGCGCCACCGCGCGGTACATCGCGCCGGTGTCGAGGTACGGCACGCCGAGGCGCAACGCGACCTCGCGGGCGGTGGCCGACTTCCCGGCCCCGGCCGGCCCGTCGATCGCCACGATGAGCGGTTTCCCCGGCACGCCCGGGATTCTACAGAACCCTGCCTCGTGCCTCTTGCCTCCTCTCTGCTGCTAGACTTCCCCGATGAACATCTACCTGGCGGCGGCGATGACCAACCCGACCCGCGACCTGCCGGTCATCGGCACGCTCCTCGCCCGCATCGAGGCTTCCGGGATGAGCGTCCCCACCCGCCACGTCGCGGAGGCCGACGGCCGCAAGCAGGACGCGCGGCTCACCGACGCCGAGCTCGCCAAGCGCGACCTGACGTGGATCGAGGCCAGCGACGCCCTGGTCGCCGAGGTGACCACCCCGTCGCACGGCGTCGGCATCGAGGTCCTCGCCGCCACCCAGCGCGGCATGCCGGTGCTCCTGCTCTACCGCGAGGACATCGCGGTGTCGCGGCTCCTCCTCGGGCTCCCGGGCACCCAGAAGTTCCCGTACGCCAGCGTCGACCAGGCGTGTCAGGCCCTCGAGGCGTTCCTCGCCGACGTCGCCGCCGCCCGTCCCGCGCGCACCACCCGGACTTGACCGGACGCCCCAATCTTCACCCGGTCTTCACCGTGACCGCGAGCCATCGTCACGGCACCGCCCTAACGTCCCCGGCCGAAGGCGCCTCAGGCGCCGACGGAACAGGGAGGAAGCCCATGCTCATGGCGACAGACCTCAGGAAGAGTTGGAGCAATGCGCTGCGCGGCGTCGGGGCTGCGGCGGTCGCCCTCGTCGTGGTGGCCGTGGCCGCGGCCACGGCGCAGGCCCAGGTCAAGGGCCTCTACTACCAGGAAGTCGAGAAGGACGGCCGGATCTACGTGTTCAACTCCCCCGAGCGCTACAAGCTGTGGCAGGCGGCGGGCGACATGGGGACGTCGATCACCCTGGTCGGCCGCGGGCCGAACGGCGAGACGGTGGTCGGCGAGAACGACACCGCCATCGACCTCTTCCTGTTCAAGCACAACCTCCCGGCCTACGACCGGCCGACGCCGGCGCCTCCACCGCCGGCCGCGCCGTCGTTCCCGCAGGTCAAGATCGGCGGGACGTGGTACCTGTCGTACCAGGACGGCCAGTCCGCCGACAAGGACTACTCGAGGTTCACGATCAAGCGCGGCTACATCATCGTCGACACCAAGATCACCCCGTGGATGTCGGCGCGCATCACGCCGGACACGACCATCGACTCGACCGGCGACATCAAGGTGCGGATCAAGTACGCGTACGCCAAGTTCGCCTCGCCCGACCTCGGCTTCATCACCAGGCCCGAGATGGAGGTCGGCGTCGCCCACATGCCGTGGCTGGACTTCGAGGAGCACATCAACAACTACCGGATGCAGGACACCATGTTCATGGAGCGCAACGGGCTGTTCAACTCCGCGGACATCGGCGTCACGATGATGGGCCTGCTCGGCGGGACGCTGCCGGAGTCGTACCAGAAGTCGGTCTCCAAGGACTACCCCGGGCGCTACGGCTCGTTCGCGTTCGGCGTCTACAACGGCGGCGGCTACCATGCCTCCGAGGCGAACACCAACAAGGTCATCGAGGGGCGGCTGACCATCCGGCCGCTGCCCGACGTCGTCCCCGGCCTGCAGGTCTCGTACTTCGGCATCAACGGCAAGGGCAACACCGCCGCCGAGCCCGACTGGACGCTCAACTCGGCGATGCTGTCCTACGAGCACCGCCGCTTCGTCGTCACCGGGACCTGGGCCGACGGCACCGGCAACCAGAAAGGCGACGCCGTCGACGCCGCCGGCAACGCCCTCGACCGCGACGGCTGGTCGGTGTTCGCCGAGGCCAAACTGACGCCGAAGTGGGGCCTCATCGGCCGCTACGACCAGTTTGACCCCAACACGAGCCTCGACGACGACGAGAACAGCCGGACCATCGCCGGGCTCGTCTACCACCTCGGCAAGGGCAACGACGTCGTGCTGGACTATGACAAGGTCGACTTCGCCAAGCCCGGCAAGCCGACCGACGACCGCATCCAGCTCACCCTCCAGGTCAAGTACTAGTCACGGGCCACGGGTCGGGAACAAACCAGACGGCCTCTTCTGTTAGCCCCCGGTGGAGGGAAACCTCCGCCGGGGTTTTGTACCTCGGTCGGGGCCGCTTTCTCGGGGGGGGAGGCGGCCCCGGTTTTTCCCCCACCCACCCCTCCAGGCTTGCCCTCCCCGCCACCCGACCAGGGTTGCACACCCGCCCACCCCTCCAGGGTTGTCCTTCCGACCACCCACCCAGGGTTGAAGGACTGGTAAGTTGAGGAATCGCCCAGATCCTGCTTCAACCCTTCAACCCTTCAACCCTTCAACCCTTCAACCCTGCAACCCTTCAACCCTTCAACCCTTCATCCCTTCAACCCTTCGACCCTCCTCCTGCGCTAGCATGGGCGGGCGGGGGGCGGACACGATGCGCGAGCTCGGGTGCTTCATCGGCGAGGGCTGGAACGACGGCGACGGCGTCATCGCGGTCAGGTCGCCGTTCGACGGTCGCGAGGTGGCGCGCGTCGGCCGTGCCGGCCCCGGCGAGCTGCGTGCCTCACTCGATGCGGCGACCGCCGCGCGCGAGCCGATGCTCGCGCTGCCGCCCCACGCTCGGGCCACGGTTCTCGAGCGCGCCGCCGGCGAGGTGGCCCGCCGCCGCGACGAGCTCGCCCAGGTCCTCGTCGAGGAGGCCGGCAAGCCCGTCGCGCTGGCCCGGGTCGAGGCCGACCGCTGCGCTGAGACGTTCGCCGACGCCGCGCGGGTGGCCCGCTCGCCGCACGCCGAGCTCCTCGACCTCACCGGTTTCGGCTCCGGGGCCGGTCGCATGGGCCTCGTGCGCCGGTATCCCGTCGGCGTGGTGGTCGGGATCGCACCGTTCAACTTCCCGCTCAACCTCGTCGCTCACAAGCTCGGCCCAGCGGTCGCCGCGGGCTGCCCGATCGTGCTCAAGCCGGCCTCGCAGACCCCGACGCCCGCCCTGCTCCTGGCCGAGATCCTGCACCGCAGCGGCCTTCCGCCAGGCGCCGTCAACGTCGTTCCCTGCGGGGGCGCCGAGGCCGACGTCCTGGTCGGGGACGTCCGCGTGCGCATGCTCACCTTCACCGGCTCGGCGCAGGTCGGCTGGGAGCTCAGGCGGCGGCTCCACGACCGGCGCGTCACCCTCGAGCTCGGCGGCAACGCGGCGGTGATCGTCGAGCCCGACGGCGGTGACCTCGCCGCCATCGCCCAGCGCATCGCCCTCGGCGCCTTCGCCTACGCCGGGCAGTCGTGCATCTCCGTCCAGCGCGTGCTCGTCCACGAGCGCATCGCCGACGACCTGCGCTCCGAGCTCGTCGCGGCGGCCGAGACGTTCGTCACCGGCGACCCCGAGTCGGGCGAGGTGCTGTGCGGCCCGATGGTCTCGGCTGCGGACGCGGACCGCATCGCCGCCTGGGTCATCGCGGCCGAGGCTGGAGGCGCCCGTCGGCTGACCGACTGGCGGCGCGAGGGGTCGGTGGTGTGGCCGACGCTCCTCGAGCGGGTGCCGCCGAGCGCGAGCCTGTGGAGCGACGAGGCGTTCGGGCCGGTCGCGGTCCTCGCCACCTACCGCGACTTCGAGGATGCGCTGCGAATGGTCAACGACTCCCGGTTCGGGCTGCAGGCCGGGCTCTTCACCCGCGACGTCGAGAAGGTCCAACGCGCGCTCGACGTCCTCGAGGTCGGCGCGGTGATCCAGGGAGACATCCCGTCGTGGCGGTCCGACCCGATGCCGTACGGCGGGGTCAAGCAGTCCGGCACCGGCCGCGAGGGTGCCCGCTACGCCGTCGAGGAGATGACCGAGCCCCGCCTGCTCGTCCTCCGCCGCGGGTAGCGCCGGCTGGCGGTCTTTCGGGCGGGTGGGGGCCGGGACACGGACCACGGGTCACTGGCTTCTGTCCTTCACAGCCAGCCGACCCACGCCTGGACCACCGCCAGCGCGGCCACCGCGGCCGTCTCGGCGCGCAGCGTCCGTGGGCCCAGGGGGAGGCCGACGAACCCGACGGTGCGGGCCGCGGCGAGCTCCGAACTGGTGAAGCCGCCCTCCGGTCCCACCAGCACGGTGAGGCCGCCGGTGCCCGGTGCGGCGAGCGGGGACTCCGGCGCGCCGGGGTCGGCGACCACCCTGAGGCCAGTCGCCTGGTCGACGAACTCCGGGAGCCCGAGCGGGTCGGTCACCCGCGGCGCGCGAGTCCGGCCGCACTGCGCCACGGCCGCGACCGCGATTCGCTGCCACCGCTCCACCCGGCGGTCGTGGGCGCCGCCCTGGACGCGCGCGCAGAGCACCGGGACGAGCGTGCTCACGCCGAGCTCCGTCGCCTTCTCGACCGCCCAGTCGAACGCCTGGGTGTGAAGGACGGCGAGGCCGAGGACGAGCGGCGCCGGCGGCTCGCCCCGCTCCCGCTCGAGGACCTCGATGGCCACCCGGCAGGCCGCACCCTCCCACGCGACGAGGCGCCCGACGGCCACCGTGCCGGCCAGGTCGAGGAGCTCGATCGGCTCGCCGGTCGCGACGCGCGCGACCCGCGCGTGCCGCGCCACCGCCGCCGGCACCACGACCTCCCCGACGGTGAGGGAAAGCCCGGGCAGCACGAGGCGCGTCAGGCTCATGGACGGAGGAGAGAGCGGAGAGGGGAGAGGGGAGAGAACCGACACCGCCACACTTGCATGGATCGACGCCTCTGTCCCCTCACCCCTCTATCCTCTCCCCTGCCTCTCGCACACGAGCGCGAGCCACTCGCCCTGCTCCTTGGCGCCCGCAACTCGCATGCCGAGCCGGGCGAGCTCGCTCTCGACCGCCGTGCGTTGGTCGATCATCAGGCCGGACAGCACGAGGCGTCCGCCCAAGTCGAGCATCGCGACGAGGTCGCCCAGCAGCGGCTCGAACTGCGCGGGGATCATGTTGGCGAGCACCAGGTCGAAGCGGCGCCGGCGACGGAGCGCCCCGCTCGAGCCGGCGAACAGCGCCACCGGCAGCGGCCGGGGCTGCTCTTCCTGGATCTGGCGGGCGACGAACACGGCCTCGTCGTCGATGTCGAAACCCACGGCCCACTCGGCGCCCAGCGCGCGCGCGGCCAGCGCGAGGATCCCCGAGCCGGTCCCGACGTCGAGGACCCGGGCGCCGACCACCGGCAGCTCCTCCAGGAGCAGGAGGACCAGCCGGGTCGACTCGTGGCTGCCGGTGCCGAACGCCTGCCGCGGCTCGATGATCAGGTGGACGCGGCCTTCCGGCGGCGGGGTCGGCGACGTCGGGTGCGGGTCGACCCAGAAGAAGCCGCCGATCGCGATGGGCGTGGCCGACCGGCGGTACTCGGCGAGCCAGTCCTCCTCGGCGAAGTGCGCCGAGCCGACCTCCCGCGCGCCAAGCTCGCCGAGGTCGGCGAGGACGCGCGGCACCGCGGCGGACTGCGTCTCCTCCAGGTAGATGGTGACATCGAGCTCGCCGGAGGAGTCCTCGACCTGGCATCCGAGCACCGGCCAGTGGCCGAGCGCCTCGGCGAGCTGCGCCTCGGCCGCCGCCGGGAGCCGACAGGTGACGGTGAGGTAGTCGGCCATCAGCCGTTGCCTTCGAAGAGCTCCTTGACCTTCTGGAACACCCCGGGGCGCTCCTCCTCGCGGACGAGCTGGTGCAGGAGCTCCTTCTCGCGTCCCGACAGCTTCTTCGGCACCACGACGCGGAAGTGGACCACGAAGTCGCCAAGACCCGAGCGCTTCACCCGCGGCAGACCCTTGCCGCGGAGCACCGCGGTATCGCCGAACTGCGTGCCGGCGGGGACGGTCACTTTCTCGCGGCCGTCCAGCGTCGGCACCTCGAGCTCGGTCCCGAGCGCCGCCAGGAAGGCCGACACCTCCTGCTCGAGGTGGAGGTCGGCGGCCTCGCGGACGAGGCGCTCGTGCGGCTCGACCCGCACCACCACGTAGAGGTCGCCGGACGGCCCACCCCGCACACCGGCCTCACCCTGCCCGACCACCCGGACCCGGGTGCCGTCCTCGACACCGGCGGGGATCGGCACAGTGATCTCGCGGGTGCGCTCGACCCGGCCGGCGCCGTGACACGAGGCGCAGGGGTTGCTCACCACCTGGCCGGACCCGCCGCACTGCGGGCACGACCGCACCATGGTGAAGAACCCCTGGGCGACCCGCACCTGGCCGCGCCCGGCGCACGCCCGGCAGGTCTCGGGCCGCGCCCCGGCGGCCGCGCCGCTGCCGCCGCAGGTCTCGCAGTTCTCCTCGCGGGGCACCTTGAGTGTCCGCTCGACGCCGCGCGCCATCTCCTCGAACGTCACCGAGACGCCGGTGCGCAGGTCCGACCCGCGCTCGGGACCGGTGCGCCGGCGGCCGCCGCCGAACATCCCCTCGAACCCGAAGAAGTTCCCCAGGATGTCGGCGAAGTCGCCGAAGATCGAGGCGTCGAATCCGGTGAACGGCTGGTCGCCGATCGCCGCATGGCCGAACCGGTCGTAGTGGGCGCGCTTGTCCTCGTCGGACAGCACGGCGTAGGCCTCGGCCGCCTCCTTGAATCGCTCCTCGGCGTCCTTGTCGCCCGGGTTGCGGTCGGGGTGGTACTTGACCGCCAGCTTCCGGTAGGCCGCCTTGATCTTGTCCCGGCTCGCGCCGCGCTCGACGCCGAGCACCTCGTAGTAGTCGCGCTTGTCCGCCACCTACGACTCCTTGCCGCGGTCCCCCCCGCCGAGCATGCCGAGGAGCTGCGTGGGGTCCATGAGCATCACCTGGGTGAGGTGCTTGGCGGCGCCCTGGACGGCATCGGTGGCTTCCTGGAGCACGGTGGCGTCGTCCGAGTCGAGCAGGCGTCGGCCGCGGGCCAGGACCTCCTTGACCTCCTCCTGGGCCTCGCGATCGAGCGTCTTGCCGAACTCCTTGAAGACCCTCTCGTTGGTGTAGAGCAGCCCCTCCAGGCGGTTGCGGAGCAGGCGGACCTGCTTGCGCTTGGTGTCCTCGCGGCGGTGCTTGTCGGCCTCGGAGATCATCCGGTCGATCTCCTCCTTGGACAGGCCACCCGCGGGGTTGACCTGAATCGACTGCTCGCGCCCGGTGGCGAGGTCCTTGGCGGTGACCGAGACGATCCCGTTCGAGTCGATGGCGAAGGTCACCTCGATCTGCGGCACGCCGCGCGGGGCCGGGGGGATGCCGACCAACTCGAACTTGCCGAGCGACTTGTTCTCGGCGGCCAGCTCGCGCTCGCCCTGGAGGACGTGGATCTCGACCGACCTCTGGCTGTCGGTGACGGTCGTGAAGATCTGCGACTTGCGGGTCGGGATCGTCGCGTTGCGGTCGATGAGCTTGGTGAACAGGCCGCCGTGGGTCTCGACGCCGAGGGAGAGCGGCGTGACGTCGAGCAGCACGAGGTCCTTGATCTCGCCCTGGATGATGCCGGCCTGGATAGCGGCGCCGACGGCGACCACCTCGTCGGGGTTGATGTCCCGGCTCGGCTGGCGGCCGAAGAACTCCGCGACCGTCTTGGCGACCAGCGGCATGCGGGTCTGCCCGCCGACCAGGATCACCTGCTCGATCTGCGACGGCTTGAGACCGGCCGCCTCGAGCGCGTTGCGACAGGGGTCCAGCGTCGACAGGACGAGGTCGCGCACCAGGTCCTCGAGCTGGTCCCTGGTCAGGCTGTACGACAGGTGCAGGGGCTGACCGCCGTCCACCGCGATGAACGGCAGGTTGATCGACGCCACCTGGGCCGACGACAGCTCGCACTTGGCCGCCTCGGACGCCTCCTTGAGCCGCTGCATCGCCATCGAGTCGCCGCGGAGGTCGAGCTTGTTCTCGCGGTAGAAGTGGTCGAGGAGGAAGTCGATGATGCGGGCGTCGAAGTCCTCGCCGCCGAGGAAGGTGTCGCCGGCGGTCGACTTGACCTCGTACAGCCCTTCCCCGATCTCGAGGACGGAGATGTCGAAGGTGCCGCCGCCGAGGTCGAAGACGGCGATGGTCTCGGTCCCGCCGCGCCCGAAGCCGTAGGCGAGCGACGCCGCCGTGGGCTCGTTGATGATGCGCAGCACCTCGAGCCCGGCCAGCGTGCCGGCGTCCTTGGTCGCTTGCCGCTGCGCGTCATCGAAGTACGCCGGGACCGTGATGATCGCCTGCTTGGCCTCCTCGCCCAGCGACGCCTCGCAGAACTCCTTGATCTCGCGGAGGATGAACGAGGCGATCTCCTGCGGGGAGTGGATCCGGCCGCTGACCTCGACGTAGGCGTCGCCGTTCGACGCCTCGACGATCTCGTAGGGGACCAAGGTCCGTGCCCGCTCCACCTCGGGCGTATGGAACTTGCGCCCGATCAGTCTCTTCACCGCGTACACCGTGTTCTTGGGGTTGGTCAGCGCCTGGCGTCGCGCGATCTGGCCGATCAGCAGCTCGCCGTCGGTGGCCCGGGCGATCACCGAGGGCGTCGTCCGCGCGCCTTCACGGTTGGGCAGGACGACCGGTCGCGCCCCTTCCACCAGGGCCGCGCAGCAGTTGGTGGTTCCCAAGTCGATGCCGATGACCTTGCCCATCACGCGCCCCCGTATGGCGAGTTGCGGGGATCGTCGACCCGGACCGCGACCACGACTCGCGCCGGCCGGAGCAGCCGCTCACCCAGCAAGTACCCCTTCTCCAGGACCTGAAAGACGGTGTTCTCCGTAACGTCGGCGGTCTCGTGCCGCGCAAGCGCCTCGTGCACGGTCGGGTCGAACGGGAGCCCCTGCGGATCGATCTCCACGACCCCGAAACGGCCGAGGATCTCCTTGAACTGGCGCAACACCAGCTCGACCCCGGCGCGCAGGCCGGACCCCTCGCTGCCAGGCGCCTCGAGGGCGCGCTCGAGGTTGTCGAGCACGGGGAACAGCTCGCGGAGGAGGTCGGCGTTCGCGAGGCGGCGGAACTCGACCATCTCCCGCTCCTGCCGCTTCCGGTAGTTCTCGAAGTCGGCCATCTTGCGCAGGTAGAGCTCCTTGAACCGATCGACCTCCTGCCGCAGCCTGGCCAGCTCCTGCGTGGGGACCTCGCCGCCCGGCGGCACGTCGATCTGCGGCGCCACCGGCTCGAGGCCCTTCTCCTCTTTTTTCGGGCGCTTCGCCGCGGTGAGGAGCGACTCGGTCTGGCCGGTCTCCTCGTCCACGATGTAGAGCTCGATGTCGTCCTGGGGCTTGTCGTCGCTCATGCCGCTCCTTCGACCGCACCGGTGAGTCTAGCGGACCCCACGTCTGGACGATCCCCGCAGCCCGTCCGCCGCTCCCGCACGGGGGCGGCCTCGACCAATCCGGCACACGCTTGAACGCTCACCGTTCCACGTCCGTTCCGCCGCCTTCGCCGAGGTAGTGGCCGATGTAGTCGACGATCGGAATGATGTGCGGGTAGTCCATCCGCTTGTGGCCCAGCACCCCGACCACGCCGCTCTCGCCGGTCGGGAGCTGGAACGAGGTCAGGACGACGCTGATCTCTCCGCCGGCCTCACCGGAGAGCTCCGAGCCGAGGATCGCCCGCGGCCCGACACCGGTCAGGTACTGATCGAGGAGCGCCAGGAGCGAGGTCTTGTCGGCGAACGCCGCGTAGAGGCGGCGCATCGCCTCGAGCTGACCCGGCAGGGCGTGGTCGAGGAGACGCTCGGTGCCCCGCAGGAAGACCTCACCGCCCGACATCACGTCGCTGGAGACGGCGCGGTTGCCGAGCTCGACGACCCCGGTGATCAGCTCGTCCCAGCGCGTGCGCTCCTCGACCATCAGGGAGAGCAGGCGCCGGCGGATCTCCGCGAGCTGGAGACCGGCGAAGTTCTCGGTGCAGAAGTTCGACACCCGGTCGAGCTCGGCCTGCTGGTAGTCGCGCTCGACGACCAGGAGACGCGACTCGACCAGGCCACCCTGCGTCACCACCACTGCCATGACCCGGTTCGAGGCCACCAGGACGAAGTGGATGGAGCGCAGCACCGCGCGCTGCGAGGCGGGTGCGACGGCCAGTCCGACCTCGGCGGTGACCGCCGCGAGCACCTTGCTCGCCTGGTCGAGGACCTCCTCGAGCGGCCCCGACGGGTCGAGCAGCGCGCGCAGCCGGCGTTGCTCCCGGGCCGGGAGCGCCGGGTGCTGGAGCAGGTCGTCGACGAAGACCCGGAAGCCGATGTCCGACGGCACCCGGCCCGACGAGGTGTGGGGCTGGACGAGCAGCCCCTTCTGCTCGAGCTCGGCCATCACGTTGCGGATCGACGGCGAGGACAGGCCGGTCAGCGAGCGTCGCGACACGGCCGCGGACGCGACGGGCTCCCCGGTGGCGAGGTAGATCTCGACGACCTCGCGCAGGATGCCGCGTTCCCGTTCCGACAGCGCCTGGTTCATCTCGCCGTGGTCCCCCCGGGCGAAGCTACTCAATCGACAGCGATACTGTAGCATGCAGGCGTGTTGTGGCTCGTCATCGGTGCCGGCCGCTGCGGCCTCCAGCTCGCCCGCTCGATGCGGGCCGCCGGGGTTGCGGTGGGGGGGGTCGTCGTCCGCTCCCCGCGCGGGGCGTCGCGGGCGCGCAGGGCGCTCCCGGAGGTGCCGCGGATCACCGGCGACCGCCCCTTTCCCGAGGTCGACGCCGCCCTGCTGGCGGTCGGAGACGACGCGCTGGTCGCCTGCGCCCGGGCCGTGGCACCACGCCTCGGCCAGGCCTGCCGCGTCGTGCTGCACGTCTCCGGGCTCCATCCCGCCTCGGCCCTCGCCCCGCTGGCCACGCGCGGCCGGGCGCTCGGCTCGCTCCACCCCCTGACGTCGTTCCCCAGCGCGACCGGCCCGCTCGTCCCGCTCGACGGCGTGCTCGCCGCGATCGATGGCGAGGACGGTGCGCTGCGCGCCGCCCGGACGCTGGCCCGCGCGCTCGGCATGCGGGCGCGGCGGGTCGCACCGGGGTCGCGGGCCCGCTACCACGCCGCGGCGGCCCTGGCGGCGAACCTCACCCACGCACTCGTCGTCGCGGCGCGCGAGGAGTTGGTCCGGTGCGGCTTCTCGCCTTCCGACGCGGCCGCCGCGCTCCGGCCGCTCCTCGCCGCATCGACGGCTGCCGCCCTCGCCGCGCGGGGCTGGGAGGCCCTGACCGGCCCGGTGGCCCGCGGCGACGCCGCGACGGTCGGCGCGCACCTCCGGGCCCTCGCGCCGGACACGGCGGCCGCCTACGCGGCCGTCGCGAGGCTCGCCGCGGACCGGCTCCGCACGGCCGGAATCATCTCCGAGCACGACGGTACGAAGCTGCTCTCTGCGTTGACCGGACTGGACTTTTCTGCTAGCGTCCAGCCGATGGCAGGGCGCGGGAGCCGCTGAGCATGGTCTTCTTCAACTGGGCCACGATGCAGATGGCAGCCAAGATCGTTTACTACGGTCCTGGACTGTGTGGGAAGACCACGAACCTGTCCTACATCTATGCGAAGACCTCGCCGGGTTCCCGCGGTGAAATGGTCTCCCTCGAGACAGAAACCGACCGGACGCTGTTCTTCGACCTCCTGCCCCTCGAGGTCGGCAAGGTGGGGGGGTTCCGCACTCGCCTTCAGCTCTACACCGTGCCCGGTCAGGTGTTCTACAACACGACGCGGAAGCTCGTGCTCAAGGGCGTCGACGGCGTCGTGTTCGTCGCCGACTCGCAGAAGCCGATGGCCGACGCCAACATCGAGAGCTTCCACAACCTCGACGAGAACCTCCGCGAGCTCGGCCTCGACATCAAGTCGATCCCCCTCGTGCTGCAGTTCAACAAGCGCGACCTTAAGAACATCGCGTCGGTCGAGGAGCTCCACGAGGCCCTCAACCCGAACCGTCAGTGGGAGGGGTTCGAGTCCGTCGCCGTCCAGGGTCTCGGGGTGTTCGAAACCCTCAAGGCGATCACCAAGCTGACGCTCAAGGCGCTGCGTCGCCGCATGGCCGCCCAGGACGGCGCCGCGGCGCCGGCACCGCAAGCGGCTCCCGCCCCGCGACCCCAGGTGGCGTTCAACCCGGCCGCCCTGTCGGCAGCCGTCGTCGAGGGCCTCGCCGCTCCTCCCAAGCTGGTGATCCCGCCGATCGAGCTGCGCAACGCCGCGGCGGTCATCGAGTCGCTGGGCGGCGCCCAACCGGCCATCGTCGAGCTTCCCTCGCCGCCGCCGGTCGCGGCGGCATCGGCGAACGCCGAAGTGGTGGCCGTCGCCGCCGAGGCGGAGCCCGCCCCGGAGGAGACGCCCACCGCCGAGGAGATCGAGGTCGTCACCGAGGCGGCCGAGGCCGAAGAGGCGAAGCCCTTCGAGGAGGCCGCCGAGGCGGAAGAGCTCGCCGAGGCCGAAGAGGCCCCGGTCGAGTTCGCGACCACGACCGAGCCGGCGGTCGCCGAGGTCGAGCGCGAGGTCCGCCACGTCAAGGTCTCGTCCTCCCTCGACATTCTCGCCGAGCTCGAGTCGTTGCGGAAAGCCGCGACGTCGAAGCCGACGCACCAGGCCCAGGCCGGGAAGTCCGCGTCGCTCGACCTCGACGCCCTGCTGCAGAGCTCCATCAACTCCCGCCAGGAGGTCCGCCGGCGGGTCGAAGAGAACGTCGGCGCGGCGCTCGGCCGGGCCCACACGTGTCGCGTCCGGATCGATCTCGTGGATGCCAAGGGCGACACCGTGAAGCGCGTCGACCCGATCGAGGTCGAGCTCAAGAAGGGGGAGCGGGTCAGGCAGCTCGCCTTGACCCTCAACGTCCACCTGCAAGGCGAATGAGGCGACTGCTCGTACCTGCCGTGCTCCTCGCCGTCCTCACGGCGGGGTGTGCCTCCGTCACGTCGACGCGATCCGCCGCCCGAGCCGCCGCCGACCTCCCGGCCCCCGTGCCGGCCACGCCCCAGGAGACCAGCCAGCAGGCCCGCGACCTCGTCGATCCCCTCCTCGAGGCGGCGGCCGACGCCGTCGAGATCGGTGCCGGCGACGAGTTCGAGGACTGCGAGGCCGCGGTGTTCGCCGCCCTGGCCGAGTTCTCCCGGCACGGCGCCGACGACCCCGAACTCGCGGCCTACACCGCCGACGTGTTCGACGAGCTCGAGAGCCTCTCCGCCCAGCTCCAGCCCGGCCCCGGGGAGCTCGAGCCGCCGCCCGAGCCGGAGCCGGTCGCGGCCGAGCGGGTCGCCGAGGCGCAGGCCCGGGCGCAGCGCGAGACGTTCGACCTGCCGGTCGTCGTCAACGCCGAGGTCACCTCGCTCATCGACTTCTACACCGGCCCCTACCGCGACCGCTTCGTCGAGGCGATGCAACGTGCCACGAAGCTGCTGCCGTTCATTCGCGAGGAGCTGAAGAAGGCCGGCCTGCCGGCCGACCTCGCCTACCTCCCGTACGTCGAGAGCGCCTTCAAGACCAGGGCGCGCTCCCGCGCGAAGGCCCAGGGGCTGTGGCAGTTCATGGCCGGTACTGCGCGCCTCTACGACCTGCGCAGCGACACCGTGGTCGACGAGCGCAACGACCCGTACCTCGCGACCCGGGCCGCGATCGCCCACCTCGCCGACCTCCACCGGATGTTCGGCGACTGGGAGCTGGCCCTCGCCGCGTACAACTCCGGCTCTGGCCGGGTCCAGCGGGCGCTGCGCCGAGGCAAGGGCGAAACCGACTTCTGGGAGCTCCGCCGCCACCTCCCCCGCGAGACCCGCAACTACGTGCCGGCGCTGTGGGCCGTGCTCGTCGTCACCAAGAATCCCGAGTCGTACGGCTTCCCGCGCTTCGAGGAGCGGCCCGACTGTCTTGCCCGCGTCGCCGTCGAGGGCGCGCTCGACCTCGAGGTCCTCGCCGAGCGGGGCGGCTTCGACGTCGAGCAGCTCGCCGAGATCAACCCGGCGCTCAACCGCCGCATTACGCCGATGCGCGGCAGCTACCAGCTCGCGGTGCCGTGCGGCAGCGAACAGAAGGCCGCCGCGACGGTGGCGGCGATCCCCGAAAAAGAGCGCGTTCGCCACGTGTTCCACGTCGTCAGGAAGGGCGACACGCTGTCGGCGATCGCCCGACACTACGGCACCTCCATCGAGACGATCTCCGCCGCCAACTCCATCCGCAACCACCGGAGCCTGCGCATCGGCCAGACGCTCGTCATCCCCCGCTTCCCCGGCGACAGGCGGGCAACCCGCGCGGCTCGGCCGCAGCAGGACGTGACCGCCAAGGCAAGCTCGCCGAAACCGTCCTCGCAGACGGCGAAGAACGGCCGCTACGTGGTGCGCCGCGGCGACACCCTCTTCTCGATCGCCCGCAGGTTCGGCACCACCGTCGCCGCGATCCAAGAGAAGAACGACATCGACGGCTCGAAGATCCACCCCGGCGACGTGCTGCTGGTCCGCTGACCGGAAGACACGCTGCCGCGGCGCTGCAGACCTGGGAGGCTGCCCTCACGCGTCGGGTCGAGCGTCGAGAGAAGAAGCTGACGGCTTCGGGCTCTCTCCCACCCCCTTCACGCCCCTTGGCAACGCACCGCCCGCATTCGGACCTGGCCTCCTTGCCTCGCTTGCACAAGCGCAAAGGCGTGACCAGGATCTGCACGAGATGCCCAGGCGTCAGCCAAAGGAGGAGCCATCGATGCGCAGCCACACCCGAACCACCGCGGTCGTCCTTGTCGTGCTGGCACTGACCGTCGTGGTCGCGGCCTCCGCCGCGGAGCCGAAGAAGGCGACCGGCCAGAACGTGTCCAACCCGCCGAAGTAGATCCCGAAGCCCGATGCGATCCTGATCACAGAGGGATTCGAGACCGCAGTGCCACCGGCGGGGTGGGCCCTGCAGGCGACGAACGCTTCCTACACCTGGAAGACAGCGACGGTGGGCACCCCCCACGGCGGCACCCACTTCGCGGATGTCGAGTACGACCCGGCGCTGGTCCCGCAGAACGAGTGGCTCCTGTCGCCGGTCCAGAACATGGCCGCAGGCGCGACCACGCTCTCGCTGTGGTCCCAGGGCAGCGTCTACTGGTGCAAGACGACCTACAACAACTGCGACCTCGAGGTGTGGCTCGTCGTCGGCGCGATCGGCGGCGGCGACGACGTTCTTCTCGGACTCGCCGACGATGCATGGACGGCGAGCTACACGTGGGCCCAGTCGACGTTCGACATCACGGCGCAGATGCCGCGGAACGCCGCGATCGGCTTCCGCTACGTCGGGACCGACGGCGCCCAGGTCGGGCTCGACGACGTGACGCTCGACGGCACGCTGGTGCCGGTCGGGCTGCAGCAGTTCACCATCGAGTAGGGATCACGGCCGGGAACGGCCGCGGACGCATCCAGGGCAGGAGCTCGGCTGTTGCCGGCCTCCTGCCCTTCTTCTGCCCTTCTCTTGCCTTTGTTCTGCCTTCTTCCTGCCTACTTCCGCAGGGCGGTGAAGATGAACACGCCGCCGGCGACGACGAGCGCGGCCGGCCACCAGGTGCGGAGCGCGACCTCGACGGACGGTGGGACGAAAAACAAGTGGCGGAGGAACGGCGCGGCGCCGAGGCCGATCAGCACCAGGCCGACCGGCAGCGGCCACCAGTGCGCCTTGAGCTGCAGCACGGCCGCCAGCGCCCAGACCAGGACGAACGCCGCGCCGAGGGCGACCAGCCGCCACGCGCGGATCGACAGGCCGAGCGCCGCGCGGTCGCCGAGCACCATCCCGGCGCCGAGGCCGAGCAGCACCATGCCGGCGATCAGCCACCCGAAAGAGCGCTGGAAGATGGCGAGCAACGCGAACGCGAGCCCGAGGCCGAGCAGCCACGCCGGGGCCGTCTCGATCGGTGCGAAGCGCGTCGCGAGCAGCACGGCCCCGACCGCCGCGAGCATCACGCCCAGGGAGAGTTGCGAGGTGCGCGAGCGAGCCATCCAGCCTCCTAGCTTCCCAGTCCGAACACGGTCGAGACGGTAAGGAACAGCGTCATCACGATGAGCGCGACCACCAGCACCCAGGCCACGGCGTTGAAGGTGCGCGAGTTGACGTGCTCGCCGAGCAGGTCGCGCCGGTTGGCGAGCAGCAGCATGAAGACCAGGACCGCCGGCAGCAGCACGCCGTTGGCGACCTGCGAGAGGTAGAGCACCTTGAGGAGCGGCACGCCCGGGATGAGGATCGCCGCCGCGCCGAGGACGATCAGCGCCGTATAGATCGAGTAGAACCACGGCGCCTCGCGTAGCTTCTTGTCGATGCCGCGCTCCCAGCCCAGCCCCTCGCACGCCGTGTAGGCGGTGGACAGCGGCAGGATCGCGGCGGCGAACAGCGACGCGTTGAACAGCCCGAAGCCGAACAGGTAGGCGGCGTACTTGCCGGCGAGCGGCGCCAGGGCGTGAGCGGCGTCGCCGGCGGTCGAGATCGGGATGCCGGCCGCGTGCAGCGTCGCGCCGCACGACACCACGATGAACCAGACGACGACCACCGCCATCACGGTGCCGACCGCCACGTCGAGCCGCGCCTCGCGCAGGTGGCGCGTCGAGATCCCCTTCTCGACGACCGCCGCCTGCTGGTAGAACTGCATCCACGGCGCGATCGTAGTGCCGACGATGCCGACGACCATCAGGACGAACGCCAGGTTCGGCTGGAACGTCGGCGTCACCGTGCTCCTGACCACCTCGCCCCAGTCCGGCTTGGCCAGGATCCCGGACACGATGTAGGTGACGTAGAACCCCGAGGCGAGCAGGAACGCCTTCTCGACCGCCCGGTACGTCCCCCACGTCACCAGCCACCAGACGAACGCCGCGCCGAGCGGCACGGAGATGTAGCGCGATACGTGGACGATCTCGAGGGCGGCGGCGAGGCCGGCGAACTCGGCCATGGTGTTGCCCAGGTTGGTGACCAGCAGGGCCATCATGAGGTAGACGGTGGCCTTGACGCCGAACTCCTCGCGGACCAGGTCGGACAGCCCCTTGCCGGTCACGACCCCGAGGCGCGACGACATCTCCTGTACCACGTAAAGGGCCAGCCCGACCGGGATCACCGTCCACAGCAGCAGGTAGCCGTAGTGGGCGCCGGCCAGCGAGTAGGTCGTGATGCCGCCGGCGTCGTTGTCGACGTTGGCGGTGATGATCCCCGGCCCGACCACCGCGGCGAAAATCGTCAGCCGCTGCCAGCGCCCGCGGAGCCACTCCCTCACGACCCACCCCCAAACCGGCCGGGCCTGAGGCTTGGGGCTTGAGGCTTGAGGGAACGACAAAGTCCCGTCGACCGCGACGCCTGGTCCGCTGGCCCGAGCCACGAGTACCAGGCCCCAAGCCTCAGGTCTCGAGCCTCGAGCCTCATGTGAGCCGCCCCTCCCGGTCGAAGCCCTCGCGGAGCCAGGCGACGACGTCGTCGACGGTGACCATCCCCTCGAGCAGCCCCTCGGAGTCGACGACCGGCAGCGACAGCAGGTTGAAGCGGTCGAACAGCTCGGCGACGTCGTCCATCGGGTCCTCGGGGCGGACGCTGACCGGGTCGCGGTCCATGACCTCCTCGACGGCGCGGCCGGGATCGGCCCGCACGAGGTCGGTGAGGGCGATGATGCCCCGCACCCGGCGGTCCTCGTCGGCGACGACCACCGCGTACCCCTTGGCCAGCTCCGGCGTGCCGGCGCGCAGCGCGGCGCTGATCGCGCCCACCGTGGTCCCCAGCGCGACCGTGAACACCTCGGGGTTCATCACCGCGCCCGCAGTGTCCGGCTCCTGCGACAGCAGGTCGGTCATGGTCGCGGCGTCGGCGGCCGGCAGCGCGGAGACCAGCTTCTCACGCAGCGCGTCGGGCAGCTCCTCGAGGAGGTCGGCTGCCTCGTCGGGAGGCATCTCGGCAAGCAGCGTGGTGGCACGCCGCAGGTCGAGCGACTCGAGGAGCAGCCGCTGCACCTCGGGGGTCAGCTCGGCCAGCGTGAGCGCCGCCTTGGGCACGTCGAGCGCCTGGAGGACGGCCGGCCCTTCGAACCGGTCGAGCTCCTCGACGATCTCGGCCAGCTCGGCGGGGTGGAGCTGCGCGAGCTGGTGCTGGGTGACGTTGAGCTTGAGGTCCTGCGTCAGCGCCCCGGTGCGCAACGGCACCACGTAGCGCCACGACAGCAACCGGTCCTCGCGCTGCCAGCGGTCGCGCGCCCGGCCGCGCAGGAGCGCCGTGACCGCGGGTTCCCAGCCGAGGCGGCGGAGCAGGCCGCGGAACGAGATGTCGACGTGGACGACGCGGACCTCGTTGCCGCGCGCCCGCAGGACGTGGACGTCGTTGACGCGGACGACCCGCGCGCCGTCGGTGTCGACGATCTGCTTGTCGAGGATCTCGCGGCGCAGCAGGATCTCGCTGGGCAGGCGGCGCTGCGCCGGCTGGAGCTCGCTGGTCGGCACCACGAGGCGGAGCTCTTCGTCGGGGATCACGGCAAAGGCCGGTGCGGTGACCGCCAGCGTCAGAGAAGCCAGGACGCCCGGCCGGACGTAGTACGTCACGATCCGGGGGAACAGCTCACCGGCGGCGCAGCCGACGTCGACGAGGCGGCCCACCCGCTCGCCGTCGCGGGAGACCACCGGGCGGTCGAGAAGCTGCGAGAGGTAGAAGAACTCCTCGCGGGGACGGGCGACTTCGACCGCCATCGTTGCCCCCTTCTCCGGCGCACGACTCCGGCGCCGACCTCGTCACGCTACGTGCCCGCATCGCCGGCTAGCTTAGCGCAGCCCTCCGCAACCGTCACGTGCATTGTAGGAGAAGGGGACGCGGCCGGCGCACGGCCTGTTGACCGGGGCTCCGGCAATGGAATAGGCTCTGAACACACCCGGTTGGCGCCAGCGTGTGAAGCTCCACCCGGAAAAGCGAGGTTCCCATGAGTGCTCGGAAGATCGTCACCGCCCTGGTCGTCGTTGCGCTGGCCGTGCCGCTGGTCGCCCTCGCCGACGACCTGCAGGTCGTCGCCGCACAACAGCCCTCGTTCCACGCCGGGGCCGCCGAGCTGCCGGCCGAGCTGCTGCAGCTCCCGGCCGACGAGCGCACGTGGATGGAGAAGGTGCCGCGCGACTTCCTGCTCGGCGCCGCGTCCGCCGGCGGCGAGCTCGACTGCATCGTGGTGTTCCGCCAGCCCGAGGGGCTGCGGGACTTCTCCGCGGCGGCGTTCGACCACCCCGGACGGCTGCGCTGGATCGCGGAAACCGCGGCCGAAATCGAAGGCGACCTCGCTCCCCTCGGCGTGAAGGTGCTGCGCCGCTACTCCCACCTGCCGATGGCTCACGTCACCCTGCCCGCCGGGATGCTCGCCACCCTCGCCGGCGACCCGCGCGTCGACTCGGTGTCCCCGAACCGCATCGCCCACGCGTTCCGCGCCGAGGGCAAGGCGCTGATGCACGTGCCGCAGGTCCAGACACTCGGCTACTCCGGCAGCGGCGTGACCGTGGCCGTCCTCGACTCGGGCGTCGACTACACCCACTCCGAGCTGTCGCCGGGCGGCACCACGACCGCCGCGAAGACCATCAAGGGCGCCGACACCATCGACAACGACGGCGACCCGATGGACGGCGAGGGGCACGGCACGGAGTGCTCGGGAATCATCGCCGGCTCTCTGGGCGGCGTCGCGCCGTCGGCCAAGATCTACGCCGTCCGCGTCCTCGACAGCACCGGGAACGGCTCGAGCGACCAGATCCTCGCCGGCATCAACGACGTGGTGAACCGGGTCTCCGGTGGCAACCCCTTCAACATCAAGGTCATGAACATGTCGCTCGGCGGCTACTTCGACACCGGCGTGCCGCCCCAGCCGTGCGACGCCGACGTCCCGGAGTTCGTCACGCCGATGCAGACGCTGCTCAACGCCGGCGTCCTGCCGGTCCTCTCCGCAGGCAACGGCGGCTGCACCACCGGCGTCGCCTGGCCGGCGTGCATCTCGACGACGCTGTCGGTCGGCGCGGTATACGACGCCAACATCGGCAGCGCATCGTTCGGCGAGGGAGAGTGCACCCCCAGCGGCTGCAGCGACACCACCACCGCCGCTGATGCCGTCACCTGCTACTCCGACTCGGGCGCGGCCCGACTCGACGTCTGGGGCCCGTCGCACTGCTCCACGACGACGGCGCTCGGCGGCGGCTACGAGAATTGCTTCGGTGGCACCTCGGCGGCCGCACCCTACGTCTCCGGCGTCGCGGCGCTGCTTACCCAGGCGGTACCCGGGCGCACCGCGACCGGACTCAAGGACGCCCTGCGCAACAACGGCGTCAACGTCACCGACCCGCGCAACGGGGTGACCAAGAAGAGCGTGCGCGCCGATTCGGCCCTCACCGCGCTGCAGGGCGGCTCGTGCACGGCGCCAGGAGTGCCGGCGGGGCTGGCGTCCAACAAGAGCTCGACGTGCAGCGGACAGGCGTACACCGTGAGCTGGAACGCCGTGACCGGGGCGGCGAACTACACGCTGGAGATCGCCACCGACGCGGGCTTCACGAACAAGATCAATCTCAACCCGTCGACGTTCACGGGCACCTCGGTCAACATCACGATCACCGGCACCTACGTCGGGCCGCTCTACCACCACGTCCGGGCCAACGCCTCGTGCGGCGCGTCGTCGGCCTACTCGTCGGCGATGCAGGTCAGCTACACCGGCAACAACTGCTCGACGCCGACCTACACGAAGACGTACTACGTCTCGGGCATCGCCCGGACCCCGGGCGTGGTGCCGGCGTACTGGTACTCCGACCTCGGGATCCTCAACCACGGCACGGGCTCGGCGCAGGTCCAGGTCCGCTTCTTCGGCAACTCCACCCCGGCGCCGTTCACCGCGACGATCGTGGCCGGG
>JACQZW010000077.1 GCA_016213675.1 Acidobacteriota bacterium | reverse complement strand
CGGCGAGCCGGCCTGCTCGGTCGCGCGCGGAGGATCGCGCTGCCGGCCGCGTGGGAACGCGGCTGGCAGCGCAAGCCCGCCACGGGGGCGGCCATACACGGGAACGGACCTGGGTCCGTGAATCGCGGCAAGTCTGGGGGCAGGCCCGCCAAGCGCGCCGAGGTCGCTTCGTCGCTTCGCTCTTCGCAATGACGACCCAAGGCAGAAGATCCCTCGCTGCGCGCGGGATGACAGCCAGACCACCGCTGAGGGTGTCGCTCGAGTGGTTAGGCGTACATGGCGTCGATGACGTCGCGGTACTTCTCCGCGACCTTCTTCCGCTTGACCTTGAGCGTCGGCGTGATCTCGCCGCCCTCGACGGTGAACTCCCTGGCCAGCAGCGTGAACTTGCGGACCTGCTCGTAGCGCGCCAGCGGCTTGTTGTGCTCGTCGATGCGCGACTGGTAGAGGGCGACCACCTCGGGCCGGTGGATCAGCTCCTCGCGCGACGTCGTCGGCAGCCCGTGTTCCTTGGCCCACGGCTCGAGGGCGAGGAACGACGGCACGAGCAGCGCGGAGACGAAGCGGCGCTCGTCGCCGATCACCGCGACCTGCTCGATGAGCGGGTCGCTGCCCAGGCTCGACTCGATCATCACCGGGGCGATGTACTTGCCGCCCGAGGTCTTGATCAGGTCCTTGATGCGGTCGGTGATGACGATGTAGCCGTCGGCGTCGACGGTACCGGCGTCGCCGGTGCGGAACCAGCCGTCGACGAACGCCTCGGCGGTGGCCGCCGGCTTCTTGTAGTACCCCTTCATCACGGTCTTGCCGCGGACCTGGATCTCGTCGTTCTCGCCGGTGCGCGCCTCGACGCCGGGCATGACGCGCCCGACGGTGCCGAAGCGGAAGTGGTGGTCCTCGTGGCACGACACGGTCGCGCTGGTCTCGGTGAGGCCGTAGCCGTAGCGGATGAAGATGCCGCACGCCCAGAAGAACTCCTCGATCTCGCGGGACAGCGGCGCGCCGGCGCACGGGAAGTACTTGATCCGCCCGCCGACGATGCCGCGCAGCTTCTTCAGGACCAGCGCGTCGGCGACGGCATGCGACAGCCTGAGGCCGGGAGGCATCGGGAGGAGGTCCTTGCGGTAGGCGCCGGCCCGGCGACCCACCCCGACGGCCCAGTTGAACAGCGCCCGGCGCAGCGGCGGCGCGCCCTGCACGCGTGACAGCACGGCGGCGTAGACCTTCTCGTAGAAGCGTGGCACCGCGCACATGATGGTCGGATGAGTCTGCTGCAGCGCCTCGACGACCTGTGTGGGGTCGTCCAGGTAGCAGTTGATCATGCCCTTGTGGAAGACGTAGTAGGTCCAGCACCGCTCGAACACGTGCGAGAGCGGGAGGAAGCACATCGAGACGTCGTCGTCGCCGGTGTCGCCGAGCCGGAGGTCGTGGATGCGGGCGCACTCGATGATCGCGGAGTGGGCGAGCATGACGCCCTTCGGCTCGCCGGTGGTGCCGGAGGTGTAGATGAGCGTTAAGAGGTCCTCGGCGCCGGCGCGGGACAGCCGCGCCTCGATCTCGGCGCCCCTGGTGGATCGGCGCCCGAGCGCGAGGAACTCCTCGAACGGGAGGACGCCCGGCTCGGTCGTCGGGTAGAGGCTGACCAGGGTCAGCGGGCGGCCGGCGGTGTCGATCTCGCGCGCCTTGGCGAGCTGCTCCGGCCCGCCGACGAACAGCACGGCGGTCTCGGCGTCGTTGACGATGTACTCGGCCTGCTTGGCGGTGTTCGTCGGGTAGATCGGCACCGGCACCGCGCGGGCGGTCAGGGCGCCGACGTCGACGACCGTCCACTCCGGACGGTTGTGCGAGAAGATCCCGACCGTCCCGCCCTCGGGCACGCCGAGCTCGACGAGGGCTCGCGCCGTGGCCTCGACCATCTCGCCGAGGGCGCTCCACGAGATGTCGCGCCAGACGCCGTCGGCCCGGTACCGGGCGGCGGTCCGATCCCCGTACTTCGTGACCCGTTCGCGGAAGAGGAGCGCGTAGTGCTCGATGGCCATGAGCGCCTCCGGTGGAGCGACTGAACCGCGATTCAGTGTACCAGGGAACCCGAGTCGCGCCCGCGCTGTGGTCAGACGCAGAGGCCGCCCGTGGGCGGCCGGCCTCTCGTGCGCCGAGGCTGCAGAGCCGACGACGGCGGGCCACGGCCGGCCGCTACGGGAGACGGGTCTTGCATGACTCGTGGCGATCGACTGCAGGCCGATCAGCGCTTCCAGAAGACGACGACGCCGAGGACGAGCACGGCCACCGAGAAGGCGCCGCACGCGGCGCCCCAGAACCAGTAGGGGAGGAGCAGGGCCGCGGCGATCTGGGCGACGTCCGAGGCCGCCACCCCTTCGGCGGTGGTGGCGGCGCGCATGAACAGGTAGTCGCCCCGCGAGAACACCGACAGCGCGAGCTGGACTGCGAGGAACACCAGCGTCGCCTGGCTCACGCCGTCGCCGCCGCGGGTGGCGACGAGGAGCAGCGCTCCGGCGAGGGCGAGGACGAAGACGAACCCGAACAGGCTGCGGACGACGAGCAGGGCGGCGACGAGGAGCGCCGCGGCGACGAGGAGCAGGCAGGTGCGGGCGCCGCGCGGGCGGCGTCCGGCGAGGAAGCAGGCCGCCGCCGCGAGGGCCGGGCCGACGAGGCCGCCGGCGGCGACGAACGCCCGCGCCAGGCGGCCCGGGTCCCCCGACCAGATCGCCATCCCGGAGCCGTCGGCCCACATCCTCAGCGCCTCGAAGCGGCCGCCGACGAGGAGCGCGGCGACGCCGTGGCCCAGCTCGTGCGCAAGCGTCGAGATGAGGACCAGCGGCCAGGCGAGCACGTGACCGTAGGGGACGACGTAGAGCCCGATCGTGAAAAGGGCGCTCGCGACCAGGACGAGCCGCGCCCGCGAGGTCGAATCGAGGCGCCGCGGGGCGCCGGCCGTGGGAGTCGCTGCTGGCATCGCCTGACCTCGGCCGACGATAACACGACGTGCTTGCGAGCCGCCCGATTGCGCAAACACTGTCCATGGTTGTTACAATATGATGTCGTTCGGAGGTGGAGGCGGGTTGAGCGAGTTCGAGGCTGATCCCCGCGTGCAGGAGGCGGTGACCGAGCTGCAGCAGTACCTCTCGGATACCGTGTCCCCGCTCGTCGTGGCGGACTCGGTCGAGCTGCTCCTGAGCTGCCCGGTCGAGGTCACCGCCGCCGGGATCCACGAGTGGACCACCAGCCAGTTCCGCGGCAGGGGTACTTCGGTGCCGGTCTCCGACTTCCTCTTCCACGCGGTCCGCAAGCTGCACCTGATCGGCGAGTTCAAGCTCGCCCCCAAGGAGCGTCTCGACGCCTTCGTCGAGGTCCTCAAGACCTTACTCCTGCAGTACTGTCCGGAGGAGGACCGAGACCTGCTGCTCTCCAACCTCGACCGGCTCGGCGAGGTGCAGACCAACGTCGCGGCGCCGGTCGCGGTGCTCCACCGCCAGGCTGGAAGCCAGGCGACGCTGGCGACGACGGTCTCGGCGCCGCCGCCTCCCGAACTCGGCGCCATCGTCCAGGAGAACCGGCGGCTCGCGCTGCTGGTCGACCGGCTCGAGAAGGAGGCCCCGGCCCGCCGGTCCGGGCGGCTCGCGGCCGACAAGTCCCCCGACGAGCTGATCTCGCAGATCTACAAAACAGCGGCCTCGTCGTCCGCGGACGGCGCCGACCTGAAGCGGGTCGGAGAGGACCTCCGTCAGCGCGGGCTCGAGACGTCGCTGGAGCAGGCCCTGCGCGCGCTGGTGCGGTCGCTCCCGGGATGGGTGGTCCCGGCGCCGCCGCCGGGGCAACCTGTACCCGTGCAGCGGGCGAGCGGGACCGTCGAGGCGATGCGCAAGCTCGTCACGCTGGAGAGCGACCCGCAGGAGTCGGCGCGGCGGTTCTCCGAGCTGGTCAAGAGCGCGGTGGAGCAGCTCAACGAGGGCTCCCTGGGCCGGGCCGTCGCGACCCTCGACCTCGCCGAGCAGATCGTCGCGGAGAAGCGGATCGACGGCGCCGCGGCGCAGGGCATCCGCGAGCGCGCCCACGAGGGGATCGACGAGGGCCGCTTGCGCGCCCTTGCAGAGGACGTCGCGGCGCAGCCGGCCCTGGCCCGGATCCTCAGCTTCTTCCCGGCGTTCCGGCCGGGCGAGCTGTGCGCGGCGCTCCAGGGTGAGGAGAAGCGCGATCGGCGGCGCCTGCTGCTGGCGCTGCTCGAAGCGCACGGCATGGCGGCGCGCGCCGAGGTGTGGAAGCGGATGGACGACTCCGTCCGGACCTTTGGCGACGGCGACGCGTTCTTCCAGCGCAACCTGCTCCACCTGCTGCGTCGGCTGCCGCGGCCGGCCGAGCTCCCGTGGGACGACGAGATCGCGCTCGTCGCCAGGCTCTCGGAGCCGGGGCACCCGCTGCCGCTGGTCAAGGAGGCGATCGCCAACCTCGGTCAGATCAAGCACGAGCGGGCCGGGAGCGCCCTGGAGACGCGCCTTGCCGACTTCGAGGCGATGGCGCTGCGGTCCGACTCGCTGTACGACGCGCGCGACATCCAGACCCTCCTCGACCGCGTCGTCTACGGCCTCGCCCGGCACGGCAGCCCGAGCGCGATCCGCGCCGTGGTCGAGCACGGACTCAAGCGCCAGTCGCAGTTCGGTGACACCGTTGCGCGGCTCGGCGAGCTCGCCGGCATGGACCTGTCGGTCGACGAGCCGTCGGTCGCGAGGCTGGTCGCCGCGGTGCGGGCCGAGGCGCCGGCACGGTTCTTCGGCCTGGTCCTGCCGAAAAGCCCGTACGCGCTGCTCAAGCTCATCGACCTACTCTCCTCGACGCCGACAAAGGCCGTCCGCGAGGTGTTCAAGGACCTCGTCGAGCGCTTCCCCGACCAGCCGTTCGCCGAGGCGGCACGCAAGGCGATGGCCGAGCTCGACGTGCCCCGCCCGGCGACGCCGCCGCTGCCGCCGGCGACTCCGACCCTCTCCGGAGACCTCGACGTCTTCGGCCTTCCGACGTTGCTGCAGAGCCTCGCGCAGTCGCAGGCGACTGGCGTGCTCACCCTCAAGGACCAGCACGGCGCCACACTCGGCGCCATGGTGCTCTCCGGCGGGCACCTGCGGGCCTGCCGGGCCGCGCATCTGCGCGGCGATACGGCATTTCACCAGATCGTCGAGCGACCCATCTCAGGGACCTTCGTCTTCGCCGGGAGCACCGAGGCGGACGGCGATGCCAGCGCGTCGCTGCGCTCCGGACCGCGGGAGATCCTCGGCCTGCTGCTCGAGGGCATGCGGCGCTACGACGAGCTCCGCGAGGCCGCCGGCCTGGTCCCCGACGACGCGACCCTGCTGGCCACGACGCGGAAGCCCACGCGCCTGGCCGACGAGACCGACAAGGCGTTCCTCAACGCGATGTGGTCCAAGGCAAGCGCCGGCGCGAGCGTGGCGGAGATCGAGGCGAGCGTGCCCGCCGATTCCTACCGCATTCGCCGGCAGCTCGCCCACTGGGTCGTCGAGGGTGCGCTCGAGGTCAAGTGAGCCAGGACGGCTGTCGGAATGGACTGTGCCGGGGCGCGGTTGCGCGCTGTGTGTCGGGTGAACCTGCATCTCCGCGTGGCCCAGCCGGTCGGTCTCGGGGTACGCGCTCCATCCTGTGCCTCGTAGCGGTCGCGCTGGCCGCATCGGGCTGCGCCTCGCTGCTGCCGGCCCCGTCGCCGCTGGTGACCGTCCCGTTCGTGCGCAGCCGGGAACCGGGTCGGACGCTCGTGGTGCTGCTCCCCGGCCGGTTCGACGACGCCGGCGACTTCGCGAAGCACGGCTTCCCGCAGGCCGCGGTCGATGCCGGCGTCGACGCCGACTTCGTAGCCGTCAACGCAACACTCGGCTACTACGCCCGCCGCACCGTCCTGATCCGGCTGCGCGAGGACGTCATCCTCCCGGCCCGGGCGCGCGGCTACCGGCGGATCCACATCGCCGGCGTGTCGTTGGGTGGGCTCGGCGGGCTCCTCTACGCGCGCCATCACGGCGAGGAGATCGACGGCGTCCTGGCGATCGCCCCCTTCCTCGGCGAACGCGAGGTCATCGACGAGATTGCCGCCGCAGGCGGTCTCGCCGGGTGGTCGGCGCCGGTTCCCGCCGGAGACGACTTCCGGGGTCTGTGGCAGTGGCTCAAGGGCACGGCGTTGCCGGGGGCGGCCGGATCACCGTTGTGGCTCGCGTGGGGAGGCGGGGACGACTTCGCCCGCGCCAACCGGCTGCTCGCGGACGTCCTACCGCCGGAGCGCGTCCTCACCGAGGAGGGCGGCCACGACTGGCGGACCTGGCGCCGCCTGTGGAACGAGTGGCTCGCCCGCGCCCCGCTGCCCCGCGCCGCTGCTGCCCACTGAGCCTGTCACAGGCGGAGCTCCTGACGTGGTGAGGTTGTTGTGGAGCGCGTGCTCCGCGCGTGCTCTCGTGGCGCTTGCATGGTCGCCAGGAAGCACGCCCCGAGCGCGCGCCCCACACGAGACTCAGAAGCGCCAGAGCACCATCGCCTGCGGGGCCGACTCGGTGACGCCCGCGATGCCGAACTTGTTGCGCCAGTACTGGTACTCGATCCCGAGCATGACCTGGCCCTCGTTGCCCCACAGTGGACCGAGGTCGACGAGCACCTGGGGTTGAGCGAGGAGCTGCGCCTCGCGCTCGCCTTCCCGTCCGATCACGTCGACAAACCCGCGCGGGCAGAGGCGCACGGCGCCGAGGTGGAACGCGGCCTCCCACGCGGGGGTGACGATGTACGTGACGTCGGTGTCGGAGCGGTCGTCTAGGCCATCACGTCGACGTCGACGAAGGTGAAGTGCGGGACGTTGAGGTGGACCGTCGCCCCGGCCAGGCAGGCGCGGAAACCCTGGCCGGCGTTGAGCGAGGCGGCGACCGAGACGTCGCGGACGAGCCCCGTCCCCGGCTTCCGCCCGGTGAGCTTCCCGAGGCCGAGGCGGGTGTACCACTCGCCGTACAGCTCAGTGGCGGCGCCGAACGGCTCCGTCACGTCGACGAACGCGAAGTTGGAGCCGTACGTCCACTCGCTGGCGTGCTCGACCGTGAGGATGTCGCGGGTGCGCGAGCCCAGCTCGAAGCGTCTGCCGTGGAGGAGCTGCGCGTTCGTCGAGCTCCAGTCCGCCGCCGCGGCGGAACCCGCAAGGAGCAGCGCCACGGCGAGTGAGCCGCCAGACCGCATTGTCCGAGTCATGTTTGGCATTAGATCACTGTCGGCCGCCCCGCTCAAACCGGAGAGGTAGGGAAGAGGGGAGAGGGAAGAGGGAAGAGGGAAGAGAGGAGAGGGAAGAGGGAAGAGGAGAGAGGGAGGAACCCCCGCGCACCTTGAAGCACGGGGCTGGGGACTCTCGACCCTCGACTCCCGGCTTGGTGGAACAGGGTTGGGGGGAAAGGTCGGGTGCCCTCTCTCCTCTACCCTCTCCACTGTCTCTTCATTTTGTGGGGTATTTCGTCGCGACGTAGTCGTCGATGAGCTTCCGGAACGCCACGGCCAGCTCGTCGGTGGTGCCCTTGAGCGTCGCGAACTTCTGCCCGTCGACGAACACCGGGCAGGCCGGCGTCTCGCCCGTGCCGGGCAGCGAGATCCCGATGTTGGCGGCCTTCGACTCGCCGGGGCCATTGACGATGCAGCCCATCACGGCGAGCGTCAGGTTCTCCACGCCTTCGTAGCGGCTCTTCCACTCGGGCAGCATCGTCCGGACGTGGGCCTGGACCCGCTCGGCGAGCTCCTGGAACGTCGTACTGGTGGTCCGTCCGCACCCGGGGCACGCGGTCACCGACGGCGCGAACGCACGCAGGCCGAGGCCCTGGAGGAGCTCGCAGGCGGCGTACACCTCCTCGCGGCGGTCCCCACCCGGGCGCGGGGTGAGCGAGACGCGGATGGTGTCGCCGATGCCCTCGGCGAGCAGCACGCCCATGGCGGCCGCCGACCACACCAGGCCCTTCGTGCCCATCCCCGCCTCGGTGAGGCCGAGATGGAGCGGCTGCCGGGTGCGGCTAGCCAGGTCGCGGTAGAGGGAGATGAGCTCTGGAGGCCGTGACGTCTTGCAGGAGATGACGACCCTGTCCTCGGCGAGGCCGGACTCGAGCGCCAGCTCGGTGGACTGGAGCGCCGACAGCACCATGCACTCGGCGATCACCTGCTCGGAGGTGAGCCCGAGCGCGCGGTCCGTGTTCTCCTGCATCTTCGCCATCACCAGCTCCTGGTTGAGGGAGCCGGCGTTGACCCCGATCCGCACCGCCTTGCCGTGGTCGCGGGCGACCTTGCAGATGGTGGCGAACTGCTCGTCGCGGCGGGCGCCGTGGCCGACGTTGCCGGGGTTGATGCGGTACTTGGCGAGCACGCGGGCGCAGTCGGGGAACTGGGCGAGGAGGAGGTGGCCGTTGTAGTGGAAGTCGCCGATCAGCGGCACGTCGCAGCCGGCGTCGTCGAGGCGGCGCCGGATCTCCGGGACGGCCGCCGCGGCCTCGGGCAGGTTGACGGTGACGCGGACCAGCTCCGAGCCGGCCCCGGCCAGCTCGTGGCACTGCCTCGCCGTGCCCGCCGCGTCGGCGGTGTCGGTCGAGGTCATCGACTGGACGACGACCGGGGCGCCGCCGCCGATCTGCACGTGGCCGACCTTCACCCCGACCGTTTCCTGGCGCCTGCGCTCGTTCATCCCTTCGCTCCGCGGGCGGATCCGCCCGCTGCAGGATAGCAACCCGGGGGGGCCGCCCGCCCTTCCAGGGTTAAAGGGTTGAAGGGTTGAAGGGTTGAAGCAGGATCTGGGCGATTCCTGAGATTAGTAGTTCTTCAACCCTGGGCGGGTGGTCGGGAAGGCAACCCCGGAGGGGCGGGTGGCTGTGCAACCCTGGGTGGGTGGTTGGGAGGGCAACCCCGGAGGGGCGGGTGGCTGTGCAACCCTGGGTGGGTGGTTGGGAGGGCAACCCCGGAGGGGCGGGTGGCTGCGTGGGCAACCCTCAGGCCTGTTTCCGCCGGTGCTCCGAGAGCGCCTTCAGCGCGGCATGCCGGTAGAGGTCCGACAGCGTCGGGTAGTTGTACGGGGTCTCGGCGATCTGCAGGGCCGTGGACTCGGCACGGAGGAACGCCTGGCCGATGTGGACGAGCTCGGAGGCGGAGGTGCCGACGAGGTGGGCGCCGAGCAGCCGCAGCGAGCCGGTGTCGAAGAGCAGCTTGAGCATGCCGAAGGTGTCGCCGATGATCTGGCCGCGCGGGTTCATGTCGAACCGGCCGCGCCCGACCACGTAGTCGACCCCCCTGGCCTGGAGCGTCTCCTCGGTCTCGCCGATGTAGCTCACCTCCGGGATCGAGTACACCGCGAAGGGGAGGGACTCGGTGTCGAGCTCGGGTCCGGGGATGTCGAAGGCGTGGCGGATCGCCCGCCGCCCCTGCTCCATCGAGGTCGAGGCCAGCGCCGGGTAGCCGATGACGTCCCCCACGGCGTAGATGTGGGGGTGAACGGTCTGGTAGTGCTGGTTGACCTCGAGGAGGCCGTACTGGTTCGGCGCGAGGCCGACGGTCTCCAGGCCGAGGTCGCGGGTGTTGCCGTCGCGGCCGACGCAGTAGAGCAGGACGTCGGCCTCGAGCAGGTTGCCCTGCTGCGTCGTGCAACGGATCCGCGGCGCCGGGTCGGACAGGCGTTCGATCCGCTCGTAGCGATCGCCGTGCAGGATGACGATGCCGAGCCGCTGCAGCTCGCGCTCGAGGATGCCGACGATCTCGCGGTCGCAGTAGGGGAGCAGCCGGTCCCGGGTGTCGACGACCGTGACCTGCAGCCCGAGGGCCGCGAAGACCGAGGCGTACTCGATCCCGATCACGCCGGCGCCGAGCACCAGCATCGAGCGGGGCATGCGCGGGAGCCGCAGGATGCTCTCGGAGTCGAAAACCGTCTCGCGGTCGAACGGCACGTCGTCCGGCCGGTTCGGAGAGGAGCCCGTCGCGATGAGGATGGTGTCGGCCGTCAACCGCGTGCGGACCAGCCCGTCGACGCCGCTGACCGAGACGGTGTGCGGGTCGACGAACCGGCCGTGGCCCTGGAAGACCTGGATCCGGTAACGGTCGAGCGACTCGTTGATGAGGTCCAGCTCGCGCTGGACGACGTTCTTCTCGCGGTACATGAAGTCGGCGACGGTGATCTCGCCGGCGATCTCGGTCCTGATGCCGTGGAGCTTGTTGCGGGTCAGGGCGAGGACGAAGAGCGCCGACTCGCGGAGCGTCTTGGACGGCACCGTGCCCCAGTTGACGCGGTTGCCGCCGACCACGTGGGCGCGCTCGATGACCGCGACATGCTTCCCGGCCTTGGCGGCCTGGATCGCGGCGCGCTCGCCCGCGGGGCCGCAGCCCAGCACGATGACGTCGAAGTTCGGCATCCCTCGCTCCTGTGACGCCGAACGCTCTTGCGCGGGAGGTGTAGATCGCTGCGTTCGGCGCGGTGCCTGATTGTAGCTGACAGCCGACGGGCGAGGGCTCTCGGCTGTCGGGTTCCGGCTTCTCTTGATCGGGGTCAAGGCGGGAGGCGATGCGTTCGGCGATGCTGCCGGACTGGGGGGAACTGATGCCGGTTCGTGAGCTGATCAGGATCGACGAGGAGAAGTGCGACGGGTGCGGGCAGTGTGTGCCCGCCTGCGCCGAGGGCGCCATCGCCATCATCGACGGCAAGGCCCGGCTGGTCGGCGAGGTCTACTGCGACGGCATGGGCGCGTGCCTCGGCCATTGCCCGCTCGGGGCGATCACGATCGAGCGCGTCGAGGCCGCGGCGTTCGACGAGGCGGCCGTCGCGCGTCACCTGGCGGCAGGCCGGCCACCGTCGCCGCGCGTGGCGCCGATGCTCCCGGCAGTCCAGCCGGTGGTCGCGCCGATCGTTCACCCGCAGGCGCAGACCGGCGGCTGTCCCGGCTCGCGGACGATGAGCTGGGCCGACGTCGTGCCCGCGGCCTCGGAAGCCTCCGCGCCGCGCCCGTCCGAGCTGCGCCAGTGGCCGGTCCAGCTCCACCTGCTGCCGCCGACCGCGCCATACTTCCACGATGCGGAGCTGCTGCTCGCGGCCGACTGCGTGGCGTTCGCGGTGGGCGACTTCCACCGCGACTTCCTGGCCGGCCGGGCCCTGGCGATCGCTTGCCCGAAGCTGGACAGCCACCAGGAGGTCTACCTCGAGAAGCTGGTCGCGATGATCGACGCGGGCGGGGTACGCGGCGTCACCGTCGCGATCATGCAGGTGCCGTGCTGCTCGGGTCTGCTGAAGCTGGCGCAGGCGGCGGTGGCGAGGGCGTCGCGCCCGGTCCCGCTGTCGTACGTGGTCGTCGGCGTGCAGGGCGAGACGCTGGCCTCCGGGGACCTGGGAGATGGAACCGGAGACAGGAGACCGGGGACGTCGTCTCTCCCCGCTAGCCGGGTCGAAGGCTGACAGCCGACCGCCGACAGCATTCCCCGGCCATCCCACACAGGACCGCCACCGAGCACCGGCCCTCGCCCACCCTGGGTCGGTGGGCGGCGGTGATAGGATTCCGTCCTCAGTGAGGGAGGGAATGCCAGATGAGCCTCCAGACCGACTTCGAGCAGGCGACAGGTCGCGCCAAGAGCCTGCCCGAGCAGTCCAACGACGTCCTGCTCCAGCTCTACGCCCTGTACAAGCAGGCCACGACCGGCGACGTGCAGGGTGACGAGCCCGGCATGTTCGACTTCGTGGGCAAGGCCAAGTACGACGCCTGGGCCACGCGGCGGGGGATGAGCAAGGACGCGGCGATGCAGGCGTACGTCGAGCTGGTCGACAAGCTCGGCGCCAAGCGCTAGTTTCCGGCGAACTTGACTCCAGCGTCGGGAGACGGGGTATCATTCAGGACGGGCTCGGCGCGTGGCACCGAGGGGGAGAACACGGCAATGACGAAGACGTCCATCGTGAAGAACTCGTGCCTGCTGGCACTTGCGGTCATCCTCGTGACGACGGCCACCCTGGCGGCGGAGCCTACCAAGTCGCCGGCCAAGGAGAAGGTGATCACCACCGCGTCGGGCCTGAAGTACGTCGACCTCAAGGTCGGCCAGGGCGCCGAGGCGAAGACCGGCAAGACCGTCATGGTCGACTACGTCGGGACGCTCACCGACGGCACCAAGTTCGACTCGTCGTACGACCGCCGCGAGCCGTTCCCGTTCAAGATCGGCGGCGGCCAGGTCATCCAGGGATGGGAAGAGGGCGTCGCCGGCATGAAGGTCGGCGGCAAGCGCAAGCTGATCATCCCGCCGGCCCTGGGTTACGGCGAGCCGGGCGCGCCGCCCCGCATCCCGCCGAACGCGACCCTGGTCTTCGAGGTCGAGCTGCTCGCCGTCCAGTAGCCGGCACACCGACCCGCGGCCCGGTGCCTGGAACGCGAACGGCGGCGCTTGTCACCGGCCTTCGTCGTCTTGGCTCCTACCCGGGTAGGCTGCTTCGACTAGTCGCAACAGGCAGCGCCAACTCCCAAGGGTCTCTGTGGAGCGCGCGCTCCGCGCGTGCTCTCGTGGCGTGTGCACAGCCGCGTGGGAGCACGCCCGGAGGGCGAGCTCCACAGCAAGCTCCCTACTCTAGCGAGGAGCGGGTCAGCACAGTGCCACTGAGCCCGACGAGGGTGACCTCGAGCACGCCCGGTCCGCGGCGAGGCACCGGTCGCTCGAACACCAGCTCGTAGTGACCCTGCATCGCCTCGTCGAGGCGGGCCATCGCGATGTCGGGGAAGAGGTGCGTCTTGGCGTAGAACCCGCCGGTGTCCTCGGCGACCTGCTCGAGCCCGACCTCCAGCGAGTGGTAGTCGGCGTCGGTGACGTCCATCGAGAAGACCGTCACGCCCGCGGCGAGCAGCTCGCGACGGGCCGGCTCGTAGTCCCGATCCATGCGCACCCCTGACGGCGAGAGGTGGCCGAGCCCCCAGCCGAACAGCACGAGCGTCTTCGCCCCGGGCAGCTCGCGCAGCGCCCGGGCGGTGACCAGGAGGGCGCGCTCGGGCGACGCCGCGCGCAGCGCCGCCTCGTGATCGAACCAGGTGGCGAGCGAGGGGTGAAATCCCGGCACCAGCCTGCCCGGCTCGCGGAGCAGCGCGCGAGGCTCGATGGCGTCCTCGAGCCTGATCCGGTCGGTGGTGAAGTCGACCTGCAGCTTGAGGTGCGAGTCGAACGAGAGGATCGCCACGAGGTCCCGCTCGGTGAGCGAATCGAGGAACCGCCGGGCCCGCGGCGCCATCCGCATCAGGCCGACGAGGCGCGACCGGGAGAAGCCGAAGTCGTTCTGGAAGAAGAACACGACGAGCCGGCCGGGGAGCGCCGGCGGGACGCCCGCCGCCACGGCCTCGGCCGGGGGCAGGCCGCCGGGAAAGGCGGTCGAGCCGGGCACCCACTCGACCGACTCGACGGTCGCCGCCTCGCCGTCGACCTCGACGCGGAAGTCGGCCGGGCCGAGGCCGAGGATCGGGTGGTTGTGGCGATCCAGGACCCGCGCCGTGAGGAGCACGCGGTTGACGTCGAGCCGGGCGTCGAACCGGGCATCCTGGCCGACGGCCGGCGCGACCACGACGAGCGACGCGGCGAGCAGGCCGGGCAGCAGGAAGCACGAGGCGTGGCTCATGATCGTCCTCGAACCGAGGGTAGCACCGGGGGGAAGGGCCCGCCCGCCACTCGTCATCGCGCCCGCTCAGGTCGCCTGGCGGTGGACGACCAGGACGCTGACGTCGTCCTGCGGAGGTTCGCCGGCCAGGTGCGCCTCGAGGGCGGCGATGACCCGGCCGTGCAGCGCGGCAGGCTCGCCGCCGGGGGTCAGGAGGGTGCGGAGCCGCTCGAACCCGAACTCCCGGCCGGCCCGGTCGATCGCCTCCGGCAGCCCGTCGCTGTAGAGCAGGAGCGTGTCGCCGGGCTCGAGGCGGGCGCTCCCGGTGACGAGCTCGACCGACTCCCGGATGCCGAGCGGCAGCCCGCCGGTGCCGAGCTCGGTCGACGCGCCGGACGGCCGGCGGTGGAGCGGGAACGGGTGGCCGGCGCAGACGTAGTCGAGGTCGCCGGAGGCCGGGTCGAGGACGGCGAAGAACAGGCTCATGAAGGCGTGCCGGTCGCCGGTGCGACACAGTACGCGGTTGACCAGGGTGGCGACGAGCTCGGGCCGGGGGTCGATCTCGACGGCGAGGTTGAGGGCGGCGTGCGCCGTGGCCATGAGCAGGCCGGCGGCCATCCCGTGCCCGCTGGCGTCGCCGATGACGAGCCCGACGCGGCCGTCGGCCATGACGCGCACGTCGTAGTAGTCGCCACCGACCTCGTTGGCGGTCCGGTAGGAGTGGGCAAAGGCGAACCCCGGCACCGCGGGCATCGCCTTCGGCAGGAGGTCGCGCTGGAGCTGCCGGGCCACCTCGAGCTCGTCGCGCACGAGGACCCGGTCGACGAGCTCGAGGGCGGGGAGGAAGACGAGCGTGGCGACGGCGAGGAGGAACCAGAGCGGCGACAAGTCGACCTGGACGTTCGCCTCGTCGATCACGGCGCGGAACTTGGCCTGGCCGAGGAACGCGAAGAGCAGCGCGAGGACGAAGAGGAGCCGCCGCGCCGGCGTGAGCTTGGCCGACATCCCGAGGAACAGGACCTTGGCGCGGTGGAAGAAGCGCGCGATGCGGCCGGCCGGTTCCGCCTCGGCGTGGTCGCGGGTCAGGACCCGGTAGGCCCGAGTGGCGTCGCGGTCGAACAGCCGGCGGAGGTCTTCGCTCCTGACCCCGTCGAAGTAGTCGAACATCGACTGATTGAAGCCCTTCCTGCGTGGTTGACCATTCTGCATGTCGTCGTCGCCGTTGCGGCACCGTGCCCGCGTATCGTCCCTGCCCGCTCCTTCTACGGATTCCCCACGCGCTGGTTTGCGCCGCGGTCAGCTCCAGACCCCGGGGATGGGGCGTCTGCAATCGGGACAGCGGCCGCCTGCGATCCGATTCTCCAGGACCTGGAACGACACCCGGCGGATCAGGCGGGCGCCGCAGCCGGGACAGGCGGTGTGCTCGCCGGGATGCCCCGGGACGTTGCCGACGTAGACGAACTGCAGCCCCTCGGCACGGGCGATCTCCCACGACCGCTCGAGGGTCGCGACCGGCGTCGGCGGCAGGTTCGTGAGCCGGTAGGTGGGGTGGAAGCGGGTGAGATGCACCGGGACCTCGGCGCCCAGGTTGGCCTTCACCCAGCGGGCGAGGTCGCGGACCTCTTCCGGCGAATCGTTCAGGGTCGGGATCAGCAGGACCACGATCTCGAGCCAGGTGCCGCGCTTCCGGATCGTCTCGAGAGCCGCCAGGACCGGCTTCAGCTCGCCGCGCACCATGTCGCGGTAGAACGGCTCGCGGAAGCTCTTGAGGTCGACCTTGACGGCGGCGAGGAGCGGCAGAACGTCGGTGAGCGGCTTCTCCTGGATGTAGCCGTTGCTGACCGCGACGGTGCGCACGCCGAGCCGGCGGGCGGCGGCCGCGGTGTCGCGCACGTACTCCCAGAACACCACCGGCTCCGAGTAGGTCGCGGCGAGCAGCGGTGCGCCGGCTCGTTGCGCCGCCGCCGCGAGGTCGTCGGGCGGCAGAGGGTGGAACGGCACCTGCTCCGGGCGGAACTGCGAAATCTCCCAGTTCTGGCAGAACTTGCACTCGACGTTGCAGCCGGCGGTGGCCCACGACAGCGCGCTCGCGCCGGGCAGCACGTGGAAGAGCGGCTTCTTCTCGATCGGGTCGAGGTGGACGGTGCAGGCGGCGCCGTGCACCAGCGTCACGTAGGTGCCCTGGCGATTCTCGCGCACCCCGCAGCCGCCGCGCTCGGCGTCGGCGACCTGGCAGGCGCGCGGGCAGAGCTGGCACTCGACGCGGTTTTCGGGCAGTTTCTTGTACCACGAGGCCTCGCGGGCCGGCAGGTCCTCCGTCTCGACGGGCGCCGCGGCCGCCGGGCGGGCCGCCGCCGGGCGGTGCAGCAGCGTCGCTGCGCCGGCACACGCCCCGACGATCACCTCCCGCCTGCTGACACCGAGCTTCATCGGACCGCCCCGGGAGGTCTCTGTGGAGCGCGCGCCACGCCTGCAGTCCGCGCCCACCCCGCAAGGGCATGTCTCCGTGGAGCGCGCGCTCGGCGCGTGCTCGTCCAAGCGTTATCGCTCTGGGAGCGCGCCCGGAGGGCGCGCTCCACAGAAGCGCATCGTTCCCGGAGCACGTCGCCCACTCCACCATTGCGAGCGAGCGAAGCTCGCGAAGCAACCCCGGCGCGCCTGGAGCGCGCGACGCCCAGTCGGGGCTGTTCGGGCCTGCGGCGCTCCTGCGTCATGCGCGGACCTCCTTGATCGCCGCCGGGTCGCCGACGCCGAGGCCGTAGCCCGCGGCGGTCGCGAGGAAGCGCGGCGGGCGGTTCGCCTGCGCGAGCGTCGGCATCCCGCGCCTGGTCCGCTCCGCATCGATGATCCGCCACGCCCAGGCATCGCCCGCGACCGGGTCGGTCGACGCGGCGACCAGGCCGAGCGGCCAGCACGCGTCGGGACGCCACGCCGGGCCGCCGTGGCACTGCGCCGTCACGCCGTCGAGCACCGTGAGGCGCAGCTTGCCGCGGACGAAGGGATGGCGCAGCACGTCGGCGACGTAGGGATCGCAGTTGTTGTCGTGGTACTTGTTCGGGTTGTGGATCAGGCCGTAGAGGTTCTTCAACCCGGCCGACACCCCCGACAGGTCGTGGTCCTTGACGACGCCGAACGAGACGAGCGCGGTGCACGTCGTCGACACCAGACGCGCGAAGCAGGAGCCGATCGCCCCCGACGTCGAGGGTTCCTTGTCGTAGTCGTTGTCGATGCCGTGGCAGAGGTAATCACCGCCGTCGCGGCGGATCGCGAACCCCGCCCGCTGCAGCTCGCGGCTCGAGCGCTCGAAGACGACGATCCGCGCCGGCGCGACGCCGGCCGAGCGGAGCAGGCCGACGAGCGCCTCGACGAGCTCGACGCGCGGCGACAGGTTCCGCCCGCCCAGGCAGTTGAGCTTGATCCCGACGGTGTCCGAGGCCTTGAACAGCCGCTTCGCCGCCGCCTCGCCCGACGCCGCCCCGGTCGCCGCCGCGAGCGCCGCGCCGAGCGCCGCCCGCGCCGCCCCTGGGTCGAGCGCCGCACCCGTCGCCGGCGCCGCGAGCCTCGCGATCCCGACCGTCCCCGCCCCCCCCGCGGCCGCCTCGCCTCGCCGTGCCGCCACCCCGGCGAGCGCCCCCGCACCGG
>JACQZW010000076.1 GCA_016213675.1 Acidobacteriota bacterium | reverse complement strand
GGCGAGCGGCAGCAGGTAGGGCAGGAAGTAGTCGTGCGAGGCGCCGGGACCGCCGTGCACGATGACCAGCGGCGCGCCGCGGCCGATCGACACGGTGTAGATGAGCACGCCGTTCGCGTCGACGAGCTGCTCCTGGATGGGGTAGACGGCCGGGATGGCCGGACTGTCGGCGGTCGCCGCAGCAAGGGCGCAGAGCGCCACGACCACCCCAACCCCGATGAACCGCAACGCGGTACAGGACGTTCCTCTGGCCATCACGCCACCTCCCTGCTCGGCCGGCTTCAAGGGTGCGACCCCAGCCGGGCTCTGTCAAGGGTAGTGGACGTGATACGCAGCCTCCCGCCCTGCCGACCCTGAGGTCGACGATTGTCACAGAGGTGCTGCAGTCCCTCACCGAAAGGTGGGTTGCGTGAAGCTCCTGCGCTGCCTACTCGCACTTCTATTCGTAGCCTGCTCGGCACCGGCGTTCGCGCGATGGACGACAATCCACATTCGTCAGGTCGCCGAGATCCAGGTGTGCTGGGGTCCGGACGTGCAACATCTCACCTGCGAGACCATTCAGATCACGTAGCGGCCGAGCCACGGTGGAGTTGACATCCAGGCGGATCGCAACGACCCGGTCTACAGCTTCGGATCTGGGACGGTCATCCAGGTGGGCAACAATGGGGAGTGCGGCTGGTCCGTGACGGTCCGACACGGGGATCAGTCGACGGCCACCTACTGCCACATGGTCCCCAACCAGGCTCTCGTCCGGCGAAACACCACCATCGAGGCCGGCCGGAGGATCGGCAGCGTGAACAACAGCGGCCACTCCTTCGGCGACCCCTTCACCTAACATACAGGGATGCGTCGGGCCATCGCCGGGAGTACTTCGCGTCGACGGATAGCCAACCGACCAATTCCCAGACGGTCCCCGGGGGGTGCTGAGTGAGATCGCCATTCCTGGCCCTGATTAGCTTCTCCGCGTCGATTGCCGTCGCGAGCGGGGTTCCGACGGCACCGACGACGAGCCTCGCACTCGCGACCCGGACCGGCGAGCAGTTCATCCACGGTGCGATCGCCGATGACGGAACGGTCGCGGCTGCCGTCGGCCCCGACGAGGGCTTCTCCTCGCGACTGATCATCGAACAGCCTTCCGGCAAGCCGTCGGCCTTCGATGTGAGCGACATGCGAGTGAACAGCATCAGGCTGCTCGGCACAGGCTCCTTGGCCGTCTCCGTCTTCGTCGGCGGCGCCAAGGAGGATGGCTACGCCTGGCGGATCCTGTCGACCGATCCGACCGCGCGGGAGGCGGCGCGCGTCGTCTGGGACTCCGCCTCCGTCGTACCTGCCAGCGCGGAGGGCACGGATGTCGACGTTTCGGAGGACGGCGGCCGCTGGGCGGCCTGTTGGGCGGCGGGGCAGAGGCTCAACTTCGCCGCCGGCACAACCGGAGGCCCCATCAGCAAGGTGAGCGGGGAGATCGAGCTCGACGTCGTCGACACGGGCACATATGGCCAGCTCAACCTGGATACGCCCGAGGTCGAGGTCGCCGGCGACGACTCCGGCGTAGCCGCCGTGATCCGGTGGGCCGAGGGGATTCACGTGGTCCTTAAGCCCGCAGCCGCAGAGGGCGCAAGAGCCGCGGAGTCCGAATATAGAACCTTCCACCCGCGCCACTGGCCGCTGGGCGAGATAGTCCATCAAGAGAACGGCACGTTGTGGGTCAGCGGCTCCGCAGGCTGGGAGGCCTTCGAATTGAAGGGCGAGCTGACCAAGGCGCCGGAGGACGCCGGAGCCGTGCCGGCAGCGATGATCGCGAACGAAGAGCTCGGCGACGGCCTGCTGATGCCCCTTCGCGGAGGTGCGGTCCTGCATCTGGAAGCGAGCGGCGATTCCGCCTCGACGTCCGGCTCCACGGTCGTGCACCTTCAGAGTCGCCAGGGGGCCGATCTGGTCGTGACGACCGAGAAAGCGGTCCCGGGCGCCGTGGAAGCGGTCAGCCCGGGTGGTAAGTACATACTCGTCGCTCCCACGGCGACCGCACCGAGCGCGCTCGGCCTCAGCCGGATCGACTAGGACGGGTGAGCTCCGGCTGGAAAAGGCAGCCCTCGGGTTGCCCTCTTCCGTTTGGTTGGGACCTGAGCATTGGCTTGGGCCGACACGCTCGCACCTACTCTCTCTGCCCGCGGAGGCGTGCGGGCGCAGGATGCCGCGTTGCGGCTTGGCAACGCCGCCGCGCGGTGAATAATGGCGGCCAGGTACGCCGCTTGCCGTCTCAGCGTGGGGGATGTCATCGGGTCGGGACTGTGGGCGAGGTACGGCGTACGGCTTGGGGCCGGGAACAGGTCGTCTTCGCCCGCGGTGCGGCGGCAACGCGCCGGACGGGGGCGTCTCGT
>JACQZW010000075.1 GCA_016213675.1 Acidobacteriota bacterium | reverse complement strand
TCGTCCTCCGTGGCGAGCAACCTCTGCAACGAGCGCATCTGCTCCCGCTGTTGCTCGGGCGTCGGCCACAGGTGGCGTGGCAGGCCGCGCCGATAGCTGATGTGCCCCAGCCACTCACCGTTCTCGTCCACCACGTCCCCGTCCAGGTACATCGGGAGCACCTTCGCGAGGGGCGCCTGCTCGTCGTCGCTCGCGCCCTCTTGAGGCGTGCGCTTCGGGTCGTCGTCCATGGCCGCCCCCTCCCCGTCGATCCTGGGTCCCGGTCGGGCCGCTGTCAACTCGAACCCCACCGCCCGCATCTAAGTGTGAACGGCCACGCGAATCCGAGGAATCCCGACGTGCCGCCAGCCGGACACGGCAGCTCGTCGCCGCTATCACCCCGAGGAGCCCGAGCGACGAGGGGTCTCCTGCCTTCCCCCAAGCCCACAGGGCCGCCTCCATCGAGAACCCCGCCCCGAGGCCGCCTGCCCGGCGCGACCTATCCCCCATCGCCACTGATCGAGCCCCACCCTGCACGGCTTGTGGGGCCACGCCAGGGCGAGCGCAGCGAGCCCGCTCCGTACAGGTCCCCTCTCCCGCGTGCGGGAGAGGGCCAGGCTTGCAGCCACAGGGCGGTCTGGCAAGCAACCTCGCAAGACGGGGGCGACCAGCCGCGGACAACCACCCACCCCATTTGGCGGCGGCCTGCTTCCGTGGTATTGAAGGGTCCGCAATCCAGGGAGGCGCAATGCAAGCCGACCGCCTCGACGTGTTCATCAGTCACGCTGGAGGTGACCGCGCCTGGGCCGAGTGGGTCGACTTCGTTCTCCGGAAGGAGCTCGGCCTCTCCACCATGTGCGATGTCTACGACTTCGCGGTCGGCGACAACTTCGTCCTGAGAATGAACGACGCGTTGGCGCGGGCCGAGCGCCTCGTGCTCCTGCTTTCGCCCCAGTCCGTCGGCCGGCGGTTCGTGGAGGCCGAGTGGTCCGCAGCGTTCGCGCGGTCCGGAGGCCGGCTCGTCCCGATCGTCGTGGAGAAGGTGCCGGTCCCGCCCCTACTCGCCGCGACCCTCTACGCCGACCTGGTCGGGAAGGACCGGCCGGCCGCCATCGCAGAGCTACGTCGCGCGCTCCTGGGCGTGCAACGGCCAACGCGCGAGCCGCCGTTGCCGGGGGCTCGCCCTCCTGCGGGCCCCGACACACCGGCCTTCCCCGGGAATGCGGCGCAAGCCACCCGCTGCGGTCTCCGGGACGGCGCGCTTTGGATCCCACCCGGCTCCGTCACGCTCGGCATCGATGCCGCGGAAGCCAAGCGACTCGACGGCCGGATCCCAAGCGTGGACATCCGTTTCCAGCGGCCGCGCCACGCGGTCGGGGTGGCCGGCTTCTACCTCGCTCGCTACCCGACGACCAACGCGGAGTACTGGCGGTTCGTGGAGGCGGTGGGCTACGAGGTGCCGTGGGGTGGCGGCACGCTCGGCGAGCGCGAGGCGTGGTCTCCGTTGACCCGAAGCTTCCCGGACGGCCTCGACGACCACCCCGTCGTCGCAGTGAGCTGGTTCGATGCACTCGCCTACTGCCGTTGGGCAGGCGGGCGCTTGCCGACGGAAGCCGAGTGGGAGCGCGCCGCCCGCGGCGAGACCGTGCGTCGCTGGCCGTTCGGCGACGAGTGGCTCTCCGGCGCCGCCAACACCCTCGAGGCCGGCAGCGCCGGCACGGTACCGGTCGATACGAGCTCGCCCGCCGGCGACAGCGTGCTCGGCGTCGCCGACCTGGCCGGCAACGTCTGGGAGTGGTGCTCCACACTGCGCCGGGCCTACCCCTACGAGTGTGGCGACGGCCGGGAGGCCGACGATGCACGTGGGCCGCGGGTCATCCGCGGCGGCGACTGGGCGTCGGACCGATGGAGCGCCACCTGCGCGATGAGACGGGCGAACGCGCCGACGGACCGCGGCGCCACGATCGGCTTCCGTGTCGCGTTCGATGGACCGCCCCCGTGAGCCTCGGCCGACCGCTCCGCCGCGTCGCGATGATCGCGTCGGAGTACCCGCCCTACGTCTGCGGCGGACTCGGACGCCACGTCGAAGCCGTCACGCGTGAGCTGTCGAAGCGCCTCGCCGTGAGCCTCCTGGTGCCGGCGATGCCCGCCTACCGGGAGCCTCCGCCCGGCCTCACCCTCGTCCCGGTCGGCGTCCCGAAGGCCTCCTCCCACGAGACGTATTGGGACGAGTTCGGTCGGCTCGCGGCCGGCGCGATTGGCTCCTTGCGGCCTTCCGCCGACGTGGTCCACGCCCACGACTGGATGGCCGCGCGCCCCGGCATCGCCGCGTCCTCGGAGCTCGGCGTCCCCCTCGTCATGAACGTGCACCTGCCTCAGCAGGCCGACCCTGGACGGTGCCGGGAAGCCGAGGGCCTGGCGAAGGCCGCGGCCGTCATCGTCAACAGCGCCTCGGTCCTCGACGAGCTGGCGGAGCGCGGCGCGGACCGCGGGCGGATCCACGTCATTCCCAACGGTGTCGACGGCACCGTGTTCCGGCCGGCCGCGGACTGGCCGGCCGACGACGGCTCGTTGCTCTTCGTCGGCCGCCTCGTTCCCCAGAAGGGCGCCGACGTCCTCCTGCGAGCGCACGCCGCCCTCCTGGCACGGGACCCGGAAACCCGCCTCGACATCGTGGGAGACGGCGAAAGCGAGCTGTACCTCCGGCGGCTGACGCACTACCTCGGGACGAGCCCGGCCGTGCGGTTCGCCGGCTGGGCTCAGGGCGACGACCTCGTGGCGGCATTCCAACGCGCGGCAGTCGTCGCGATCCCCAGCCGGTACGAGCCGTTCGGCATCGTCGCACTCGAAGCCATGGCCTGCGGGCGGCCGGTGGTGGCGTCCGCGGTCGGCGGCCTGGCTGAAGTCGTCAGCACTCGGATCGGGGCGCTCGTGCCTGCCGAGGATCACCTGTCCCTGGCGGCGGCGCTCGCTCGGCTCCTTGCCGATCCGGCCGCGCGGGAAGCCGCTGGCAGGGGTGCGGTCGAGGCGGCCGCCGGGTACAACTGGTCCCGGATCGCCGAACGGACACTGGACGTCTACGAGCAGGCGCTCGAAATCGGGGGGTACCCATGAAGGTAGAGCTGTTCCTGGGCCAGAAGGACGAGACGCTCGAGGGAGTGGTCGCGAAGCTGGTCGGCTTGATCTCGCCGCACGCACGGCTGGAGGTACACCGGTTCTACGAGGTCGCCGACCATCGCTCCGTGCAACTGGCGCGGCGTTACGCCCGCCTGTTAGAGGCATGTATCCCTCCCAACATCGGCCTGAAGGTCATCGACCAGCGCGTCATGGGCTGGGCGTTCTACCTGCGGGTCTACTGGAGTCCCGGCGAGGATGACGCGTACGGTCCACCGTCCAGGCGGGATCTCTTCGGGAGCCGCGACTTCGTGCACTTCTTCCCGGCGTTGGCGATCCGCAACCGCATGGCCTTCGTTCCGGCATCTCAGGCGTCGGTGATGCTTGAAGGGGCAGCCGGCGAGGCGTCCTTCGATCCGTACGTGGCGGGCTCTCTCCGCACGATCGACTTCGGCGACCACGATGCCATCGAGCGCGAGCTCGAGGCGCTCGCTCCGGCCGTCCAGCGCGAGGTGGCGCGCGAGGCCCGCCTCCTGCGGCGGCAGTTCCCGGCCCTGGCCGGGCGGTCCGCCGCGATGGCGGCGACGCTCGGCCTCGAGCAAGCGGAGCTGACCGCCGCGCTGGCAAACGACTCGGCCCTCGCCGAGGCGCTAGACGAGTTGGACTGCTCCTTCGAGCCTGTGGCGATGGCCCTCGGCCGTTGGACGCGAGCCGAGCTCCGCATCGCCAACGCCCGGCCCGTCGAGCTCGGAAGGGTCACGGTCTCGGCCGCTGGACCCCTCCGCGTGCTGCCGGAGAAGCTCGTCACGCGCGTACCGGCGGCCGGTGCGGGCGTCCTTTCGATCTCCCTCTTCCCGCTGGAAGCCGGCGAGTTCCCCCTCGAGATCCGGATCAGCCCGCCGGCCGACTCGCCCCTGGCCGACGAGACCGCCGTGCGGTACGTGTGGATAACATGCGGCGGGTGAAGGCCAAGGGAGCCACGACGCTGCGATTCCGGGGCATGCCCACGGCCGGAGGCCCGCCGGGTGTCAAGGGACACCCAGATTCCCGCAGTTACGAAGCGCCCCGATTCCCGCGCGAGGCTGACCGGAGCAGCGCCTCGCTGCCGCCGTCCCTGTCCAACCCCGTCCGTGCTGCATGACACTTGGGGCCATGCCAGGGCGAGCGCTGCGTAATCCGACGAAGCCGGACACCGATTCCGACGACCCCACCCGAGCTGTCCGGCTTCCCGTCGGAATCACTGTCCACCTTCGATCGGAACCGCTGTCCACCTTCCGTCGGAATCACTGTCCGGATTGCGTCGGTGCGCGCAACCTGGATGCAAGCCCCCATTCCGTTCCCACCAGCGCTTCAATGGGGCCGCGGGC
>JACQZW010000008.1 GCA_016213675.1 Acidobacteriota bacterium | reverse complement strand
GCCCCGCCGAGCGGCGCGGGGCCCGCGGCCGTCTTGGCGGCGGCGGGCGGTGGGGTGTCGGCCGTGGGGCTCGCGGGCGGCGGTGGCGGCACGCTCCAGCTGAGCGAGTCGGGATCGAGCGTCGCCTCGTCGACCGGTGTCCCCCGCTTGTCGGGCACGGGGCCCGCCTTGGTGCTCGGCTTCGGGGGCGACGTGCGCGTGGGCGGCTTGTGCGGTTCGGACATCGGCGTGGCTCCACGTTCCGGGGCGGGGCTCTCGGTCGGGCCCTCGCCCGCGCGCGCGTGCCGCCCCACGCCCGCCTCTAGGGCGGGCCGAGCAGGGCCTCGAACTTGGTCCAGAAGGTTTCCTGGGGGACGCCCGAGACGCTCTCCACGATCTGCATCGTGCGCGTGTCGATGATGACGTTGGCGGGGTAGGAGTTGGGGTCGAAGAGCGCGCCGAGCTGCCCCTTCTCGTCGAGCACGGCGGGATACCCGACGTCGTAGGCCTTGATCCAGTTGTCGAGGTCGGTCCACGTGGCCGGCTCCCCGGGCGCCGCGCTCTGCGCGAGGTTCATGAGGAACTCGCCGCCGCGCGGCGCGTACTTCGCGTGCTCGCCGGGCAGGATCTTCGAGGCTTCGTACTGGCAGGGCGTGCACCACACCGCGCCCACGTTGACGAGCAGGGCGACCGGCTTCGGGTTGCCGGCCCCGAAGGGCGAGTCCTGCGGGAACAGCGCCTCCTCGCCGCTGTAGAAGTCGGCGAGCCCGAACTCCAGGCGGTGCGCCTCGCCCTTGTCCACCTCGGGGCGGACGTAGCCCCGGAACACGAAGGGTGAGATGACGTCGCCGATCCCCACGCCGTAGGGCCCGTCCGGGTAGTTCTCGAACACGCTGAACCCGGGCTCGGGCAGCGGTGCCGGCGGATCCTCGCCGCTCACGCAGCCAACCGCGCAGGTCGCGCCGGCCGCGAGGACCGCGAGGGTCGCGGCACGCGCGTACGGACCCGGGCGCGAGGAGCTCACCGGCCCATTGCAGCCGTGTCGAGTGACCCGTGTCAACCTCGAACGGTCGAGGGGGCCCGGGACCCGCGCGCTCCTAGGGCGCCGCGGGCGGCTGCGGGATGCCCGGCGGCACGAGCTCGGCCGGCACGGAGCGCTCGGCGTGGGTGCCGGTCGCAGAGCCGCCTGCGGCACGCGTCCACGCGCTCTCGGCGCTTCGAGTCACGTCGCCCTGGCCGCCGTCTTGGCCGCGAAGCCGCCGTCCGCGCTCGCCTCCGCAGGCGCCACAGACCGGCTCGGAGCCCTTGAATGATCTACGCCCCCGTGGACGCCGACGGCGGCGTCCGAGGCGCCGGGCGGGCCGGCCCGCGGCTGCGCGCGCGCACTCGCCACACCATCGCGAGCGCGGCCGACGCTCCGAGCGACGCACGGGCAGAGGCGGAGCATCAGCCGCTGCCTCGCGCTGGCTCGCGACGCGAGCCGGCGTGCCGAACTCGAGCGCGTCGAGGACCTGGCTCGCGGCCGGCTCCGCACGCCCGGGTGACGCACTTGTATACATTTGCATGACAACCGTCCGTACGAGTCCGCACTTTTCACGCAACTGCCTCGCGTCGCGGGTCGATCCATGGATCAGAGGGCTTTCACCCGTGGTGCGGGCCCGACACACACGGACACCTACATCCGAAACGGAACTTTGTGCGTTCACCCTTCCATGGGGCCGCCGTGGCTAGGTAGCCTCGCGGTCGAGACGTGCGAACGGAGGCGGGGTTGCGATGAGCCAGCAGAGCAGCAGAGCAGCAGAGCAGCAGAGCAGCGGAGCAGCAGAGCAGCAGAGCAGCGTCGCGCGCTTCAGGTTGGCTGGGACCTGATCATCCACGCCACGCGCGGGCGACGCGGCTCGCGCTAGCAGCGGTCGCCCTCGCGGTCGGCGCCGCAGGGTGCACGCAGCCAGCGCTCATGCAGTGGAACCTGCTCGACAACGGCACGGCCGAGCCGATCCCCGCGAGCACCGTCGGCGTCGTCGGGCACCTCTCGATCGACGACAGCTCGCTCGACTGGCTGCGCCTCCAGATGGGCGGGATCCATCCGACCGCGATGATCCATGGCACGACCGGTCCCATGCTGCCGGAGTGCATTCCGGCGCAGTCCCTGGTGTGCGCGAAGGTGGACGCCGGACCCTTCGACATCATCGACCAGGTGAAGACTACGTACCCAGATCCAGTGCCCCAGGGCTCGGCTCCGCCGCTTGCCCTGGACGCCGCGCTCGTGGCACAGCTCGGCGCGCTCTATGGCGACGTGCCCTTCCATCTTCAGCTCGAAGCCCTGCCCGGTGGTATTTCCGTCACGCACCCGGCCTTCGGGCACTACCTGTACGGCCAGTGGTGTCCCCTCCCGGAGCTCGGCGTGTGCGTACCCTGGCCCATGTCGTCGGTCCTCGATCCAGGCATCTACGTCCCCGTCGACCTGACGTTCTCGAATGTGCCCGGCGTCGCCCCGGGCGGGCCGTACGCGGAGTTCGTGTGCACGTGCGACGACGTCGCCGCCTCGCCGGCTCCGCTGCCCGGCGACGGCTGCGACACCCTCTGCACCGAGGCGAGCGCGTTCCCGTGCAGCACCATCCACATCGCGCTTCACCTGAACCGCCTGCACCTCGCGATGGGCTTCCCGGGGCAACAGCATCCCGGCGTGCCGAACGGGGCGTGGACCTCGAGCTTCATCCCCGGCGGGAAGAACTTCCACCTGAAGGACATGTGGCGGCCGCGCTTCGACGTGAAGGGGATCGCCACGGGCACGCCGTACGCCGCGGACTTCGACGCCGTGAAGGACGACGCGCAGAGCGACTTCGCGGTCGCCATCAAGGTCGGCGGCGGGGAGGAGTGCGCGCTCGCCTGTGGGCTCACGGGCCTCTGCGAGCCCATCGCTGCACAGGTGGCGGCGAACGAGCTCAGTCGTCGGCTGCCGAACCTCATCGGCGACGAGATTGCGAAGTACCTGGCGCCGCTCTTCGAGCACTCCGGCACGTCCGTCCCCACGTGCAGCCTCAAGCCCGACTGCACCGACCCGGTCCCCGGCACTCCGAACACGCCCGACACGTGCTGCACCGCCGAGGACGTCGCGAGCCTGGCGAGCGCCTCGTTGAGCTACCTCAAGTGGCAGTGGCTGGCGAGCCCCTTCGGACCCTACCCGAACGGCTCCTGGCTCCGGGTCACCAGCGTGGTGGGCGTGCCGGTCAACGAGGCGGACGCGGCGACCGCGAGGGTGCTCATCTTCTACGACGGCGACGCCGACGACGACCTCATCCCCAATCCGGTCGATGACTGCTGGCTCGTCAAGGACACGCAGCAGCTCGACAGCGATGGCGACGGCATCGGCGACGCCTGTGACGTGTGCCCCGCCGACCCCCACGACGACGAGGACCACGACGGCGTCTGCGGCGACAAGGACAACTGCGACCTCGTCGCGAATCCAGGCCAGCGGAACAACAATCGCGTGGCGGAGACCGTCCACACGCCCGACCAGATCTGGGGCGACGCCTGCGACCCGGTGCCGACGCCGACGGCGGCGGTTCAGCAGCACTCGAGCTACTTCGCCTCGCCCTATGCGTACGCGTGCACGAGCATCGAGCGCGACCGCTTC
>JACQZW010000074.1 GCA_016213675.1 Acidobacteriota bacterium | reverse complement strand
GAAGATGCCGATGTGCGTGCCGTCTCTCTCCTTGACCTCGAAGGCCTTGACCTCGGGGTGGTAGACCGGGACGTCCTTGCGCTCGGTGAGGGTGATGCCGTACAGGCGGTTGGCGACCATGAAGGCGCCCTCGCGCACCCGGTCGAGGGGGAAGTACGGCCGCAACTGGGTGTCGTCGAGGTCGAACCTGGCCTTCTTGACCTTCTCCGCGTAATACCGCCAGTCCCAGCTCGCGAGCTTGAAGTCGCTTCCCTCCGCGTCGATCGTCGCCTGCAGGTCGGCGGCTTCCTTCCGCGCGACGGCGAGCGCCGGCGGCCACACCTTGTCGAGCAGCCCGTAGACCCCGGCGGGCGTCTTGGCCATCGCCTTCTCGAGGGCGAAGTCGGCGTGGGTCTTGTAGCCGAGGAGCTGGGCGCGGGCCGCCCGCAGCGCCGCGATCCGCGCGATGACCGCCTTGTTGTCACGCTCGTCGCCGTGGTCGCAGCGGGACAGGTAGGCGGTGAAAATCTGCCGCCGCAGCTCGCGGTCGGAGGCGTACTGGAGGAACGGCCAGATCGACGGCGCGTGCAGGGTGAAGACCCACTTCCCTTCGAGCTTGGCCGCCTTCGCCGCCTCGGCGGCGCCGGCGATCACTCCGGGGGGCAGCCCCGCGATCCCCTCCGGCGTCTCGATGATCAGCTTGTAGGCGTTGGTCTCCTTCAGGAGGTTGTCGGAGAAGCGCACCGCCAGGCTGGCCAGCTCCTTGTTGATGTCGCGCATCCGCTGCTTCTGCTCCGGGCCGAGCAGGGCGCCGGCGCGGACGAAGTCCTTGTACTCCTCGTCGAGCAGGCGGAGCTGGTCCGGCCTGAGCTGGAGCGTCGCGCGCTGGTCCCACACCGCCTTGACGCGCCGGAAGAGCGCCTCGTCGAGGCGGATGTCGTCGGTGTGGGCGGCCATCAGCGGCGCGAACTCCTTCTGGATCGCCTGGAGGTTGTCGTTGGTCTCGGCCCCCGCGAGGTTGAAGAACACCGTCCGCACCCGGTCGAGCAGCACCCCGGAGTCGTCGAGCGCCTCCAGCGTGTTCGCGAAGCTGGGCGGCTCCGGGTTGCCGGCGATTGCCTCCACCTCCTTGCTGTGGCGTGCCATCGCCTCCCTGAGGGCAGGGGCGAAGTGCTCGTCCTTGACGTCGGCGAAGGGCGGCACGCCGAACGGCGTCATCCACTCGGCGAGCAGCGGGTTGACCGGCAGCGCGGCGACCGGAGCGGCCGGCGCCTGGGCCGACGCCAGGGTGGCGGCGAGGGCGGCGAAGAAGGCGAAAACGAGGGTGCGGGAGGGGCGGGCCGAGGGGGGGCGGGCGCTCATGGACCGGACGATAGCAAGTGCGGCCGCCGCGGTAAACCGGTCACGACGCAAGGAGCTGGCGAGAGCCGGCCTCGAGGCGCGGAATCAGTCGAAGAGCTCGAGGGCGGCGACGTCGCCCTTGCCCTCGCGGACGAGCACCGGCTCGTCGCCGGTGAGGTCGACGATCGTCGACGGCTCGGCGGCGAGCAGGCCCCCGTCGACGACCAGGTCGACCTTGCCGCGCAGCTCCGCCTCGATCGCCGCCGGGTCGAGCACCCACTCGTCGGCGTCGTTGCGCACCGAGGTGGTGAGCAGCGGGACGCCGAGCTCCGCGAGTACCGCCAGGACGATCGGGCTCGACGGGATGCGCAGCCCGACGGTCTTGCGCGCCTGTCGCATTACCCGCGGCGTCTCGGAGCTCGCCGCGAAGATGAAGGTGTACGGCCCGGGCAGGACCCGGCGCATGGCGCGGAACACGCGGTTGGGGATCGCCCGGGCGAAGCGGCTGCCGCTCGCAATGTCGGCGACCAGCAGCGACAGGCGCTTCGACGGGGTGATCCCCTTGACCTCGTACATCCGCTCGATGGCGCCGTCGTGGTCGGCGAGACAGGCGAGGGCGTAGACCGTGTCCGTCGGCAGTACCACGAGGCCGCCGCGGCGCAGCGCCTGGACGGCGCGGGCGACCAGCCAGGGCTCGGGTTCGACGGGGTCGATGGACAGCAGCAACGGCGCCTCCTCGCGTCCAGTCGCACGTTGTACATCGCATGACGCGGCGCGTCAATTCCCCGGGCGGGTAGCCGGCAACCGGGCTTGACAATTCGGTTGTTTAGACAGAGTATCAGTTGCACAAAAGGGGAGGAGAACACCCATGAGACGAATTTCCGCAATCGGGAGTCTGCTTTGTGCCGTCGTAGCGAGCGCGGCCTTCGCGCAGGAGCACTACACCGAAGGTCCGGTGTGGGAATGCAGCTCGTACCGGACGAAGCCGGGGCACTTCGACGACTACATGAAGTACCTGCGGGAGAACTTCCTGCCGACCACGGACGAGGGCAAGAAGCAGGGACTGCTCCTCGACCGCAAGGTGTTCCTCCAGCCGCCGTCCGGCAAGAGCGACTGGGACGTGATGATCTGCACGCTCTTCCCGACATTTGGCAAGGCAATGGACTACAGCGCGGCCGACGAGGACAAGTGGAAGGCGATCGAGGCCAAGCACTACAGCACAACGGACGAGAAGAAGCAGGAGGAGATGGCGTCGAAGCGCTTCGACATGCGCGAGTTCATCGGCACCAGCTTCGTCCGCGAGGTCAGTCTCAAGCCGATCAAGTAGCACGAACACGTGTCCTCGCCGCCCGGCGCCCTCCCGGCGTCGGGCGGCGGTCGGCGCGTTGGCGGGCGGGCTTCGCGGTCTCGTAGACTGCCGCCGTGGTCCGCGTCCTCCTCGTCGCCGACACCCACCTCGGGTTCGACCTGCCCGCGCGGCCCCGTTCGGACCGTCCTCATCGCGGCGCTGACTTCTTCGCCAACCTCGACCGCGCGCTCGCCCCGGCCCACCGAGGCGAGGTCGACCTGGTGGTGCACGGCGGCGACCTCCTGTACCGCAGCCGGGTCAAGGCCGGCCTGGTCGTCCGGGCGCTCGAGCCCCTGCTCGCGGTGGCCGACCGTGGCGTGCCGGTCGTCCTCGTCCCCGGCAACCACGAGCGCTCGGCGCTGCCGTACCCGCTGCTCGCGGCCCATGCCGGCCTCCACGTCCTCGACGCGCCCCGCACCGTCCGCCTCGAGGTGCGGGGCGCGACCGTCGCGTTGGCCGGCTTCCCGTGCCGCCGCGAGGGGATCGCGCCGGCGTTCGCCGCGCTCGTCGCGGCGAGCGGCGACGGCCGGCCCGCCGGCGTGCGCCTCCTGTGCATCCACCAGGCGGTCGAGGGGGCGACGGGCGGCCCGGCCGACTTCGTGTTCCGGGCGGGCAGCGACGTCGTGCCGGGCACGGCGATCCCGCCGGGGTTCGCCGCCGTGCTCGCCGGGCACATTCACCGGCACCAGGTGCTCACCCGCGACCTCGCCGGGCGTCCGCTGGCGGCGCCGGTGATCTACCCCGGCTCCATCGAGCGCACCGCTTTCGCCGAGCGGTTCGAGCCCAAGGGGTTCGTGACGCTCGACGTCGAGCCCGACCCGGAGGTCGGCGGGCGCCTGCGCGACTGGACGTTTCACGAGCTGCCGGCCCGCCCGATGGCCGTCGCCGCGGTGGACGCCTCGGGGCTCGACGGGGCCGCGCTGTCGCGCCGGCTCGCCGCGCTCCTCGCGGACCAGCCGGCCGGTGCGGCGGTGCAGCTTCGGATCTGCGGGACGCTCACGCCCGGGGGAGCGGAGGCGCTGCGGGTCGCCTCCCTGCGCCGCCTGCACCCGCCCGGGATGATCGTCTCCGTCCGTCTCCTCGAGCGGACGTGACGGAAGGCCGACGGGCCGGACGTGTCGGTCCCCACGCGGCTTGACAGGGGTGGCCCGCGATGGGAGCATCGCCCGGGGAGATCCAGGTGACGGCACACGGGCTTCCGCCGACCCACGGCTTCGCGGACATGAACCTCGGCTGGTGGTGGTACGCCGGCGCTTCCGGAGGGCGTGTGTCCGCGGCCTGATCCCCATCGAATCGCGAACCCACGGCCCTCCGGCGACGGAGGGCCTTTTCGTTTCTGAAAGGAGAGGCGAATGTCGGGACGACAGGTCCATACCATGACAACCCTGAAGGACGGCGGCGCCGCGAGCGACCGCATCACCCTGCCCGCCAGCGAGCTTCCCACCCACTGGTACAACGCGCTGGCCGACCTGCCGTTCCGGCTCTCGCCGCCGATCTCGCCGGCGACCGGACAGCCGGTGACCTTCGACGAGCTGCGGAGGATCTTCCCGCCGCAGCTCATCGAGCAGGAAATGAGTGGCGAGCGGTTCGTCGAGGTCCCGACCCCGGTGCTGGAGATCCTGTCGATGTGGAGGCCGACACCGCTGGTGCGGGCGCGACGTCTGGAGCGTGCGCTCGGCACGCCGGCGCGAATCTACTTCAAGCACGAGGGGGTGTCGCCGGCCGGCAGCCACAAGCCCAACACCGCGGTGCCGCAGGCGTACTTCAACAAGCTCGCCGGCATCGAGCGGCTCACCACGGAGACTGGCGCGGGCCAGTGGGGAAGTGCCCTGGCCTTCGCCACCCGGCTCCTCGGCATGACCTGCCGCGTCTACATGGTCCGGGTGAGCTACGAGCAGAAGCCGTACCGGCGAACGTTCATGCGGCTGTTCGGGGCGGAGGTGTTCCCCAGCCCGTCGCCGCACACCGCGTCGGGGCGCGAGATCCTTGCCGGCGACCCGGACTGCCCGGGTAGCCTCGGCATCGCCATCAGCGAGGCGGTCGAGGAGGCGGCCGGCCGCGACGACACCAACTACGCGCTCGGCAGCGTGCTGAACCACGTCCTGCTGCACCAGACGGTGATCGGCCTCGAAACCCGCAAGCAGCTCGCCATGGTGGGAGAGAAGGCGGACTTCCTCTACGGTTGCCACGGCGGCGGGTCGAACTTCGGCGGCCTCGCCCTGCCGTTCCTGCCCAACATCCTGGCGGGCGAGCCGATCAAGGCGATCGCGGTCGAGCCGGCGAGCTGCCCGACGCTCACCCAGGGCCGCTTCACGTTCGACTACGGCGACACCGCGAAGCTCACGCCGATCGTGCGCATGTTCACCCTCGGCCACGACTTCGTGCCGCCGCCCTCGCACGCCGGTGGACTGCGCTACCACGGCGCCGCGCCGCTCCTCAGCGCGCTCCTCGACGCCGGCATGGTCGGTGCCGAGGCCGTCGCGCAGGCCGACGTCTTCCGCGCCGCCCAGCTCTTCATCACAGCCGAGGGGATCGTCCCGGCACCCGAGTCCGCGCACGCGATCGCCGCGGTGGTCCGCAAGGCGGTCGAGCTGCGGGAGGAGGGACGCGAGGCGACGATCGTGTTTTCGCTGTCCGGGCACGGGATCTTCGACCTCGGCGCCTACGAGGCTTTCCTCGACGGGACGCTGGCGGACACCGCCGACCCGACCCACGGCATCGAAGTCTCCCTCGACCACCTGCCCCGGGTGGAGCAACGGCCATGATCATCATCCTCGAGCCGGACCTGCCCGACCAGGACGCGGCGGTGGCGGCGATCGCCGCGGCGGCGGAGAGGTACCCGGGCGTGCGGGTCACGCCCTATCGCTTCGCCGGGGCCCGCCACACGATCACCGAGGTGCACCTCGTCGGCTCGACTGCCGAGGTGCCCGCCGACGTCTTCGAGGCGATGCCCGGGGTGCGCCTCGTGGTGCGCGTGTCCGCCAAGTACCGGCTCATCGGCCGCCACCACCCGACCCACGAGACGGTCGGCTTCGACTACAACGGCGTCCGCTTCGACGACGGCTCGTTGCACCTCGTCGCCGGCCTGTGCGCGGTCGACACCCGCGAGCACGTCGACCTCATGATGGCCGCGCTGGCGCGCGAGGGGATCGTCACGACCCGCATGGGTGCGTACAAGCCGCGCACCTCGCCGTACGACTTCCAGGGGCTCGGCGCCGCCTGCCTGCCGTACGTCTTCGAGCTGGCCGGGCGGCACGGCATCCGCGTCGTCGCCATGGAGGCGACCGACGCCGCGCACGTCGACGAGATCCAGCGGGCGCTCGACGAGGCGGGCAGGCCGACCGGCGTGATGCTCCAGGTGGGGACACGCAACGCGCAGAACTTCGAGCTCCTCAAACGGGTCGGGCGGCAGCGCGACTTCCCGGTGCTGTACAAGCGCGGCATGGGCATCGGGCTGGAGGAGTCGCTCAACGCCTGCGAGTACATCGCCAGCGAGGGCAACCCACGCATCGTCTTCTGCCTGCGCGGGGTGAAGACCCACCTCGGGGAGCCGCACCGCAACCTCGTCGACTTCAGCCACGTGCCGGTGGTCCGCCGGCAGACCCGCCTCCCGGTGTGCATCGACCCCTCGCACAGCGTCGGCAAGCTCGTGATCGCGCCGGACGGCCTGCCCGACATCTTCCACGTCACCGGGCAGGGGATCGTCGCCGGGGCCTCGATGGTGCTGGTGGACTTCCACCCGCATCCCGAGCGGGCGCTGTGCGACGGTGCCCAGGCGCTCACCCTCGACCAGCTCAGGCCGCTCGCCGACTACGCGGCGACCATGCGCGCCGCCTACGAGACCGCCGCCTCGGCCTACCGGGCGCGGCGTGGCGCTCCGACCGGACCGGCATCGTGAGGGTGCATCCCGGTCGACCCGAGGCAGGCGCGGCGGTCAGCTCCGGGCGCGCTCACGGTACTGGGCCGGGGTGAGGCCGACCGCCGCCTTGAACTGCCGGGCGAAGGCGCTCTGGTCGCAGTAGCCGCAGGCGAGCGCGATGCGGCCGATCGGCTCGTCGCCCTCGCGGAGCAGCGAGCGGGCCGCGTCGAGGCGGGCCCGGATGATGAGCTGGGCCGGCGTCAGGCCGAACAGCGACCTGATCCGCCGGGTGAGTTGGTAGGGCGAGAGCCCGGCGGCGGCGGCCAGGCGGTCGACCCGGAGCGGTCGGTCGAAGCGGTCGTGGATCGACCGCACGACCTCGGCGAGGCCCGCGAGCGACGCGGCGCCGGCCGCCGGGGCGTGGACGTCCCGCGAGGTTCCGGCGAGGCCGACGACATCGCCGCCGGGGCCGCGCAGGGGCAACTTGCAGGTCACGCACCACCCCTCGACGCGGTCGGGGTAGAGGTGGAGCTCGAGGAGGTCCTCGATCGCGCGGCCGCTGCGGATGACCGCGAGGTCCTGGGCGAGGTAGCGCTCGCCGAGGGGCGCCGGGAACAGGTCGCGGGCGGTGCGCCCGAGCACCTCGGAGCTCGTCGTGCGGGCGAGGCGGCGGAGGAGCGTCGCGTTGACCGCGGCGTAGCGTCCCTCGCGGTCCTTGGCGAAGAAGACCACGTCGGGCAGGCGGTCGAACAGCTCCAGCGCGAAGCCGGCGGCGGCCAGGGTGGCGTCGAGGTCGGCAGTGACGGCCATCGTCTCTTCTCGGCGGCGCGATGTGCGAAACGCAAAGCCCCGTCTCGCCAATCGTACAAGACACGGGGCCCGCGAGGGCGTAGGTTGACGGCAGGAGGGTGAGGCATGAGCGTCACCGGGCCGACCGGCACCGTGTTCAACGTGCAGCGGGCGTCGTTCCACGACGGCCCCGGCGTGCGGACCACGGTGTTCCTCAAGGGCTGCCCGCTCTCCTGCCCGTGGTGCCACAACCCGGAGGGGATCGCCGCCGCGCCGGAGGTGATGGTCAACGCCGCTCGGTGCCTGGAGTGCGGCGCCTGCGCCGAGGCGTGCCCTCGCGAGGGCGGCCCGCTGCCGGCCGGCGCGCGCCTCGGGAGCGACGGCTGCCTCGCCTGCCGGGCGTGCGTCGGGGCGTGTCCGACCGGGAGCCGCGAGGTGGCGGGCCGAGCGTGGAGCGTGGACGACGTGCTCGACACGGTCCTGCGCGACCGCCTTGCCTACGACACCTCCGGCGGCGGGGTTACGTTTTCGGGCGGGGAGCCGCTCGCCCAGGCGCCGTTCCTGCTGGCCTGCCTCGCCGCCTGCCGGAGCGCCGGGCTGCACGTCGCGGTCGATACCTGCGGCTTCGCGCCGCGGGAGGTCGTCATGGCCGTGGCGGCCCGCGCCGACCTGCTCCTGTGGGACGTCAAGCTCCTCGACGCGGCGCGACACCAGGCGGTGGTCGGCGTCCCGCTCGCGCCGATCCTCGCCAACCTCGCCGCGGCGTCGGCGACCGGGGTGCCGATCTGGCTGCGCGTGCCGGTGATCCCGGGGCTCAACGACGACGACGAGAACCTCCGCGCCACCGCCCGGCTCGCCGCGGCGACGGCGGGAGTCCGGCGGGTCAATCTGCTGCCGTATCACCGCACCGGCTCGGGCAAGGTCGGTCGGTTGGCCCGGACCTGGGCGATGGATGCGGCCGTGGCGCCGACGCCCGAGCGAATGTGCGAGCTGGCCGAGTTGTTCGGTCAAAGCGGGGTCGAGACGAGCATCGGAGGGTAGGGCCATGAACGAACGCACCGCACGACTGCGCCAGGCGAGCCTCGAGGCCGTTCCGACCATCTCGAGCGAGCGGGCCGAGCTCTTGACCGAGTTCTACCGCGACAACCTCGGGCGCTGCTCCACCCCGGTGCTGCGCGCCCGGGCGTTCCTCCACCTGTGCCGCCACAAGTCGATCTGGATCGGCGACGGCGAGCTGATCGTCGGCGAGCGCGGCCCGCGTCCGAAGGCGGTGCCGACGTACCCCGAGCTGACCTGCCACTCCCTCGACGACCTCAAGATCCTCGACTCGCGGCCGCTCACCTCCTACCGCGTGGCGCCCGAGTGTCTCGCCGCCTACGAGCGGACCGTCATCCCCACCTGGTCGGGCCGCTCGCTGCGCGACCGGATGATGGCGCTGCTCCCCGAGGAGTGGCACGCGGCCTACGGCGCCGGCGTGTTCACCGAGTTCATGGAGCAGCGCGCCCCCGGCCACACGGTGCTCGACGACAAGATCTACGGCAAGGGGATGCTCGACTTCAAGGCCGACATCGCGCGCGCCGCCGCCGCCCTCGACTTCGAGCGCGACCCGGCGGCGCTCGACCGCCGCGAGGAGCTCGAGGCGATGGCAGTCGCCTGCGACGCCCTCGTCGTGTTCGCCGAGCGGCACGCCGAGCTCGCCGGGCGGATGGCGGCGGAAACGGCCGACGAGGCGCGCCGCGTCGAGCTCCTGCGCATCGCCGAGGTCTGCCGCCGGGTGCCGGCCGAGGCCCCGCGCGACCTCCACGAGGCGCTCCAGCACTACTGGTTCTGCCACCTCGCCGTGATCACCGAGCTGAACGGCTGGGACTCGTTCTGCCCCGGGCACCTCGACCAACACCTGTGGCCGTTCTACCGGCGCGGGCTCGCCGACGGCTCGCTCACCGGGGCCTCGGCGCGCGAGCTGCTCGAGTGCTTCTTCGTCAAGTTCAACAACCACCCGGCGCCGCCCAAGGTCGGCGTCACCGCGGCGGAGAGCGGGACCTACACGGACTTCGCCAACATCAACCTCGGCGGGCTGCTCCCGGACGGCTCCGACGGGTCCAACGAGCTGACCCACCTGCTCCTCGACATCGTCGACGAGATGCACCTGCTGCAGCCGTCCTCGAACCTCCAGGTGTCGCGCAAGACGCCGGACCTCGTGCTCGAGCACGCCCTCAAGGTGGTCCGCAACGGCTACGGCTTCCCGTCGCTGTTCAACGCCGACGCGGTCGTCGAGGAGCAGCTCCGCCAGGGCAAGACGCTGGAGGACGCGCGCGCCGGCGGCTGCTCGGGATGCGTCGAGGTCGGCGCCTTCGGCAAGGAGGCGTACATCCTCACCGGCTACTTCAACCTCGTGAAGGTGCTCGAGCTGGCGCTGCACGACGGCGTCGACCCGCGCACCGGCACGCGGCTCGGGCCGGCGACCGGCGACCCGGCGGGGTTCACGCGGTTCGACGACGTCTTCCGCGCCTTCGAGGCGCAGCTCCGGCACCTCGTCGACGTCAAGATTCGCGGCAACCAGCTCATCGAGCGGCTCTACGCCACCGAGATGCCGGCGCCGTTCCTGTCGGTGCTCACCGACGACTGCGTCGCCCGCGGCCAGGACTACAACGCCGGCGGCGCGCGCTACAACAACACCTTCATCCAGGCCGTCGGGATCGGGACGATCACCGACTCGCTGGCGGCGGTCAAGAAGCTCGTCTTCGAGGAGCGGGCGATGCCGCTCGCCCAGCTCGTCGCGGTGCTCGACGCCGACTTCGAGGGCCAGGCTCCGTTGCGCGCCCGCCTGGTCAACCGGATGCCGAAGTACGGCAACGACGACGACGCGGCCGACGACCTCATGGTCCGGGTGTTCCGGACGACGTTCGCGGCGATCGACGGCCGGCCGAACACCAAGGGCGGCGCGTACCGGCTCGAGATGCTGCCGACGACCTGTCACGTCTACTTCGGCTCGGTGTGCGGCGCTTCGCCTGACGGCCGCCACGCCGGCGTGCCGCTCTCCGAGGGGATCTCTCCGGTGCAGGGCACGGACCGGCGCGGCCCGACCGCGGTCTTCCGCTCGGCGGCCAAGATGGACCACATCAAGACCGGCGGCACGCTGCTCAACATGAAGTTCGCGCCGTCGCTGCTCGCCGGCGACGACGGCGTCCGCCGGCTCGCGCACCTCGTCCGCACCTACTTCAAGGCCGACGGGCACCACGTTCAGTTCAACGTCGTGACCGCCGAGACGTTGCGCGAGGCGCAGGTCGACCCCGAGGCCCACCGCGGCCTCATCGTCCGGGTCGCCGGCTACTCCGACTACTTCTGCGACCTGTCGACCGCGCTGCAGGAGGAGATCATCGCCCGCACCGAGCACGGCGACTTCTGATCGCACCGAAAGCGTGGCCGGGAGCGGGGGGTTGCTGTGGAGCGCGCCCTCCGGGCGTGCTCCTGGGGGGTCAAGCAAACGCCACGAGAGCACGCGCGGAGCGCGCGCTCCACAGAAGCTCCCTGCAGGTCGTCTCCTCCGCTACTTCCTCGAAGGGGCGGTCCCAGAACCCCCTCTGCCCAGGACAGCGGCCGAGGGAAGACAAGTCGGCCGCGGTAGAGTGTCGGGGCACATGGGACCGTCGACCGACGTGAGCATGACAGCGGCGCCGCGCGGGCGTCGGACGGGTGGCACGTGGTAGCCGGCGAGACACGGCGCGAGGTGTGGGTGCGGCTGACGTTCAGCCCGGTCGCGTTCGCGGCGGTGCTCGCGCTGCTGTGGTGGCACCAGCGTCTCGGCAGCTCCGCGCCGACCGACGTCGCGCTCGCGCTGCTCGCCGGTGCCGCGGCGGCCGAGGTCGCGCTGATGCTCGGCCGTGCTGGGCACCAGGCGGTCCCGGTCGTCGCGGTGGCGTTCTCGGTCGCCCTCGCGGGCCTTGGCCTCGTCATCCCGGACGACCCGGCCGGGCGCGGGACCGCCCGCTTGCTGCTGCTCGCGGCGGCGGTGCTGGCGGCGTTCCTGCCGCACCTGCGGGCGGCCCGGGAGGGGGACCTCGAGCGCCTGGCGGCGACGATCTTCCCGGTCGTCTACGTCGGGCTCCTGCTCGGCCTGCTCCGGGAGCTCGGCGACGGCCCCGCCGGGGCCGGCCGGATCGCCCTGGTGGTCGTGGCGTCCAAGATGAGCGACGCCGGCGGCTGGCTCGTCGGGACGACGATCGGCCGCCACCGGATGCTGCCGACGGTGTCGCCCGGGAAGACCTGGGAGGGCACGCTCGGCGGCCTGGCCTTCGCCGCGGCCACCGCGGCCGGATGGGTCGCGCTCCTCGGCCCGGTCCCGGGCCTGGCCGGGACGCCGGCGGCCGCCGCGGCGTTCGGCGTCGTCGTCGGCGCCGCGTCCATCGTCGCGGGGCTGACGCACAGCGCCCTCAAGCGCCGGTGCGGCGTCAAGCACGCCTCCGCGCTCCTGCCCGGCGTCGGCGGGGTGCTCGATGTCGTGGACTCGTTGCTCCTCGCCGGCCCGGCGGCCTGGGTGTGGAGCCTGGCGTGGGGGCTGTCGTGAGCGCCGGGGGCGGCCCGACCGGTCGGCTCAAGGTCGTCGTCAACCCGACCGCCGGCCAAGGGACGGCCGGAACGCGTCTCCCGCACCTGCGCGAGCGGCTGGTCGCGCTCGGACTCGACCACTCCATCGAGCTCACCGGCGGGCGGTGGCACGCCGCCGAGATCGCCCGGGCCGCCGCGCTCGACGGGTTCACCGTGATCGCCGCCGCCGGCGGCGACGGCACCTGCAACGAGGTCCTCAACGGCCTCATGGAGGCGAAGGGCGCCGGCGCGAGCGTCCCGGCCCTGGCGGTGCTGCCGATCGGCCGGGGCAACGACTTCGCGTTCGGGGTCGGCGCGGCCCACCGGCTCGACGAAGCCCTCGAGGCGCTCGCCGCCGGCCGCCGCCGGCCGCTCGACGTCGGCAGGGTCGTCGGCGGGGACTTCCCCCAAGGTCGGTTCTTCGGTAACGGTGTCGGGATCGGCTTCGACACCCTCGTCGGCCTCGAGGCGGCGAGGATGCGCCGGCTGCGCGGCGCGACCGCCTACGCCTGGGCCGCCGTCAGGACGCTCGCGACCTACTCGGGCGCGCCCCTCGTCCGGGTCCGCTTCGGCGGGGATGAGGTCGTCCGGCGGGCGGCGCTCGTCTCGCTGATGAACGGGCGGCGGATGGGCGGCGCGTTCTTCATGGCGCCGGCCGCCGCGACCGACGACGGCGAGCTCGACCTCTGCCTGGCCGCGCCGCCGAGCCGGCGCGCTATGGTGCGCCTGTTCGTCAGCTTCATGCGGGGCACCCAGGCGGCGTCGCCGCACGTCACGACCGGGCGCGCCCGCGAGCTCACAATCGAGGCGCTCGAAGGCGCGCTCGTCACCCACGCCGACGGCGAGACGATCTGCACCGCCGGCACCGCGCTCTCTGTCGAGTGCCTGCCGCGCCAGGTCGACATCGTCGTACCCGCCGAGGGCACCTAGCCCGGGGTGTCTCGAGCAGAGGACGGGCGGGGCCGCGGCCCCGCCCGTCTGGTGCACTGCGACCGCCAGCGGCTAGTTCTGGTCCTCGGCGAAGTACTCGTGGTTGTCGGCGTTGTCGATGGCCTGCGACGGGTTCGTCAGCGCCAGGTTGTGGGCGCCGGTCGCGCCGTAGACGTAATCGTTGGTCGAGGCGACCACGTTGAAGTGGCTCATCTCGTGGACCAGCGTGCCGGCCTTGGAGTCGCGGCCGAGCGCCGGCGCCGTCCAGAACACCTTGCACACGTAGATCTTGTACGGCTGGGTCGGGTAGACGTAGGCGTAGTACGGCTTCTTGCAGCCGCAGTCGTAGGTGACCGACTTGTTGACGAACGCGTCGTTGATCTTGTTGAAGTGGTCGGTGACGATGCCGTCGTTGGTGGTCGAGTAGGTTCCGAACCACCACGTGTAGAGCGTGCCGTTGACCACGCTGTTCTTGGCCTTGCCGGATATGGAGGCGGCGTTGTTGTGCGCGGTCACCAGCGTGGTCTGCTGCGAGGTCGTGCACTTGGTGTAGCCGCCGATGGTCATGTCGGTGATCGGGAAGTCGAGGCGGAAGCCGGGCTCGACGCCCTCGACGTAGAGGTTCACCGCGTTGGAGGCGACGTCCGCGCGGGCCGGCGCCGGCGTGCCCATCGCGTGCACGCCGCCGCGCGACGGCTCAGCCAGGACGTCGGTGAGACGGCCGCGGTAGCGGATCGTGTACTCGCCGCGGACCGTCATGTCGTAGGCGGCCGACGGGTCGAACGTGACGCTGAACGTCTCGCCCGGGAGGATCTCGAGGTAGTCCTCGGGGGCCGGCGCAGCGCGCTTGGCCAGCATGCCCTCGTACGGCACGGCCACGCCGTCCCGCTCGACGAGGAGGAGGTCGGCCTCGAGCTCGTCGGCCGGCATCTGCCAGCGCAGCACCGAGACGCTGTCCGCGCCGAGGTTCGTGAGCTCGAAGGTCAGCGCGATCTCGTCCTTGAGGTCGTGCTGCCACTTCTCGACGGCGAGAGAGCTGGTCAGCCCGACGTTCCCGCCGCGCTCCTGCGGCGGCATCGCCAGGACGGTTCCGGCCGCCAACACGGCGACGGCCACCAACAGCCACAGCACGTTCTTCCTCATCCTGTCCTCCCTTTCCTCAGATGCTCCGGTCGTGCCCCCGGGTGGGGCGGATTGGTCCGACGGACTGGCACCGGACCGGGCGGGCGTGCGCGCACCACCGGCCGGCCGGGAACGCCCCGGCGCACCGGCAATGCCTTCCACCCGTCGTCGCTGCCCGATCACGCTGCAGGAATCCTGGGCACCTTCTAGACGAACGGAGGGACGTTGTCAACGGAGGCAGCGGACTTGACCGCCGTCAAGGTCGCGGCGGCCCGGCGGCACGATGATAGAGCCATGGGCAAGGCCTCGCGGCGACTGGGGCGGGAGCGGCGCACGGTGCGGGCGATGGTCGAGCTGTACTGCGCCGCGCACCACGGCACCGACGGCCTGTGCGCGGCCTGCGCCGCCCTCGCCGATTACGCCGACCGCCGCCTCGACCGCTGCCCGTACGGTCCCGACAAGCCGACCTGCGTGAGCTGCCCGATCCACTGCTACCGGGCCGAGCCGCGCGAGCAGATGCGCGCGGTGATGCGCTTCGCCGGGCCGCGGATGCTGCGGACTCACCCGGTGCTCGCCATCTTCCACCTCGTCGACGGCCGCCGCCCGGTGCCGCCGCCGCCGCGACCCGCCGGCCGGAGCTGAATGCGCGCCGACACTGCAGGTCACGAAGACGCTTGCAGGCGACTGCAAGGCGCTGCAGGCGGCGCGTCGAGGTCCGGTTTCCGGGACGTGAGCACAACACGCCGCAATTCAATCGGTTGTGACTCGTGCGGAGATCTTCGTGCGGTGGTGGCACCGCGCTTGCTCATGCCTCCGGCGTGGCCGGGCAATCCGGCGACGGAAACGGGGGGTGAGACATGAGCACCACGACAGCACGCACGATGACGATCCTGGCGGTCCTGGCGATGGCGGCGGCGCTTCCGGCGGCGGCGCAACGGGGCGGCGGCCGCGGCGGCTGCCAGCGGCTGGCGACCTTGCCGGTCGGCACGCTGAGCCAGGCCGAGACCGAGGGCCTGCGCTTCATTCGCGAGGAGGAGAAGCTGGCCCGCGACGTCTACACGACGCTGTACGCCGACTGGCAGGCCAGGGAGTTCCTCAACATCGCCGGCAGCGAGCAGCGGCACATGGATGCGGTCAAGGCGTTGCTCGACCGCTACGCGGTGGCCGACCCGGTCGGCGCCAACCCGGTCGGCGTGTTCGCCGACCCGCGGCTGCAGTCGCTCCACGACCAGCTCGTCGCCCGCGGCCGGCTGTCGCTCGTCGACGCCCTGACCGTCGGCGCCACCATCGAGGACCTCGACCTGCGCGACGTCGCCGCCGAGCTGGCCGAGGCCGACGACGTCGACCTCGACACCGTCTACCAGAACCTCGCCAAGGGCTCGCGGAACCACCTGCGCGCCTTCGTCGCGGCGCTCGCTGCCGAAGGGGCGACGTACACGCCGCAGTACATCGGCGCCGACACCTACGCCACGATCATCGCCTCGGCGCGGGAGCGCGGCCCCGTCGATGCGGCCGGCAACCCGGTCGCGGGTCGCGGCACCGGCAGGGGAGGGCGCGGTCACGGCCGCTCCGGCGGGTCGGGCGGCGGTCAGGGGAGTGGTGGCGGCAACGGCGGGGTGTGCGACGGCACCGGCCCCGGCGGCGGGACAGGCTCCGCGGGTGGCAACGGTGGCAACGGTGGCAACGGCCGCAACTGAGCGAGCCGTGCCGTAGGCGCCGCGCATCGCGGCGGACGTGGAGCGGGCAGGGGCCCGCTTCACGTGTTTCGGGCCGGGGCGGCGAGACCGATCGTGGTACCGTCCCGCCGCGCCGCTCGAGCGGCCGGGAGGTTCGAGATGACCAGGCGTGTGCTCGCGATCGGAGTCGTGGCCGTGATTGCGGCGAGTGTCGCGCTGGCCGGCGGGGACGCCGGCCGGCCGCTCCTCGTGACCGTCGACGACCTGCCGATGGGCGCCGGACGCCTGCACTCGGACCCCGCCGAGCGCGCGCGGATCACCTCGGACCTCCTCGCGGTGCTCGCCAAGCACCGCGTCGGCGCCGTCGGCTTCGTGGTCTGGGGCAACGTCCGCGGCGCGGCGGACGAGGCGTTGCTGGCCCGCTGGCTCGACGACGGGCACGAGCTCGGCAACCACACGAAGGGGCACCTCGACCTGTCGCGCACCGCGGCCGACGCCTGGATCGCCGACGCCGAGGCCGGGCGTGCCGGGCTGCAGGGCTTCCTCGACCGGCACAGTCGCACCGTGCGCTTCTTCCGTTTTCCGTTCCTGCGCGAGGGTGACACGCCTGAGAAGCTCGACGCCGTCCGCGCCTACCTGGACCGCTCGGGCCAGCGCAACGTCCCGGTCACCATCGACGACCAGGACTGGTCGTACGAGGAGGCGTGGGTCAATGCCCGCCGCGCCGGGGACGCGGCCGCGCTCGCTCGCGTCGCCGACGACTACCAGCTCGCTCTGCGGACGGAGGTGTTGACCCAGACGGAGCTGGGCGACGAGCTCTTCGAGCGCGCGGTGCCGCAAGTCCTCCTGCTCCACGCCAACGAGGTCGGCGCGGCGCAGTGGGAGGCCCTGTTCACCTGGCTCGAGGGGCGCGGCTTCCGCTTCGCCGGCGCCGACGAAGTGATGTCCGACGCCGCGATCACGGCGCCGCACCGCTTCGTCGCCGGCCCCGGCGGCTCGCTGTGGTTCCGCCTCCGCCGCGAGCGGGGCAGCGAGAAAGCGCGCGAGCAGGTGACGGCGCTGCTCCGCGACCAGGCCGCGGCGTGGAGCCGCGGCGACCTCGAGGCGTTCTGCGCCGCCTACGCCGACGACGCCGTGTTCGTCTCCCCGAGCGGCATCACCCGGGGCCGGCAGGCCGTCCTCGACCGCTACCGGGCGCGCTACACCGACCCTGCCGCGATGGGCACGCTGACCCTCGAGCCGCTCGATGTCCGCGAGGCGTGGGGCGCCGAGGCGAGCGTCCTCGGCGACGCGCTGCCGTCGCGCACCCACGGCATCTCGGTGGCGGCGCGCTGGACGCTGGTCAAGGCGGACGGCTCGAGCGCCACCGGGCTGACCCTGATCGTCTTCCACCGCCGCGCCGGCGCCTGGGTCATCGTCCACGACGCCTCGATGTGAGCCCCGCCGCAGGGCTCAGGGCATCCGCGCGGCGGCGATCACCGTGCCGCCGAGGTCGAAGGCGTAGCCGCCGGCCACCGCGCCGACGAGCAGGGTGACGACGACCACGCCGATCACCCGCCAGCGGGCGACCGTCAGCGCGCCGGCCACCGCGCCGAGCGAGGTCCCGGCGCCGGTGATCAGGAACGCGAGGGCGGCGCCCGGGCTCGCGCCGTTGGCGACGAACGCCTTGACGAGCGGCAGCGACGCCTCGCTGTTGACGTAGAGCGGCAGGCCGAGCAGCGCGGCGAGCGGCACGCCGAGCCGGTTGCCGCGGCCGAACAGCGCCGACACCCACGAGGGCGGGATCAGGTTGTTGATCAGGAAGCCGACGAACGCGAAGGCGACGAACAGGGCGAGCAGCATGGCGGTCGTCCGTGCGGTCGCGACGGCGAGCTCGCGCGGGCCGGGCCGGGGCGGCGGCGCGGCCGGGAGCGACAGGCCGGCCGGGTGTCGATCCCGGGGCGGCGCGACGAAGCGCGCCTGGCCGGCGAGCCAGCCGCGCCGCTCGAGCAGGTGGGCGGCCAGCCCGGCAAGCAGGCCGATGGCGATCGAGGCGGCGAAGAAGGCGAGCGCGAACGGCCAGCCGAACAGCCCGGCGCTCAGCACCAGCTCCTCGGGGCTGGTCAGCGGGGAGGCCGCCATGAACGCCACGATCGGTGCCCACGGCATCGCGCCCGCGGCCATCCCCAACACCACGGCCATGGTGCCGCACGAGCACAGCGGCGTCGCCACCGCCAGCGTCGTCGCCAGCGGCACCGACGCCGCGCCGTGCCGGCGCAGGAGGCCGGTCAGCACGGCGCTGTCCGCGAACACCCTGAGGAACGTCGCGACGAGCGCCCCGACGACGAGGAACGGCCAGTTGTGAGCGAGCGTCGCGACGACCTGCTCGAGCGTGGTGGTGAGGATCGCGGTCATGGGTTCGCCTCCACGGTTTTCAATATGGTGACTTTTTTTGAAATGTCAAGATAAGTTGAAATGTCTACCGCGGGCTGATAGGGTGTCTGCGTGGCACCGCCCCCGGACCTCGCACGCGTCGCGGCCGCCCTCGGCGACCCGGTCCGGGTGCGGATCCTCGATCTCCTGGCGGCCGGCCGGCGGGAGGCGTGCTGCTCGCCAGCGAATCCGAAGGCGCCCGAGGCGGTGTGTGCCTGCGACGTCGGCCTCGCCCTCGGCGGGATGCCGCCGTCGAAGCTGGCCTACCACCTCAGGGTGCTCCGCGACGCCGGGCTGCTGCGCGGCCAGCGGCGCGGCAAGTGGGTCTACTACTCGATCGACGAACCGGTCTTCGAGGCGTACCTCCGCCACGTCCGCGAGCGCTGGCTACCCTAGCCCGACGGCTCGGGCAGCGTCTGCCGGTCGCGGACGCGGGATAGGGCGAGGGTGGTCGCGACGATGATCGCCGCGCCGATCGCCGTGGTGAGGCCGGGCCGCTCGGCGAAGAACAGCGCGCCCCAAAGCGTCGCGAAGACGATCTGCAGGTAGCCGGCGGTGACGGCGCGGGCGGCGCGCTCGCGCTGCAGGCCGAGGGTCAGGAAGATCTGGCCGAGGAGCGTCGTCACGCCGACGGCGAGCAGGAGCGGCCACTCCTTGCCGACCGGCCAGACGAACGCGGGGAGCATGAGCGGGAAGGCGACGAGCGAGGAGAGACCCGCGAAGTAGAAGACGACGAGCATGGCGTCGTGGTGGCGAAGGTGGCGGACCAGCACGTAGGCCACGGCGGCGAGGACCGCGGCGGTCACCGACGCCGCCACCGGCACGAGCGGGAGCGGGGGTCCGGCCAAGCCGAACAGTCCGGCCGGCCTGACCATGACGACGACGCCGAGCAGGCCGACGACGGCGAGGGTGAACTCGCGCGCCCGGAGCCGCTCGCCGAGCCACACCGCGGCGATCAGCGCGGTGAACACCGGGTTGGTGAAGTGGATGACGGTCGCCTCGGCGAGGGGCAGGCGGACGACCGCGTAGTAGAAGCAGGTGAGCGCCACGAAGCCGACCATGCCGCGGAGCAGCAGCGAGCGGGTGTCGGCCCCGCGCAGCGCGACGCCGCGGCGGCGGAGGTCGAGCCAGGCGACGAGCGAGACCACGACGGCCCGGGCGAAGACCAGCTCCATCGTCGGGATCCGCTGGCCGGCGGCCTTCACGGTCAGGCTCATGACCGAGAAGAAGAACGCCGACAACGCCATGCACTGCAGGCCCGAGAGCTGGGAGCGGGACGGAGCAGGGGAGGTCGTGGACATGCCGGCCGCGATCATCGTACCCCGGCGACGCCGGCCGGCTCCAGGCGCGGGCCCGCCGCGCGCAGACAGGGCTGAACTGACCACAGAGCCTCTTGCAGGTTTCGAAGAGACCCTTCGCGGCGCTCAGGGTGACAGCATCAACGTGTTGTATGACAAATTGCTGTCATTCTGAGCGAAGCGAAGAATCCCGTGGCACAAGGGTTTTTCGAGAGGCTCTACAATTACTAGGTCAGGGAGGCAGCCCATGCTGACGCGCGCTCGCTCACGCTTCGAGGGCTTCGCGGCAACCGTCCTTGTGGTTCTGGCGAGTGGTGCGTCGCCGCTTGCCGCCCAGGTCGAGCCGATCGCGGTGACCATCGTCGGAAGCCTGCAGTCGGAGCTTGGATGCCCGGGAGACTGGCAGCCGGATTGTGCGGCGACCCATCTGACCTATGACGCGGTAGATCTGACCTGGCAGGGTTCATGGACCGTGCCGGCCGGGAGCTGGGAGTACAAGGCGGCGCTCGACGACTCGTGGACCGTCAACTACGGCGCGAACGCCACGCCGGGAGGGCCGAACATCCCGCTCGCCCTCGGTGCGTCGCAAGCGGTCAAGTTCTACTACTCGAACGCCACGCACTGGGTCGCGGACAACATCGGGAAGATCATCGCGTCCGTGCCCGGGAGCTTCCAGAGTGAGCTCGGCTGCCCCGGCGACTGGCAGCCCGACTGCCTGCGCTCATGGCTCCAGGACCCCGAAGGGGATGGCGTCTACGGGTTCTCGACGACATCGATCCCTGCCGGGAGCTACGAGTGCAAGGTCGCGCACGACGAGAGTTGGACCTTGAACTACGGTGCGGGCGGCGTCCAGAACGGCGCGAACATCCCCTTCTCGGTGCCAAGCGACGGCGCACTGGCCACCTTCACCTACAACACCGACACTCACGTCCTGACCATCGTCGTGACGCCCGTACCCGTGGAGGTCGTGTCGTTCTCCGCGGAGTGACCGGACGTGTGTTGCACGGCCGCCGGCGCCTGATTGCCGGAGGCGTGGGGTGTCCGCGCGGGCGTCGTCGCAGCGTGCTCGCAGTCCGACCGCTCATGCCCCGCGGCGGCAGAAGCAGGAGGCCCGGGCGGTGATGTCGGCGCGGGCCCACGCGACCCGGTAGCGGCCCTCCACCTCGGCGGCCTCCGCGTCCTTGCCGCTCTTGCGCAGGCACTCGGCGAGGCCCTGGAGCGACCAGCCGTTGTTCGGGTGGAGGCGGAGGTCCTCGCGGTAGACCTCGGCGGCCTCGCCGACCCGGCCCCGCTCGACGAGGAGGGCGCCGAGGGCGTGCCGGACCGGCTGCATCCAGCCCCACGGCTCGTCGTAGCGCAGCGCGTCGTCGCGCCTGACCGCCTCGCGCAGCAGCGCGAACGCCCGCGCGTGGTTGCCGCGGCGGTACTCCAGCTCGCCCTCGGCCATCGGCAGGGCGATGTCGAGCAGCACCCGCGCCGTGTTGTTGCCGACGTACGCCGTCTCGGGCACGGCGGCGGCGGCCCGGCGCAGCGCCTCGAGCTCGGTCTCGGCCGCGGCGACCCGACCGAGGGCGGAGAGCGCGACGGTCCGGCCGTAGTGCCAGAACGCAGTCGTGACGGGGAAGTCGGCCGGCGGTCGGGGCTCGGCGAGGAGCGCGTCCCACAGCCCGAAGCGGACCATGACGTGGATCGGGACGGCAAGGAAGCCCTCGAGGACATCGGGGTTCGACAGCACCTCCTCGACGGGCATCTCGCGCACCAGCTCGCGGGCCGCCTCGAGCGCCAGCGCCCGCCGCCCCTCGAACATCGCGGCGTAGGCGAGGAAGTGGTAGTTGTGGGCGCGGTACAGGTTGTAGAAGCCCTTCCGGCCGCGCCGCTCGACGAAGCGCAGGTCCGCCGAGATCGCCTGCATGTTCGCCGTGACCGCCTCCTCGTAGTGGCCGAGGCGGATGTCGATGTGCGACGGCATGTGGACGAGGTGGCCGGCGTCCGGGATGAGCCGGCGCAGGAGGTCGGCGGCGCCCTGCGCCCGCTCCGGGAACGGCGAGGCCTCGAGCGTGTGGATCGTGAAGTGCAACGCACCCGGGTGTCCCGGCGCGAGGGCGACGACCGCCTCGAGCGTCGACAGCACCTCGGGCGTCTCCGGCCGAGGCCGACCTTCGGCGGTCCAGAGGTCCCACGGCCGCAGGTCCATGAGCGACTCGGCGAACAGCGCGCCGACGTCGGGGTCGGTCGGCCAGGCACGCCACACGACGCGCATCGCGGCGGCGTAGGCCTCGTCGAGGGCGCGCCGGTCGGCCGGCGGCGGCGAGGCGTAGCGGGCGGCCAGCGCCTCGATGAGCGCCCGCTCGACCGGCGAGGCCTGCCGGGCGAGGGCGAGCGCCCGCCGGATCGCGGTCGCCGCCGTCGCCGCGGCCTCCTCGTCCATCTGCGGGTTGTTGATGTTGGGGCCGCTCGCGAGCGCCTCGCCCCACGGCGCCATCGCGCACGCCGGGTCGAGCCGGGCTGCCTCCCGGAACAGCCGGCCGGCCTCCTCGTGGTTGAAGCCGTAGTAGAGCGTCAGCCCCTGGTCGAAGGCGAGCTGGGCGTCGGGCGACGAGGTCGTCACCGGCCGGCCGAAGCGGCCGAGGTCTGGGTACGTCACCCTCGCCTGGCGGGCCGACCGCGGGGCGCAGGCGGCCAGCGCCAGGCCCACGCAGGCGACGGCGACGGCAACGTGTTTCACGCGCATCCAGTCCTCCGGGCCGCGGTCGAGGCATACCCGAACGGGGGTACGTTGTGCACTCGCTGTGACCCTCTCACCGCGGCGTATGCCGGAGGAAACGCAGTGCGGGCCGGCCCGATTCCACCCCCAGGTACCACGTCCCGAGTTATTGTTGAAACAGGCCGCCCTTTATGCGCCCATTCGGCCCGCGGGTCGGGCCGCTCCCGCCGCAATCCTCCCCGCCAGCGCGTCGTCGAGCGCGTCGAGCTCCCGCCTGAACTCCGCCTCCTCGGCCTTCCGCCTCGAGGCGCACCCCATCCAGGTGCTCACCTGGTCGCCACGGCGAGCGAGGGCCCTGGCGAGATCCAGCGTCCGGATGCCGTACCGCTCCCCGGCGAGGAGGACGACCAGGTGCCGTGCGCGGACGGTGGCGCGGTCGCGCCGGGGCGACGCCAGGCGTGTCCGCTCGACGCCGAGCGCGGCGCAGGCGTGGTCGAGGAACACCGCGGGCTCCACGCAGTGGCGGTCCGGCCCGGGCGAGGCCCCGCTGGCGTCGAGCCCGCGACCCGGTGACGGGTGAGCCGAGCTATCGTCCTCCCCGGCGGCGACCCGGCGCCACCACGACACCTGCCCCGGCTCGCGCAGGAGGTCCTCGTCGCGCCGAAGGGCGGCCAGCACGGCCCGATACGCGCGGCGCGCCTCGCCGCGGCTCGAGCCGAACAGCGCGAGCGCGGCGTCGGCGTCGAGCACCCCGTGGCCGCGGGCGCCGAGGACCTCACGATGCCCACTCCAGGCGTATTCGCCCGGGCGGGCCTCAAGCCCGCCGGCGACTGCGTTGAGGTGGATGTAGGCGACGACCGTCCGCAGGTAGGTGGTGTCGGTGACGAGCTTCGCCTTGTAGCGCTCCTGCCACAGCGAGCCGAGCTGCCGATGCCGGCGGTTGTAGCCCTGCGCCGACCGCCCCTGGATCAGCCGCATGCTGCGCCAGAGCGGGACGCGGTCGGTGCGGAGGAGCAGGTGGTAGTGGTTGGGCATGAGACACCAGGCAAGGACGGCGAAGGCGTCGCGCTCCTTGACGTCGCGCACGAGCTCGAGGAAGACCTCCGCCTCCTCCTCGGCGGCGAACACGCGCTCGCCCCGCGCGGTCCGGCAGTAGACGTGGTAGAGCGCCCCATCGACGAAGATCCTCGCGCGTCGTGGCATCTTTCGGGTCCCTCGCTCATCGTAGTCTCGACCGCCAGATCGTCAATAACTCGGGACGTGGTACCTATCGTACCTATCTGAGGGCTCGACGTGAGGATGCCGCACAATGGTGTGATGGTGATACACGGTACCTAGGCGGTACCTATGCCTATGCGGTACCTATGGCATCACCGCCGCACGCGGAAACCTCAAGACGGTGCAGGGCGAGGACTTACCTTCCAGCTCTCGGCGAAGAACAGGTGCCAGCCGGGATGACCGACTGGCACCTGCCCAACGTCTCCGATCGTGACCCCAGGCACCTCTTCGACCGTCCAAGGGTCAACGATTCGAGCCGCGGTGTCTATCGGACGTGATGCGTATCGGAGTCTGCTCTGTGCCCCGCACCTGTCACTACCGTCTCCCCAGCCGAGTTGCGGTTCCAACCGAATCAAGCGCGCAGGCAAGCAGCTCTAGGCACTCCTGATCACTGATCTTGCCGCTTTCTAACCACTGCGCTCGGCTTCGCGCCGCCTTGGCCTGGCACTCCGCAGAAGCCGGACGGGTCTTCATCAGCACTAGGACGAGACTCTGTTCAATAGGCAGGTGTCGGAAGTTGTAGTCCAAGACGTGCTTGCCCAGGAACATGTAGGTTCTGGCGCTCACAGCGCTGGCATTGATGAGGTTGTGGTGGTTCAGATTCGCGAGGACCAGGGATGCGGGGTCCTGCGGAAAACGGCGTTGTATCTCCTGGAACAAGAGCTGCTTCTGGGCATCGTCAAGAGTGACTTCCGTCTTCTCGTAGTCGTCAACGCGATAGGCAGAGAGGATCTCCGTTGCCCGGTGCTTGACGGCCCAGGACGCCCAAGCACTGGCGAGCACTATCAAGCCGAGGACTACGAGCACGAGAACCCGAGTCCGAGAAACCGCTGGGGTGGTGGGCATCACGCGCCTCATTTCTCCGCAGGGTCTCCGGTGGACATGATCAACCGATCCACATCCTCCAGCCCCCAAACCTCTACCGATGTCACGCGCGGATCCAGAAGCACACCGATGAGGAGACTGCCGGGCGTGAGGAATGGATCCAACGGGGTCAGCGTCTCAGCGACTTGTAGCGCTGGAAACGCACCAGGCTCTACCTTCAGGATCTCCCCCGCCACGACCTGAGAGCAATAGGGTCCTCCAATGCCGCCCCAGTCTGAGATGCTCTGCAGGGGATTGCTCACAGGGTCGAGGCGACCTGTGGCAACGAGGTTTCCGAACAGATCCTGCTCCTGGCTCGCCGCAAGAGCGTAGCCAACAGCGAGAACGTTGAAACCATCGCGCAGGTAGGCTAGGGCAGTGCGCACGCCTTCGCCGCGGGATCCCCAAGATAGCTCGCGATCGGGGTGGCTACCACTTGGGCTAGCGACCAATTCCCCGCCCGCGGCTGAGACGGAAAGGAACACGTGTTCTGGAAACCCCGATACAAAGAACAACGTCGTTTCGGCCCCGTTCGTGTCGACGTGCTTCACCGGGTTGTTCCTCGCGTAGCTGTAGAGGTTCCAACTCTGAGGCCGTTCCGAGTCTGTGTCGCGGCCTGGATCCACGCTGAGGAACCGGTTGACGTAGGGGCTGTAGTACCTCGCGTGCATGTAGTCGAGGCCGCTGGCGAGGTCGCGCTCGTGGCCGGTGAACTTCATCCGTTCGAACAACGGACCGAGGTCGGTGACCTCCAGGCCGAAGGGAAGGTAGGTGTGGCTCTCGAGGCCTGCGCCCGAGGCGCTCGTGATGAGCCGGGGCGTGCCGAGGTGGTCGAGGTGGAAATGCCGTGCGACCCCTCCCTGGACCGTGGTGTCCACAGCCGCCAGGAGCTGGCCGTCGCGGTAGATCCAGTCTTCCTTCTCGGTCCAGGTGCCCGGCTGGCCGGTCGTGACCTGGAACGACCGCAGCGCCTTGCCGCCCAGGTCACGGAGCGTGACTGTGAACAGCCCATCCGGCGGGTTTGCAAGCACGTCGTAGTCCACCAGCCGCTCGCCGTCGGCCGTGTACGCGTAGGTCCGGTTCAGGCCGGTCCCGACGGCCGACCGGAGGTCGTTGAACGGGTAGTAGCCTAACGTCTCGAAGTTGGCGGCTCCCACGGTCTCCAGGGTGTTGCCTGAGGCATCGTAGCTCTGCATCGCGAGGCGGTTCGTCGAGGGGTCGGGCCAGTACTCGCCCCAGCCCTCGCCAGCGCCGCAAAAGTAGTAGTTCATCGTCATGTTACCCAGAGGATCGTAGAGGTAGCCACTCTCGTTATTGCCCTGGCACTGTGGCCCTGTGCGGTGTGCCGCCAGGCGGGAGACTAGGTCGTACGTGTACCACTCCTCGCCGATCCGGGTGACATTCCCCGCGCCGTCGTAGGCGTAGGCGCCGGAATCCCAGTTCCCCGGCGTGCCGGTCACGCCCGAGGTCGCGATCGAGCCGGGCCGCCGCATCCCGTGCGGGTCGAGGCCGTGGGTGACCGTCACCCCGTTTCCGTGGGCGACCGACTTGAGCATCGTGTTCGGATGATAGCTTGGAGATGCACGGTTTGTGTGTATGTGGAGCGCGACACAGTGTGATGGTGAGACACGGTGCTCATGCACGCTACTCGTGTGCACCTATGGTCCTCGTGGCTTCAATCGCGAGATCGTCAATAACTCGGGACGTGGTACCCGGGGGCGCTCCGAGACGCGAAGGTCAGTGCGGGTCGGGGCTCCGGAGGATGTAGAACACGTAGCCGTAGGCGTCGCAGTGGGCGGCGTAGAAGGCGGCCTCGGTGCGGGTCTCGGCGATGATCGCGGCGAGGTCGGGGTCGGCGCCGGGCTCGAGGGCGTCGCAGCGGGCGAGCAGGGGGCGGTAGTACGCCCACCACGCCTCGCCGGGGAGGGTGAACGTCTCGACGACCTCGAGGCCGAGCCCCTGCGCGGCGGCGCGGTTCGCGGCGACCGTGCCCATCGCCGGGTACCACTCGGCCCATTGGGCGCGGACGGTCGCGGGCGGCGAGTCGGTCAGCCAGGTGGCCTCGGTGACGGCGAGCAGCCCGCCTGGACGGAGCAGCGGCAGCCACGCCGCCAGCCCCGGCCGGAAGCCGAGGACGTAGATCGCGCCCTCGCTCCAGAGGAGGTCGAACGAGCCCGGCCGGAACGGCAGCGCACCCAGGTCGCCGGCGGCGGGCGCGACCCGGCGGGAGAGGCCGGACCGCGCGGCGCTGCGGCGCAGGCCGGCGAGGAAGGCGGGGAAGAGGTCGACCGCGACGACCGGCACGTCGAGCGCGCGGGCGACGGCGAGCGTCGCGGCGCCGGTCCCGCAGCCGACGTCGGCCACCCGGGGGTGATCGGGCAGGAACGGCCGGCAGCGGTCGACGGCGGCGCGCGTCGTCTCCGGCAGACCGGGACCGAGCCGGGCGAGGCCCTCGTGCAGCCGGACGAGCGCGTCGAGACTCATCGATCGACCCGGCCCAGAGTAGCGCCGAGGTCACTCCGAACGAAACACGCCGGTCGGCGCTGGGCCGACCGGCGGTATCGCGATGCACACGACTCGGGGACCGGGCGCGGCCTCACATCCCGAAGCGCGCGACGATCTCGTTCTTGCCCAGCCCGAGAATCTCGAACTCCCGGCCGACCTTGACGAACGCCTCGATGGCGCGGTCGAGGTGCGCCTGGTCGTGGGCGGCCGACAGTTGGGTGCGGATGCGGGCGGCGCCCTTGGGGACGACCGGGAAGAAGAACCCCACCACGTGCACGCCCTCGGCGAACAGGCGGCGGGCGACGTCCTGCGCGAGCTTCGCGTTGTACAGCATGACCGGGACGATCGGGCTGTTGCCGGCCTTGACGTCGAAGCCGGCCTCGACCAGCAGGCGCCGCCAGTACGCGGCGTTCCACTCGAGCTTGTCGCGGCGCTCGGTGGTCCGCGAGATCAGCTCGATGACCTTGGCGGCGGCGGCGACGATGACCGGCGGCACCGAGTTCGAGAACAGGTAGGGCCGAGCCCGCTGGCGGCACAGCTCGACGAGCTCGCGGCGGCCGGAGACGCACCCGCCCGAGGCCCCGCCGAGCGCCTTGCCGAGGGTCGTGGTGATGACGTCGATGCGGCCGAGGACGCCGCAGTGCTCGTGGGTGCCGCGCCCGGTCTTGCCGATGAACCCCGAGGCGTGCGAGTCGTCGACGAACACCATGGCGTCGTACTTCTCGGCCAGGGCGACGATCTCGTCGAGCTTCGCGATGTCGCCGTCCATCGAGAAGACGCCGTCGGTGATCACCATGCGGACGCGCTTGTCCTGGTGCTCTTGGAGCTTCTCCTCGAGGTGCCCCATGTCGGAGTGCTTGAAGGTGTCGGTCATCGCCTTGCAGAGGCGCATGCCGTCGACGATCGAGGCGTGCACGAGCCGGTCGGCGATCATCACGTCCTGCTCGCCGAGGATCGCCTCGAAGACGCCGGCGTTGGCGTCCATGCACGACGGGAAGAGCAGGGTGTCCTCGGTGCCGAGGAACCCCGAGAGGGACTTCTCGAGCTCGCGGTGGATATCCTGGGTGCCGCAGATGAACCGCACCGACGACATCCCGTAGCCGCGGGCGTCGAGGCCGGCGTGGGCGGCGGCGATGACGTCGGGGTGGCTGGACAGCCCGAGGTAGTTGTTCGAGCACATGTTGATGACCCGACGGGGCGGCTCGCCGGACGGGAATTCGACCTCGATCTCCGCCCCCTGAGGTGAGTGGATGAAGCGGTCCTCCTTGAAGAGGCCGACCTCGCGCAGGGTGGCGATCTCGCTCGTGTACGCGTCGCGGGTCTTGGCGCTGTACATGCGTCCTCCTAGGCCTTCACGGCGCGGAAGCGCTCGACGAGCAGGGCGATCCGGTCCACCGAGTCGAAGGCGTCGGGGGTCGCCTCGCCGTCCGGGATGCGGATCTCGTACCGCCGCTCCAGGAAGCGCTTGAGCGACACCATGGAGAAGGAATCCACGATGCCGCCGGTGATCAGCGGCGTGTCCGCGCCGACGACCCGGTCGTCGCCCTCCTCGAGGTACTCCTTCACGACGTAGTCGAGGATGACCTTCTTCAGCTCGTCCATCGTCTCCTCCAGCTCCGGGACGGTGCCCGGGTCTCGCTCACGCGCTCACTCGTCCATCAACGTGGAGATGTCGCCGACCGGCTCGCCGAACTCCTGGGCCCGCAGGACCCGGCGGACGATCTTCCCGCTGCGGGTCTTCGGCAGCGACGTCACGAACTCGATCGCCTGCGGCATGGCGAGCGGCGACAGCCTCTTGCGCACGAAGTTCATGATATCGAGCTCGAGGTCCTCGTCGCCCGTGATGCCCGGCTTGAGCGCGACGAACGCCTTGACGACCTCCATGTTCACGAGGTCGGGGGTGGCGACGGCCGCCGACTCGGCGACGGCCGGGTGCTCGAGGAGCGCCGACTCGATCTCGAACGGGCCGACCAGGTGGCCGCCGGTGTTGATGACGTCGTCGTCCCGGCCGACGAACCAGAAGTAGCCGTCGGGGTCGATGGAGGCGCGGTCGCCGCACAGGTACCAGCCGTTGACGAACTTCCTGGCGTAGCCGTCGGGGTTGTGCCAGTAGCCGCGGATCATCGACGGCCAGCCCGGACGCAGCCCGATCAGGCCGACGCGGCCCGGGGCGGTGCACGGCTCGTAGGTCTTCGGGTCGATGACCGCCGCGGTGATGCCCGGGAAGGGCTTGCCCATCGACCCCGGCTTGATCGGCATGCCGGGCAGGTTGGTGATGACGATGCAGCCCGTCTCGGTCTGCCAGAAGGTGTCGTGGAACGGGTGGCCGAACGTCTCGCGGGACCAGATCACCGCCTCGGCGTTGAGCGGCTCGCCGACGCTCGCGAGGTGGCGCAGCGCGGAGAGGTCGTGGTGCTTGGCGACCGCCGCCCCCTCGCGCATCAGCAGGCGGATCGCGGTCGGGGCCGAGTACCAGACGGTGACGCGGTGCTTCGCCAGGAACGCGTACCAGCGGTCGGCCGAGAAGCCCGAGTCGAGCACGACCTGGGTCGTGCCGTTGGACCACGGGCCGATGATCCCGTACGACGTGCCGGTGACCCAGCCGGGATCGGCGTTGCACCAGTAGATGTCGTTCTCCTTGAGGTCGAGGACGACCTTGGCGGTGAGGTACTGCGAGATCAGCGAGTAGTGGACGTGCTGGGCGCCCTTCGGCAGTCCGGTCGTCCCCGACGTGTAGTGCAGCACCGAGGGCGTCTCGGCGGTGGAGGGGAAGACCTCGAAGCGCTCGACCCGCGGCGCGCGGTCGAGGTCGAACGCGGTCTCGCCCTCGCGGAGCGGCGCGTCGTGGGCGTCCACGACGATGACGTGGCGGAGGTCCGGCAGGGCGGCACGGATCTTCCGGACCTTGGCGACGTGCTTGCGTTGCGTGATGATCGCCGTGGTCCCCGCGTTGGCCAGGCGCGTCATCAACGACTCGTCGCCGAACGCCGAGAAGAGCGGCTGGGCGATGCCGCCCATCTTCAGCACCCCGAGGAACCCGAAATAGAGCTCGGGGATGCGGTCCATGAACAGGCAGACCCGCTCCCCGGGCTGCACCCCGAGCCCGGCCAGGAAGTCGGCAATGGTGTTGGAGTGGACCCGGAGGTCGTCGAACGTGTAGGTCCGGCTCGCCCCGGCGGCGTCCTCCCAGATCAGCGCGGTCTTGGCCGCGCGGCCCTCCTGGCAGATCCGGTCGCTGCAGTGCCAGCCGATGTTGATGACGTCTCCCGGGCGGTAGCCCAGTGCGTTCTCCGCATTCGACCAGTCGACGGCGGCAACCGGGTCAGGCCTCGTGACGACGGTGCTCATCATGCGTGCCTCCCGTTCCCTCAAGACTCGACGATCACGGTCGCGAGCGCGAACTCGCGGGTGTGCGACAACGACAGGCGGATCCTGCCGGCGGACAGCCCCTCGGCCGCCGCCTTGATCGCCCCGTGCAGGACGACTGCCGGCCGGCCGTTGCCGTCGGCGCGGACCTCGATCTCCCGCCAGTGCGTGCCCGTCACGGCGGCCGACGAGATCGCCTTGACGACGGCCTCCTTGGCGGCGAAGCGGGCCGCGTAGTGCGGCGCCGGGTCGCGCGTGGCCGAGCAGTCCGCGATCTCCCCGGGCGTGAAGACGCCGGCGACGAACCCCGGGCCGTCCTGCTCGAGCTCGCGCGCCATGCGGCGCACCGCGAAGACATCGACGCCCACGCCGAGGATCACCGGAGGCGCTCCGCCTGGACGGGCCAGGCCTGATTCCGTAGGTCTTGTGCTTGTGTCACTTTTCACCTGATGCTGCATCAAACATTAGGACCGGGTCGCGGGCCTGTCAAGGACGCGACGCGGCGCCGTGCTCGTCGCGGCCGAGCGGGTCGGCAAGCCTCGTGACCGAAGGGGCCGGCTCGTCGAGTCAGACGCCGGCGGTGGAGGAGGCCTCGGCCGTCTCGAGGATGTCGAGCACGGCGGCGATGTCCGCCTCGGTGTGGGCGGCGTTGATCTGGAAGCGGATCGTCTCGTCGCCGCGGGGCACCACCGGGAAGGTCAGGCCGACCGCCAGGACGCCGTTGTCGTAGAGGTGGCGGACCAGGACCTTGGTCAGGCCGGTGTCGCGCACGAGCAGCGGCACGACCGGGTGCGGCCCCGGGATCGACTCCCAGCCGAGGCGCGTGATGCCCTCGCGGAACTGCGCGATCCGGGCGTGGAGGTGCTCGAGGCGGCTGCGGCCCTCGTCGCTGTCGACGACGTCGAGCGCGGCGAGCGCGGCGGCGCAGTCGGCGACGCCGAGCGGGTTGGTGTAGATGTAGGTGTCCGACTTCTGCCGGATCGCCTCGATCACCTCGGGGCTCGAGGCGACGAAGCCGCCGTTGACGCCGAACGCCTTGCCGAAGGTGCCGATGAAGACGTCGGCCCGCGCGCCGGTGTGCTCCTCGGTGCCGCGCCCGGTCGCCCCGTAGGCGCCGATGCCGTGGCTGTCGTCGATGACGGTGACCAGGCCGCCGGGGAAGCGGTGACGGTACGGGGCGCAGCGGCGGTTCACCTCGTCGAGCGGGGCGCAGTCGCCGCGCATCGAGAAGATGCCGTCGAAGATGATCACGACGCGCTCCGTCCCCTCCGGCACCTCGGCGAGGCGGGCGGACAGTCCGTCCATGTCGTTGTGCTTGTAGATCGAGCGCAGCTCCTTGGGGACGCCGGAGATGCGCATGGCGCGGATGATCGAGTTGTGGTTCAGCTCGTCGCCGATCCAGAACGTGCGCGGGTTGCCGATGGCGAGCGCCTGGCCGAGGTTCGCGGTGTAGGCGGAGTTGAAGATCTTCGCCGCCGGCCGCCCGACGAACGCCGCGATGCGCCGCTCGAGCTCCGCGTGGTGCGCGAACGTGCCGTCGATGAAGCGGACCGCGCCCGGGCCGACGCCGAACTCGTGGGTCGCCTCGTCGGCCGCCCGCATCAGCGCCGGGTGGTTCGACAGCGACAGGTAGCTGTTGGAGTTCATCCGGATGAACAGCTTCTCGGAGCCGGCCAGCCGGTAGCGCGGGCCCCGCGTGCCTTCCGGCGACAGGTAGCCGACGATCACGCGCTCGGGCGCCTTGGCCCGCCCCGCGGCCTCCAGGGCCCTCACCTCGTCCGCCAGTGCGGCGTTCAACCTACCCAGCGACATTCATGCCTCCCGTGCACCCAGGCGGGGAAGATTACCTCACCCCACATCACCCACCGCACGGCTTGATATGCTGATCATATGAGACAAGTACTCAGGACCGTGTGTGCGGCGTTCGTGCTCGGTGTTGCTGCGTCGGCCGGGGCCGACGATCTCGCCGCGCGGATCCGCGTCGAGACGCAGGCGATCGAGCAGGAGCTGATCCGGACGCGTCGCGCCTTCCACCAGCACCCCGAGCTGTCCAACCGCGAGGTCGAGACCGGCAGGGAGATCGCGCGGCGACTCCGCGCGCTGGGCCTGTCGGTCCGGGCGCCGGTGGCCGGGACCGGGGTCGTCGCCGAGCTCGCGGGGGCGCTCCCGGGTCCGCTGGTGGCCTGGCGGGCGGACATCGATGCCCTGCCGATCGAGGAGCGGGTCGACGTGCCCTACCGCTCCGCCAGCCCGGGCGTGATGCACGCCTGCGGCCACGACGTCCACATCACCGTCGGGCTCGGCGCTGCCGAGGTGCTGTCGCGGCTGCGCGACCGCCTCGCCGGCCGCGTGCGCTTCATCTTCCAGCCCGCCGAGGAGGGGCCGCCGGCCGGGGAGCCGGGGGGGGCGCCGCTGATGATCGCCGAGGGAGTGCTGGCCGACCCGGTGCCGGCAGCCATCTTCGGGCTGCACGTCATGCCGACGCGGCGCGCCGGCGAGGTCGGCGTCAGGAGCGGCGGGATCATGGCCGCCGCCGACCGCTTCACCATCCGGGTTCACGGCCGCGCCACCCACGGCTCGACACCCCACGACGGCATCGACACGGTGTGGGTGGCGGCGCAGGTGGTGACCGCGCTCCAGGGGGTCGTGTCGCGCGAGAACGACGCGCGGCGGCCGCTGGTGGTCTCGGTCGGCTCGCTCCACGCGGGGAACCGCTTCAACATCGTCGCCGGCGAGGCGGTGCTGGAGGGGACCGTGCGCACCCTCGACGAGGCCACCCATGCGGCGGCGCGGGAGCGGATCTCCCGGGTGCTCGACGGTGTGTGCAAGGCGCACCGGGCGACGTGCGAGCTCGACTACGAGGAGATCAACCCGGTCACGAACAACCCTGCGCCGCTCGCGGTGCCGTCCTTCGAGGCGCTGCGGCGCGGGCTCGGTGCCGGCGCGGTGCAGGACGCCGAGCCGATCATGGCGGCCGAGGACTTCGCCCACTACGGCCGGCACGTTCCGGCGTTCTACTTCTTCCTCGGCGTCGGCAACCCGGAGAAGGGCCTGACCAGCTACGTCCACACCGCGACGTTCCAGCCCGACGAGGCCGCGATCGCCACCGGGGTCGAGGCCGCCTGCCTGCTGCTCACCGGTGCCGTCGAGCTGCCTGCGCCGAAGGCCTCGCGCTAGCGGGCCGACCCCAACGCGTCGAGGAGCTCGTCGAGGAGGCCGAGGGTGAGGCCCCAGATCACCCGCCCCTCGTAGCGATAGCACGGCAGGGGGAGCGGCAGGCCGCGGCCGGTCCAGACGAAGAGGCCGCGGTTCGAGCGGTCGAGGAGGTACGAGAGCGGGACCCAGACGGTCTCCTGCACCTCGTAGTTGGGCGACAGGACGGGGTCGCCGCGCAGCGCGAAGAGGAAGGCCGCGACGGCGAGCGGGACGCCCTGGACCCGCAGGTGGGTCCGTCGCTCGGAAAGGGCACCGAGCAGGTCCGCGTCGCGCTCGAGGTCGAGGGCGAGCTCCTCGCGGGTCTCGCGCACCGCGGTGAGGAGCGGGCTGCCGTCGCCGGCGTCCACCCGCCCGCCGGGCCAGCCCATGTTGCCGGACCAGGGGTCCTTGGGGTGCTCGGCGCGGCGGATGAAGAGCAGCTCGAGCCCGGCATCGCGGTCGCGGAAGACCCCGGCGACCGCGGCCTTGCGGCCGAGTGGGACGTCCTCGCGGGCGCGCGGCTCGATCCGTGCCAATGCGCGGCGGACGTCGTCGAGGCTCACCCGGTCACCCACGCGCGGGATTCTCGCATCGTTTCGTGGCGGGCGCTTGACAAATAAGATGAAATTCGTAACATTACTGACACGGTCACATTCGGAGGTGACGTGCTCGGGATCGGACGACACACGGACTACGCAGCGCGCATCGTGCTCCACCTCTCGTGCCTGCCCGAGGGGACGCAGGTGACTGCCGACGAGATCTCGCGCAAGCGGCTCCTGCCGCCGTCGTTCATTCGCCGGATCGTGGGACGGCTCGCCGCCGCGGGCATCCTGCGCACGACGCGCGGCGCCGGCGGGGGCGTCGCCCTGGCGCGCAAGCCCGGCGAGATCTCGCTGCTCGACGTCGTCGCCGCCATGGAGGGCGGCGTCACGCTCAACGCCTGTGTCGACACCCCGCGGTCGTGTCCGCTCGCCGAGGCCTGCCCCGTGCAGCGGGCGTGGACGGGCGTCACGCGCTCGCTGGAGGCGGATCTCGCCGCCGTGAAGTTCGACGCGCTCGCGGATCCGCTCGAGCACCGGCTGGCCCACACGGGCTACGGCGGCACCTCGGGGGCACCGCAGACGCGGCCCACCCGTTCGAAGAAGAAGGACTGAAAGGAGGAGGAGTTGGACGTCCTGACGCTGTCACGGTTCCAGTTCGCGGTCGCAACCTACTTCCACTTTCTCTTCGTCCCGCTGACCCTTGGCCTGTCGCTGCTGGTCGCCATCATGCAGACGATCTGGGTGCGGAGCGGCGACGAGGACTACAGGCGGATGACGAAGTTCTGGGGGAAGCTGTTCCTCATCAACTTCGCCATCGGCGTGGTCACGGGCATCACGCTGGAGTTCCAGTTCGGGACCAACTGGTCGCGCTACTCCACGTTCGTCGGCGACATCTTCGGCTCGCTCCTGGCGATCGAGGCGACGGCGGCGTTCTTCCTCGAGTCGACGTTCATCGCGGTGTGGTTCTTCGGCTGGGACCGCCTGTCGAAGCGAGCCCACCTCCTCTCCGTCTGGCTCGTCGCCATCGCGTCGAACGTCTCGGCGTTCTGGATCCTGGTCGCGAACGCGTGGATGCAGAGCCCGGTCGGCTTCACGGTGCGCAACGGCCGCGCCGAGCTCACCGACTTCGTCGCCGTGATCACACAGAAGTTCGCCATCCTCGAGGTCGTGCACACGGTGGGCGGTGCCTACATCACCGCCGGCTTCTTCGTGCTCGGCATCTCGGCCTGGCACCTGCTGCGCCGCCAGCACGTGGCGTTCTTCACCAAGTCGTTCCGGCTCGCCGCCGTGTGGGCGCTGGTGTTCTCGCTCTTCGAGGTGGCCCAGGGGCACATGAACGCGGAGATCCTCGGGACCAAGCAGCCGATGAAGCTCGCCTCCATGGAGTCGCAGTGGGAGACGGTGCGCGGCGCGCCGATGAACCTCGTCCAGTGGCCGGACGAGAAGAACGAGAGGAACCGCATCGAGGCGCTGTCGGTGCCAAGGGCGCTCTCGCTGCTCGCGCACTACGACGTCAACGCCGAGGTCAAGGGGCTGAAGGAGGTGCCGCCGGCGGACCGGCCGCCGGTCCTGCCGGTCTTCCTGTCGTTCCGCGCCATGGTCGGCCTCGCGTTCCTGTTCATCGGGCTGTCGGCGTGGGCCTTCCTCCGCCGGAGGGAGCCGGTCCGGTCGAGCCCGGTGCTGCTGAAGGCGCTCGTGTGGTCGATCCCGCTGCCCTACCTGGCCAACGAGCTGGGGTGGACGCTCGCGGAGGTCGGTCGCCAGCCGTGGATCGTCTACGGCCTGATGCGCACGGCCGATGCCGTGTCGCCGATCTCCACGGTGCAGGTCGGCGTGTCCGCCCTCGGCTTCGTCCTGCTCTACACGCTGCTCGGGATCGCCGACATCTACCTGCTCGCCAAGGTCGCGCGGCGCGGGCCGGCCGACGAGGCGCGCCCGGAGCCGGCGCCGCTGCCGGCGCAGGCCTGAGGGGAGGTGCGTGATGCTCGAGACGATCTGGTTCGTGCTCTGGGGCGTCCTGTGGACGGTGTACTTCGTCCTCGACGGCTTCGACCTCGGCCTCGGCATGCTGATGCCCTGGCTGGCCAGGAACGACGGGGAGCGGCGGGTGATCTTCAACGCGCAGGGGCCGTTCTGGGACGGCAACGAGGTGTGGCTGCTGACGGCGGGCGGGGCGACGTTCGCCGCGTTCCCCAAGACCTACGCCGTCATGTTCTCCTCGCTCTACACGCCCCTCATGCTGCTCCTGTTCGCCCTCATCCTCCGCGGCATCTCCTTCGAGATGCGTTCGAAGGAGGAGGCGTCGTGGTGGCGGAGGACCTGGGACACCTGCATGGTGGTGGGCAGCTTCCTGCCCGCGCTCCTGCTCGGCGTCGCGTTCGCCAACATCTTCGCCGGCCTGCCGATCGACGCGCAGGGGATCTTCCACGGCAACCTGCTCACCCTGCTCAACCCGTACGGGCTGCTCGGCGGCGTCCTGTTCGTCCTGCTGTTCGCCGTGCACGGCTCGTTGTGGCTGACCATCAAGACCGAGGGCGAGATGCGCGAGCGGGGCGCCCGCATGGCCGCTCGGCTGTGGCCGCTGCTGCTCGTGGTCGCCGTCGCGTTCCTCGCCTACACGGCGTTCGCCACGCCGCTGTGGACGAACGTACTGGCCCGCCCGGTGTTCCTGGTCTTCCCGCTGGCCGCGGTGGCCGGCCTGATCGCGGGCCGGTGGTTCATGGCCCGGCGGGCGTGGTGGAAGGCGTGGGGCGCGTCCGCGGTCACCATCGCGGGCGCCGTCGCCTTCGGCGTCGCCGGCCTGTTCCCCAACCTCCTGCCGTCGCGGCTCGACCCGGCGGCGTCCCTGACCGCCTTCAACTCGGCGTCGACCCACCTCACGCTGTCGATCATGCTGGGCGTCGCGCTCGTCTTCGTCCCCGTCGTCCTCGCCTACCAGTTCTGGGTTTACCGCACCTTCTCGTTCCCGATCTCGGCGGCGGAGATCGAGCGCAGCTCGCACGCGTACTGACCGCCGTCGGACGACCGTCGTCGCGGGGCCGCCGGGCGACCGGCGGCCCCTGCGCGTTCTCCGCGCCTCGTGTCGGGCGGCACGGGAATCCAGCCGGACGACTCCGGCCCCTTGACCCAGGTCAAGGTTCGGAATGACGGAATCACCGAGCCTGTTTGGGTCAACCAACAAGGCGCGTGCAGCGACGTGCGTCGTGACAGGCTGGGGGGAATCGATGGAACGACTCGTGCGGTGGTGCAGCGTGTGTCTCCTGGGGACGTTGGTGTTCACGTCGTGGGCAGCGGCGGAGCGGGTGCTGCTCGTACCGGGCGTGGCGCGGGTCGCCGGCAACAACAACACGGCGTGGCGGTCCGACGCGGTGTTCCACAACCCGACAGCGGCGGCCCAGACGGTCGAGATCGAGCTGCTGCCCCGCGGGTCGGCGCAGGTGTCGGCCCAGACAACACTCCCGCTCGCACCGGGCGAGACCCGCTCGGTTGAGAACCTCTACGACTTCCTCCACGCCGCCGACGGCGCGGGCATGCTGCGTCTCACCGGCGACGTGGTGTCGTGGGTCCGCACCTACAACCGGGGCGGCGCGGGGAGCTTCGGCCAGGACCTCGCCGCCGTCACCCCGGGCGAGGGCTGGGCCGCCGGCGAGGTGCTCGTCTTCCCGTTCGCGAGGCCCGCCGACACCACCCGGGAGTTCCGCTCCAACCTGCTGCTCGTCAACCTCGACACCGCGACGATCACCGTGACGATGCGCGTCGGCGGGATCGAGAAGACGAAGACGGTCGACCCCGGCACCTACGCGCAGATCGACAACCTCGGGACGTTCCTCGGCGCGCCGGTGGGGTTCGGTGCGGTGCGGTTGTGGGCGACCGGCCGCTGGTTCGGCGTGATGTCGACCGTCGACCCGTTCACCGGCGACCCGACGACGGTGCGCGGGCTCCCGCCGGCGGCGGGCCGGGAGCGGCTCTACGCCGGCGTGGCCAAGGTCACCGGCGCGAACCAGACCGTGTGGCGGTCGGAGGCGACGTTCCACAACCCGGGCGACGCGTCGGCGCAGGTGAAGCTCGAGCTGATCCCGCGCGGCGCGGGCAACGTGGCGGCGAGCACGACGCTGACGCTGGTCGTCGGCGAGACGCGCCGGCTCGCCGACCTCTACCAGACGCTCGGGGTGGCGTCCGGCGCCGGCGCGTTGCGCGTCAGCGGCCCCGTGCTCGCCTGGGTGCGCACCTTCAACCAGGGCACGCAGGGCTCGTTCGGCCAGGACCTGCCGCCGCTCGACCCGGCGCTCGCGGCCGGGGCGGGGATCCCGGTGGCGCTGCCGTTCCGGTCGGCGGCCAGCACCCTGACCGACTTCCGCTCGAACCTCGTGGTCCAGAACTTCGAGGCGCGCGACATCACGCTGTCGCTCCGCGTCGGCGCCACCGAGCGGACGCAGAGGGTGACGGCGCGCTCGTACGCGCAGATCGACAACCTCGGGTCGTTCCTCAGTGTCCCGCCGGGCGCCCACACCGCATGGGTGCAGGCCGACGGGAGCTGGGCCGGCACCGTCTCGACCATCGACCCGTTCACCGGCGACCCGACGACGCTGCGCGACGACCGTGACTTCGCGCCGCCGTCGAGCTACGACCTGATCGACGCGGCGCTCGCGAGCCAGACGATCAACGCCGAGCAGGCGCTGCTCTACAAGGTTTACGCGGACTTCGCCGACCCGGCGCTGCCGGTCGCCATGCGGGGCGACGACCGCAATCTCTCCGAAGGCGAGGCGACGGGCGAAGCGGCCGCCCGCTTCCCGACGCTCTCCGCTGCGACCCAGGAGCTCGTCGGCCCGTTCCTGGTGCAGCCGTTCTACGCCGGGAGCTGGTGGGATCGGCGGCGTGGTAGTGGCGCCGGTGTCGGCGCGTTCACCATCTGGTGCCGGCCCTGGGCGGTGCAATGCCCGATTCTCACCGACGAGTGGTTCCACATCGACGGCACCCACGTGCGGGTGTGGTACCACAGCGCCGATGCTCTCGTCGCCAGCGACCTCATGACCACCGCGGACGCCACGATCTGGCCGGCGCTCAGCGCGGTCATGGGTCTGGTGCCGAAGCCGGACGGTGGGGAGGGCGGCAACAACCTCTACGACATCGTGGTGAGTGACGGCCTCGAGGCGCGGGTGGAGGGCAAGACGATCATCACGGAGCTGACTTCGTGCAAGGATGCGCCGGCCTTCACCAGCATCAATGCGTCGATCACCGACCTGCACAAGCGCCGGTCGGTGCTCGCCCACGAGATGATGCACGGGGTGCAGTACGCCGTCGCGTCGCGGAGTTGCACCGAGTCGATGCGGTGGCTCATGGAGTCGACGGCGACGTGGTTCGAGGACTCCGTGTTTCGCACCACCGACCGCGAGCACGTCTACGCAGCGAGCTACCTCGCGAAGCCCAACCTCTCGATCGACAGCGACAACGGCAACAACACGTCGCTGCGGAATTACGGCGGCTACCTCTTCTTCCAGTACCTGACCCGGTTCCGCGGGACCAGCCCGACGGTGGTCGGGCAGATCTGGGCCGCGACCGCCTCAGCCGACCAGCTCAAGGCCATGGAGAGCGCGCTGCGTGGCGCCGGCGCCGACCTCGACGAGTCGTGGCCGGAGTTCGCCGCCTACGCCTGGAACCTCGAGGCGCCGTACGACAAGTTCGACAAGCTGGACGGGATGACCAAGACGCCCACGGTCGCGGCCCCGCGCGCCGTCTCCCTGGGGATCCCGAGCTCGTTCTACGAGGTCAAGCACAAGTCCGACCTGCGCCTGCCGCACCTGTCGATCCGCTACTTCCCGTTCGAGTTCCCCGACACGACCGCGTCGTCGGTGGTGGTCTACAACGGCATCAGCCGGGCACTCGACCTCGCAAATATCGACGACTACGGCGACGTGTTCAGCTCGAAACCGCTCTCCGGTGGCGCCACGGCGAGGGGCGCCCACCTCACGCTCCTGGTCAAGATCGACGGGCAGTGGAGGAAGGAGGAGCTGACGGGCGCGCCGGGGGCGATGTACTGCCGCGACGTCAAGGCCGAGCGGCTCGAGGAGCTCATGGTCATCGTCTCCAACTCGTCGGTCGACGAGCCGACGGAGGTCTACCCGCACGGCGAGTACTCGCCCCTCGTCTTCGCGAGCCGGACCGGGTGCGGGGCGTGGGAGGGCGACGCCGACCTCACCCGTAGGTGGGGCGACGGTGTGACCGAGAAGATGAAGACGACGGGATTCCGCTTCGAGCCGATGATCGACGGGTTCCTCGACGAGTACACGCCGCTGTTCCGTGCCTACACGCCGGTCTCCGGCGGGTTCGCCTGGTCGATCAGCGGTAGTGACCAGGGCTGCAGCTACTCGGGAGGGCTCAGCGGTTCGTTGGCTGGCGGCTTGAGCGTCTTCCACCAGATGTTGTGGGTGACGGGTGGCGTGGGCTACCGGGGGATCGTCGCCGACATGTTCTGGCCCTGGCTGCAAATCCAAAACGTGGTGACCGAAACGTGCCCTCCCCCCGCCCAGGCCAGAGTGATTCCCTGGATCGCCGGGTACTTCGTCCTCGCCGCGGTGCCCGAGCACACGTTTGCGCGGGTGTCGCCCGACGGGAGGGCGATGACCATCAACGCCAGCCAGGTCTTCCCGGGATCGGGCGTGACCGGCACCTGGAACTTCCGGGCCATCCGTGAGCCTTGATCGCCGGCGAGCTCAGCGGACGCGGAGGACGACCGCGCCGCGGGAGTCGCGCAGGCGGACGTGGCTCTCGCCGATCTCCTCGACGACGAAGCCGTCGACGATGGAGCCGACGATGATGTCCTGGCCGTTGACGCGGCCGAACGGCGCCGACGGCTTGTAGACGATGTAGTCGAGGTGGAGCCTGGCGTAGCCGAGCTCGGCGGTGAGCACGTAGCTGCGCTCCGGCG
>JACQZW010000073.1 GCA_016213675.1 Acidobacteriota bacterium | reverse complement strand
GTCGCTTCGCTCCTCGGGCCCCCGATACCCCACCGCGGCTCGCGCGTCCGGTGACCCGCTCGCTCCGCAGAGATGGGCCGCGCACCCCAGGGGCGGGTCTTCTTCCCCCACCCACCCAGGCGCCGCCCGCCCGGCCCCCGCCCGTCCAGCCCGGACGCTCGGGAGGTTCGTCTGACGGCACGGTCAGCTCCTTCTCCGAAGCATGTGGTCTATGGGGCGTTACGATAAATAGATGAGGTCCTGGATGCGAGGCGCACTGAAGGTCCTGGCTCTGGTCGCAGTCCCCATCGGCGCCTTCTGGCTGACGGTGATGCTTCAGGGCGGGAGTGCCCCGACAGCACGGGATGTCTGGAGTCTCGCCATCGGGGCCGGTGCGGTGCTGCTGCCGAGCCTCGCGCTGGTCTACGCGCCGCTCATCCTGGCGGCGTACACGTGGTGGCCCAGGCACGTGAACCGCGCGCGTCTCTGCATCGCCTGCGTGCCCCTGGGAGTCGTGCCGCTTGGTTTGGTTGCGTTCCTCTTCGACGAAGACGACCTCACGTGGTGGGCCCTCATGACAGCTCGCGAGACGCCTTCGTGGGCGGTGCTCTTCGGCACGTTCGGACTGCTCCTCGGGTTCACGTTGCCATTACCAACTCGGAATCCGGGCAGTTTCACGGGTGGGGGACGGGCGCGGGGTGCGAGGGCGGGAGGGGGAGAAAAGCCCGCCCCTGGGGTGCGTGGCCCATCTCTGCGGAGCGAGCGGGTCACCGGACGCGAGAGCCGCGATGGGGTATCGGCGACGCGACGAACGTAGCGAGGAGTGACCGCGCGGAGGCTGGAAGGGGGGCGTGAAGCGGCATGCAGGGCCTGCGCCCGGAGCCGAGGTGGTGGGCGGAGGCTGTGCATGGAGGTCGACCGCGATGGCCGGGTAGCTGTACGCAACGCGAGGGGCCCCACGGCGAGCCGGCCTGCTCGGTCGCGAGCGGAGCAGTCTCGGCGCGGGCTCGCGGGGGCGAGCCCGGGCCGAGGGGGCCGCGCACCCCAGGGGCCATACGAGGGGACGGACCTCGGTCCGTGATTCGGGGCAAGCCGTGGGGTTGGCCCTCCAAGTGCCACGGGATCGCTTCGTCGCTGCGCTCCTCGCGATGACGGGTGGAACCGAGAGGCCCAGCAGGGCCTGCGGAACATTGCGGAAGCAGGTCGAGACGTGCACAATACGCGGACTCCGGGACGAACCGGTACGGGGAGCGGAGGGGGTCGCATGAAGGTCCACGAGTACCAGGCAAAAGAGATCCTGGCGCGCTACGGCGTGGCCATACCCAAGAGCAAGATGATCACGGTTCCCGAGGACGCTCGGGCGATCGCCGAGGAGCTCGGCGGTGTCGTGGTGATCAAGGCGCAGGTGCACGCCGGCGGGCGCGGCAAGGCAGGCGGCGTGAAGCTGGCCAAGAACCCGGACGAGGCCGTGCAACTGGCCCGGCAGATCCTCGGCATGAAGCTGGTGTCGAAGCAGACCGGGCCTGAGGGGACGCTGGTCCGCAAGGTGCTGGTCGAGCAGGGCGCGAACATCGCCCGGGAGCTGTACCTCGGGATCGTCCTCGACCGCGCGGTCGGACTGCCCGTTCTGATGGCCTCGAAGTTCGGCGGCATGGAGATCGAGGAGGTCGCTGCGGAGCACCCGGAGGCGATCCTGAAGGAGCACTTCGACCCGGCGGTCGGGCTGCAGGCCTTCCAGGCGCGCAAGCTCGGCTTCGCGCTGGAGCTCGAGGGCGACACCTTCAAGAAGTTCGTCAAGTTGGTCATCGCCCTGACGCGCGCGTACGCCGAGACCGACGCGTCGCTGGCGGAGATCAACCCGCTGCTCATCACCGGCAGCGGCGACGTGATGGCGCTCGACGCCAAGATGAACTTCGACGACAACGCGCTCGGCCGGCACCCGGACATCGCCGCGATGCGCGACCTCGACGAGGAGGACCCGTACGAGGTCGAGGCCTCCAAGTTCGACCTCAACTACATCAAGCTCGACGGCACCATCGGATGCATGGTCAACGGCGCCGGACTCGCCATGGGGACGATGGACATCATCAAGCACCACGGCGGTTCGCCGGCCAACTTCCTCGACGTTGGCGGCGGCGCGAGCCAGGAGCGGGTCGAGAACGCGTTCCGCATCCTGCTCTCCGACCCCGCGGTCAAGGCCGTCCTGATCAACATCTTCGGCGGCATCGTCCGGTGCGACATGATCGCCGCGGGGGTGGTCGCGGCGGCGAAGAACCTCAACGTGAGCGTGCCGATCGTCGTCCGGCTCCAGGGCACCAACGTCGAGGAGGGTCGGCGCATCCTCGCCGAGTCGGGGCTGAAGCTCGAGGCGGCGGACACGATGGCGGACGCGGCGGCGAAGGTCGTCGCGGCCGTGCGGTAGAGGGGGTGGGCGATGGCGATCTGGGCTGACGAGAACACGCGAGTCGTCGTGCAGGGGTTGACCGGCAAGGAAGGCCAGTTCCACGCGGCCAAGTGTCGCGAGTACGGGACGAAGATCGTGGCGGGGATGACCCCGGGCAAGGGCGGCGCGACGGTCGACGGCGTCCCGGTGTTCAACACCGTGGCGCAGGCGCGGCAGCAAACCGGCTGCAACGCGTCGCTCATCTTCGTGCCGCCGATGATGGCGGCGGATGCGGTCCTCGAAGCCATCGACGCAGGCATCGAGCTGATCGTCTGCATCAGCGAGGGGATCCCGGCCCGCGACGAGGTCGCTCTCAAGCGGGCGCTCGACCGCTCGAAGTCGCGCCTGATCGGGCCGAACTGCCCCGGGATCATCTCGCCGGGCAAGGCGAAGCTCGGCATCATGCCGGCGCACATCCACAAGGACGGCTTCGTCGGCGTGGTGTCGCGCTCGGGAACGCTGACCTACGAGGCCGTGGACCAGCTCACCAAGCTGGGTCTCGGCCAGTCGACGTGCATCGGCATCGGCGGCGACCCGGTCCCGGGCACCAACTTCGTCGACGTCTTCAAGGCGTTCAAGGACGACCCGCTCACCGAGGCGGTCGTGATGATCGGCGAGATCGGCGGAACCGCCGAGGAAGAGGCCGCGGCCTACGTCAAGGCGCACTACCACAAGCCGGTGGTCGCGTTCATCGCCGGCCAGACGGCCCCTCCAGGCCGCCGGATGGGCCATGCCGGGGCGATCATCTCCGGCGGCAAGGGCACCGCCAAGGAGAAGATGGAGGCGCTCGCCGCCGCGGGAATCCACGTCGTGGCGACCCCGGCGGAGATCGGCGTCACGATGCAGAGGGCCCTCGGTCGCGCGTGAGCCAGTGCCCGTGATCCGCGTCTCACGACCACGCCCGCCGCGAGGCGGGCAGTTGTCTGCCAGCGCGCAGAAGGAGAGAACGACCATGAAGCAGCAGACGTTCACCATCTTGAAGCCCGACACCGTCATGCGCCGCAACGCCGGCGCCATCATCTCCCGCCTCGAGCAGGAAGGGTTCGACATCCTCGGCGCCAAGCGGCTCCACCTCACCGTCGAGCAGGCCCGCGCCTTCTACGCCGTCCACAAGGACCGTCCGTTCTACAACTCGCTCGTCGAGTTCATGACCTCGGGGCCGGTGTGGGTGATGGCCCTCGAGCGTGACAACGCCGTCGAGTACCTCCGCAGGGTGATGGGAGCGACCGACTCGCAGAAGGCCGAGAAGGGCACGATCCGCGCGCAGTTCGGCACCAACATCGAGCGGAACGCGATCCATGGCTCGGACTCGCCGGAGAACGCCCGCATCGAGATCGGTTTCTTCTTCGCGACGTCCGAGATCCTGCGCTGATCGGGCCTCGCGAGAGGGACCGCAATGCCGCGAGGAATCAGTCTGTGCTAGCCTGCTCGGCAAGGTCGTCGAGACGGAGTCGGTCTGAGGTTTGACGAGCAGGTCGGGCCCCTGATGTACAGGACCGTGAGGGGCCGTGGGGGAAAGAGGGCGTGGAACCGTCCGGCACGGCAGCGGGCGTTCGGGTCGTGGTCATCGGCGGCGGGCCGGAGGCCTCCGGTCTGGCAGAGCTGTTCCAGTCGGCGGGATGCTCGGTCCGCATCAGCTCGCCCGAGTCGTTCGCCCTGACAGATCGAGATCCCGGGGCCCCGGACGTCCTCGTGACAGCCGAGCCCGTCGGGGGCTCCGATTGGCGGGCGGCGCTGCCGGATCGACTCCCCGTCGTCACGGTTCTCGCCTCGCCGGCCGGCGGCGATGTCCGGCGGCTGCTCGGTAGGGGTGTCGACGACGTCGTGGTGCGGCCGTTCGCAGCGGCGGACCTGCTGGCGCGCACGCTGCGAGCCGCTCGCCTGGGCCAGCAACTGGCCCGGCTCGGAGTGCAGCGGGACCGGATGTCGTCCGCCTTCGACTCGTTCAAGCGCATCACGGCCACGCTCGACTCCCGGAGCGTCCTCTCGACGATCGTTTCCGAGGTCGCGCGGGTCATGGCGGCCACGCGAAGCTCCATCGTGCTGGTCGATCGCCAACGGATGATCGGGAACGTGCTGGCGACCTTCGAGGACCCCTCGATCAACCGTCTCGAGATCGACCTGAGGAAGTACCCCGAGATCGTGCGTGTCCTCGAGACGAAGAGGACCGTCGCGATCGACGACCTTGCGAGCCACCCGGTGACGCTTGCGGTGCGGGAGCTCGTCCGGGCCTTCCAGAACGTCAGCGTCATGGTCGTCCCGATCCTCTGGGAGGAGGAGCTGCTGGGCACCTTGTTCCTGAGGGCCGCCCGACCGCTTCGTCCCTTCGGTGCCGAGGACGTCGCCTACTGCGAGCTGGTCGCGGGGGCGGCGGTCAACGCCATCCGGAATGCCCAGCAGTTCGGCAACGCCGAGCTGGAAAGGGAGCGCCAGGAGGCGCTGGCTATCACCGATCAGCTCACCGGCACGCACAACCAGGCCTACCTGTACCAGCGCCTCGGCGAGGAGTACGAGCGGTCGACGCGCTACGAATCGCACTTTTCCTTCCTCATGTTCGACGTCGATGACTTCAAGAGGGTGAACGACACCTTCGGCCACCTCGTCGGCGACGGCGTCCTGCGTGAGCTTGCCGATCGCGTCCGGTCGTCGATCCGCAAGCCGGACATCATCGCGCGCTACGGGGGCGAGGAGTTCGCCGTCCTGCTGCCGAACACGGCGCTGGCCGGCGCCGTCCGGGAGGCCGAGCGCCTCCGGGTCATGGTGTCCGAGTGGCAGTTCTCCGATCTTCCTCTGGGCGAGCGGATCACCGTCAGCCTCGGTGTGTCGACGTTCCCGTCGGCCGGCGTGGCGGGACCGGTGGACCTCATCGCTCATGCGGACTCGGCCCTCTACGCCGCCAAGCGCGCGGGCAAGAACTGCGTGCGGGAGTTCCCGGCCAGCGATTGGTAGGGTTGTTTGAGAAGCGTGACCGCGAGCACATTCCAGCTCAACAACCGCCACTGGGCGGCCGTATACTTCGGCTGACTGGGCCACGGTGGAGCAGGCGGGTCTCAAATCGGGGAGCTCTTCACAGCCCCGTCTCGCGCCGGCCCGCGGGTGGTGCAGTCCGGTATGGAGGAGACAGCGATGAGAAGCGCCCCGGGACTTCCCGCGATTCCGCTCACGGTGTTGGCGACGTTCCTCGTCGCAGGCGCCCTGTCGGGGGCAGGCTTGACGGTCACGCCGGATGTCAACCCGGTGACGGCGGGAACGGTCGTGACGCTGACCATCGATCCGAAGGTCGTCGCCCCGGGCGACCACGTGACGTTCGACTACGGCGACGGGTCGACGGGCGAGATTCCCTACGCCGCGAACTGCGGATTCTTCGGGGGCTGCGGCACGATCACCCACGCTTGGGCCGGACCGGGGTCCTTCGTCGTCATCGCGAGTGGGTCGCTCAGCGGCATCAACGTCAGCGCGAGCGTGGTCATGACGGTGACCGGCGTCCCGGTCAGCCGGGACCTCTACATTCCCACCGGGGCGCACATCGATGGGCTCAACTCGACGATGTGGCGTACCGACATCGAGGTGCACAACCAGTTGAACACCCGCGCGACGTTCACCATGGCCCTGCTTCCGCGTGGCGGGGCGAACCCCACCCCGGTCACGGAGACCTTCACCCTCAGCGGCGGGCACAGCCAGCAGTACCCGGACGTCGTCTCGCAGGTCTTCCATAACACCGGTGGCGCCGCGATCAGATTCACCACCGACATCGGCTCGCTGATGGTGACGAGTCGCACCTACAACCAGACTCTGCAGGGAACGTACGGTCAGCAGGTCCCGGCGATCCCCATCAGCCAGTCGATCAAGGACTCCCAGGAGGTCAGGTTGATCGGCCTGCACCACCGCCCGTCGCTGCAGGGGGGGTACCGGACCAACATCGGTCTGGTCAACACCTGCCCGGCGGAGATCACCGTGCACCTCGTGTTCTTCGACAAGAACGGCGTGCCGTTGGGGGCGGTCGGCCCGATCCAACTGCTCGTCGGGGAGTACAAGCAGTTCGACCGGGCTTTCGAGATGGTGACGACGAACCAGGTGGAATCGGGCGTCGTCAGGCTGGAGACGTTGACGGTCGGCGGCACCTTCGTCGCCTTCGCGTCGGTGATCGACAACGTGACCGGAGACGCGGTCCTCGTGACACCGCAGCTCGTCGAGTAGCAGATTCGACGCAGAGGCAAGGATCGCCCCGTGAGCCGAGAGCTTCCCCGGTCCGAGTTCTTCCTGCGCGTGCTGCCCGACTACCTGGCCGTCCTCGTCGTCGAGCGAGGCCTGGCGGCCAACACCGTGAGCTCGTATCGCCACGACCTGGAGTCGTTCGGGCGGTGGTTGGACGCCACGGGACTCGACGCCACCGGCTGCGAGCGCGCCCACCTGCGGCGCTACGTCTCCGCGCTTCGTGGCCGGGGCGTCGGCGCACGGTCGGCGGCGCGCGCCCTGGCGACGTTGCGCGGACTGTTCCGCCACCTGCTCGAGCGCGGTGTGATCACGCAGGATCCCACGCTCGAGCTGGAGACGCCCAGGCTCATGCGGGGACTGCCTCACTACCTGAGCGACGAGCAGGTCGAGGCGCTCCTGGCGGCGCCGGACGTCTCGAAACCGCTCGGGCTGCGTGACCGGGCCATGCTGGAGACCCTCTACGCCACCGGCCTGCGGGTTTCCGAGCTGGTCGGGCTCCGCATGCCACAGGTCAGGCTCGACCCGGGGTACGTGCGCGTCATGGGGAAGGGGAGCAAGGAGCGGGTCGTTCCCCTCGGATCCCAGGCACGGCAATGGATCGAGTCGTACCTCCAGCACGCCCGTGCTGCGTTCGACCGCAACCACGTCGAGGAGGTCTTCCTCACCGCTCGGGGGACGGGCATGACGCGTCAGGCCTTCTGGCACCTGCTCAAGGCCCACGGACGCCAGGCCGAGGTCTCGACGCACCTGTCTCCCCATGTCGTGAGGCACTCGTTCGCCACGCACCTGCTCGAGCACGGGGCCGACCTGCGTGCCGTCCAGGCGATGCTGGGCCACGCCGACATCTCGACCACCGAGATCTACACCCACGTGACCCGCGAGCGCCTCCGTCGCCTCTACGACGCCTCTCACCCCCGCGCATGATCAGCCGACCGCCCACAGGCGAGAGCCGACAGCTTGGCCACGAGAATCCGGAGGTCCCTGCAGGATCGAGGGCCTGGTCGCGCCGGCTGCTCAGGGCCGTTGTGGTGATGCTCGCACTCGTCGCCGGCCAGCGTGCCGAGGGGCAGTATCTGGCGGTGTTCGTCGATGGCCGGATCCTGCCCGTCAGGTCGGTGCGGCTCCTCGACGACGGCGTTCAGGTCCGGCTCGAGCTTGGCGAAGGGGGGAGGATCGACATCCCGATCGGGCGGTTCGACCGGATCATCGAGGACGCCGTCGAGGTCGAGCCCAAGCCGATTCCGCACCCGCCGTGCGAGACCGGTTTCGTCGACGCGGCGCTGCCGGGCGGAATGCGTTTCGGCAAGGAGATCGCACGCTCCGCGCGCGAGGCGAACCTCCATCCCAGGCTCGTGGCGGCCGTGGTCGAGGCGGAGTCCGGCTACAACCGGTGGGCGGTGTCGCGGGTAGGTGCTCGCGGGCTGATGCAGCTCATGCCGTCGGTCTGGACCGAGCAGGGGGTGGCCGATCCGCACGATCCGACGGCGAATCTGCGGGCCGGCACCCGGCACCTGGCCAAGCTCCTCGAGCGGTTCGGCGACCTGTCGTTGGCCCTGGCGGCGTACAACGCAGGCGCCGCGACGGTCGAGCGGGAAGGGGGAGTGCCGCCCTACCGGGAGACACGGGACTACGTGCGGAAGGTGCTGACGCGCTTCTGTACCCCGGCGCCAGATTTCGGCAGTGTCGAGTCGCCACGCTAATTGTGAAAATCCGTATAATGTCCACGCTGCCTTCGTGGGGAACATCGATCCTGCGGAGGCGGTTGTTCCTGGTGGGTCGTGGAGGGTGCGATGAAGCGGGAAGATGCGACTCGGCAACTGCTCCCGACGGTGGTGCCAGGCGTGCGCGAGGTCGGTGCCGCGGAGCGACAGCCGGATGGAAGCCAGATCTTCCTCACCACGCGGTGGGAGAAGCTCCTCGACGCGGCACGCAAGAACAGCCTCTGGCCATTCCCGTTCGGCACTGCCTGCTGCGCGATCGAGTTCATGTCGGTGGTGATGTCACACTACGACCTGGCCCGGTTCGGCGCGGAGGTCGTGCGGTTCTCGCCGCGCCAGTCCGACCTGCTGATCGTCGCCGGGACGGTCACCGACAAGATGGCTCCCGTGCTGGTGCGCATCTACGAGCAGATGGCGGAACCCAAGTACGTCATCTCGATGGGGGCATGCGCCTGCACGGGCGGGTTCTATCGCGCGTACCACGTGGTCCAGGGCATCGACGAGTTCATTCCGGTCGACGTCTACGTCCCGGGTTGTCCGCCGACGCCGGAGGCGCTCCTCCGGGGCGTCGTCCGTCTGCAGGAGATGATCGGGAGCGGTGAGACCCAGTACCAGAGGAACGTGGCCGCGCAGAAGGCTGCGGCCTCGGTGGGCGAGTGAGGGGCGGACATGGGGACGCGTGAGCAGAGACTGGCCGCGATCAGGAAGTCCTTTCCCGACGAGGCACTGGTCGCCGAGGTGCCCGGCGGTGACCTCCAGACGTTCCGGGTCGATCGGAAGGTCCTCGTCGACCTGGCTCGCCACCTAAAGGACGATCCGGACCTGGACTTCAAGCTCCTCCTCGATGTGTGCGGCGTCGACTACCCCGAGCGGGCGGAGCGGTTCGAGTCCGTCTACCACCTCTCGTCGCTGACGCACGGGCACCGGATTCGACTCAAGGTGCCGATGCCTGCCGACGCGCCCGTCGTGCCGTCGGTCTACCCGGTCTGGAGGTCGGCCGACTGGTTCGAGCGCGAGGCGTTCGACCTGATGGGCATCCTCTTCTCGGGGCATCCGAACCTCAAGCGTATCCTCTGCCATCCGGCCTTCCAGGGACACGCGTTGCGCAAGGACTACGACCCCGGCCAGCGCTGGCTGCTGCGGGAAGGGGAACAGGACGAGCCGGTGTGGGCGCGCGCCGTCCAGGAGGACGAGGATCACTTCGAGACCCAGGTGCTGAACCTCGGCCCGTCGCATCCGGCCTCGCACGGGACGCTGCGCACGGTCGTCCGGCTCGACGGCGAGGTGATCACGCAGGCCGAGACGGAGATCGGCTACCTCCATCGCTGTTTCGAGAAGATGGCGGAGTCCCACACCTGGAACCAGGTCATTCCGTACACCGACCGCCTGAACTACTGCTCGTCCATGATGAACGGCGTCGGCTACGCCCTGGCGGTCGAGAAGCTCCTCGGCGTCGAGGCGCCGCCGCGGGCGCAGTCGATTCGCATCATCCTCTCCGAGCTGTCGCGGGTCATGGACCACATCGTCGACATCGGCGCCAACCTCAACGACATCGGCGCGATGACGCCGTTCCTATACATGTACGAGGCGCGCGAGGAGCTCTATACCGTTCTCGAGGCCTGCTGCGGGTCGCGCCTGACCATGTCCTACGTCCGCGTCGGTGGCGTGTCGCACGACGTCCCGGCCGACTTCGGCGAGGGCGTGCGCTTCATCCTCAAGCGCGTTCCCCAGCTCGTCGCCGACATGGAGCGCCTGATCACCGAGAACCGCATCTTCAGGCAGCGTACCGAGGGCGTCGGCAAGCTGTCTTCCGAGGACGCCATCGACTGGGGCTGGACCGGCCCTTGCCTGCGTGCCTGCGGCGTGCCGTTCGACGTCCGCAAGTCGTATCCCTACATGGGCTACGACCAGCTCGACTTCAAGGTTCCGATCGCGCACGGGGGCGACACCTTCGCCCGGTATCTCGTGCGCGTCGAGGAAATCAAGCAGTCCTTGCGGATCGTCGAGCAGGCTCTCGAGGCCATGCCGCCGGGACCGATCATCATCAGCGACCACAACGTCGCCCTTCCCGCCAAGGAGAAGGTCTACACCGAGATGGAGTCGCTCATCTGGCACTTCAAGCTGGTCATGGAGGGTATGAAGGTGCCGGCCGGCGAGGTGTACGGCTTCACGGAGGCGGCCAACGGCGAGCTGGGCTACTACATCGTGTCCGACGGGAGCGGGAAGCCCTATCGGATCAAGGTGCGGCCCCCGTGCTTCGCGATCTTCCAGGCCTATCCCCACATGCTCAAGGGGCACATGATCCCCGATGCCGTGGCGATCTTGGGCAGCCTCAACGTCATCGCCGGAGAGCTCGACCGATGAACACGCCCGACGTGGTCGTCTGCGACGCCAAGCCGCTGCGGTTCCTGCAGCGTTTCTACCTGATCGAGGTGTTCAAGGGACTGGCTGTCACGCTCCGGCACTTCCTCGGAAACCTGTTCGCCCGCAAGTACACGGTGACGGTGGAGTGGCCGGAGGTCAAGCGGGAGTACTCCGAGCGCCTGCGCGGGCGGCACATCCTGCTGACCCGCGACGACGGATCGCCGCGCTGCGTGGCCTGCTACATGTGCGAGACCGCGTGCCCGGCCGAGTGCATCTACATCGAGGCCGAGGAGGATCCGTCGAGCACGGTGGAGTGGGAGAAGCGGCCGCGGGTGTTCACCATCGACCTGCTGCGCTGCGTGTACTGCGGCTTCTGCGTCGACGCATGCCCGAAGGAGGCGATCATCATGAGCCGCACCCACGAGATGGCCTTCGTCACCCGCGGCGAGGCGATCGTGGGCCTCCCCGAGCTCTTGCAGAAGGGTCCGGTCGCCAAGCTCGACCTGGGCTACCGACCGTACTTCGGCGCGCCTCGGAGCCACATCTCGCTGCCCGTCCCGGTCCGTTCCGTCGCTCCCGAGATTGCGGAAGGGAGCCCCGTCGGGCGGTAGGCGCGGTCCTCGCTGGATGTACTGGGTGTCCGAAAAAACGATGCGGGCGGCGCCGGAGCGCCGCCCGCATTCTCTTGTTCGGCTGAGCTAGATCGCGCGGACGTTCGCCGCCTGCAGGCCCTTCGGCCCACGGACGATGTCGAACTCGACACGCGCACCTTCCTTGAGGGTGCGGAACCCCTCGCCCACGATGGCGGTGTAGTGAACGAACACGTCCTCGCCACCCTCCTGCGTGATGAAGCCGAAACCCTTGGTGTCGTTGAACCACTTCACAGTTCCCTGCGCCATACTGCGTTCTCCTTGTTTCCGACGGTTCTTTGCGCCGCCGATTCTGTGCCGGGTGCGCCCGGCCAAACCGAAAAAAGCCGTCCGGTCGCGAGCCGGAGCGGCGAGTCATCTCTCATCTGTGTGAGCTGCGCGAAACTTCCACAAAAACCACGCCGGGAGTGTCCCATGCCGGACAACCCCTGTCAAGCCCCGGTTCGCGGGTGGCTGGGTGGAGGGCTCGGAAGGCGTGTCCTCCCGTGGCGTCCTCGCCCTGCGCGGTCCGGAGGCGCGCGACGTTTCGGGCTGCCCCCAACGAACGAAGCAACAGGCCCGCGTTCCCGCGGGCCTGCATGTCTTCACTGACGGTCCGACCAGCCGTTCGGAGGTCGTTCGGGCTCGGTGCTACTCGTCCTCTTCCTCTTCCGAGACGCCTGCCGCCGCGATGATCTTCTCCTGGACCTGCTTTGGCATCTCGTCGTAGTGCGAGAACTCCATGTGGAAGTCCCCCCGTCCACCGGTGATCGAGCGCAGGGTCTGCGAGTAGGTGAGCATCTCGGCCAACGGGACCTGGGCCTTCACCGCGGTCTGTCCGTCACCTGGTTCCATGCCCTGCACGCGACCGCGCCGAGAGTTGAGGTCGCCCATGATGTCGCCTAGGTTCTCGTCTGGGGTCGAGATTTCGACCTGCATGACGGGCTCCAGGATCGTCGGGCCAGCCTGCTTGACGCCCTCGCGGAACGCCTTGCGACCGCAGATCTGGAACGCCATGTCGGAGGAATCGACGTCGTGCTCCTTGCCGTCGAGGAGCGTGATCCGGAAGTCGACGACGGGGTTGCCCGAGAGGGGGCCAGCCGCTGAGGCGCTCTGGATGCCCTTGTCCACGGAGGGCCGGTAGTTGTGCGAGATTGCGCCCCCGAAGATCTTGTCGACGTACTCGTACCCGCCGCCCCGGGGCAGGGGCTCGATGCGGATCTTGGCCTCGGCGAACTGGCCGTGCCCACCGGTCTGCTTCTTGTGGCGGGAGGTGAGCTCGACGGCCTTCGTGATGGTCTCCCGGTACGGCACCTTGGGCGGGTGCAACGTGACCTCGACCTTGTAGCGCTTCCTCAGCCTGGCCACCGCGATCTCGACGTGGAGTTGCCCCGCGCCGGCGACGATCTGCTCCTTGGTCTGCGGATCCCGGCCGACGTGCAGCGTGGGGTCCTCGTCCTGGAGCTTGGCCAGCGAGGAGGCGATCTTGTCCTCGTCACCCTTGCTCTTGGGCGTGATGGCGAAGGTGATCGCGCCCTCGGGGATCGGCACCGGCGGGACGATCACGGCGCCGTCCTTGGAAGTCAGAGTATCGCCGGTCCGCGTCTCCTTGAGCTTGGCAACGGCGCCGATGTCGCCGGCGACGAGCTTCTCGACCGGGATCAGGTCCTTGCCCTGCATCCAGTTGACAGGCCCGAAACGTTCTGCGAAGTCACGCTTCCGGTTGAAGTACGTCGCGTCTGAGGCGAGGTTTCCCGAGTAGACCCGGACCAGCGTGATCCGGCCGGCGTAGGGGTCGGACAGGGTCTTGAACACATAGGCGATGGGCGTGCCTTCCACCGCCGGAGCGACCGTCACGTCCTCGCCTGCGATGTTCTTGAACGGGTAGGAGGAAGATACCGGGTTCGGCACCAGGTCGACGATCGCATCGAGGATCGGCTGGACGCCTTGGTTGCGTCCGGAGGCGCAGTAGTACACCGGGAAGATCCGGCGTGCCGCCACCGCCTTGGTGAGGCCGGCGATCAGCTCGTCGTCGGAGAGGCTGCCTTCGGAGAAGAACTTCTCGAGGAGCGCCTCGTCCTGCTCGGCGACCATCTCGATGAGGGCGCCCCGGGCGTTCTCGGCCTCGGCCTTGAGGTCCTCCGGGATGGCGATTTTCTCGGCCGCACCGCTCTCGTCGGCGGCAAACCGCCAGGCGGTCCAGCGCACGAGGTCGACCACCCCGGAGAACGAGTGCTCCTCGCCGATCGCGAGCTGGACCGGGACCACCTCGCGCCCGAACCTCTTCTGCATCTGCTGCAGCGTCCGGGAGGCCGAGGCACGTTCCCGATCCATGAAGTTGACGACGAAGAGGATCGGACGGCCGAGTCCGGCACACGCCTTCCACATCTTCTCGGTCTGGACCTCGGGGCCGGCAACGGCGGAAACAAGCATCGCCGCCGACTCCGCAACTTTCAGTCCCTGGACGGCATCGGTCGTGAAGATCGAGTAGCCGGGCGTGTCGATCAGGTTGACCTTGCAGTCGCGATGGGCCGCATGCGCGAGCGCGGCCCCGATCGTGATCTTGCGTTCGATGGCCTCGTCGTCGTAGTCCGTCACGGCGTTGCCCTTGTCGACCTTGCCGAGGCGATTGACCGCCTTGGTGTCGAACAGCATCGCCGAGATCAGCGTCGTCTTACCCGTAGACGAATGCCCGACCACCGCCACGTTTCTGATCTTGTCGCTGGGGAACAGCTTGGATCCCATAGGCGGGCGACCTCCCGTCGCTACAGAGTCCGGGGAGTATAGCAGGGGAAAGGAGAAACGGCACCTGCGGAGTCTGTGACGGCCGGAGGTCGTTCCCGAACGGTCGAGGAGCGGGAGCGGGGGGCCGTCAGGCCGCGCCGACCGGACCGACGCCTGCCAGTCGGCTGAGCGCCTCGGCGTAGCGCGCCTGGGTTCCGGCAATGACCTCGGCCGGGAGCCGGGGCGCCGGCGGCTGCTTGTCCCAGCCTGAGGCCTCGAGGAAGTCCCTGACGAACTGCTTGTCGTACGAGGGCGGGTTGCTGCCCGGCCGGTACGAGTCGAGGGGCCAGAAGCGCGAGGAATCGGGCGTCAACGCCTCGTCGGCCCAGACCAGCCCGCCTGCCTCGTCGATGCCGAACTCGAACTTGGTATCGGCGATGATCACGCCCTGCTTCTCGGCGTGCGCTGCGGCCGCGCTGTAGATTCGCAGCGAGAGGGTGCGGAGGCTCTCGGCGACGTCGCCGCCGACGCGCCGCACGACCTCATCGAACGGGATGTTCTCGTCGTGGCCCACCTCGGCCTTGGTCGAGGGGGTGAAGATCGGTTCGGCCAGGCGATCGGCCTGGCGGAGCCCGGCGGGGAGCAGGATGCCGCACACGGAGCCGCTCGCCTGGTACTCCTTCCAGCCGGATCCGATGATGTAGCCGCGCACGACGCACTCGATCGGGACGATCCTCAGGGCGCGGGCGACGACGGCGCGTCCGTCGAGGGAGGCGAGCGCGTCGAAGGGAGCCGGGAAGTCGGACCGCCGTGTCGAGACGAGGTGGTTGGGAACCAGGTCTCGGAGGCGCTCGAACCAGAAGTTCGAGAGTTGGGTCAGGACGATGCCCTTTCCGGGGATCCCCGGCGCCAGGACGACATCGAAGGCGCTGATCCGGTCGCTGGCAACCAGGAGCAGCAGACCGGGCCCGGCGCCGTAGACGTCCCGGACCTTTCCCCACTTGACGAGCGTGCCGACAGGCAACGGCTCAGCGGGGAACGGTTCGGTCGGGAAGCGCATCGCTCAGGACTTGGCCTGCAGCACCGAGTTGGCCTGAACGGTCAGTCGGGACTTGGCGCGCGCGGCGGTATTGCGCTGGAACACACCCTTCCGGACTCCACCGTCGATGACCGACACGGTACGGGGCAGCAGCTCCTTGATCTTGGCGGCGTCGCCGCCGGTGATCGCGGCGCGCAGGTCGCGCATCGCGTTCCGCACCCGGGTGCGAACGGCGCGGTTGCGCAGGCGGCGCACCTCGTTCTGACGGCGACGCTTGAGACCGGACTTGATCCTCTTTGCCATGACAGCTCCTTGAAGAAAGACGTTGGGGTTAAGAGTAAAGAGTCAAAGCCGGAGGAAAGCCCCTCGGGCCCCTCACTCACCTCACCTTGACGCCGAGTTTCGCCAGCTCGTCCTTCGACCGCTTCGCCTCGGGCGTACCGGGGTGCTCGTAGAGGACGTACTGCAGGTTGATCACGGCCTGGGCACGATCGCCGGCCTCGAGGTAGGCCAGGCCCTTCTTCAACAGGGCCGCGGCGGCCTTGTCCGAGGTCTTGTAGTCGTTGAGCAGCTCGGTGAAGCTCTCGATGGCTTCCCGGAACTGCCGCTTCGAGTAGTGGCACTCGCCGATCCAGTAGAGCGCGTTGTCCGACAGGTCGGTGCCGGGATAGCGCTTGAGGTAGTCGCGGAAGCCCTGGATCGCGAGGTCGAAGTTGCCGCGCAGGTAGTCCTCGTGGGCCGAGCCGTAGAGCTGGGCGGGCTCGGACGGCCGGCCGGCCGCCGCACCTGCCGCGAGCGGAGCGACGTTGGTGCCGGGCACCATTGGAGCCCCCTCGCCGGTCCCGGGAGGTGCCGAGAGGCCGGTGGCAGCCGTGTCACGCGCCGCCGCCAGCTCGTTCGTCAGTGCCTCCAGGCGCTGGTTCGTGGCCTCAAGGTTCGACTGCAGCGACTCGATCTGGTCGCGGAGCTGCTGGAGCTCGACCTGGATGTCGGCGTTCGACTTCAGCACCTGACTGTTCTGGTCGGCCAGCCGCTGGCTCATCACCTTGAGGTCTTCCTTGCCGGTGGACTGCTTGCCGAGGTTCTCGACCTGGCGCGAGACGTCGGTGATCTCACGGTGAAGGAGGTCAATGTCACCGCTGGAAACGCAGCCGACGGCGGTCAGCGCGAGCGCGGTTACGAAGAGGCGTCGCATCGCGTTCGTCCTCATCGCGCCGTGATCACGAAGTGGGCGCGGCGGTTCTGCGACCACGCGCTCTCGTCGCGACCCTGGGCGAAGGGACGCTCCTCGCCGTAGGAGATCGTGGCGATCCTGTCCGCGGCAACCCCCAGGGAGACCAGGTACGCCTTGGCTGCACCGGCGCGCCGCCAACCCAGGGCAAGGTTGTACTCGCCGGTGTTCCGCTCGTCGCAGTGCCCTTCGATCGTCAGCTTGACCGTCGGGTGCGCCTTCATCCACGCGGCGTTCGCCGCCAGGGTCGTGCGGGTCTCTTCGCGGAGGTCCGCCTTGTCGGTGTCGAAGAACGCGTCCGTGAGATACCCGGCCCTGTTGAGCTGCTCGATGTCGGCGGGCAGATCGCTCGCGGACACCGCTTCGGCAGGCACCTCGGCCGTGGTGATGACCGGCTCGGACTGGACCTGCGTCGCATCGCCGCGATCGGCGCCGGCAACGGGCTGGCCGGCCTCCTCAGACGGCGAGACCTCCGGTGCGACCACTGCCTTGGGCCGCGAGCACGCCGCGACCGTCACGATCAGGAGCGCGACGACACCACTTACCAGAGCTGTGCGGTTCGGCCTCGGCATGATCCCTCCCCTCGGGGTGCGAACTTTACACCACGGGCGCCATTCCAACAAGTCGGGTTCACTGCAATTGCACCACCCACGCAGGTTGTAGGTTGTTGCCCGCGGTCGTCACCTGACGCGGCTTTCCGGCCGGGTCGGTGACGTAGATCTGCTTCTTGCCGGTGCGGTCGGACACGAAAGCCAGCATGGTGCCGTCCGGCGACCAGCACGGCGACTCGTTGTTGCCGGCCGCGGCGACGACGCTGCGGGCGTTGCTTCGCAGGTCGAGGATGGCGATCTGGAAGCGGTTGCCGATGAACGAGGTGTAGGCGAGGCGCACCCCGTCGGGCGCCCACGCGCCCTCGTCGGCGTAGGTGTCGCCGACGGTGAAGCGGCGGACGTTGCTGCCCTCGGCGTCCATGAGGTAGATCTGCGGTGAACCTGCCATCGTCGAGGTGAAGGCGATCTGTCGGCCATTGGGAGACCACGCCGGCTGGGTGTCGATCGCCCTCGAGCTGGTCAGCCGCTCGGGCGACCCGCCGGCGAGCGGGACCACGTAGATGTCGGTGTTGCCGTCGGCCCCGGCCGCGAAGGCGATGTGGCTGCCGTCCGGCGAGAAGCTCGGGGAGGTGTTGACTCCCGGAAGCGTCGAGATCGGTTTCAGATAGCCCTCGGTCGGCTTCAGGAGCAGCAATTGGGGCTGCCCGCGCAGGAAGCTCGTGAATGCCAGCCATTGGCCGTCCGGAGACCAGGACGGGCCGATCGCGATTGACCGGTGCGTCGTGAGCTGCAGCGCGTCGGCCCCGTCCCAGCGCATGATCCACAGCTCCTTGGAACCGCTGCGGTCGGAGACGAACGCGATCCGCGACAGGAACGGTCCGGGCCGGCCGGTGAACAGGTGCACGAGGTCGTTGGCCAGGGTGTGGGCCATGGTGGCGGCGAGCGAGGTGCCGCTCTGGAGCCGCTTCGAGTAGGCGACCTCGCCCGACGCGAGGTCGAACAGCCGGGCCTCGACGACGAGCTGCGACCCGGCGCCGGAAAGGGTTCCCTGGAGGAGGAACTGGGCACCGACGGCACGCCAGCGCTGCCGGGTGAGGACCTGGTTGGCGGCGTCGACCTCGACCATCCTGACCCGCTCGTCGGCCAGCAGCGCGATCGCCACTGCCTCGTCGATGTCCTTGCGGAGGGTCGAGGTGAACGTGACCGAGCCCTGGGCGTCGGCGCCGGGCCGGCGCTCGAACTCCGGGACCGCGACGATCACCCGCTGCAGGCCGGGGCTGGTCACATGTAGGAAGAGCTCCTCCTGGCCGAAGAGGTGGGCGGGGAGCGACAGGGCGAGAACGCAGGCTGCAGGGGCGAGGAGGGATCGCGTCACGGGCCGAACTCCAGATGTAGCGTCAGTGTCGAGCCGACCCAGCCCTGAGGCAGGGGCGGCAACGGTGCCGAAGAATAGACGGCGCGCAGCGCGGCACGGTCGAACGCCGGGATGCCGCTGCTCTCCTCGATCCCGGTGTCCAGCAGGCGGCCGGACCGGTCGAGCCGGCAGAGCACGCGGCATCTGGTGCCAGCCGGCGAGGGCGGCCGGAACCAGTTGCTCTCGATGAGGCCGAGGAGGCGCGTCAGGTAGTAGGCGTACGGGAAGATCGTGTCGCCGCCTTCGGTCCCGGAGGACACTCCGAGGGTGCCAGAGGCGGAGCGGGTCTCGCCTGCTCCGACGCCACCTGACTCGGGTGGCCCATCGGCGGCAGTTTCCGGGACGGGCGGCGCCCCGGTCGGCGCCGGCAGCGCGGCGCGGGACGCCGGCTTGGGTTGGCGCCCGGACGGTGCGGCCGACTTGGGGCTCTTCGGCGCCGGCCGCGGAGCCACGACGGGTGGGGGTGCCGCGGGGCGAGTGGCGCTCGCCGCTCGCGGACTCGCCGCCGGTACAGGCGCGGGGGCCACCACACCGAGGCGAACCTGCACTGAGGGGAGGATCAGCGGCCGCCGGTGAAATGACGGTCCGACCAGAACCGCGACGACGACCGCGAGGTGGAGGCCGAGGGCGACGCCGAGCGACGAGCGCCAGGGCCACGGCTCGGCCCATCGCCGGTCGAGCTCCTGGCCGATCTCGTCGATCACCGGCGCTCCGGCGGTGCCGTGACCATTCCGATCTCCTCGACGCCCATGCGGTTCAATGCTGCCAGAACCTGGACGACGAAACCGTACGCGAGGTCACGGTCGCCCTTGAGGTAGACGGGGCGCGGGCCCCCGGCGAGGAGGGGGCCGAGCTGCTCGGCCAGCAGGTCCGGATGGACCGGGCGGTCGCCGACGAGGACCAACCGATCGCGAGTGAGGGTGAGGACGAGCGGCTCGCGAGCCTTCTGCGGCAGGGGACTGGCCGCCTCGCGGGGCAGCTCGACCTGGAGCCCCTGGACCAGCATCGGCGAGGTGACGATGAAGATGATCAGGAGGACGAGCATCACGTCGACGAGCGGCGTGATGTTGATCTCGGCGAGGTTCTCGAACTCGGAGGAGGTGCGGAAGGCCATCCGGCGTCCTAGGTGAAGGTGCGCTCGGTCAGGTTGAGGAACTCGAGGAGGAAGTCCTCCATCGCTCCGCGTTGGCGGCGGAGCGACCCGAGGAACGCGTTGTAGGCGACGACGGCCGGAATCGCGGCCGCGAGTCCGGCCGCCGTGTTGATCAACGCCTCGGCGATCCCCGGCGCGACGGTGACGATCGACGTCGAGCCTGACCGGGCGATGGCCTGGAACGTGGTCATGATCCCCCAGACGGTTCCAAAGAGCCCGATGAACGGGCAGGCGGAGGCGGTGGTGGCCAGGAACGGAAGGAACCTCTGCAGACGTCCGCTTTCGACTCCGATCGCCCGCTGCAGGGCCCGTTCGATCCCCGCCAGGCTCTTGATCTGACCGGCCGGTTGCCCGGCCCTCTGCAGCACCCTGGCCTGGGCTTCCAGCTCGATGTAGCCGGCACGAAACATCCCTGCCAGCGGGGCCGTCGAGTTCTTCGCCGCCGCCGCCTGGACGTCGGCCAACCGGGTGGCCTTGCGGAACTCGGCCTGGAACGCGCGGTTCGCGGCGTCGACCCGCCGGAGCTGGCGCAGCTTGAGGACCATCAGGGTCCACGACGCGATCGAGAAGGCGGCCAGGAGGGCGAGCACGAACCTCGCGATCCAGCCGGTGGAACCGAATGCCTGGAAGAGTTCACCCACGGGTCGATTCTACGCAGGCCGGGCCGGTCCACCAAGCGAGCGGGGGCGATGGACGACCAGAGTGCCGGCGAGCAGGTCGTGGAGAGCCTTGCGGTCGCCGCGGAGAGGGACCAGCAGGTAGCCGAGCCCCAGGGTCAGGGCGGTCACGAGACCACCCGCCAGGCGGAGCCAGGCCCGGGAGTAGCCAATGGGGATGCGCTGCCGCCAGTCGATCAGCCTGAGGCCGAGCAGGCGGAGGCCCGGGGTGCCGCCCCGGCGCGCCCAGCCGTGGATCACGTAGTACCAGGCGTAGAGCAACCAGAGCGCGCCGCAACCCATGGCGATCAGCGACTTGGTCTGTGCGCTGGGCGGGATGACGTCCGGCGAGAAGATGTATCGCTCGGCCCCCATGGTGGCGAGTAGGGGCGCGAACGGCACCAGGCTGCCGATGGAGAAGATCAACCAGTCCAGCAGGACCGACGCGAGCCGCCAGAGGGTTCCCGCGGGCCTGGCCGGGATGATGCCGGCGGTGTAGTCGTAGGCGGCGTCCGAGAGGGAGTAGGGGGTGTCCGGCACGGCCTGGTCCGCGGCCTCGACCGCGGCGCGCAAGGCGCCGAAGCGGATCTCGTCACCGGGCGAGACGACTCGGGGTTCCTTCACGCTCTCTCCGTTGAGCCACGTCCCGTTCGACGAACCGAGATCCTCGAGGATGAGCACGCCGTCCCGCCATACCAGCGCCGCGTGAAGGCGCGAAACCGTGTCCTCCTTGAGGCGGATCTCGCAGGACCGACTCCGGCCGACAACGGCGCGAGGCTGATCGAGGGGATAGACCTCGTGGCCGAAGCGCAGGCGGACGTGGCGGTTCTCAGAATGGGGAGGTGCCGCCGCGTTCATTGTGGATGAGCCAGAGTCCGGAGTACGCGCGGAGCAGACGGAAGCGGGAACGGTAGAGCGGCTCGAGCTGCTCAGTGTCACCGCGGTAGAGGGCGTCGTCGATGAACCACTGGAACCGCCGCTCGACCTCGGCGGCGCGCTGCAACGACTGGGTTGCCCGCTCGAGGAGGTCGCCGAGCCGCTCCGAGCCCCTCCGCTGGAGGCGGTCGATCTCGCGAGCCTCCTCGTCGAGCCGGACCCGCAACGCCGCCGCGTGGAGAAGCAGGCGGTCACGCTCGCCGGCGAGGGCACCTTCGCGAGACTGGCCCTCCATCACGCGGCGAGCGGCGGCAACCTCCCAGGGCTCAAGTCGCAGGGTCGCCAGCTCCTTGGCACGGACCGCCTCGGCGGGTTCCTTGTCGCGTCCGACCAGCTCGAGGGCGAAGACGATCTTGCTCAGGTACTCGGAGAGCAACGGATCGACCGGCAGGTTGGTCTCGATCTGGTGGGCCATGGGCTCGCCCCCGTCGGCGCCCGCCTCCACCGCCTCGGGCGCCTCCGCCGTCCCCAACGACTCCGAGAACGTCAAGGGCACGGTGACGGTCACCGGGGCGTGGGTCGTGTCGAACTGGTCGAGGATGAGGTTCAGAGTTCGGCGCAACTCCATGATGTCCTCGCGCCGAAGGTTCTCGTCCTGGCGGGCCTGGTCGAACTTGCGGTGCGCGAGGTCGAAGGTCTCGAGCGCCTCGCGCAACTCCAGGTTCACCAGCTCCGGGTGGCTGGCGAGCTGCCGCTTCAGCTCCATCACCCGGTTGGTGTCGTCCATGATCTGGCTCTCTTCGTCCTCCCAGAGCTCACGGAAGCGGTTCTTGATGGCGACCGTGGTCTCGAGGAGGGAAGGCAGGAGCCGGGGATGGAGCAGGGTGTCGCCGAGACGCCGCTTGAGGGTGCGGAACCGGTCGAGCGAGCCGCCCTGGACGAGCTCGTTGAAGCCGCGGCAGGCCAGGACCTCCGTCTTGAGCTCGGCGATGGCGTGCAACAGGATATCGACTTCGCTGTCGGGAGCCGAGGTGAGGTTCTGGCGCTGCTGGAGGAGCGGGGTGACCAACCGCTCGATCTCGTGCTTCTCGCGCGCGAAGCTCCCGCCGTCGTTCCTGGGGATCTCGGCAATCCGCGTGAAGAGCAGGTCGAGCTTGTCCAGGCGGTCCTCGTCGCCTGGGGAGGCGTCGAGGTAAAACTTGATGATCGCCATCAGGACCTTCTCGTCCTGGTTTCGCAGGCGATCGAAGAATCGCCGCAGGAGCGAGGGGGAGATCACGCAGTCGACCTCGACGAGCTGCTTCGCCTGCTTGTCCAGCAGGGTGTTCAGGGCGGCGATCGACTTCTCGGTGCGCGCCGTCTCCGAGTGTCCGAGCTCCACCCCGACCTCCCGCAACCGGCCGAAGATGGCAGGGAAATCCAGCTCGACGGGGCAGGGCTCCGACCGCAGGTGCTTGAACAGGCCCTGAAGAAGCTGGTAGAACGTCCACTGCGACCGGCAGCGGTCCGTGAGCCGGACGTAGCGCTGGTTCAAGTCGTGCAGTGTGACCGCGCTCATCTTTAGGTGAGTTTATAGCAACCCGCGGTATCGCCGTCAAATGGAGGTGCTGGGTGCTGAGCGAGAAGGTCCTGAGCCGGGAGCAGATCGACGAGGCGATCGAACGACTGGCGGCACGCCTGAACGCGGAGCTGGCGGGCCGGGAGGCGGTCTTCGTCTGCGTCTTGAAGGGCGCCGTCTACTTCTTCACGGAGCTGACGTCCCGCCTCACGACGTCCGTCGTGATCGACTTCATCCAGGTCTCGTCGTACGGCGCGACGACCGAGTCGTCCGGCACCGTGACCCTGGTCAAGGACCTCACCGTCGACATCTCCGGCAAGGACGTCTATGTCGTCGAGGACATCGTCGACACCGGCCTGACCCTCGCGGACGTGATCGCCTTGCTCGGCGCCCGCCACCCCCGGTCGGTCCAGGTCGTGACGTTGCTCTCCAAGCCGTCCCGGCGCCGCAAGGAGGTCCCTCTGGACCACGTTGGAATCGAGATCCCCGACCGTTTCGTGGTCGGCTTCGGCCTTGACTTTGCGGAGCACTTCCGTAACCTTCCGGAGATTTGGGAATACGTTCCGCAGGAGGAGGCGTGATGCCGGTCGATCTCGCAAGCTGCACGACGGGCGCTGCACCCGCGGCCATCGGGCCGTACAGCCAGGCCATGATCGCGGGAGACCTGGTGTTCGTCTCCGGGCAGATCCCTCTCGACCCTGACACCGGCCAGCTCGTTTCCGGCCCGTTCGCCACCCAGGTCGAACGCGTGCTGAGCAGCCTCGACGCGATCCTCCTGGCTGCCGGCAGCAGCCGCGGGCGGGTCGTGAAGGTCACCGTCTTCCTGGTCGACCTCGCGAGGTTCACCGAGCTGAACGAGATCTATGCGCGCTTCTTCACCGAGCACCGGCCGGCGCGCGCCGTTGTCCAGGTCTCGGCCCTTCCTCGCGGCGCTGAAGTCGAGATCGAGGCGGTGGCGGTGCGTTGATGGATCAGGTCCACGACTGCCGGATCCTGGTTCGGGGAGCGGGCGAGCTCGCCAGTGCGGCGGCGGCGCATCTCCTCACCCAGGGGTTCGGCCGGGTCCTGATGGTCGAGCGGCCATTCCCCAAGGCCGTGCGCAGGAACGTCTGCTTCTCCGAAGCCGTCTTCGACCACGCGAAGACCGTGGATGGCGCGACGGCCCGGTTCGTCATGATGCTCTCGGCCGTCGATCGGGTCCACGAGCTGGGTGACATCGCGATCACCACGCAGCCGCTGCCCGAGGTGCTGCGCGCGTGGCCGCCGGACATCTATGTCGAGGCGGCGATGCTCAAGCAGAACTGGGGGTTGACGCCAGACCTGGCGCCCCTGGTGATCGCCCTCGGACCGGGCTTCCAGGCCGGAAGGGACAGCCATGCGGTCGTCGAGACGGTTCGCGGCCCCGACCTCGGCCGGGTGCTGTCGGCCGGCCAGGAGCTGCCCCCTGCGCCTCCCGCGGAGATCATGGGTTTCGCCCAGGAGCGGGTGATCAAGGCCCAGAGAACGGGGATCTTCCGCACCAGCAAGGACATCGGCGATCGTGTCGAGCAGGGGGAGAAGATCGGCGTCGTGGTCTTGCTGTTTGCCCGGGAAGACCTCTATCGGGGTGTTCCGGTCGACTCGGAGTACCCGGTCGTGGCGCGTATCGGCGGGGTGATCCGGGGCTTGCTCCGGGACGGGGTCCCGGTCGACGCTGGGGACAAGATCGGCGACGTCGATCCGCGCGGCTTCACCGAGGACCTGGCCCACGTCTCCGACAAGGCGCAGCGGGTCGCCGAAGGCGTCCTGGAGGCCATCGTGCTGCACAGCGACCGCCTGCGGTCGTTGGAAGCGGCGCGGGCGTGAGCATCCCGCTCGGCAGCGGCATCGTCCTGGCGCTCGGTGGTGGTGGCATGAGGGGTGTCGCCCACCTCGGCGTGCTCGCCGAGCTCGAGGCCAGTGGGGTGCGGGTGAACGGGCTCGCCGGGACCAGTTCAGGCGCGTTGCTCGGTGCCCTCTGGCTACTCGAGGGGAGTGGGGCGGCGATCGAGCGCACGAAGAAGTTCACGCGATCCGGAATGGTGCGACAGGCGCCCGATCTCGGTAGTGATGTGGAGGCCCGCGGGTTGGTCGGGATGGCTCGCCGGGTCGGCCACGGTGTCGCCGTGCTGCGGCTCCTGCTGGCGCGTCACTCGATGACCGTCGACCGGTTCGTCGAACAGGTGGGGTTCTTCCTGCCCGACGTGACCATCGAGTCGATGCCGCGACGTTTCGTCGCCGTCGCGACAGACAGCATGTCGGGCGAGGAGGTCTGGCTGGGGTCGGGATCGCTTCGGATGGCGGTGGCCGCAAGCTCAGCCATGCCGGGGCTGGTGGCGCCCATCGCGTGGAACGGCCGCCGACTCCAGGACGGCGGCGCGGTGGGGGAGATTCCGGTCGCGGCGGCGCGCGCGCTCGGATCGCCGGTGGTGGCGGTCGAGGTCAGCGAAGGTCTGCCGGTCGCCGATCCCGACAAGGATCGCTTGCCGCGGGCGATGTTCCGGGCCGCGGCGATGGGCTGGCAGGCCCTCCGGCGCCGGTTGCTCGCCGAGGCCGACGCGGTCATCGCACCGCGGGTCAACCACTTGCACTGGGCCGACTACCATGCCGTGGACGAGTCGGTGGCCGCCGGCCGCGCCGCAGTCCGCGAGTTCCTCGAAAGACAGTCAACTGTCGACAGTTGACAGGCCCCTCCCGCACAGGCACGGTCGGGGGAGAGGTATCGGTTGGAGGTTGTCGGCTACCTGGGCGCCTCGTTGTCGGGAACGGCGAACGACGGCATGACGCCACCGAGGACGCGCACGGTGTCGCGGGCGATCACCCGCTCCTCGTTGGTGGGAACGACGGCAACGGCGACCCTCGACGCGGGAGTCGTGATGATGACCTCCTCGCCCCGGGGGAGGTTGCGGTTCTTCTCGGCGTCGAGCTCGATGCCGAGGAATCCCAGCCCGGCCAGAGTCTGCTCGCGGACCTCCGCGGAGTTCTCGCCGATCCCACCGGTGAACGTCACCGCATCCACGCCGCCCATCGCCGCAGCATAGGCCCCGATGTACTTCGTGATCCGGTAGCAGAAGATGTCGAACGCGATCTTGGCGCGACGGTTGCCGTCGGAACAGGCCTTCTGGATCTCGCGCATGTCCGACGAGACGCCGGAGAGGCCGTAGAGCCCGGAGTGCTTGTTGAGCATCGCGTTGAGCTGCGCCAGCGTCAGCTCCTCCATGGCCATGACCCAGGGAAGGACGGCCGGATCCATGTCACCGGTCCTGGTGCCCATCAGGAGGCCCTCGAGCGGCGTGAAACCCATCGTGGTGTCGATCGAATGGCCCTGCTTGACGGCAGCCATCGAGCAGCCGTTTCCCAGATGGCAGGTCACGATGCGGGTGTCCTCGAGATTCCGCTTCAGTAGCCGCGCGGTGTGAATCGCGACGAAACGGTGCGACGTGCCGTGGAACCCGTACCGCCGGATCTTGTGGCGGGTGTAGAGCTCGTAGGGCAAGCCGTAGAGGAAGGCCTTGGGCGGCATGGACTGGTGGAATGCCGTGTCGAAGACCGCCACGTGGGGCACGCCCGAGAGCAGGGCCTGCGCGGCCCGCAAGCCACGGAGGTTGTGCGGGTTGTGCAGCGGTGCGAGGACCACGCACTCCTCGATCATCTCCTCGACCTCAGGGTTGACCAGCACGGAGGAGGCGAACTTCTCGCCCCCGTGGACCATGCGGTGGCCGACGGCCTCGATCTCCTCGACCTTGCCGAGGACCCCTTGGGTGGGGTGGACGAGGACCTTGAGGATGCGTTCGACGGCAGTGCGGTGCTCCAGGATCTCGGAGATCTCCTGGTAGGTCTTGCGGCCCGGGACCTCGAGGGAGAGGCGGGAGTCGGACATCCCGATCCGCTCGACGGAGCCCTTCGCGATCGCGCTGTCCTTGTTCGCCTGGATCATCTCGAGTGAAGTCTCGATGACCTGGAACTTGACCGAGGACGAGCCACAGTTGAGTACGAGGATCTTCATCGCTGCACTCCTTCATCCGATTCTGCGTGCGGTCGCGCAATCCCGGTGAGCGACCGGCGGCTGCGCCTGGTGCGTGGATCGTCCACGCTACCCGAGTTGCGGCGTGTCATCAGGGGGCCGATCCAACCGGTTCCGCTCCTCGTCGTACTTGAAGAAACCCTGGCCCCACCTGGCGCCGTTGTGGCCGGCACGGACGAGCTTGCGGAGCAGCGGACAGGGACGGAACTTGGGGTCGCCGGTCTCCTGGAACAGGTGGTCGAGCCAGTTGTGGACCTTGTGGAGTCCGATCCTGTCGGCCCACTCCAGGGGTCCAAGGCGGAAGTCGTAGCCGAGCTTCATGCACAGGTCGACCTCAGCCGCCGTGGCGACGCCCTCCATGACCACCTGGATCGCTTCGTTGACGAGCGGGAGCATGACGCGGGTGGTGACGAACCCGGGAGACTCGAACTCCTCGATGGGGACCTTGCCGAGGATCCGCGCGAACTTGCGGGCCAGCTCGAACGCCTCGTTGGCGGTCACCTGACCGCGCACCACCTCGACGACCCTGGTGGTCGTGACAGGGTAGAGGAAGTGCATTCCGACGATCCGCTCAGGGTGCGCGAGCCCCTGCGCCAACTCGGTGATGGAGAGCGTCGAGGTGTTGACGATGACCGGGATCGAGGGGTCCAGGAGGGCGTCCAGCTCGGCCAGCAGGGCGCGCTTCGCCTCGAAGTCCTCGTGGATCGTCTCGATCACGACCTCGCACGACGCAGCCTTGTCGAGGTCTGCGGTGAACTCGATTCGGGAAAGCGTTGCCTTCTTCTCTGACTGCGTGAGGGCCCATCGCTCGATCTGGTGGTCGAGGGCCGCCGCGAGCCGCGCCTTCACCTCTTCGGCCCGTTCGCTGCTGATCTCGCGGACCACCACCTGGAGCCCGGCCTGGGACACCTTGGTTGCGATCGACCGGCCCATCATGCCGCCGCCGATCACGCCGATGTGTTGCAGCTCACGTTCGCTCATGGTTGTGAAATCTAGCGCAAGCGACCGACGTTGTCAACGCGTGGTAGCATACGCTCGATGTCCGGGAAAGCCGCCTGCGCCTTGCTGATTGCACTGTCCCTCATGCTGCCGGCCGGCGTGGCGGCAGAGGATCTTCCCCGCGCGCCGTTCCCGGAGGTCGACCTGGTTGACCTCGCCGGCACCTCCGTCCCACTGACGCGCGCGCTCGGGCGGGCGACCGTGATCAACTTCTGGGCCACCTGGTGCGGTCCCTGTCGCATGGAGCTCCCCGAGCTCCAGCGGTTGTCGAACGAGTTCGGCCGGCGCGGGCTCGTCATCGTCGCCGTGAACCTCGAGAGCCAGCCGGTGCCGGCGGACAAGATGTCTCGCTATCTCGACTTGATGAGGCCGCGCATCGACTCCTTCTCGCGGACCTCGAACGTGACGCTCCCGATGTATGTCGTGACCGACCTGACTCAGAACGTCTTGTACGAGTCCGGGGTACCGCTCGACCGCATCCCGACCACCTTCCTGCTCGACGCGAAGGGCAGGGTGGTCCGCTTCTACAAGGGTTTCTCTCAGGAGGCGATGCGTGACTTGCGCCAGCAGGTGGGAGCCGTGCTGGCGGAGGGTGCCGGCAAAGGAGGCAAGTGAAATGCGAAAGACGTTGTTGGCCCTGGGGATCGTCGTCCTCGCAGCGCCGTGGTGCTTCGCCCAGGGAAGTGCCAATTCGGTCGAGCTGACGCCGACGGTCGGCTACTGGTTCGGCGACACGTTGGCGACGGGCTGGGGTACCGGCTACGACTTTCCGGTCGAGATCGACGACGCGACGGCGTTCGGCCTGCGGCTCGGCTACCGGTTCCATCCCAATTGGGCGCTGGAGTGGTCGTTGCACCACGAGAACGCCGACCTCGTGAGCGGCGAGAGCGGCGGCGCGATCCCGGCGAGCACGATTGGCGACATCGACCTCGACACCCTCGAGATCGGCTTCGAGGGGAGCTTCGGTCACTCCAGGTTCGTGCCGTTCCTCGCGGGCGGGATCGGGTTGATGCACATGGATCCCAGCCTCCCGGGCCTCGGCACCGATACGAGGTTCGTCGGGAACTTCGGCCCGGGGTTCAAGATCTTCTTCACTCCGGAGTTCGCCTTCCGGTTCGACTGGCGGGTGCACTCGGTGAACCTGGGTGGAGGTCACGACGACTGCGACTGGTGGGATGACTGCGACTGGGACTACGACGACAACTGGTCGACCTTCAACGAGGTCTCGATGGGCCTGACCTTCGCGTTCTGAGGCTGATGCGGATTCCTCGGACGCTCTCGGGCGCCCCCCGGTCGATCCTGGGGGGCGTCGCTCTTGCGGTGGCGATCGGCGTCTCGGCTCAGGAGCTCCCGCCGGGCGAGCAGGTCTTCGCGTACACCGCCGAGGTCTCGGCCATCCTGATACCGGTCACGATCAAGGACCAGAAGGGTCGGCTGGTCGCGACGCTCGAGAAGAAGGACTTCCGGCTCTACGTGGACGGCATCGAGTTCCCGATCCGCTCGTTCTGGCGTGAGGCGGGGCTGCCGCTGTCGACGGCGCTGGTCGTCGACACCTCGGGATCGATGGGTGGGAGGCGTCTGACGCGCGCCCGGGAGGCGATCGGCGAGATGCTGCGGCAGCGAGGGTCGGAGGACGAGGTCTGCCTGGTCACGTTCGGCGCCGGGGAGGTCAAGCGCCGCATGAAGTTCGGCACCGATCCGGGACTGCTTCCCCGCGTCCTGGAGTCGCTGCGGGGTTTCGGCACCACGGCGCTGTACGACGTGCTGGTCGCGTCGCCCCAGGTCATGGAGGGGGCGAAGCACATCCGGCGTGTCGTGATCTTCTTCACCGACGGCGTCGATACGGCCTCGCAGATGTCCTCGGACGACGCCCTGCGCGTGCTCGAAGGCCTGGACGACCCGCTGTACGTCTTCGGGATCGAGCCGCCGCCGGCGAGCGAGGGGCCGGCCAACAGCTACGAAGACCTCCTGAGACGGTTCGCCGAGTCGTCCGGCGGCCGCTACGTGCGCGTCGACAACGTGGCGAAGTTGCCGGAGCTTGCGCGGGACCTCAAGCGCGAGCTGACGATGCGCTACATCCTCGGGGTCGAGCCGTCGGGCGTGGGCACGGAGAAGTGGCGCAAGGTCGAGGTCCGGACCCGCGACGGATATCAGGTCCAGACCCGCCAGGGGTACAAGGGCACGCTTCCGTGAGTGGGCGTTGGCTTCCCGGGCCCTGAGCCCTTGACAATCTGCGCCGGAGCATGTCATATAAGGAGCGAGTGTGCGTCAGGAGACGACTCAAATTCAGACAAGCTCGAGTCAGGTGAGCCAAGGGAGGAAGAAGATGAGAAAGTCGGTGTGGGCAGTCGTGGCGGTGGTGCTGGTAGTTGCGCTCGGCGTGAGTGGCTGCGCCACCAAGAAGTTCGTGCAGGAGCAAGTGGCTGAAGTCCAGAAGTCCTCGGACACCAAGATCGGCGAGGTCCAGAAGCAGGTCGAAGCGACGCAGATGGACGTCTCGAACCTCAAGAAGTCCGACGCCGCGCAGACCGAGCAGATCGCCAAGCTCTCCGACACCGCGAAGGAAGCCCTCGCGCGCGCTCAGGAGGCAGGCAAGCTGGCCAAGGGCAAGTTCCTGTACGAGGTGACGTTGACCGACGAGGCCGTCAAGTTCGGCTTCAACAAGAAGGACCTGTCGGCTGAAGCCAAGGCGGCCCTCGACGCGTTCGCCGCCCGCCTGAAGTCCGAGAACAAGAACGTCTACATCGAGATCCAGGGCCACACGGATGCGATCGGTTCCGAGAAGGTCAACCTCGACCTCGGCCAGGCTCGCGCCGAGTCGGTGATGCGCTACCTCAACATGAACGGTGGCGTGCCGATGCACCGCATGAGCGTGATCTCCTACGGCGAGTACAAGGCCGCTGCTGACAACAAGACCGCTGATGGTCGCGCGCAGAACCGCCGCGTGACCCTCGTCGTTCTCGAGTGATCCCCTACGCCTTTCGAGCTTCCGAGGACGCCCCGGCCAAGCCGGGGCGTTCTTTTTCGCCTCCGCGCGTGTCGTCTCGGGCGAGCTGTCTGGCGGGCGAGATCGTCGGGGTCTATGATTGAGCAGTCGAGCCTCCGGAGGTGACGAATGAGGAAGGTCCTGGTGATCCTGGCGGCACTCGCGATGGCGGCAGTGGCCGAGGGTGCCACCGTTGTCCTCCGTGGGGGGAAACAGGTCAGCGTCGCGAGCTTCGAGCAAAAAGGCAACCTCGTGGTGCTCACGTACGACAACGGTCGACTCGAGAGCTATCCGCTCGCGGCCGTGGACATGGTTGCGACCCGGGCGGCGAACCAGACGGCCGAGGTGAGCCCATCGGCGGTTCCATCGGGTCCGCACAGTCCATTCCTCGATGCCCGCTCGGTGGCCGGATCCGGCGCGGTCCTGGTGACCGACGCGGACGTGAGACACCTGGACCTGCCTGAAGGCGAGGAGAAGAAGGCCGAGGCCGCCGAAGGTCCCGAGGGAGCCCAGATCTCCCTGGTCAGCTACGACCGCAAGAAGATCGCCGAGGGCGAATGGGAGATCACCGCGACGATCGTCAACCAGGGAAACGCCCCGGCGTCGAGCATCACCGCCAACGTCAGGATGCTCGCCCTCGACGGCAGCCCGCTCGGCACGGGGTCGGGGAGCTACTCTGGCCAGCTCGCCCCCAAGCAGCAGGACAACCTGACGGTGAAGGTGACCGCGGTGGGGGACGTGGGGCAGGTCAGCTTCGAGTTCCAGTGGGTGTCGATCCAGCCCGCGCGGCCGGCAGCGGAGGCGACTCCCGGCTTGACGGCCCCGCCGGCCCCCGCGGCGGCGGCCCCGGGTCAGGCGTCGACGATGCATGGCACGGTGCCGCCGGGTTCCTCGCCGAACGTCCAGCCGGGAAACCCCCTCGGCCTCGTACCGACGAATCAGATGGGGACGCCGCTCCAGGTGCCGCTGCCGACGCCGGCCCCGGCGCCCTCGCCCTCCTGATTTCGAGCAGGCTCCGAACGTGAACGGCCCGGGCGCTCAGCCCGGGCCGTGTGGTCTCCGCTCGGAACCGGGCTAGTCTTCCACGGTCGCCCGGCGGGCATCCCAGAACATGTAGGCAGCGAGCAGAAGGTAGAGGCCGAGCGCAAGGATCTCGGCCCCCGGTCCCGAGGAGTTGCCGAGCAGGCCGACACCGACGCTCGCGTCGGTGTAGAAGTTGAGGATCTTCAGGCCGGCCGCGAACACTCCCATGAGAGCACCTCCGGCGATGAAACCGGACGCGATGAGTGTGCCGCGCACCCCGCGGCTCTGGGCGAGCTTCTCGTCGCCGCGGGCGGACTTCCTCACCCATTCGGCGACCAGGCCGCCGATGACGAGCGGCACGTTGAGCTCGAGGGGGATGTACATGCCGAGTGCGAAGGCGAGCGACGGGGTGCCGATCATCTGCATCGTCATGGCGATCAGGGCGCCGACCGCGTAGAGCATCCACGGCACCGGCTCGTTCGACATCAGCGTCTTGATGACCGCTGCCATGGCGTTGGCCTGCGGCGCAGCGAACACCTTGTCCGCGGGATGCTCCAGCGACGGCGCGAAGCCGTAGGCCTGGTTCAGCATCATGATCACCGCCCCGACGGCCGCGGCCGCGACGATCGTCCCGAGGAACTTGGAGCGCTGCTGCACGGCCGGCGTGGCGCCAATCCAGTAGCCGATCTTGAGGTCGGTGATCAACCCCCCCGCCATCGACAGCGCGGTGCAGACGACGCCGCCGATGAGGAGCGCCGCGAGCATGCCCGCCTTGCCGGACAGACCGGCCTGGACCAGGAAGACGGACGTCAGGATCAACGTCATGAGGGTCATGCCGGAGACCGGGTTGGTGCCGACGGTGGCGATCGCTCGCGCAGCGACAGTCGTGAAGAGGAACGAGATGACGACGACTACCGCCAACGCGATGAGCGAGAGCTTCGTGGCGCCAGGCTCGCTCGCCAACACGCTGAAGCGGAAGAACAGCCAGGCGGCCAGCGCGACGACCAGGATCCCGGACATCACGAGCCCCATGCTGATGTCGCGGTCGGTCCTTTCGGGCGTGACGACAGTCGCGGTCTTCCGTCCGAAGAGCTGGGTGAACCCCATGCCGAACGCCTTGGCGATGACTCGCCAGGAACGGAGGATGCCCATGATCCCGGCCGCGGCGATGGCTCCGATCCCGATGTGTCGCACGTAGCTGCGGAAGATCTGCTCGGCGCTCATTGACCCGATCAGCGTGCCGTCGGCGATCGGCGGGATGGTCACGCCGAGCTGGGCGCCGATGTGGCCGATCAGCGGGACGAGGAGGAACCAGGAAAGGAACGACCCGGCGCAGATGATCGCCGAGTACTTCAGGCCGATGATGTAGCCGAGCCCGAGGATGGAGGCGAGGACGTTGACGCGGAAGACCAGCTTGGCCTTCTCGGCGAGGCCGGCCAGGAAGGGGATCGAGCGCGAGGTGAAGACCTCGGCGAAGCCCTCGAAGTGGATGATCAGGAAGTCAAAGACGCCACCGACAGCGGCGGCGACCGCGAGCACCTTGGCCTGCTTGCCGCCGGACTCGCCAGCGACGAGTACCTCGGTCGTGGCGGTCGCCTCCGGAAAGGGGAACTCGCCGTGCATCTCCTTGACGAAGTACCGGCGCAGGGGAACCAGGAAGAGGATCCCGAGGACGCCGCCGATTAACGCGACCAGGAAGAGCTTCACGAGGTCGACGTCGAGGCCCAGGATGAACAGCGCCGGGAGCGTGAAGATCGAGCCGGCCACCACCAGCCCCGACGCCGCGCCGACCGATTGCACGATGACGTTCTCGAGGATGGTCGAGCGCCTCGGCAGCACGACACCGACGCCGACGCCGATGATGGCGATGGGGATGGCGGCCTCGAACACCTGGCCCGCCTTGAGCCCGAGGAAGGCGGCGGCGGCGGAGAACAGAACTGCCATGACGAGACCGAGGCCCACCGAGCGGACCGTGAACTCCGGGACCTTCGCGCCGGCGGGAACGATGGGTGCGTAAGTTTCGCCGGGTTTGAGGGGTCGGTACGCGTTCTCGGGAAGGCTCCGGCTGTTCGTCTCCATCGGCATCCTCCTTGCGACCGCGAGAGCTTACGGGCGAAGCGGGGCGAACGCAAGACGGTCGCCCCCCCTTGTCGCGCGGCGTCACAAGGGTGATACTCCGCGGCTGGAGGTCGACGGACGTGACCACGCCCAAGCGAGTGCTCATCGCCAAACCCGGCCTCGACGGCCACGACAGGGGCGCCAAGGTCGTCGCTCGGGCGCTTCGCGACGCCGGCTTCGAGGTGATCTACACCGGTCTGCGGCAGACCCCAGAGCAGGTCGCCACCGCCGCCGTCCAGGAGGATGTCGACGCCGTCGGGCTGTCCAGCCTGTCGGGCGCCCACCTGCAGCTCTTCCCCAAGGTCGTGGAGGCGTTGCGCGCGGCCGGCGCCGGTGACGTGCTCGTCTTCGGGGGCGGTGTGATCCCCCAGGAGGACGTCGTGCGTCTGCAGTCCGAGGGGATCGAGCGGATCTTCCTGCCGGGGACCGACACCCGCGAGATCGTCGCGTTCCTCAGGGAGAAGCTCGGCCTGGAAGGCTAGCTTCTGTCACGCAGCGCCGCGAGGAGCCTGTCGGCCAGTCGCCGTGCCAGCCTCCGATAGGTCGAGATCCCGGAAGCGTCGAGGTCGTCCGTGTGGACGCCTGCCGCGGCGAGGACCACGACGCCGAGGCCCCGTGCGAGCGTGTCGGCCACGGTGCGGGCGATTGCGTCGTCCCGATGCGGGGGAATGACCAGCGTCGAGACGGTCGAGCTCGAACGCTCCGGGTCGGCGGTCGAGGGGTGCGGTTGGGCAAGCACGGCACAGCCCACGTGGGGCCGATCGCCGCCGCCGATCGCGACCACGAGGTCGTGCCCGAGCCGGTTGGCGACGGCCTGGAGCACGAGAGCTCCCTGCCGGACGGTGACTTCAACCCGTGAAGGTCTTCCGGTCATGGCGGCATTCTCCGTTTGGTGGCCGCTAGGAACGAGGCGACCCGCCCTGCGGCTCCGGCTGGGCGACGAGCTCGATCGACTCGCGGCCAATGAGCTGACCCTCACCGGTCCATACCTCGGCCTGGTAGATACCCGGCGCGAAGCCTCGCGGGCCGGAGCGCATGACGCTCCACACCCTGAACCCGCGTGGATGGGCGATCAGGTCGACGGTGCGGTTGGGCCGCGTTGGCTTGCCGTCGTGGACGAAGCGGATGCTCACCGAGGCGGTGAGCTGTGTCGGCGAGAAGATGGTGGCCACCGCGTACAGCCTGCCGGCCCCGAGCTCGGCCGTTGAGACCCGGGCAGGGAGCTCCTTGGCCAGCCTGAGCGTGCTGGTGTCGATCAGCGGAGCGAAGCGCAGCTTCATCAGCCGCAGCGGAACGGGGGGAACGGCGGGCCGGATCAGGCGGGCGCCGGCAACGACGAGCACCAGCGCGACGACGAGCCTGGCCATGACCCTGAACGACAGCAGCTCCCGCCACGAATAGGCGAGCGGTATCGCGGCGACAAAGGCAATCACGGCCGCTAGGAAGCCGGCGTGGTGGATGCGGATCCCGAGCAGCAGCGGCAGGAAGAAGACGAGCGCGGAGAAGGTGACCACGGCGAAGAACCCGAGGGCGAATGCCTTGTGCTCCCGCAGCAGCCGGTCGAAGAGGAGATCGAAGCAGGAGAGCACGGCCAGGCCGGCGAGAAGCACGACGAAGGCACTGTTCCACGACGGGAAGGTCGTCGAGTAGAAGTAGAAGGGAAGCAGGAAGAACAGCGTCTCCTGGTACATCACGCGGGTCAGGTAGGAGACGAACCCCTGTGCGAAGCGCATCTTCGGGGTGCTGAAGAACGAGGCGTACCGGGAGATCACGAGCGTCGAGGCCCAGGTGAGCGCAAGGAACAGCACGACCCACTTGAGGAACCCGTACCGGTTGTGGGCCAGGACGAGGACGACGATTCCGGTGAACAGCGCCCAGGCGGAGTGCGCCATCCAGAAAATCCGGGCGTAGCGCTGGTGGAGGGCGTGCGCCGCCCCGGCGAAGTTCGCGCCGCGCTGCTTGATGCGCATGCGCATCCCGGTATCGACCAGCCTCATGCATCGAATTGTAGCGTCACCGGTTGCCTGCGGCCCGCTGCGACCGTAGACTCTCCCGCGTGAACGACGACGTTGGCACGGGGCTGACCACGTGGATCGAGGTTTCGGCGGCGGCGCTGCGGAACAACCTGCAGCTCTTCCGCTCGCTCCTCACGCCCGGGACGGCGCTGCTCGCCGTGGTCAAGGCGAACGGCTACGGGCACGGTCTCGAGCACGTGGCCCGGACCTGCGCCGGGGCCGGCGTCGAGATGCTCGGCGTCCACGGCGCGGCCGAGGTGCTCGCGCTGCGCCGCGCCGGGCTCGAGCTGCCGGTCCTGGTGATGGGGTACCTGACCGCCACCCAGGTCGAGCAGGTCGTCGACCCCGGCGTCCACGTCCTGGTCTCGTCGCGGCGGGTCCTCGACGTCCTGGGCGCCCACGCCGCGCGGCACGGGTCCTCCCTCGCGGTGCACCTCAAGGTCGACACGGGGACCCACCGGCAGGGTGTCACGCCCGACGAGGCCGTGCACCTCGCGCGCGAGGCCACCCGTCTCGGCCTCCGCGTCGCCGGGGTCGCCACCCACTTCGCGAACATCGAGGACACCACCGATCACTCGTACGCCAGGGGCCAGCTCGACCGCTTCCGCGCGGCGGTCGCCGCGGTGGAAGAGGCGGTCGGCCCCGTGCCCCACGTCCACGCGGCCTGCTCGGCGGCGGCGCTGCTCTTCCGGGAGGCCGACTTCTCCATGGCCCGCGTCGGGATCTCGCTCTACGGGCACTGGCCGTCGAAGGAGACGCACCTGTCGTGGCTGCTCGCCCACGGTCGCGACGGGGTCAAGCTGGAGCCGGCCCTGTCGTGGCGCGTCGTGGTGGGACAGGTGAAGGACGTGCCGCGCGGTTCGCCGATCGGCTATGGGCTGACGTTCCGGCCGACCCGGGCGAGCCGCATCGCTGTCCTGCCGGTCGGGTACGCCGACGGCTACCCGAGGTCGCTGTCGAACCGCGCGAGCGTCCTCCTGCGCGGGTGTCGCGCCCCGGTGGTCGGCCGGGTGTGCATGGACATCGTGATGGTGGACGTGACCGACGTGCCGGGCGTCGCCGAGGGCGACGTGGCGACCCTGATCGGGCGCGACGGAGAGGAGTGGGTGACCGCCGAGGAGCTGGCCGAGCTCGCCGGCACGATCAACTACGAGGTCCTCGCCAGGCTGTCGCCTGACGTCCCGCGATTCCTCGTCTGAGGACGTCCGCCGCGGTGCCTGGGTCGGACGGAGCAGGGTATGATCCCGGGGTGCATCGGGATGCTCTCGTCGAGTTGCTCGGCCGGGTCGCCAGCGGCGAGCTGAGCCCGGCTGCTGCCGTGGAGTCGTTCGCACACCTCCCGTTTCGTGCCGGCCCCGGGCTGCTGCTCGACACCCACCGCGCGATGCGGACCGGCGAGGCCGAAGCGGTGTTCTGCCAGGGGAAGACTCCGGCCCAGGCAGCGGCGGCGTTCGCGGCCCTGGCCGAGTCGGGCGGTCCGGTCCTGGCGACGCGGGCGACCCCTGAGCACCTGGAGGCGATCTGTCGCGCCGTGCCGCGCGCGCAGGCCCATCCGGAGGCGCGCATGGCGGTGCTGGCAGGCCAGACACCCCGATGCGGCTCGATGGCCGTCGTCTGCGCCGGAACCTCGGACCTGCCCGTCGCCGAGGAGGCGGCGGTGACCGCCGAGGCCCTCGGGGCCGAGACGCTGCGCCTGTGCGACGTCGGCGTCGCGGGCCTGCACCGCCTCCTCGCACACCTGGAGGTCCTCCGGCAGGCCGAGGTGATCGTCGCCGTGGCCGGGATGGAGGGGGCGCTGCCGTCGGTCATCGCCGGGCTGGTCGGTGCGCCGGTCATAGCCGTACCGACCTCCGTCGGGTACGGTGCGGCCTTCGGTGGCCTCGCGCCCCTGCTCGCGATGCTCAACTCCTGTGCGCCTGGCGTCTCGGTCGTCAACATCGACAACGGCTTCGGTGCGGCACTGGTCGCGGTCAGGGTGTTGCGCTCGCGGACCCGGGGAGGCGCGTCGGTTCGATGACCACCCTCAACATCGCCACGCAACGCGGGACGACCGCGTATCACCTCGGTGACGGCCTCCTGGGTTCGGTCGGGGACATCGTGGCCCCGGTCGCTGGGGGGCGGCGCGCCTTCGTCGTGACCGACGCGAACGTCGGCCCGCTCTACGGGCAATCGGTGGCCGAGGCGCTCGACGCCCCGTGCCTGGAGCTCCCCGCCGGCGAGGAGTACAAACGCTGGGAGAGCGTCGAGCGGATCGTCACCTGGCTGCTGGGCTTCGGGGTCGAGCGCGGTGAGCTCGTGGTCGCCGTCGGCGGTGGGGTGCTGACGGACATCGCAGGGTTCGCGGCGAGCGTGGCCCTCCGCGGACTGCCATGGGTCGCGGCCCCGACCACGCTGCTGGGCATGGTCGATGCGGCGGTGGGCGGCAAGACCGGCGTGGACCTCGACCTCGGCAAGAACCTGGTCGGAACGTTCTGGCCACCGGCGGCGATCATCGCCGACCCCCTGACGCTGACCACGCTGGACCACCGGCAGCTCCGCGCCGGCCTCGTCGAGGTCGTGAAGAGCGCGATGATCGCGCCGTCGACGCTGGAGCACGTCGTCGACTCGCACCTGGAGGCGGTGGCCGGAGGGGACGCGCCGCGCGCCAGCGAGCTCGTGTACGCCGCGGTGCGGGTCAAGGCCGACATCGTGGAGCTCGACGAGCGGGAGTCGGGGCTGCGGGCGGCGCTCAACCTCGGGCACACGCTCGGTCACGGCCTCGAGGCGGCCACGGACTATCGCCGCTTCCTCCACGGCGAAGCGGTGGCCTGGGGCCTCCTGGCCGAGCTGCGCATCGCGCGCGACCGCGGACTGCTGGCCACCTCGGAGGCCCAGGCCTGGGCTGGGAGGCTCGCGACCCTTGGCCCGCTCCCGGGTCTCGGCGACCTGCCCTGGGAGAAGGTGGCCGGCTACATCGGCCGCGACAAGAAGCGGCGTGCCGGCGCGGTCCAGTGGGTGCTCCCGCGGCTGGGCGGCGTCGTCCTCGGCTCGGCGGTGAGCGACGGCGAGGCGGCGGCGGTCTATGCCGAGCTTCAGCTCCTCGCGCCCTCCGGGCCGTTCAGCCCTCTCTTCTAGCCAACAGCTCTGGCGGCCGACAACCGGCCGCGAGCCGCGAGCCGTTTTGCTATTCTGCAACGGCGTTGCGAGCCATGGAGGGCCGTGTGAGCCGCCCCGAGCCGTTACCGACACGATTCGACCCCGAGAGCTTCGAGAGCGCCTGGTACCGCAGGTGGGAGGAGTCCGGCGCGTTCACTCCCGACCTGCCGTCGGACAAGCCGCCCTTCGTGATCCTGATCCCGCCGCCGAACGTGACCGGCAAGCTGCACATCGGCCATGCGCTGCAGTTCACCCTGCAGGACCTGGTGATCCGTTGGCGCCGCATGCAGGGCCACAACGCGCTCTGGCTGCCGGGCACCGACCACGCCGGCATCGCCACCCAGATGATGGTCGAGCGCGAGCTGATCAAGGAAGGCACCGACCGGCACGCCCTCGGCCGCGGGCGCTTCCTCGAGCGGGTGTGGGCCTGGAAGCACCAGTACAAGGACAACATCTCCCGGCAGGCCCGTGCCCTGGGCGCATCGTGCGACTGGACCCGCGAGCGCTTCACCCTGGACGACATGTTGTCGAAAGCGGTCCGCCACGCGTTCGTCCGGCTCCACGACGAGGGGCTGATCTACCGCGCCCACCGCCTGATCAACTGGTGCCCGCGATGCCACACCGCGCTCTCCGACCTCGAGACCGTGCACAAGGACATCGACGGCGGCATGTGGGACTTCGCCTACCCGGTCGAGGGGGGCGGGGAGATCGTCGTCTCCACGACGCGCCCGGAGACGATGCTCGGCGACACGGCGATCGCCGTTCACCCGGAGGACGAGCGCTACCGGGAGCTCGTCGGCAGGCGGGTCGTCCACCCGCTGCTCGACCGGAGCTTCCCGATCGTGGCCGACGCGGTGCTCGTCGATCCCGCGTTCGGCACCGGCGCGGTCAAGGTGACGCCGGCGCACGACCCCAACGACTTCGCCGTCGGGGAGCGCCACGGCCTCGAGAAGATCAACATCCTCAACGACGACGGCACGGTCAATGCCGCCGGCGGGGCGTTCGCCGGGATGGACCGGTTCGCCGCCCGCAAGGCGGTCCTGGCGGCGCTCGGCGAAAAGGGCCTGCGGCGCGGCGACAAGCCTCACCGCCACGCGGTCGGTCACTGCCAGCGCTGCGACACCATCGTCGAGCCGTACCTCTCGCTGCAGTGGTTCTGCTCTATGAAGGGCATGGCGGAGAAGGCGCTGGACGTGGTGCGCCGGGGCGAGACGAGGCTGGTCCCGGACTTCTGGGTCGCGACCTGGGAGAACTGGCTCGAGAACATCCTCGACTGGTGCATCTCCCGCCAGCTCTGGTGGGGGCACCGTATTCCGGCGTTCTACTGCACGAACGGCCACACCACCGTGTCCGCCACCGACGTCTCGACGTGCGCCACCTGCGGCGCGCCCGCGACCCAGGACGGCGACGTGCTCGATACCTGGTTCTCCTCGGGGCTGTGGCCGATCTCGACGCTCGGATGGCCGGACCACACGCCTGACCTGAAGGCGTTCTACCCGACCAGCGTGCTCATCACCGGCTTCGACATCCTGTTCTTCTGGGTGGCGCGGATGATCATGATGAGCACGCACTTCACCGGCAAGGCGCCGTTCGCCGACGTGCACCTCACCGGCCTGGTGCGCGACGCGCGCGGGCAGAAGATGTCGAAGACCAAGGGCAACGTGATGGACCCGCTCGACCTCGTGCAGCAGTACGGCGCCGACCCGGTCCGTTTCACCCTGGCGGCGCTCGCGTCACCGGGACGCGACCTGCCCCTCGACGTGAAGCGGATGGAGGGGTACCGGGCGTTCGCCACCAAGCTGTGGAACGCCGCCCGCTTCGTGCAGATGAACCTCGCGGGCGACGAGCCGGCGCTCGAGTCGCTCGACCGGGCCACGCTGGCCCTGCCGGAGCGGTGGATCCTCGCCGAGCTCGAGCACACGGTCGCCGCCGTGAACCGGGCATGGGAGAGCTATCGTTTCGACGAGGGGTGCCGGGAGATCTACCAGTTCGTGTGGAACGACTTTTGCGACTGGTACGTGGAGATGGCAAAGCCCGTGCTTGAGAACGACCGGGGTCCGGGGTCCGGGGCCCGGGGTCCGGAGAGGCGGGCGGAGGACGTGAGGGCGGTGGCGAGAGGGGTGTTGCTCGAGGCGCTCAAGCTCCTCCACCCGGTCATGCCCTTCATCACCGAAGAGGTCAGTGCACATCTGGCCGGCGCTGGACCGCTCATCACGACCAGCTACCCGGTGGCCACGGGCCGCTGGGGAGACGACGACGCGCAGCGGGAGCTCGCGGTCCTCCAGGCGGTCGTTCAGGAGGTCCGCTCGTACCGGCACCTCGTGGGGCTCTCGCCGACCACGCGGCTGGCCGTCGTCCTCCCTTCCCTCGACGATGGCTTGAAGCGGGCGCTCGTGCCGTTGCGGGCGGAGATGATGCGACTGGCCGGGCTGTCGGACCTGGCGCTGGGTGGGCTGGCTCCGGCCGGCGCCGTGTGCGATATCGCGGGCGGCGTGGACGTGGCGATCGTCCTGCCCGAGGGCGCGCTCGGCGACGCCGAGCTCGGTCGCCTGAGGCAGGAGATGGGACAAGCGGCCGGGGAGCTGGAGAAGATCCGGGCACGGCTTGCTGATGCGTCGTTCACCGCGCGGGCGCCGGCCGACGTGGTCGCCGGGGCCCAGGAGCGTGCGGCGGAGCTCGAGCGGAAGACCAAGGTGCTCGCCGAGACGCTCGGGGCGGGCACGTGAGGCCCCTCCTCGCCCCGGCCCCAGCAGCGAACCTGGTCATGGTCGGAGAGATCGACTCCACCAACGACGTGGCGGCCCGGATAATCGCCAAGTGGGGTGCCGAGGAGGTCGAGGAGCGGCTGGCGGACACGGTCGTCGTCGCCGGCACCCAGACCGCCGGCCGCGGCCGCGGGTCGAACGTCTGGCGATCGCCGCTCGGGGGCATCTACGCCACGTGGATCGGGTGGCTCAAGACCGACGAGCTGACGTGGTTGCCCCTGGCTGCTGGGGTAGCTCTCGCCGAGGCGGTCGAGGCCGCCTTCCCGGCGTTCAGGCTTGCCCTCAAGTGGCCGAACGACGTGGTCGTGGAAGGCCGCAAGCTCGGTGGAGTCCTCGCCCACTCTCGGATCGCCGGCGACGCAGCCTGGGCCGTCGTCGGGTTCGGGGTGAACGTCGAGGTCGAGCCCGAGCGCGAGGCCTCCGACCGGATCGTCCCGGTGTCGATGCACGCCCTCGGGTTTTCCGGCAGTGTCGGCGATGTCCGCTGGGCGATCGTCGGTGGCTTCGTGAAACGGCTGCGGCCGGCGCTGGCCAACCCCGGCGAGGTGCGTTCACGGTGGGTGGCTCGTTCGATCCACCGGGCCGGGGAGCCGATGCGCGTTCGGGTGCCGGATGGGGAGGTCGCGGGCGAGTTCGTCGGCTACGGCCCCGAGGGACAACTCCTCCTCGCGACCGGAAGCGGGACCCGGTCGCTGGCGGCCGGCGAGCTGGTCACGCCGCTGCAGGACTAGGAGGCGCCATGGTGCTGCTCGCCCTCGACGTCGGCAACACCCACACCACGATCGGCGTGTTTCGCGAGAAGGAGATCCTGCGTCGCTGGCGGCTGTCGACCACGAAGGAACGAACCGTCGACGAGCTGGGGATTCTCCTTCGCAACCTCTGCCAGTGGTCGCAGATCTCTCCCGACGACATCGGCGGCGTCATCGTCGGCTCGGTGGTCCCGCCGATCGACGGCGCCCTCAAGGCCGCGATCGCGACGTACCTACACGCCGAAGCGCTCTTCGTGGCGCCTGGGATCCGCTCGGGCATGCCGCTCAAGGTCGAGACCCCCCAGGAGCTCGGCGCCGACCGGCTGTGCAACGCGGTCGCGGCATTCGCGGAGCACGGCGGACCCTGCGTCGTGGTGGACTTCGGCACGGCGACGACCTGGGAGGTGGTCTCGGAGAAGGGTGAGTTCCTCGGCGGGGTCATCGCACCGGGGCTGGAGATCTCGGCGGAGGCGCTGTTCTCCCGCGCGGCCAAGCTCCCCCGCATCGAGCTCGTACCGCCCGCGCGGGTGATCGGCAAGGCCACCGTCGACTCGATGCAGGCCGGCCTGGTCTACGGCTACGTCGGCCTCGTCGAGGGGGTCACCCGGCGAGTCCTCGCCGAACTGGGTGGCGGCAAGGTCATCGCGACGGGCGGGCTTGCCGCCGTCATCGCCCATCACACCTCGCTGTTCGACTCCGTCGACGACGACCTGACGCTCAAGGGGCTCCGCCTCCTGTGGGAGCGCAACCGGCCCGGCCGCGAATGAACCCGGAGGAGCTCGAGTACTACCGGGCCGTCGAGGACCTCTTCGCGCGCCTGCGCGGTACGCCGTTCCTCCTCTCGCCGAAGGACTTCGCACTGCTTCGGCGGTGGTGGGGCGACCACGTGCCGCTGGCCGCCGTGGCCGCCGGGCTCGGCGAGGTGTTCGCTCGGCGCGCCGAGAGCGGGGTCGATCCGGTCTCGTCGCTCTCGTACTGCCGGCACGCGGTGGCGAAGCACGCGAAGCGACTGTCGGCGGCGGCGGTCGGGGTAGCCCCGCCAGGGGACGTGGCGCCTGCCGACCTCGGCGAGGTGATTGCGCGACTGGCTCGCGAGCTGCGCGCCGCGGCGGCGCGCTGGGACTCGTGGGCCGACGTCGCGGCCGTGCTCTACGGTGTGCTTCGGTCAGTCGAGACGCTCCCCGAAGGAGCCGACCCGGCCGCGGCCGACGAGGCGTTGGGACGGCTCGAGGTGACGGCGCTGGACCTGCTCGCCGTGACCCTGCCGGCCGCGGAGCGGTCCCGGGTCGAGGCGATGGTCGAGAAGGACCTCGCCGGGCTGGAGCTCGAGGCCGAGGCCCGGTCGAGGACCTTCCTGGCGTTGAGGCGCAAGCGGGTGCGCGAGGTCGTCGGCCTGCCGCGGCTCGAGGTGGTCGCCGATGATCGTTGAGATCGTCGAGCTGGCCGGCGGCGGCCGCGGCTTCGCCCGGGTGGACGGCCAGGCGTGGTTCGTGTCCGGCGCGCTGCCCGGCGAGCGCGTCGAGGTCGAGGTCGAGCGGCGTCGGGCCGGGGTGGTCGAGGCACGCGCCACGCGGATTCTCCTGCCGTCGGCCGCCCGCGAGACCGACCCCTGCCCGGTCGCGTCGGCGTGCGGCGGCTGCGACCTCGCGCACGTCCGGCGCGAGGCCGCCGAGGCGGTGCTGCGCGAGACCGTCACCGGCGCCCTGAGGCACGCCCCGCCCGAGCTGGCCACCGCCTGCCGATCGGCGCCGGTCGTCATCTCGCCGCTGCGCTGGCGGCTGCGCTCCAGGCTTCACTGGGACCCCGCGACAGGAATTCTCGGATTCCTCGGCCCGCGTTCGCATCGCGTCGTCGACATCGCCCCGTGCCGGGTCGTCTCCGAGCTGCTCGCCTCCGCGCGGCCGGTCCTGGCCCGGGCGCTGGGCGACGCCGGCATGCCGCCGGGGGAGCTCGAGTGGCTCGAGGACCTGGAAGGAGAGCACGCTGTCGCCGGTTGGTGGGGCGCGGAGCGCCCGCCCGCCGTCGCGGTGCCGGGACTGGCCGGCTGGCAGCGGCTCGACCCGGCCGGGCCGGTCGCCGGCGACGGCTGGGGGGACGACGGCGTGGTCATGCAGTTGCCGGTGCCGCTCTTGGTTCCGGTCGGCGCGTTCTTCCAGGGCAACCGGCACCTCGTGCCGCGCCTGTTCGCCCGCGTCGGCGAGCTGGTCGCGGTCGCGGGGTGCCGGCGGGTCGTGGACCTCTACGGCGGCGTCGGCTTCCTCGCTGCGGCCGCACGCCACGCAGGGATCTCCGAGCTTGCCGTCGTCGAGTCGCACGCCGCGGCCGCCGCCGCCGCCCGCCGCAACCTCCCCGGGGCCGACGTCGTGGCGGCGACGGCCGAGAGCCACCTCGGGGTACCCGGCGAGGCGACCGGGACCCTGGCGGTGATCGACCCACCGCGGACCGGACTGTCCGACGAGGCACGCGGCGGACTCCTCGCGTGGAATCCCGAGGCCGTGCTGCTGGTCGGCTGCGACGCGGCCCGTTTCGGGCGCGACGGTGGCGCGCTGCTACGGGGCGGATACCGGCTGGAGAGTCTGGAGATCTGGGACCTGTTCGCCGGCTCCCACCATGCAGAGATCGTCGCCCTCTTTCGGCTCTGAGTGCCAGGGCGCGGCGCTGGTCACCCTGGCCGTGACGGCGGTCGGGGGAGCCGCCCTGGTCAATCTGGCTCCGCCGGCACCGGCATGGGCGCCGCTCCTGGGAGTGCTGGCAACGGCCGCTGGCCTGTGCGCGCTTCGCAGGCATCCCGGGAACGCGCGGCTGTGGTGGGTGGCGTGCGGCGTCATGCTCGGCGGGCTGGCTGGGGCTCTCGCACCGCGAGCACAAGCGGGCGCTGCACCGGTCCCGGTGCGCTTCTCGGCCGTCGTCAGGGATGGGTGGACCGAGACGGTGCGCGGCTGGCGGAGCCGGGTGCGGGTCGTGCGCATCGAGGGCGGGCAGGGGAGCCTGCGCACCGCCTCTCACTTGGACCTGTTCGTCGGCGGAGCCGCAGGACTTGCGGCCCTGCCGACACCCGGATCGCAGGTGACTGGCAGCGGCGAGCTCGTCGCCCGCTCGCCATGGGCGCTGGCCAGGCCGATGCTCCGGGTCAAGACGGCCCTGCTGCTCGGTGACCGAACCGCGGGGCCCCCCCTCGACCGGTTCCGCGAGGAAGCCATGCGGGCCGTGCAGCGCGCCGCCGGAGTCGACGGGACGAGGATCCGCGCCGCCGGACTGGCCGGCGCGCTCGCGCTCGGCCGGACCGAGGCGCTGCCGAAGGGCGAGCTCGTGAGCCTGCGCCGCAGCGGCCTCGCCCACATCCTCGCGGTGTCCGGGATGAACGTCGGCATGGTGGCGGCGATGGCGTGGGGACTGCTGCTGGCCGGTGGGGTCCCGCCGCGCACGCGACGCTGGATCCTGCTGCCCGTGGTCGTGGGGTTCTGCCTGATGGCGGGCGCCGACGCGCCCGTCCGCCGCGCGACCCTCGCGCTGTCCGCCTACCTGCTGGCGCGACAGCTCGGGAGGCCGCTGCCGGCCCTCCCGACCGCATGGGCGGTGGTGGCAGGCCTCTCGCTCGTCGAGCCGGGCGCGCTGCTCGAACCCGGGTTCCTCCTCTCCGCGGTGATCACCCTGGCGCTCCTGCGGTGGGTGGGACCGTTGGCAACGTCGGCTTCCTGGCTGCCGAAGGGGCTGGGACAGGAGCTCGCCATCGTGGCCGTGGCCCAGGCCGCGTCGATCCCGCTGGTCGGCGCCTTCTTCGGCACTGTTCCGCCGCTCGGGATGCTCGTCAACCTGCTCGCCTCGCCACTGGCGTTCGTCCTGATGGCGATCTCGCTGGCGATCGTGGCGGTCGCGCCGCTCCTCCCCACGGTCGCGGGTCTCGGGCTCGGGCTTCTCGCCGTGCTGCAGCACGGTCTCGACCTGCTCGCCGGCCTCGGCTCGGTCTCGACCTGGACCTTCGCTCAGCCTCCCGTCGCCCTGGCGCTGGTCGCAGCCACCGTGGGCGTCGTGGCCCTCCTGCCGGGGCGGCCGGCCATGCTGTGCGCGCTTGGCTTCCTGGCGCTGACCGGGGCCTGGCTCTTCTGGCCGTCCCCGGGGCTTTCGGCGCACGAGGCGCGCCTCCTCCGGGTCGGCCAGGGCATGGCCCTGCTGGTTCGGTCGCCCGACGCGGCGCTCCTCGTCGACACCGGCCGGTCGCCGGGGGAGGCGGCCCGTGACCTGGCGCGCCTTCGCGTCCGGCGGCTCGATGCGCTGATCCTGACCCACCCAGACGAGGATCATGCAGGAGGTGTTCCGGCGATTCTCGACCAGGTCAGGGTGGGTGCCCTGATCCTCCCGGCGGTGATCTCGGGCCGACCCGAGGCGGTCCTCCTGCGCCGCGTCGCAGCCGGCGAGGGTGTGCCGGTCCGCCAGGTCGAACCCGGGGACGCCGTGCGCGCCGGCTCCGTCGGCGCCGAGATCCTGTGGCCACCGCGCGAGGCCGGAGGCGGTGACAACGATGCGAGCCTCGTCGCCCGCATCACCCTCGGCGGGGTGCGGATCCTCGTCACCGGCGACCTCGAGGCGGCGGGGGAGCTGGCCCTGGTCGGCAGTGGTGCCGACCTGCGCGCCGAGGTGCTGCAGCTCGGCCACCACGGCTCGCGGTCGTCGTCGACGAACGAGTTCCTGCGCGCCGTCGATCCGATCGTGACCCTGGCTCCGACCGGGACACGGCCGACGTTCGCCTACCCGCACCCGGAGGTGTTCGGTCGTGTCCGCGCGCTCCCGGCCGTCGTCGTCGGGCAGCGCGAGCGCGATGCGCGGCTGTTCTGGAGGGGCGGGGAGGCCATCGAGATCGACACCGGGCACCCGGTCCGCGTATACACCGGGGGTGGTGGAGGTAGGCGTGATTGACCTCGTGGCGGTGGTCGGGCCGACGGCGGCCGGCAAGACGTCGCTGGGCGTGTCGCTTGCCGAGCGCGTCGGGGGCGAGGTGGTCTCGGCCGACGCCTTCGCGGTCTACCGCGGCATGGACATAGGGACCGCCAAGCCGACACCGGCGGAGCGACTCCGGGTTCCGCACCACCTCATCGACATTGCGGACCCCCGCGAGCGCTACTCGGCCGGTACGTTCGTGCGGGACGCCGACGCGGCCATCGCGGCGATCCGCGGGAGGGGAAGGCTCCCCGTGGTGGTCGGCGGAACGCTGTTCTACGTCCGGGCGCTGCTGCGCGGGCTGTTCCCGGAGCCGGCCAAGGACAAGGAGCTGCGCGCGCGGCTGGAAGCGGAGTGGCGGGCCGATCCCGCCGCCGTGCGCGATCGGCTGCGTGCGCTGGACCCCGAGTCGTCCCGCCGGATCGCGCCGGCCGACCGGCAGCGGATTCTCCGGGCGCTGGAGGTCGCGGAGCTGAGCGGGCGGCCGATGAGCGAGCTGTGGTTGGAGCACCGGCTCGGCGAGCGGCGACACGAGGCGCTCCTGCTGGGCCTGGTCCCGCAGAGGGAGATTCACCGTGCTAGGATTGCTCGGCGGGTCGAAAGCATGTTCGTGGCAGGGCTCCTTGACGAGGTGAAGGGGTTGCTGCGGTACGGAGTGGCACCCGAGGCGCATGCCATGAAGGCCATCGGCTCTCGCGAGTGTTGCCGCGTTCTGCATGGAGACTGGACGATCGCACAGGCGCGGGAAGCGACCGAGGTTGCGACCCGGAGGCTGGCGAAGCGGCAGATGACATGGTTGCGCGGCGAGTCAGGCATGGTGTGGATGCGTGGTGAGGGGGAGGCGGCGCTCGATGAGGCGCTCGCTCGTCTGGAGGGATGCGGTGGAACAGGGACAGCAGGACCGGTCTAAGGCAGGTGTCAACGTTCAGGACGGCTTCTTCTACGCCCTCCGGAGGGACGCGAAGGCAATCCACGTCTACCTGATCACCGGCAAGCGGGTCACCGGGGTGCTGCGGCGGTTCGACCGCTACGCAATCGTCGTCGAGAGCCACGGCCTGGAGCACTTGATCTACAAGCATGCCGTGGCCACCGTGTGCCTGGCTCGGGCCGAAGGGGAGCCCGTTGCCTAGGTGGCCGGTGCGGCGACTGCTGCTCGCCGCCCTGGTCGTGGCGGCGTGTCGGACCGCTGCGCCACCGGTCATCGAGCGCTCTCCCGACCCGACGGCGCCGCCTCTGGTCGGCGTTCCACTCGATCAGACGCAACTCGTGAACGCCCGGTCCGTCGTGGCGGCAGCCGAGCGTGGCGATCGGGCCGGGGCGGAGCGCTTCCTGGCCAAGCTCCCACCGTCGCACCCGGTGACGACCCTGGCGCGCCTGGAGATGCGGTTTCTCGGCGGCGAGGACGTCGCAGGCGAGGCGCGGGCGTTCGCCGAGGGGGCCGGCGACTACGGCTCGGCCTGGGCGCTGGCGGCGCTGGCTGCGACCCGGGCGGGCGACCTCGAGGGCAGCGTGTCCGCCGCGCAGCGGGTGGCCGTGCTGCAGCCCGATCCCGGTTGGGACAAGCTGATCGCCGAGGGCGAGCAGGCCCTGCTGGCGGCCGCGATGCGCGAGGCGTCGAGCCTGCTCGCCGCCGGCGACGCGGCGGGAGCGCTGGCGAAGGCGCGTGGCGTACTCGAGCGGTCACCGAGGCTCACGGCGGCCCGCCTCCTGGCGGTACGGGCGGCCCTGGCCGCGGGCGAGTCGCGGACTGCGGCGGCGCTGGTCCCGGCCCTCGGCGACGACCCGGAGGCGACCGAGCTCAAGGGGCGGGTCGCCGAGGCCCTCGGACAGTGGGAGATGGCGGCGAGCCTCTACGCGAGCCTACCGGATCGCCACCCCGGCCGCTGTGAGCTGCTGGAGGGCGCGCGGGACCAGCTCCGCTACCGTGACGCCCCGCCCTACCTGACCAGGGCCGTCTCCGCCCAGGCCGTCACGCGCAAGGGCCTGGCGGCGATCCTGGCCTGGGAGGCCCCGGCGCTGGCGCAGCGGGCCGGCGGCTCCGTGCCGGTCTTCGAGGACATCGTCCAGATCGCCGAACGGATCGACATCGTCACGGTCGCGCGGGCCGGGGTGGTCCCCGGCGACCAGGTGTCCCGTCGGTTCTACCCCGACCGCCACGTGCAGGCGCGCGAGCTGCGGTTCGTGCTGGAACGCCTCGCCGAGGCGCTGCAGCGGCCTGCACCGCGGTGGTGCGAGGGCGAGGCGGCCGAGGGTTGCCTGACCGTACCGCTCGAGCCCTCGGGACGCAACGCGGCTGAGTTGGTCCGCACCATCGCAGGCTTCGGAGGGGAGCGATGCAACCACCGCTGAAGGACCTGCTGGCCGGCTCGCAGCTCTTCGGAGAGCTCGCTCCCAACGAGCTCGATGTCGTGGCCCGGGCGGCCGAGACGCGCGAGTTCGCCCGCGACGAGACGATCTTCGCGATGCAGGAGCCGGGGGACGGGCTCTACGTCATCGCCAGCGGCCGGGTCAAGGTCGTGGTGTCGACGACCGGCGGCAAGGAGTTCATCCTCGCCACCCTGGGCCCGGGGCAGTTCTTCGGCGAGATGGCGCTGCTCGACGACTCGCCGCGATCGGCCAGCGTGATCGCCCAGCTCCCGACGAGCGCGTACCGCATCCGCCGGCAGGAGTTCGACCGGCTCATCGAGGCGCATCCCGGGATCGCGCGCAAGCTGCTGCGCGAGCTCTCGCTTCGGCTGCGGCGGGCCAACGCCCAGATGGAGTCGCTCGTCACGCTCGACGTGGTCGGCCGGCTGGCGCGGTACTTCATCTCGCTGGCCAAGCAGCACGGGCAGATCCTCGGGAACGGCTGGGTGGCGGTCCGGCGACCGACCCACCAGGACATCGCGAACTCGATCGGCACCTCACGGGAGACCGTCACCCGCCTGATGACCGAGCTCGAGGAGCGCGGCCTGGTCGTCAACGAGGGCAAGATGAGCTACCTCCGCGAGGAGGTGCTTCGGTCGGAGGGGGAGTGACGGAGCGACTCCCGTCGACCGGGGCGCCTGACGCGCCGGACCAGCAGAGCGCGGGTGCCGGCGAGGCAGGCGGCGCTCGCACCGATTCGGGCGCGTACTCTGCCGCCACGAGCGGCGAGCGCCTCAAGGCACGGACCGGCGCGATGGCCCATCGGGCCGCCCAGGAAGTGCGGGACGCGCTGCGGCCGTTCACGATCCCCAACGGCATCACGCTGATCCGCCTCGCGCTGACGCCGTTCTTCGTGCTCGGCGTGGTCGAGGGCAACTACCGCTTCGCGCTGGTGATCTTCGTCGTCGCCGGCCTGTCCGACGGCCTCGACGGTCTGCTTGCCAGGCTCCTGGGGATGCGCTCGCTGTTCGGGACGTATCTCGACCCGATCGCCGACAAGGTCCTGCTCGTCACGGCCTACATCGCGCTGACCTGGCCGAAAGAGGGGTTCGTGACCATTCCCATCTGGCTCACGGTGATGGCACTGTCGAGGGACTTCCTGATCGTCCTGGTAGCTCTCCTCATGTACCTGGGCGCGGGCGTGCGGGAGTTCCGGCCGTCGCTGTGGGGCAAGTCGACCACGGTGGTGCACATCGCGACGATCGTCCTGGTGCTCCTCGCGAACCTTGGTCGGATCCCGGATTCGGTCCTCTTGAGCGCGTTCTACCTCGCCTTGGCGCTGACGGTGGTCTCGGGGGTCGACTACGTTCGGCGCGCGGCCGCCCGGCTCGAGAGGATCCACCGTGGCGACGACGAGGCCTGAGACGAAGGGCCGCTGACCGGGCGAGGCAGGGGAGGGGACATGATCGACGAACGCATCCTGCTGGGCGGACACTATGCGGCGGAGCTGCAACCGCCCGAGGCGTATGGCGCTCGCCGCCAACGCGTGCAGAAGCTCCTCGACCGGGGCGCGGTGGCGGTCCTGTTCGGTGCCTCCGATGCCCGCGGCTACGGTGACGTCGGCACGTTCCGCCAGGATCCGACGTTCTTCTACCTGACCGGCGTCGAGCTGCCCAACTCGGTGCTGGTGCTCGAGCACGACAAGGAGACGCTGTTCCTTCCCGCGCGCCGGCCCAACATCGAGGCGTGGACCGGCCCGAAGCTCGGACCCGGGCCCGCGACGGCGGACCTCCTCGGCTTCGACGAGGTCCTCGACCGCGACCCCTACGAGATCGTCGTTCAGGCGCGGCGCCGGCCGCAGCCCGGATTCGCCGACCGGATCGCCGACGCGGTGGCCCAGACCGGATCGCTGTGGCTCGCGCTGCCGGGCGCCTCGGCCTCCGGGGAGCTCGCGGAGACGCAGCGCTTCGCGGCCTCATTGCGCGACCGGCTGCCGGGCTTCACGGTCCGCGACCTGACGCCGGCGTTGGTCGAGATGAGGCTCGTCAAGGACTCGGCGGAGCTCGAGCTGATGCGGAAGGCCATCGCGGCCACGGCCGGGGCGCAACGCGCCGCGGCGGCGGCCATCCGCCCCGGCGCCACCGAAGGGGCCGTCGAGGGCGCGGCCTTCGCGGCGGTACGGGCCGCGGGGGCGGAGGGGTGGTCGTTCCCGCCGATCGTCGGGTCGGGAGGCGCAGGCTGCGTCCTCCACTACGACGCCAACCGCGGGGTCCTCGCCGACGGGGAGCTGGTGGTCGTCGACATCGGGGCACGCTACGGCTACTACTGCGGCGACCTGACGCGGACGTTTCCGGTCTCCGGTCGTTTCAGCGGGCGGCAGCGGGGGTTGTACGAGGCGGTGCTGAAGGCGTACGACGCCGCCGTGGCCACTCTCGCGCCCGGCTCCACGCTGGCCGAAGCGCGCCGGGCCGCGTTCGCCGCCTTCCAGAACGCCGGGTTTTCCGGCGACCGCGGCGAGCCGCTCGGCAACTTCTTCATTCACGGGCTCGGCCACTTCCTCGGCTTGGAGACGCACGACGTCGGTGGCGAGGGGCCCACGCTGCGGCCCGGCATGGTCGTGACCGTCGAGCCCGGGGTGTATCTGCCGGAGGAGGGGATCGGGATCCGGGTCGAGGACGACTACGTGATCACCGGGACCGGCGCTGAGAACCTGTCTGCCGACCTGCCTCGGGACCCCGAGTCGGTGGAACGTCTCGTCGCGGCCGCGCGTTAGAGTCGAGGACGGGGGGGACGGCGTGAGTCTGGCAACGGCACCTGCCGCAATTCCGGTCGATCGTGAGGCGCTGGTCGCGGAGATCCTCCGCCTGAAGGCCGAGCGACACGCGATCCTGCTGGCGCACTACTACCAGGACGGCGAGATCCAGGACCTCGCCGACTTCGTGGGTGACTCGCTCGAGCTGGCACGGGCCGCGCAGCGGGCGAACGCGAAGACGATCGTGTTCTGCGGGGTGCGCTTCATGGCAGAGGTGGCGAAGATCCTCAACCCCGGGGCGACCGTGCTGATCCCGGACCTCGAGGCGGGCTGCTCGCTCGAGGAGTCGTGCCCGCCCGAGGCGTACGCCGCCTGGCGCGCCGCGCACCCCGGCCACGTCGCGCTAACCTACATCAACTGCTCCGCCGAGGTGAAGGCGCTGTCCGACGTGATCGTGACCTCGTCGTCGGCCGAGACGATCATCTCGAGGCTGCCGGCTGACGCGCGGATCCTCTTCGCCCCCGACCGCCACCTCGGCGCCTACCTGCAGCGGAAGACCGGCCGCGCGATGGTCCTGTGGCCGGGGACGTGCATCGTCCACGAGCAGTTCTCCGAGAAGGCCCTGGTCGAGCTCAAGGTCGAGCACCCCGACGCCCCGGTCGCCGCGCATCCGGAGTGCCCGGAGGCCATCCTGGCCATGGCGGATCACGTCGGGTCGACATCGTCGATCCTACGCTTCGTCCAGGAGCATCCGGCGCGGAAGTTCCTCATCGCCACCGAGCCCGGGATCATCCACCAGATGGAGAAGCTCGCCCCCGGGAAGACGTTCATACCGGTGCCTGGGGGCAGCGGCGAGTGCGCCTGCAACGTGTGTCCGTTCATGCGGCGCAATACGCTGGAGAACCTCTACGCCTGCCTGCGCGACGGCGCGCCCCGGCTGGAGATGCGCGAGGAGCTGCGCCTCGCCGCCCTGAAGCCGCTGGAGAGGATGCTCGAGCTGTCGGCGCCGCGCCCGTCGGGGGACTGACCACCGATCCCGCGGCGGGCGGTGGTAGCCTTGCGGCAATGAACGCCATCATCGCCGAGGTCGCCCGCCGCGGGCGGGTGAGCTTCGCCGAGTTCATGGAGCTGGCCCTCTACCACCCGGAGGCCGGCTACTACACGCGGCGCCGAAGCGGTCCCGGGCCGGTGGGCGCCGCCGGCGACTTCATCACCGCACCGACCGCGACGCCGCTGTTCGCCCGCACGCTGGCCGTGATGCTGCGGCGGCTCTCGCGGGGGCTCGGCGAGCAGGTCACCTTCGTCGAGCTCGGGGCCGGCGAGGGGTTGTCGTTGCGGCGGGTCGTGGCGGAGCTCGGCGGAGTGGGGCCGGGCGCGCTGCGGCGGGTCGTGGCGGTCGAGGTCGCGGACTGGGCTCGGGAGCGACTCGTCGCGGAGTGCCCGGGCGTCGAGGCGCGACGCAGCCTCGCCGAGCTGCCGCACCCCAGCGGGCCCGTCGTGCTGTTCGCGTCCGAGCTGTACGACGCCCTGCCGGCCCACCGCATCACGGTCCGGCGGCGCGGAGGCGTCCTCGAGCACGTCGAGTACTTCGTGGAACCGAGCGGCGGCGGCCGGTTGCGGTGGGCCCTCGGCGCACTGAGCCGGCCCGAGCTGGAGAGCTACCTGGTCACCCACAACCTGGTCCTCGAGGAGGGCCAGGTCGCCGAGCTGCGCCCCGACGCCGAGGCGGTCCACGCCGGCCACCTCGCGTGGTGCGGCAAGAACGCCGTAGCCCTCATCCTCGACTACGGCTACCCCGCGCGGCAGCTCTACAACCCGCGCGGCCGCAAGCAGGGCTCCCTGGTGGGCTATCGGGGGCACTCGCTGGTCTCGAACGTCCTCTCCAACCCGGGGGGCGTCGACATCACCGCCCACGTGAACTTCGACGACCTCACGAACGCGGCAGCCGGCCTCGGCTGGGACCGCGGCCAAATCCGCCCGCTCGGTGCGTTCCTGGCCCTTCACGGCGCCCTCGACCTGCTCCCGGCCGGGGCGGCGCGCGGCGAGCCGCTGTCGCCCGCCGACTGGGCGGAGCTGGCGACCGCGAAGAAGCTGCTGGCGCCTTCGGGCATGGCCGTCGACCAGAAGGTGTTGGAGCAGGGGAAGGGCCCGGCGTGGCAGGCCTACTGCAAGCTTGCAACGCCGCCGCCCGTCGACGCGTAGAAGGTGCCATGAGACGCTCGCTCAAACTCGTCGTTGCCGCCCTGATGCTGGTTGCCCTGCCGGCAGTCGCCGCGCCGCTCAAGGTCTCGCAGTTGCCGGACAAGTGGCGGATCTGGATCGAGGAAGAGGTCTACCCGCTGATCACGTCCGAACAGCGCAAGGCCTTCCTCGAGCTCGAGACGGACGAGCAGCGGACCGAGTTCGCCGAACGGCTCTGGGTCATCTGGCAGGGGCAGTCCGGGCTCGGCACCTTCTTCCGCCGCACCTACGACGAGCGACTCCAGGAGGCTCGGAACGACTTCAAGAACACCACGGAGGACCGCGCGCGGGTCCTGCTCCTCCACGGCCAGCCGGACGGGCGGAAGGCGATCGACTGCGACCAGGTGTTCAACAACCTGGAGTTCTGGATCTACGCCCGCATCGAGGGCATCGGCCAGAACGTCGTGGTCCTGTTCTACCAGCCGTGGGGGATGGGCCGTCACAAGATGTGGGACCCGTTCGAGACCAGGATGGTCCTGTACAACACGGGCGGCCAGATGGCGCTCCAGCGGCCCGGCATGACGCGGGGCGACCGCCCCGAGTGGAAGTGCGGCGACGCCGACGAGATCCTCCGGCTCCTGGCTGCGGCCGAGTACTGGATGAAGGACATCACGCTGCGCGCTCGGCTGAGCCACTGGCCTGACGACCCCTCGAAGGGCTCGGAGTCGGCCAGCGCGCGCTTCCTCGAGTTCTCCACCATCCTCCCCAAGGGCGCGACCGCCCTCGACTTCGCGGTCACGGCGACCTCGGGCCGACGCCACGGCAGCCGGGTCCGCATGGCGTTCAGCGCCGCCGTGCCGAGGACCGGCCTCGGCACCGCCAAGGTGGGCGACACGGACGTCGTCCAACTCGACGTGGCCGGGGAGGTTTCCCGCGAGGGGAGCATGGTGGACCGCTTCCGCTACTCCTACACCTTCCCTGCGGAGTCCACGGAGCTGCCGATCGTGTTCGAAAGGGAGCTTCGTCCCGGTCGGTACAAGCTCAGGCTCAAGGTGGAGGACGACAACTCGAGCAAGGCCGCCGTGCGGGAGATCGATTTCTCCGTCGAGGTGCCGGACATCGACAAGGAGCTCGCGGCCGATGCCGCGGCCGACGCGGAGCTCGAGAAGGCGGCGTCGGCCGCGTTGGCCGTGCTGGCGCTGCAGGGGCCGGAGGGCGAGGGGATCTCGGGGATTCAGCGGTTCACCGCGATGGTCGGCACGAACGTGGCGAAGGTCGAGTTCTACCTCGACGGCAAGCTCATCCTGGCGAAGAACCGGCCGCCGTTCGAGGTCGAGCTCGACATCGGGCCGGTCCCGCGCCTCGCCACGGTCACCGCCGTGGCGTTGGACTCGGCGGCCGCCGAGCTCGACCGCAAGCAGTTCTCGCTCAACGTCGGGCGGGAGCGGGTCCTGGTCCGCCTGCAGCCGGTCTCGGCGGCGGACCGCTCCGGCGACAAGGTCCACACTGTCGCCACCGTCAACGTCCCGCCCGACCGCAAGCTCGAGAAGCTGGAGCTCTACTGGAACGAGCTGCTGACCGCTACGGTGTACGCCGCCCCGTTCGAGGCCTGGCTTCCGGTCCAGGACAGCGGAGAGATCGGCTACCTGCGGGCGCTCGCCGTGCTCGACGACGGTGCCCAGGCCGAGGACGTGCAGTTCGTCAACGCCCCGCAGTTCCTGGCCGGCGTCAAGGTCGAAGCCGTCGAGCTGCCGATCACCGTGCTCGACAAGGAGGGCAAGCCCGTCGAAGGTCTCGTGCAGGGCGATTTCGAGGTCTTCGAGGACGGCGTCGCCCAGGCCGTGTCGCACTTCTCGATGCAGCGCGAGCTGCCGATCCGCGTCGGCCTCGTCATCGACACCTCGGGCTCGATGGAGAAGACGCTCCCGGAGGTGCAGCGGGTCGTCCTGGGCTTCCTGAAGAACCTCCTCAGGCCCCGCGACCGGGCCTCGATCCTTGCTTTCTCGGAGCGTCCGGCCCTCATCGAGGGGTTCACCGCGGACTTCGGCGCCCTCGAGCGCGCACTCATCGCGCTGCGCCCGGAGCGCGAGACCGCGTTCTACGACGCGATCGTGCACGGCCTGTTCCAGTTCTCCGGCGTGCGCGGACGCAAGGCGATGATCGTGCTCACCGACGGCGAGGACAACGCGTCGAAGATGACCTTCGACAAGGCACTCGACTACGCCCAGCGCAGCGGGGTGACGATCTACGCGATCGGCATCGACCTGCCGATCACCAAGGTGAAGGCGCGCTCACAGCTCTCGCGGCTGGCCCGGATGACGGGCGGGGAAGCGTTCTTCTTGGCCCGCGAGTCGGCGCTGGCGCCGGTCTACGAGCAGATCAACCGCGAGCTACGCAGCCAGTACCTGATCGCGTTCACCTCGACGGCCGAGACCGACGCCGAGCAGTTCCGCAAGATCACGGTCAAGCTCAAGAAGCCCGAGCTCGACGTCCGGACCATCGCCGGCTACTACCCGGGAGGCTGAGCCCGCCGCCCCTCGGGGCGCCCGCCACGCCACCGTCTGCCGGATCTCCGGCGGGCGGGGGCCGACCGCCGATGGCGTCGCCCGTCCGACTGCGGAATAATCGGACAACCGGGATCCTTCGAGTCCGCGTCGGTGCCGACCGTGAGAGGGAACAGCCAGATGACGACCTTCGACGATGAAGTCGCCGCCACCCAGGAGTGGTTCGACAGCCCGCGGTTCGCCGGCATCACGCGGTTGTACTCGGCGCGCCAGGTCGTCGAGCAGCGGGGCACGATCGCCCACGACCACACGGTCGCCCGCGAGGCGTCAGCCGCCTTCCACGAGCGCCTGCGGCAGCTCTTCGCCGAAGGCAGGAGCATCACGACCTTCGGGCCGTACTCCCCCGGCCAGGCCGTGGCGATGAAGCGGATGGGGATCGAGGGGATCTACCTCGGCGGCTGGGCGACTTCGGCGAAGGGTTCGGTGACCGAGGACCCGGGCCCGGACCTGGCGAGCTACCCGCTCTCGCAGGTGCCCGACGAGGCCGCCGGGCTGGTCCGCGCCCTCCTGACCGCGGACCGCAACCAGCAGTTCCTGCGAGCGCGGATGACCGACGCCCAGCGGGCCGCGACGGAGGCGGTGGACTACCGGCCGTTCGTCATCGCCGACGCCGACACCGGCCACGGCGGCGAGGCGCACGTCCGCAACCTGATCCGCCGGTTCGTCGAGGTCGGCGTGGCCGGATACCACATCGAGGATCAGCGGCCGGGGACCAAGAAGTGCGGCCATCAGGGCGGGAAGGTCCTGGTCGCCTCCGACGAGCAGATCAAGCGCCTCAACGCGGCGCGCTTCCAGCTCGACGTCATGAAGGTCCCGGGGATCGTCGTTGCCCGCACCGACGCCGAGGCGGCGAACTTGATCGACGGCCGGGGCGACGAGCGCGACCAGCCGTTCATCCTCGGCGCGACCAACGTCAACCTGCCATCCTACAAGCTCTGCTACCTGTCGTTGATGCGCCGCTTCTTCTCCCTCGGCATCCGCGAGCTCAACGGGCACCTCCTGTACGCCATCTCGGACGGCGAGTACGGCGCCGCCGACGCCTGGCTCGAGCGCACCGGCCTGGCGACGATGATCGCGAACGGGGCCGAGGCGCTGCGGTCCGGCCGGGAGCCCAGCGTCGAGACCGTGTTCGACGTCGTCGAGTCGCGCTTCGTCGAGCTGTGGGAGCGGGAGGCCGGCCTCGAGACCTACGGCGAGGCGGTCCACGAGGTGCTCGAGTTCCGCGAGAGCGAGGGGGAGCAGCTCGAGACGACCGTTGCCGACTGGCTGCAGTTCGCCTCGCGGGCCTCGCTGGCGGCGGCCAGGGAGAAGGCAAAGTCGCTCGGCGTCCACATCATCTGGGACCCCGAGCTCGCCAAGACGCCCGAGGGCTACTACCAGGTCCGCGGCGGCATCCCGTACGCGATCGCCAAGAGTCTCGCCGCCGCGCCGTTCGCCGACATCCTGTGGATGGAGACCAAGTCCGCCGACCTCGCCGACGCCAAGCAGTTCGCCGACGCGATCCACGCCGCCCACCCGGACAAGATGCTCGCTTACAACCTGTCGCCGTCGTTCAACTGGGACTCGACCGGGATGAGCGACGACGACATGCGGCGCTTCCCCGAGGAGCTCGGCAGGATGGGCTTCGTGTTCAACTTCATCACCTACGGCGGCCACCAGGTCGACGGCGTCGCCGCCGAGGAGTTCGCCACCGCCCTCAGGCAGGACGGCATGCTCGCCCTGGCCCGGCTGCAGCGCAAGATCCGCCTGCTCGAGTCGCCCTACAAGACGCCGCAGACCCTGGTCGGCGGCCCGCGACTCGACGCGGCGCTGCTCGCCTCCTCGGGGCGCACGGCGACGACCAAGGCGATGGGCAAGGGCTCCACGCAGCACCAGCACCTGATCCAGACCGAGGTGCCGAAGAAGCTGCTCGAGGAGTGGCTGGCGACCTGGAGCGGGCACTACCGGCTCGACGGCTCGCTGCGCGTGACGCTGCTGCCGCACCGCGCCGGCTCCGAGCTGCTCGAGCTCGCCGTGCTCGGCGGGGGTGGAGCCAAGGTCGCCAACGTGATCTTCGCCGCCATCCACGACCGGCGCGGCCGCAGCATCCTATCGGTCCGCGACCAGAACACCTTCGCCGGGGAGCTGCGCCAGAAGCGGCTGATGACGCTGATCCACCTCTACCTCGTGCACCGCTACAGGGTCGACTCGGTGCACTACGTCAGCCCGACCGACGACAACCAGCACCAGGCGGCGCGGATGAAGGCGCAGGGCCTCTACAGCGAGGTCACCACCGAGGTCGGCCAGATCATCGTCGCCGACGTCAACCCGCTGCGGGTGGCGGAGCTCCTGGCCGCCGACCGGATCGCGCTGGGCAAGCTGATCCGTAAGGACGCGTAGCGAGAGGGCGCGCTCCGGCGGTGGTCAGCGGGCGTTGCGGATGACGACGCTCTGCGACGACGTGTTGTTGCTCGGGACGGGATCGTGTTCGCGAGGGTCCATGTCCAGGACCGCCCTGACCGCGTAGCTCCCGGGCGGCAGCTCGGATGACTTGCTGCTGAAGGTGAAGGTCGTCGTGCGCAAGGGGTCGGGCAGGCGCTGCCCACCCTGGTCGGTACGGAACGTCGCGACGTGGGTGTGCTCGGCCCGGTCGATGTAGATGTTGGCGGTGGTGCCGATCGTCTGATAGGTCAAGCTGTTGTTCCGCACCTTAACGACGAAGTAGAACGTCCGACCGGCGGGACCGTCGACGAAGCTCGACGTGAACTCGGTGATCGCGAAGTCGGCGCCACCGAACCCGTGGAGCATGCCCTCGTACCCCTTGCAGGAGGCCGAGTTGTTCGCGGTGCTCGCCTGCACGAAGCCAGGCGTCACCGTGATCCTGTAGGTGAGCTCCTTCGCCGCTCCGTGCACGATCGTGTCGATGAAGGAGTAGGTGAAGCTCGAGCCTCGGGCGCTCAGTAGGTCCGTCGCCGTGGAGTTGGCGATGCCGACCCCGTTCCGCGTCACCACGATGTGGTACGAACCGCCCGCCGGGCAGGGCGCCAGACCCACGTTCTTGAGCTGTGCCGTGAAGCGCACGGTGTCGTTTGGAAACTCGACGCCGGGCTTCCCTAGTTGCGTACTGACGAGTGCGAAGTGGGCAGCGGTCACTTCGACGTCGGGTAGCGGCCGGAACGGACCGGGTTGGGGCTGGCCCGGCTTCGGGACGTTCCGGGGCGACATCTGACCGGTCTGGGCGAGTACCGGCAGCGCGACGAGGAACGCGGCTGCGGCGGCGAACGGCAGGGCTCGTACGTGCATGGCCTACCTCCATGTTGTACAACGCTCCCGGGCCACCGTTTCGCACGCGGTCGACCGGGAACCGTGAGGCAAGGACCGCGCGGAAGTCGCGTCAGCGCGTGATCGGGGCGGGTGCGGCAGGCGGGGCGCGTTCGAGGCGGGGGCGGGGCGAGCGGCCGGTCGGCGCCCGGACCTGGCGGACGAAGAACTCGTTCCAGATCTTGACGCTGTACTCCGGCTCGTACTCGTGCCCCTTGCCGCGGACCTCGGTGAAGCGCACCTCGGCGCGGCAGCCGTGGTGCACCTCGGTCGCGTACTCGAACCGTCCGTCGGTCTCGGCGCGGACCTCCGGCATGGCGGGGCAGCCGTCGTGACCGCTCCAGAACTGCTGCTGCTGGCGGTCCTGGAGGTTCCTGGGCAGGACGCCGACGAGGTCGTTCTCGGTCTCGCCGCGCCAGATCCACACCGGCAGCGGCACGCCAGGCTGCGGCGAGATCGCGAGGGGGTCGAGGCCGAGGGCGGTGACCCAGGCGCCCTGGGCCGGCGCGATGGCCGCGAGCATCTCGGCGTGGGCGAAGGCGAAGGTGTTGGTCATCGACGCCCCGTTGGAGTGGCCGGTCATGAAGATGCGCCGGGCGTCGACGCGGAACTGCTGCCGCAGCCGCTCGATGACCGCGGCGAGGAATCCGACGTCGTCGGGGCCCTCGTCCCACGAGTAGACGTTCCACTTCAGCCCGCCGTCGGTGCCGGACGGCAGCGAGCCGTTGGGCAGGACGAGGATGAAGCCGGCCTGGTCGGAAAGCGGGAACCAGCCGTGCTCCTCGGTGCTGTTGAAGTGGCCGCCGGCGGCGTGCAGGCGGACGACGAGCGGGATGGCCCGGCTGCCGTCGTAGCTTGCGGGCACGTTGACCAGCCAGTGGCGCTCCTGCCCGCCGAACTCCATCGAGCCGATGAACTGGGTTCCGTGGCGTGCCTCCGCCGCGCTCGACAGGATCGTTGCCAGGAGGACCAGCGACGGGGCAAGACTGCGAGAGCGCGGCGTCGGCACGTCAGGCGCCCTGCGGCGTCAGGAGCTCGACGAGCGCCTGGGTGGGCCCCGGGTCGAGAGTGGTCCCGGCGTGCGAGGTCAGCCACTCGAGGGTCGTTTCGCTGGTGGCCAAGCCGTGGCTGCCGCGGGCGGTGTGGAGCACGTCCCAGGCGTCGGCCAGGCTGACCAGGCGGCTGGCCGGGTGCGGGCGCCGCGGCCTGGTCAGGCGGGGATACCCGGTGGCATTGAAGTTGAGATGGTGCTCGTAGGCGACGATCAGCGTGATGGGCGGGAGCTGCTCGGTGGCCAACAACGCCAGCAGTCCGTCCCGGGGGTGGTCCAGGAGCAGCTCGAGCTCGTTGCCCGAGAGCTCCAGCTCGCGCTCGGTGATCTCGGTTGGGAGGAAGAGCTTGGCGACGTCATGCAGGAGCGCGGCGAGGCCCAGCTCGACGCAGGCCGAGTGCGAGATCCGGCTGAGCCTCGCCATGCCGACGCTCACGGCTGCCACGTTGTGGGCGTGAACGGCGGCCCAGCGGGCCTCGCCCTGCCACGGCGCGAGATGGACCAACGGATCGGGATCGCTGTCGAGACCGTCGAGAAGTGAGTGCATCACGGCCTCGAGATCCCTCACCGCGAGCACCTGCCCCGAGGCGAAGGCGGCGAAGACCTCCGAGATCAGCTCGACGCGTTCCCGCACGGTCGGGACCTTGCGGCGTCCCTGCCGGCCTTCGCGGGTGTCCGGCCCGCCGAGCTCGCGCTCGTCGAGCTCGGCGCGGCCGATCTTGATGTGCGGCCGTGGCTTGACCGGGAGGTCGTCTGAGGCGGCGAGCTCGACGAGGAACTCCTTGAGCTCAACCGGCGCCACGCCCGCATAGAAGGTGACGTGTTCGAGACCGCGGCGGCGGAAGCGGCGGATGAGCGCGGGCGCCTGCCTCGACGTGCGGGTGAGCGGTCGCCCCTGCACGAAGAGCTCCTCTCCGAGCAGCACGAGAGCCAGCTCGGTCTGGGAGGCGAGCAGGCGCTCCAGCAGGGCGTGCAGCCCGGCGAAGGCCCGTTGCGCGCGTGGATGGCCCGACCCGTAGAGCGCCACCGTGGTGGTGCCCCCGGCCAACGCACCGACCACCTCGGCGGCGAGCGCTTCGGAATCGTGGCGCGGGCTCAACCTTCGGTCCTCTGACCAGCCCGAGACCCGCGCAGCGCCCGCTTGGCGACCGCGGAGATCCTGGGATCGCGGTCCTTGGTAAGCGAGGCGGCGAGACGGCCGGCGTCGGCACCCGGAAGCTGCGCCACGGCCCTGGCCGCCTCGACGCGTACGGTGTCGATGTTGAACGGGATTCTCCACTGCTTTGCGTCGAGGATCTTCTGGAGGACCGGCAGCGCTGCCGGATCCCCCAGCCGGCCGAGCGCGCGGATGAGCGCGGTGGTGGTCGGTTCCCGCAGGCGCACGCCGAGGCGCTGCTGCAGGCGTTCGACCAGGCCGTCGACCACTGCCGGGTGCGTGATGCGCGCGGCGACGTCGAGCGCCACGGTCTGCCGGTCGGGGTCGTCCCCGTCGATCTCGCGGAGAAGCAGGGGAAGCCATTCGGGATCTTCCAGCGAGACCAGGACCTTGAGGATCTCCTCGACAACCTGGGGCCGGGCGGTCGCGAGCCGCGTTTTCAGGAGCGGAGCGATGCCGCGGTCGTCCAGGCGGCGGAGGAGGAAGACCGCGTTGCGGACCACGTACCAGCGGGCGTCGTCGAGGAGCGGTCGCACCAGGGGGATCGCGCGCTCACCGTGGCTGAGGACGATCTCCAGGAGCCGTCTCCGAACGTCCGCCGACTCCTCGCCGGCCACGGCCTCCAGGAGCGCCGGCAAGGCCAGCGCGCCGAGTGTCGTGAGGATCGCGACGATCGTCGCCTCCTGTTCGGCATCCGAGTTGCGGAGAGCCGCAGCGGCCGCGGCGGCGCCCCCTTCGTAGGCGATCCGCCGGGCCTCGGGGCTGCGCGTGGAAGCCATCAGCGGCGCCAGGAGCGCCGCCGTCTCGAGGTCGCCGATCTCAAGCGAGGCCAGGAACTCGTCGGCCAAGCGCACCGTCGAGCGCTCGGCGATGGGCTCGTCAGGCCAGAACGAGGCGGCTTCGCTGAGGACTTTCACGAGATGGAGACGGATCGGGTTCTCCGCCAGCGACTCCTCCAGCTCCTGTCGCCACGGGGCCTCGATCCACGACACGTCGCGCCGCACAGGCTCGGGCCGAGGGACGCGGGGTGGCGGGGCCCTCCGGTCGAGCTGCCCGGCGAGTGCCTTCGCCCGGGAAATCAGCTCTGGCGTGAACACGGGTTCGGCGCCCGCCTCGGTCGTGGCGAGGCGGCGGACGGCCCGTTCGATGGACGGGGGTACCTCGAGCCAGCGCAGGAGCATGAGCTCGACCGCGTCGAGGATCAGCTCGGCGCTCACGAAGGCGGGGCTGGCGCTCTCTCCCTCTTCGACGAGAGTCAGGTGGCGGGAGGCGATCAGGACTGCGAGCGGTCTCCGCTCCGGGTCGAGCAGGCGAATCAGCTCGTCCAGGAATGCTCTGATCTGGGCAGGCGGCACCGGTCGATGTGCCGCCCCTCGCTCCTGCAGCATCTCAGCGAGTTGAGTGAACAGGTGGTCGAACAGTGATTCCGGGCCGCCGGCCTGATCGTGCAGGTCGGCGAGCGCGCCCGCCGTCAGCTCCCCCAGCTCGAGCTGGCCCGGGAAAGGAAACACACCGGACCGGGAGAGCCGGGCCGCGAGCTCCTGCCAGATCCCACGCGCACCCTCGACGCGCTCGGCACTCTCGTCGTCGACGAACTGGATGTGGGAGAGGTCGATCGGCACCAGCGTAACGTCCTCGAGGACATCGGCGGCGCCGAGGAGCGCTTGCCGGTCAGCTTCAGTCGGCGGCTCGCGCAGCGCGGCCAGACGCCGGCCCAGGGTCACGAGGCCGTCGACTGCGCGGGGCCCTTCGAGGCGGAGGCCCGCCAGGCCCAGGTGAAAGAGGAGGCGCACCACGCGGCAGGCCGGTGCGGTGGCTGGGAGCGAAATCTCCTCAGTTTCGACGAAGACCTTGTCCGGGCCGAGCGCCAGAGTCAGCGGGCAGCCTTCCTCGAGGAGGGCGCCGGCGCTTGCCCTGATCCGCTCCTCGGCGGTTCGGAGCGAAGGATGTCCACCCGGGTAGAGCCGCAGCAGGCGGCGCAGCGTCTCCACGTCGTTGAGCGCCCGCATCACTCCGGCCCGCCGCTGCGGCGCACGCATGTATCAGGGACCTCCCCGGACAGTCTACCGCTGCAGCAGGGTGGCCAGGTCGGAGACGCTCTCGATGCCGACTACGGCGATGCCGGCGGGCGGCGCAGGAGACGAGGCGGGGAGGGCGCAGCGGGCGAAGCCGAGGGCGGCAGCCTCCCGGAGCCGTTCCTGGGCCCGGGTCACGGCCCGCACCTCGCCGAGCAGGCCGACCTCGCCGAACAGGGCCAGGTCGGCCGGGAGCGCGCGCTCGGCGGCCGACGAGAGGATCGCGGCGGCGACGGCGAGGTCGAGCGCCGGCTCGTCGACGGCGACGCCGCCGACCACGTTGAGGAAGACGTCGCGGTCGCCGAGGCGCACGCCGGCGCGCTTCTCGAGCACGGCGAGGAGGAGCGCGAAGCGCCCCGAGTCGACCCCCTGGGCGACCCGCCGGGGGTTCGCGAGGGGCGAGCGGGAGACCAGAGCCTGGACCTCGACGAGCAGGGGCGTGGTGCCCTCGATCACGACGGCCACCGCGGAGCCGGGGGCGCCGACGCGGCGGTCGGCGAGCAGGACCGCGGACGGGTTGGTGACCTCGGAAAGGCCGGCGTCGCCCATGGCGAACAGGGCGAGCTCCATAGCCGGCCCGAAGCGGTTCTTGGTGGCGCGCAACGTGCGGTGCGGGTGGGTGACGCCGCCGGCGAACTCGAGGACGACGTCAACCAGATGCTCGAGCGACTTCGGCCCGGCCACCATGCCGTCTTTGGTGACGTGGCCGACGAGCACGACCGGCGGCCCGCCGCGTTTGGCGAGGTCGAGGAACTGCGAAGCCACCTCGCGAACCTGCGTCACGCTGCCCGGGACGGCCGGGACGCGCTCGGACAGCATGGTCTGCACCGAGTCGGCGATCACCAGCACGGGCTTCACCGCTGCGGCCGTCGCGACGGCCGACTCGACGACCGGCTCGGCGAGGAGCAGCACTTGGTCCTTGACGCAGCCCAGACGATGGGCGCGCAGCGCGACCTGGCGCCCCGACTCCTCGGCGCTGACGTAGAGGACCGGGCCTCGCTCGCTGACCAGCGCCGCGACCTGGAGCAGCAGCGTCGACTTGCCGACGCCCGGCTCGCCGGCGAGCAGGAGGACCGACCCGCCGACCAGGCCGCCGCCGAGCACGCGGTCGAGACCGGGGATCCCCGTCGAGGTCCGTGGCGCGTCGGCGAGCTCGGCCGCCGACAGCGGCACCGGCTGGACGGCCGGGGCGCTCTCGCGGGAGCGGGTCCGCTCGGGGACCTGCTCGAACGAGTTCCACCCGCCGCAGGTGGGACAGCGGCCGAGCCACTTGCCCGAGCGCTGGCCGCAGGCAGTGCACTCGAAGACGGGGGACTCGCGCCCCACCGCTAGTTCCCGAACGAGCCGGCGGTGCCGAGCAGGTACTTGAGGTCCTCGTCACCCCAGGACACGCCGCCTCCGAAGAGGACCGACGAGCCCTTCGACCACGTCGGGTCGTCCCATCCCGTGTAGGCGAAGAGGTTGCGGGTCAGGTAGTAGCGACCCTCGAGCCGGAGGTGCGGCGGCTGGGTGTCGCGGTTGAAGTCGTAGGCCTCCAGGGAGAGCCGGAGCTTGCGACCGAGGAGCGCCTTGTCGACGCCGACACCGCCCGTGGACTCGAACAGCCCGGCCCGCACCGACAGGTCGTGGGGCAGGTGGTAGCCCACCTGGGCGTTCACGCTGGACGCGTCGGTGGACCGCACGGTGGTGCGGGACGTCGTCTCGCTGCGGCCGTCGGGGAAGATGGTCGTGACGACCTCGGTCGTGGTGCGGCGCCGGCCGACCGGCGAGTTGACGAGCTCGAGGCGGAAGAAGCGCTTGTCGGTGGTGTGCAGGTCGAGACCGAACGTGCTCCGCGAGCCGTTTTCCTCGATGCTCGGGAGCGCCTCGCTGCGGACGTTCATGTCGAGCTTCCACCGCTCGGCGCGGCCGATGGTGTTCTTCAGGCTGGCCACGCCGCTCTCGACGGACTTCAGCGTGTTGTTGAGGTTGTCGACAGTCGTCTCGTCGTTGATCAGCTTGCCGATCGAGCCCTCGCCGCGGTTGATCTTCCCGGTGATGTCGTTGAGGTTGTCCGCCGAGACGCGCAGCCGCCCGGACAGGTCCTTGATGTTGGCCAGCGAGTCGTTGAGGTTGCCGCGGTTCTCGGCGACGACGCCGTCGATGCGGTCGGCCATCTCGTTGAGCTTCTCGGCCAGCCTGGGCAGCTCGGTCTTGAGGGTGTCCGAGAACGAGCGGAAGTTGGCCACCGTGGCGTCGACGTTCTCGCGGTTGGCGCGCACCATTTCGCGGGTGTCGGCGGTGAGCTGGCGGATGTTCTCGAGGATCTCGTCGATCCGCCGCTGTCCCTCGTCGCCGCCGAGCGACTTGCGCAGCGACGCAGTCACCTCGCGCAGGTCACCGCCCATGTCGTTGGCGGTCTTCAGGACCTGGTCGAAGGCGACGGGGCTGACCCCGACGAGCACGGTGCCGGGCTGGAGCGCCGGGGCGTCGAGCGGACCGGGGTAGAGCTCGACGTACTTGTCGCCGAGCATGCCGAGCGACGTCACCTCGGCGGTGGCACCCTGGCGCAGTCCGATCCCCGCGTCGAGCACCAGCGTGACCAGGGCCCGTGCGCCGTCGAGCTCGATCTTCTCGACGAGGCCGACGCGCACGCCGGCGATGCGCACCGGACTCTTGGCGTCGAGCCCGGCGACGGAGGGGAAGGCGGCCTGGACGCGGGTCCGGTCACCCTTGGCACCGATCGGGATCTCCTCGATCTTGACGATGAAGACACCCAGGATGACGAGCGCGGCCAACAGGAATGCGCCGAGTCGTGCGGTCGGGCTCATGCCACCTCCTCTTCCTCGAGGGGCTCCCCGGCGAGGAACTTCTGGATGTACTGGTCGGGCAGGACGCGGAACTGCTCGGGAGGGGCGACGGCCAGGATCCGTCCCTCGCGCAGCATGGCGACGCGGTCCGCGATGCGGAACGCCGAGGACATGTCGTGGGTGATGGTGACCATGGTGACGGGCAGGCTGTCGCGCATCTCGACGATCACCTTGTCGATCGCCGCGGAGGTGATCGGGTCGAGGCCGGTGTTCGGCTCGTCGAAGAGCAGGATCTCGGGCTGCAACGCGATTGCCCGGGCGAACCCGACGCGCCGGCGCATGCCGCCGGAGAGCTGGCCGGGCATCTTGGCGTCGACGTCCTCGAGGTGGACCATGGCGAGGCACTCGTGTACCCGCGCGGCGATCTCGTCCTCGCGCATCCTGGTGTGCCGGCGAAGCGCGAAGGCGACGTTCTCGAAGACCGACATCGAGTCGAAGAGCGCCCCTTCCTGGAACGACATGCCGAACTTCTTCCGCATCGCCAGGCAGACGGCCGGCTCGGCGCAGGTGAGGTCCTCGCCGTCGACGACGATGTGCCCACGGTCGGGCTGGATCAGGCCGATGAGGTGCTTGAGGAGGACGCTCTTGCCCGCCCCGGAGCCGCCGACGATGACGAGCGACTCGCCGGTCGTCACCTCGAGGTCGATGCCCCGCAGGACCTCCTTGCCGGCGAACGACTTCCACACGTCGATCACGGCAATCTTCGGGGTCGTGCCGTCGCCTGCGATCGGATCGCCCGCCAGAGGGGCCGCAGCCGTAGTGTCATCTGCCATCGTCGTCAGAACAGGATCTTGGTCAGGAAGAAGTCCGAGAGCAGGATGACCACGGAGCTCATGACGACGGCAGCGGTCGTGGCCCGACCGACGCCCTCGGCGCCGCCGGTGGTGAAGAACCCCTTGGCGCACCCGGTCACGGAGAGGATCAGCCCGAACACGCCGGCCTTGATGAGCCCGGAGAAGACGTCGTTGAGGTCGAGGAACTGGAACGTCTTCTCCCAGTAGATCACCGGGTTGGCGCCGAGCAGGCCGACGGAGACCGCGTAGCCGCCGAAGATCCCCAGGCCGTCGGCCAGGGCGACGAGCGGCGGCAGCATGAGGGTCGTCGCCGCGACGCGCGGGACCACGAGGTAGTGGAGCGGCTCGGTGGCCATCGCGTAGAGGGCGTCGATCTGCTCGGTCACCCGCATGGTTCCGAGCTCGGCAGCCAGTGACGAGCCGATGCGGCCGGCGAGCATCAGGGCGGTCAGCACCGGGGCCAGCTCGCGGGTGAGCGAGAGCGAGACGACTGAGCCGACGAAGCCCTCGGCGTGGAAGCGCTCGAAACCGCGATAGGTCTGGAGCGCCATGACCATGCCGGTGAACATCGCGGTGAGGCCGACCACCGGCAGCGAGTCGACGCCGACGCGGACCATCTGCCGGAGCCACTGTGCCCCGTCGAAGGGGCGGTGGAACGTCCAGTAGAGCGTCGAGTGGAGGATGTAGAAGAAGCGCCCGACCTCCTCGAAGAGGCCCTGCGCCATGGAGCCGATCCGCTCGAAGAAGCGCACGACGGCGTTCTGCGGGGTGGCCTCAGGGGCCATAGGCGCCGAACTCCGGGTCGTCGAACCGGGTGTACTCGTCGAAGTAGACGAGCTTGAGCATGTCGGTCGGGCCGTTGCGCTGCTTGGCGATGATCACCTCGGCGAGACGGAGGTCCTCGTCCTCCTCCTCGCCGGCCTGCTGGGCGCGGGTCTTACGGCTGATGAAGACGACGACGTCGGAGTCCTGCTCGATCGACCCCGACTCGCGGAGGTCGGAGAGCTGCGGCCGGGAGTCGGCGCCGCGCCGCTCGGGCTGGCGGGAGAGCTGCGACAGCGCCAGCAAGGGCACGTTGAGCTGCTTCGCGATCGCCTTGAGTCCGCGGGAGATGGCCGACACCTCCTGGGTGCGGTTCTCGGCCCTGATGCCGGCCGACATGAGCTGCAGGTAGTCGACGACCACGAGGTCGAGGCCGTGCTCCATCTGCAGCCGGCGGCACTTGCCGCGCAGCTCGAGGACCGAGAGCCCGGCAGTGTCGTCGATCCACAGGTTGGTGTCGGCCAGGCGGTCGGCGGCGTCGGCGAGACGCTGCCAGTCCGAGGCCTCCTGGCGGGGGTCGTGGGGGTCGACCGCGCGCGACAACAGGCCGCGGGTCAGGCGGCGCACGTTGATCCGCGCCTCGGAGGCGAGCAGGCGCCGGATGAGGGCCTGGGCCGACATCTCGAGCGAGAACACCGCCACGTTGAGCTTGCCGCGGACCGCCGCGTGGCAGGCGATGTTCAGCGCCATCGCCGTCTTGCCGACGCCCGGCCGGGCGGCCAGGATGATCAGCTCCTGGCGCTGCAGCCCCGAGGTCAGCTCGTCGAGGCGGCGGAAGCCGGTCTCGACGCCGGTGAACGGGGCATGGGAACGGGCCACCTCCTCGATGTGCTTGACCTCGTCCTTGACCAGCGCCCCGACCTTCTTCAGGTTGCCGCGCATCGCCTTCTCGGCGATCTCGAGGATCTGCGCCTCGGCGCCGTCGAGGGCGTCCATGGCGTCGCCCTCGTCGCGGGCGCAGGTGGCCATCAACTCCTGGGAGATCTTGAGCAGCTCGCGCTTGACCGCGCGCTCGCGGACGATGTTGGCGTAGTGCTCGACGCTGGCCGGGTCGGGGAGCTCGTCGGCGAGGCCCGACAGGTAGGAGACGCCGCCGGCGGTGTCGAGGGCGCCGAGCCGGCCGAGCTGGTCCGCCGAGGTCACGAGATCGATGTCGCGGTTGTCGTGGGCCAGCGCTCCGAACGCCTCGAAGATGGCGCGGTGCGAGTCGACGTAGAAGTCCGCGGGCGAGATCACGTCGACGACGCGATAGAAGCAGTTGCCGTCGGCGAGGATCGCGCCGAGGACGGCGCGCTCGGCGGCCGGGTTGGCCGGGATGCGCATCGTCGAGGGCGGTGGGGCCGCGTCGGAGCGCTCCGCACCGGCACGGCCGGCCTGGCCGCGCGCCCTCCGTTCGCCGCTCGCACTCATGGGCCGGATGCTACCACGGACAGGTAGAATCGACCCATGGCAGCTCGCTTCTACCTGGACTTCAACGCCTCCCATCCGATCCTGCCGGAGGCGCTGGCCGCGATGGTCGAGGTGCTCCGCGACGGGGGAGGGAACCCGTCGAGCCCCCACGCCGAGGGGAGGCTGGCACGCCAGGCGCTCGAGGAGGCCCGTCGGCGGGTGGCATGGCTGCTCCGCATCGCTCCGGCCGGGGTCGTCTTCGTCTCCGGCGGGACCGAGGCGAACGCCTCAGGGTTGTGGGGCCTGCTCGCCGCCGGAGGGCGGATCGCCGGGCGTTCGCTGCTCGTCTCCGCGGCCGAGCACCCCGCGGTGCACGCCGCAGCCGCGGAGCTGTCCCGCCAGGGCGTCCGGGTGTCGCGCATCCCGGTCGATCCACGAGGCATCGTCGATCTCGAGGCTCTCGAGCGCCTCTGCAGCGCTGCCGACCGCCCGGTGGTCGCCCTCCAGCTCGCCAACTCCGAGACCGGGGTGCTGCAGCCGGTGCCTGCGGCCGCGGCGCTGGTCCGCGCCGCCGGCGGGCGGCTGCACTGCGACGCCGTGCAGGCTGCCGGGAAGGTCGAGGTGCACATGGCCGCCCTCGGCGCAGACACGCTGGCCATCGCCGGTCACAAGATCGGCGGCGCGCCGGGAGCGGCTGCGCTGGCCGTCGTCGACGGCATCGAGCTGGCCCCCCTGATCCCCGGGACCCAGGAGCGCCACCGCCGCGGCGGGACCGAGAACGTGGCGGCGGCGGTCGCCATGGGGGTGGCCGCAGGGCTGGTTGAGGCGCGTCTGGCTTCCTGGCGCGACCTCGAGCCGCTGCGGGACCGCTTCGAGGCCGATCTGCTCGAGCGAATCCACGGTACCGAGGTCTTCGGGGCTCGTGCGACGAGGCTGCCCAACACCTCGTGCTTCGCGCTGCCGGAGCCGTTTCGCGGCGACGCGACGGTCGCCGCACTCGATCTCGACGGGTTTGCGGTATCCTCCGGCCCGGCTTGCAGCTCGGGGGTTGGACGATCGAGCGGCGTCCTCGAGGCGATGGGCGCGCCTCCCGCGGTCGCGGCCCGCTCGGTTCGGCTCTCACTCGGCTCGGGCGTGACGGAGGGTGTGGTGTCGGCTATCCTGGACGTTCTCCAGCGCGTGGCGCGGCGAGCCGGCGGGGGTGGAACGTGATCGTCAGTTGTCCAAAATGCGGATTTCGCTACCAGTACGACGAGTCGCGTTTCGGCGAAGCGAAGACCAAGCGTCTGAAGTGCTCAAAATGCGACGGCATTTTCGAGGTGCAGAAGCCCGCCGTGCTGGCCGGCGGTGACGACCGGCCCGTGGCACGGGTCGCCCCGCCGCCGCGCGCCGAGGAGACGACCAAGGAGCTCGATGCCAGGAGCCTCAGGGACGAGGCGGAGTCCTCGTTGCCGGACCTCGCGCCCCTCCCGCCGAACCGCCGCTACTCGCTGGCCGTGATCCTCGGCGCGGGCGCCGGCCAGATTTTCCAGCTCGGGCGGCCGCGGGTCATCCTCGGACGCGGCGCCGGCTGCGATGTCCAGCTCCAAGACAGCGAGACCTCGCGCAAGCACGCCATGTTGGAGATCCACGACGACGAGGCGGCGCTCACCGACCTGGAGTCGACCAACGGGACCTTCGTCGACGGCGTGAAGATCCAGAAGACCATCATTCACAGTCACGGGGAGTTCTCGCTCGGGGCGACCACGTTGATGTTCATCGTCACCGAGATGCAGGAAGTCCACTAGGGAAGCCGACAGCTCACAGCTCTCCCCCGACCGCCCCACACGGCACGGCCACCACCCGCCCGCCTCCGCCCACCCAATCGGGGAACATAAGGGATGGGGTTGGCGTTTTGCGCTAGCTGTCGGCTGTCGGCTGTCGGCTGACTGCTGGTAGCTGGTAGGGTGGCAGGGTGCGGATCGTGGTGGCGATGTCGGGGGGCGTGGACTCCGCGGTGGCGGCGGCGTTGCTGGCCAGGGAGGGACACCAGGTCATCGGGGTCACCCTGCAGCTCGCCGACCTCTCCGCGGCGGGGCTGGGCGTGTCGCGCTGCTGCTCGCCGGACGACGTGGCGGGGGCGCGCGAGGTCGCCGCGCAGCTCGGCATCCCGCATTACGTGCTGGACATGGAGGAGCTTTTCCGTGCCGCCGTGCTGGAGCCCTTCGTCGACGCCTACCTGGCCGGCCGGACGCCATCGCCGTGCGCCCGCTGCAACTCCCGGGTGAAGGTCGGTGAGCTTCTCCCGGTCGCCCGGCAGCTCGGAGCCGAGGCGGTGGCGACCGGCCACTACGCGCGTCTCGAAAGGACCGACCGCGGCGGCGTCGCGCTCCTGCGCGGTCGCGACTCCGACAAGGACCAGTCGTACTTTCTCTTCGAGTTGACCTGCGAACAGCTCGGGGGAGTGCGGTTCCCCCTCGGCGGACTCACCAAGACCGAGGTCCGGGCGATCGCGGGCGAGCTGTCGCTGCCCAACGCCGGCCGAGCCGAGAGCCAGGAGGTGTGCTTCGTGCCCGAGGGCTCGTCGTATCTCGGCGTGCTCGACCGCCTCGCTCCCGGGCGGCTGCCCGGGCCCGGCGATATCGTCGACGTCTCGGGCCGGGTGGTGGGGCGGCACGGCGGCGTCCATCGCTTCACGGTGGGGCAGCGGCGAGGACTGGGCGTCGCCGGCACGCACCGGTGGTACGTCGTCGCCCTCGATGGGGCGGACAACCGGGTGGTCGTCGGCGAGGCCGCCGACACCAATCGCCGCGTCCTCGATCTCGAGGGCGTCAACTGGATCGCCGAGCGGGACAGCGACGTCGTTCGTGCAACGGTCCAGGTGCGATCGCGGCACGAGGCGCAACCGGCCACGGTCGCGCTGCTCGACGGCAGGCGTGCCGTCGTGACCTTCGACGAGCCGGTCGCGTCACCGGCGCCGGGTCAGGCCGCCGTGGCCTACGCCGGCGACCGCGTGCTCGGCGGCGGCTGGATCGTCGGGACGAACTGAAGGGAAGAGGGGAGAGAACAGGGAGAAGAGAAGACAGGCGAGAAAGCAGAACGACCGAACACACGGCCTTGTCGTTCCTCGCCCCTCTCCCCTCACCACTCTTTCCTGTCTCGTCACATCGTGGCGGCGTCGGTCGGGCCCGGCTGCGGCCCCTGGGGGATCTCGCCGAAGTTGCGCTCGTAGATCGCCACGTTCTCCGTGAGAGCCCGCAGGAGCTGTTTGGCGTGCACCGGGGTCATGACCACCCGGCTCACGACCTGGACCTCGTCGCGACCCGGTACGACGCGGCCGAAGTCGAGGATGAACTCGGTGAAGTTGTGGACGATCGAGGCGAAGTTGGCGTAGGCGCCCAGCGCCTGCTGGTCGGGCAGGACGATCTTGATCTTGGCGGCAGGGTCGGTCATCGGCTCGGTCCTCGTTTCAGGCCCGCGTCCGGGCGGACTCCAGCGTAGCGCAACCACTCGACGCGCGTGGTGGGGAGCTCGGTGGGCGGGGGTCCTTCGGGAACCTCGCCGCCGAGCGCAGGGGCAGGGAAGGAGACGGTGGGCGTGCTGACCGCCTCGAGCCGCAACCGGAACAGCCCGACGGTGAGCCGCCAGGCTGGCGGGACGTCCGCCGCGGCCGCCATCGCGCCGGCCAGAGCCTCGCAGCGCGCGGCCCAGCCGAGGAGGGGCGGGACGAGCCGCGGCATCGGCACCGCCGCGAGGTTCAGGTAGCCCGGGTCGTTCGCGGCCTGGCCGGCCCAGGGGTCCCACGGTCCGAGCGGGGTCACGACCAGCCCGCTGGCGGCGACGCGCCCGCCTTTCAGCGCACGACCGGCCGCGACGGCGCAGCCCGGCACTTGGAGGAGTGCGAGCAGCTCGTCGACGTCCGCCCGCGACAGTCCTCCGGGAGGCGGCACGATGAGGAACGTCGCCGCTGCGGTCCGGGCGCGCTCGGCATGCTCGGCAAGGCCGTGCCCCTGCCCGGCGCGCAGCAGGGTGACGGGCCAGCCCAACTCCGCGGTCCAGGGAGCGCCGTCGCCGGCCGTGTCCACCACGGCGACATGCAGGTCGCGCGGGCAGGCGCGCCGGACCTTGAAGAAGCTCGCGGGTTGGAGCAGCACCTCGGCGGTCACCGCTCCCCCGTGCGGGAAGCCGGAGGCGTGCTCGGCGAGCGACCGCAGGGCGTTGTCGTGGGCCGCCGGCTTGGTCGCGGCGGCGAGCGCCATCGAGGTGCCGACGGTCCGCCAGTGGTAGAGGACCCCGGGGAGGTGGGCGAAGCGTGCACCGGCGGCCGCGGCGCGCAGCGCGAGGTCGTAGTCCTGGGCCCCGTCGAAGCCGAGGCGGTGACCGCCGAGCCGGTCGAGCAGTGTCCTCCGCACCACGCGGAGGTGGGTCACGTAGTTGAAGGAGAGCAGCAGGTGCCTCGAGAACCCCGGCTTGAAGCAGGGCTCGGAGTGCCGGCCGGACTCGTCGATCTTGTCCTCGTCCGTGAACAGCCAGTCCACGTCGCGCTCCGCGGCCAGGACGCGGGCGGCCAGCTCGAGGGCGCGCCGGTGGAGGAGGTCGTCGTGGTCCACGAAGGCCACGAACTCGCCGCGGGCCGCGGCGATCCCCTCGTTGCTCGCCACCGCGATCCCGCCGTTGGTCGCACGCCGCCAGGCGCGGATCCGCGGGTCGGAACGGCCCGCCTGGGCCAGGACGCGGGAGACGTGCGGATCGGGCGACGCATCGTCGACGAGCAGGAGCTCCCAGGCGCCGTGCGACTGCGCGCGCACGGCGTCGATCGCGGCGCGCAGGTGGGGCTCGGCGACGCGGTACACCGGCATCACGACGGAGAAGGCGACGGCGTCGGCCCGTGGGCCCGCCTCGACCACGAAGCGGTCCTCGGCCAGCGCCGCCCGGTAGGACGCCTCGATCCGCCGCCGTCGCAGCGCGTGGCCCACCTTTTGAAGGAGGAGACGCGGCCGCCCGAGATAGCCCAGACTCCGCCGAACGGCACCCCGCGCGGTCCCGCCGCCAGTCACGCGCCGGCTCCCGTCGTCGCGACGTGGCGGGCGAAACCCTGTCGCCGACCGGTGAAGAACGCGGACAGGAGCACGAAGCGGTAGAGGCTCGTCGGCAGCCGGACGCCCAGGCGGTCCACGGCCGACAGCAGCGGGACCAGCGGCGGCACCAGGAGGCGGGAGACCGCGTGCCAGCCCCGGGGCTCCAGCGGCGGCATCGCGTCGTTCGAGGCCAGCTCCGGGTGCAGGGCCAGGAGGACCTCGACGGTCCGCCCGACGTGCTCCTGGCGGCGGTAGAAGCTGGACAGCGTCATCGGGTGGACGTGGTGTGCGACCGGCGCGCGGTCGAGCACGATGCGGAGGCCGCGACGCGACAGCCGGTAGCCGACCTCGGTGTCCTCCCAGTCCACGAAGGTGAATGCCGGGTGGAACGGGTCGTCGCCGAGGACCCAGCGGGGGAGCGAGATGTTCGAGGTGTAGAAGCAGGTGAAGAAGAGGTCCTCGCCGTCCTCGAAGTGCCCGTAGGAGAACTGCTGGCCGTCGAGGTTGACCAGCTCGAGGAACGGCGTGACGTGCATCCGCGCCCGGTGCCAGTCGGTGAATCCGAGCACGGCCACGGTGTCGCCGATCGCGTTGTGCCGGGCCACGTGGCGCTCGACAAAGTCGGCGGCGGGGACGGTGTCGTCGCCGAGGAAGACGACGAGGTCGCCGGTGGCGTGGCGCAGGCCGTGGTTGCGAGCCCTGCCTGGTTTGAGGTTCGCCTGGTGCAGGACCGTGAGGTCGAGCCGACCGGCGTGGGCGTTACGCCAGGCCTGCAGGCGCTCGAACGTGCCGTCGGTCGACCCGTCGTCGACCACGATGACCTGCAGAGCCGGCCAGCTCTGCTCCGCCAGCGCGTCCAGCGTCTCGGCGAGGATCGGCCACCGGTTGTAGGTCGGCAGGACGATCGAGACGCTGCGGTAGCTCCGTGGCGGTGACGCGGGGCTCGCGATAAACCGCACCTGCCGGACCGCGCAGCCGAGACGGCGGAAGTCCCAGTCGGCGCGGACCCGGTGCGGCACCCACTCGTCACAGGCGATCTCGACGGCGAGGAGACCGCGGGCGTCGGCCCGCGCCGGCGCGCGGACCTCGCACCAGGCGTCGCGCTCCACCGCGACGGCGTGCGACTCGCCGTTGCACGAGACCGTCACGGCGTCGGCACCGCCGGCCGCCGCCGGCCGCATGAGCTCGACGGCCAGCTCTCCGGTGCTGCCGGGCTCGACCTTGAGGTGGCAGAGGGCTCGCGGTGCGGTCCAACGGAACCACCGACCGCCGCCGGTCGTCGTCCGGCCGTACCACCCGTGGCCCAGGCGCCCGAGCCCGGAGTGGTAACCGGGCAGCAGCAGGGGCGTGGGGATCCAGTCGGCATGATCCCGTTCCACGGTGCCGATCGGGACATCGGGAGCAGGTGGAGGGACAGGGGCGTCGGCGATCAGGCCGCGGTCGACCAGCTCCCCGTCGGTGACCTTCCTCGCGCGCTGCAGTCGCCGGCGCCAGGCCAGGGTGCCCGGGAGGTGCCACAGGTTCCAGGCGAGGACGTGCGTCATCCGGCCCCAGGCCCTGGCCCGCACCCACAGCTTGACCAGGTTCTTGAGGGCCCGCGCCAGGTTGTACGGCTCGTAGTGCTTGATCAGCGTCCGCAGGTTGTGACGGGCGCCGAGCCGTTCCTTCCAGGCCAGCCCGGCGGCCGAACGGGTGGTGCCGCCCCAGGCGTGGAACACGACGGCATCCGGCGCGACGACGACGCGGCGCCCCAGCAGCCACAGCCGCCAGCCGAGGTCGACGTCCTCGTGGTACATGAAGAAGGCAGGATCGAAGCCGCCGCAGGCGACGAACTCGTCGCGGCGGATCAGCATCGCGGCGGCGGTCGGGAAGATCGTGTCGATGACTGTCCCCGGAACGCCGGGCGGGTCGTAGGGCACGCCGAGATCGGGGTCGTAGCCGTAGCCGAGCCAGGTCATGCCGCCGCCCCGGGCGTTGAGCAGCTCCGGGTGGTCGAGGAGGCGCAACGTCGCGCACACCGCCGCGATCGCAGGGTCGGCGGCGATCGCCGAGAGCATCGCGCCGAGCCACGCCGGCGTGACAACGGTGTCGTTGTTGAGGAAGGCGATGTACTCGCCCAGGGCCGCCTCGACGCCGCGCCGGTTGGCCTCGCCGAAACCGAGGTTGGCGCCGAGGGCGAGGACGCGGACGTCGGGGACGTGCTCGCCGAGCCAGTCGACCGATCCATCGCCGGACCCGTTGTCCACGACGATCGTCTCGAAGGAGACCCCAACCGTGTCGGCGAGCGACGGGAGGCAGCGCTCGAGGTGATGCCGGCCGTTGAAGTTGACGATCACCACCGAGACGAGCGGCGCCGCGTTGTCGTTCGGCCGAGGCGAGCTCACCGCCGCCCCAGCATGCGGCGCACCCGGCGGGCCAGGCGGAACACGCGGGAGCGGTCGAGCGCGGCCATGGCGGCGTCGGCCCTGCGGTGAACGGCCTCAGCCGCCTCCAGACGCTGCTCGAGCTCCCTGGCGTGGATCCGCACCGATTCGACCTGCGCGCGGTAGAAGCGCGCCCAGTCGGCGCCGCTGATCTCGTCCTTGTGGCGCTCGAAGAACGCGGCGAGGTGGGGCCAGCGGTGGGCGCCGGTCGTGCCTGCGCCGTGACCGAGCTCGGGGGCGACGAGGTAGCGGGCCGTGACCTCCGGGCAGTGCGCGAAGCTGGCGCGGCGCGCGAGGCGGAGGAAGAGGTCCCAGTCCTCGAAGTAGTCGAGAGCCGGGTCGAAGCCGCCTGCGGCGAGCGCCAGCTCGCGGTCCATGAGCACCGACATCAGCGGCAACGTGCTCTCGAAGAAGAGCCGGGACCGATCCAGCGGCCCGCCGAGCCGGCCCCGCTCGACCGTCCGCGTGCCTCCGTCGCCGTCGGGCTCGACGGCGACCATGACGACGTCGGAGTGGACGACGCGGGCGCCGGTGCGGCGCTGCGTCTCGACGAGCGAGCGGAGGTGGTGGGGGAGCAGCTCGTCGTCGTCGTCCAGGAAGTTGACGAACTCGCCGGTCGCCGCCTCGAGCCCCGCCTGGGCGGCGCGGGTGCGCCCGACGCCCTCGGTCCGGCGGAGGTTGACCACGACGAGCTCGCCGCGAAACGCCGCGATCACCGGGGAGACGTCTGCGCCGCCGTCGTTGACGACCACCACCTCGAGCCCGGCGTAGTGCTGGGCGGCGACGCTGGTGAGGGCGCGGGCGAGCGGCCCGGGTCGGTCCTTGGTGCGGATGACGATCGTAACGGCGGGTCCCGCGAGCTCGCCGTCCGGCGGCGCGGGCGGCGGCTCCGGCCGCGCCGGGCTCGTGGGCAGCCAGACATCCCCGGACGGAGCCCGGCCCGGCGCCATCACCGGCTTGTGTCCCTCGCGGTCGAGGCGATCGAGCGAGGCCGCGAACGTCGCCACGGCCCCGAGGCCGAAGTCGGAGGCGAGCAGCGCCGTCACGGCCGCGGCGGCGTCGCGCAGCCTCGCCATGCCGCCGGCATCCAGGGCGTGCTCCCAGTCCATGTCGTGCCCCCGGGAGAGGAAATGCTCGGCGCGAAAGCGCGGTCCGGTGACCTCGAGGCAGAGCCTTGCGAGGGCGAAGGCAGCAGCCTCGGCGGCGAGGTTGAGCTCGGCCGGGAAGCTCCTGCCGAAGCCGTCGGTCGCCAGGCCGAGGGTGGCCGTCAGCGTGTCGAGCGGCCCGCGGTACTCGGGGCCCAGCGCGGTCGGGGGATGGGCGAGGTCGCCGAAGAGGGGCTGCAGATCGGCATCGCCGCGGCGTCGCGCGGCCTGGACGGCAGCCCGCCGTACCGTCAGGGCAGGCCGGAGGCGGGCCAGGTCGGCGACGGCGAGCAGGTGGGCCAGGGAATCGGTGGTGAGGTAGGGCCGGACCGCCGGTCGCACCTGGCTGGACGAGGCCCACGCGCGCAGGAAGGCGAGCGCCGCCGAGGCCAGGAGCAGCACTCCCATCCTGTCGTCGGCGAAGTTCTTGAAGACGCTCGCCAGCGCGTTTCGCTCGCAGAAGAACCGCGTGCGCGCCGCCGGCTGGTCGCCGAAGGTGCCGTGGAGCTTGTGGTGGGTCACGGCGTCGGGGGACAGCCACGTCTCGTGCCCGGCCACGGCCAGGCGCCAGCCGAGGTCGACGTCCTCGAAGAACGCGAAGTAGTCGGGGTCGAAGCCCCCGGCCTCGATGAATGTCCGGCGGCGGACAAGGAGCGATGCGGCACAGCCGAACAGGAGCTCGCGCTCGGGCCACGTCCGCTCGGCGGCAGGCTCGCCGAGCCCGCGTTGCCAGGCGTGACCGGTGAAATAGGTGTCGGCCCCGACGAAATCGAGGCGTTCGCCGTCCCAGCTCACGACCCGGCTCGCCACGGCCCACGCGCGCGGATGGGCCGCGGCGGTACGGTGGAGCGCCGAGAGCCATCCCGGTTCGACCCGCGTGTCGCCGTTGAGGAGCGCGACCCACTCGGCGTCGACCATGGCGATGGCGGCGTCGTAGCCGCGGGCGAAGCCGAGGTTGGCGCCGTTGTCGATCGTCCTGACCCACGGGAACCGGTCGCGGACGTGGGCGAGGGAGCCGTCGGTGGAGCCGTTGTCGACCACGAACACCTCGTCGCGCACGGTCGGATCGCGCGGCGAGCCGGGCTCGTCGGGGTCGAACACGTCGAGCGCCGCGAGCGAGGCGAGACAGTCGTCGAGGTGCTGGCGGCCGTTGTAGTTCAGGACCAGCACGGCCGTTCGCGGTGGAGCAGGGTCCTGTCGCGCGACGCTCACCGCAGCATGATACGGCAGGGGGTGCGGCCGCGGCGGCGCGCCAGGTCCCGGTTGACCGGGGGCGGGAACGTCCGTATGCTCCCGCAGCCGGGTTTGCGCCTTGTTTTCACAAGCGGGTGCGCCGGCGGGAGGTCCCGATGAACGGTACGTTCCGCGTTCCCCAGCCTGTCAACGAGCCGATCAAGTCGTACGCTCCGGGCTCGTCGGAGAAGAGGTCGCTCAAGGCCAAGCTCGCCGAGCTCAAGGCGTCCGAGATCGAGATCCCGCTGATCATCGGCGGCGAGGAGATCCGCACCGGCCGGATGGGGACGTGCATCGTCCCGCACGACCACGGCCACGTGCTGGCCCGCTACCACAAGGCTGGCAAGCCCGAGGTCCAGCGGGCCATCGACGCGGCCCGCGAGGCACGCCGGGCGTGGGCGGCGACCCCGTGGTACGACCGGGCGGCGGTTCTGCTGAAGGCCGCGGACCTGCTCGCCGGGCCGTGGCGCGACACGCTCAACGCGGCGACCATGCTCGGCCAGTCCAAGACCGCGTTTCAGGCCGAGATCGACTCCGCCTGCGAGGTCATCGATTTCTGGCGCTTCAACCCCTACTTCGCGCAACAGATCTACGAGAACCAGCCGATCTCGTCGCCGGGGATGTGGAACCGCACCGAGTACCGCGCCCTCGAGGGGTTCGTCTTCGCGGTGACGCCGTTCAACTTCACCTCGATCGGCGCGAACCTGCCGACCTCGCCGGCGCTGATGGGGAACACCGTGCTGTGGAAGCCGGCGTCGACCGGGGTCTACCCGGCATATTTTAACCTGAGGCTGCTCGAGGCAGCCGGCCTGCCGCCCGGCGTGATCAACCTGGTCGTCGGCTCGGGCGGCGAGGTAGGCGACCCGGTTTTGGCATCGCCGGAGTTCGCCGGAATCCACTTCACCGGCTCGACCTCGGTGTTCCACTCGATGTGGAAGACGATCGGCGCCAACATCGCGACCTACAAGAGCTATCCGCGAATCGTCGGCGAGACCGGCGGCAAGGACTTCGTCTTCGCCCACGCCTCGGCCGACGTGGATGCCCTGGTGACGGCGCTCGTCCGGGGCGCCTTCGAGTACCAGGGGCAGAAGTGCTCGGCGGCCTCGCGCGCCTACATCCCCTCGTCGCTGTGGCCGAAGGTGCGCGCCGGGCTGCTCGACCAGCTCGCCCAGGTCAAGATGGGCGACCCCGAGGACTTCACCAACTTCATGGCGGCGGTCATCGACAAGGCGGCGTTCGAGTCGATCAAGGAGTACATCGACTACGCGAAGGCGTCCGGCGAGGCCGAGATCGTCTTCGGCGGCTCCTGCGACGACTCGGTGGGCTACTACATCCAGCCCACCGTGGTGCTGACCACCGACCCGAACTTCCGGCTGCTGCGCGAGGAGATCTTCGGACCGGTGCTCACGCTGTTCGTCTACGACGACGCCAAGCTGGACGAGGCGCTCGCCCTGTGCGACGCCGGGTCCGACTACGGCCTGACCGGTGCGGTGTTCGCGCGCGACCGCGGCGTGATCGCGAAGATCGCCGACGCGCTCGTCAACACCGCGGGCAACTTCTACATCAACGACAAGCCGACCGGCGCCGTGGTCGGGCAGCAGCCGTTCGGCGGCGCCCGCGCCTCCGGCACCAACGACAAGGCCGGCTCGATGTGGAACCTGATCCGCTGGGCGTCGGTCCGCTCGATCAAGGAGACCTTCGTTCCGGCGACCCACTTCGCCTATCCGTTCATGGGCGAGAAGTAGCTCGCGGCCGGGCACCGGCCAAGGAAAAGGCGGGCGGGGAGAGATCCCCGCCCGCACCGTCTCCGGCGAGTGGGACGCGAGGGCAACGCCCGGGTCCTGGACACGCGTGGTACCGTCGGGGCAATGCCCAACTCAGGTCTCATTCCGGCGGCGTACCGTGTCGTCCGGATGCTCGCCCCCGTGACCATCGTGGGCATCCTGGCAGTCGCGGGGCGGGTCGAGGCCGCAGACGCGGTGGCGACCCCGTTCGCCGGGCTCAGACTGGGAAGCGCAGGCGTCACGGTGCTGCCGGAGTCGGAGCGGTCGCGACGCCGGGTCGTGATCGGGATAGACGCCAACCAGACGAAGTACTTCATGCTGCCTTCCACGGAGGGTTTCGACCCCCGCAGCATGGACCCCCGGGTCAGGTTCGTCCGGCGCCAGAGCTACTGGCTGAACTTCGAGCTCGAGCACGGCCGGCTCCTCGACGCGTTCCCCGAATACACCCGGTTCTTCGTCGCGCTTCCCGACGCGCGGGTCAGCCCGGGGTCGCTCGGCAACGAGGAGGAGGTCTTCCGGGACTACCTCCAGAGGCGACTCGGCTGGTCCGCGGACAAGGTCAGGAGCCGCGTGAGGTTCTTCAAGGTCCCGGAGCCCCTGCTGTATCCCCGGGACATGGGTGAGGTCGTCGGCCACGACGACGCCGATCGGCTCGTCCTGGGCGTCGGAGGCGATGCCGACGGCTTCTATGCCGAACCAGTCCATCGTCTGGCGGCGGCGTTCCCGGCCGACTTCCGGGTCCTTCCGCTCGGCACGAAGGCCAACCGGGGCGGCGTTGGCATCGAGGGTGGGGACGTCTCGGTGGTCTGGCTGCCCGAGGGGCGTCCGGGGGTGCTGATCGGCCGGCATCGCGTGCTGCGGTTCCTCGACACCCTCGAGGGCGTGCCGCACGCCGGCCGCCGGCTGGCCCGCGCGCAGGTCGAGGCCGCGCGGACGGCGTTCCGCGAAGCCTTCTTCGGTCTCGAGGTCGTCATCGCCGGGGAGGCCGGGCTGCTCGATCCGGGACTCGTCACGGACGAGCTGTTCCACCTCGACATGGTCGTCAACGTGGTGCGGACGGGGATGGTGGTCACGGCCTTCGTGCCGTCGTTCGAGGGTGCAGCGGTCGACGCGACGTCCGGCCTGCCGATCGCGGAAGAGGTGCGCCGCCGGGTCCAGCGCGAGTACGACCTGGTCGCCGCGCAGCTCGCGCGCCGCGGCTATCGCGTCGCCCGGCTCCCGCTCGCCGACCACCCGGTGCGCAACCCCGTCAACGTCGGCAGGTTCGTCGACCGGCGCAACGGGCGCCAGACGGTCCTGCTGGGTCGCTACCCGTACCACCTCCCGGCGGCATCCGGTGAGCGCCCTGCCCAGGCGGCGCTGCAGGACTCCCTAACCCGGCTCGAAGAGGCGGTGCTCGGCTGGCGGGCCGACCCGGACGGGGAGAACTGGACGGCAGTCGAGGCAGCGTTCGGGGCGGTGTGGCAGGCCATGGACCGGGCCGCCGCCGCGCCCAACCCGATCTTCGACGCCCAGAGGCGCGTCTACGAGTCGCTCGGGGTGACGGTGGTCCCGGTGCCGATGTTCCCGACCGGCGAGGGCGGCCTTCACTGCCTGGTGCTGCAGTAGGACCGCCTGGGGCCGAGGTCGGTCGTCGTCCGGTTCGGCGAGGGCGCGCCCGGGGCCGGCGGACGGGCGAGGGGGTGCGGAACGCCTCCGCTGAGGGACTGTGCGGCCTGGCAGCCGCCGTGACGACGAAGGTGCTCGTGCTAGCCTCCGCTCGGAGACAGAGCCTGTGATGCCGAGCCGGAGTGCGCATCCGATGGCCAACAACCCGCGTGCCGCTGCCATGGCGGCTGCTGTGTTCCTTCTCGGCGCGCTCCTCGCCTTCCACGTGAGCTTGACGGCGTTCTTTCAGTCCGATGATTTCAACTTCGTGGCCGCGGCCGGCTGGAAGGGCCTGCGCGTCATCGTCGAGCCTTTCGGCGGAGGGTTCTTTCGGCCGGTCAGTGCCCTGACGGTGGTGCTCGACCACGCCCTGTGGGGGCTCAACCCGACCGGCTACCACCTTACCAACGTGATGTTTCATGGACTCAACGCGTGGCTGGTCTGTCTGCTGGCGAGTCTGCTTCTCGGGCGTGGCGAGGAGCGGGGCGAGCTCCCGGTCCTTGCCGGGCTTCTCTTTCTCGTGCTCCCGTGTCACGGCGAGGCGGTGAGCTGGATCTCCGGCCGTACCGACGTGATCGCGACGACCTTCACCCTGGGCTCACTCGTCGCATACCTGCGCTTCCGGCGCATGGGCAGCACGCGGGCGTTGGTCACGAGCCTCGTCCTTTTCCTCCTCGCGCTCATGGCCAAGGAGTCGGCGCTGCCGCTACCCTTCGTGGTGATCGCCTACGAGCTGTTTCACCCGTCCTCCACGACTCGCGGGTATCCCACCCTCGGCCGCCTCGCGGTCCCGTCCCTCTTCCTGGCCGGCCTCGGCGCGTTCATGGCGTTGCGCTGGGCGATCCTGGGGGGACTCGTCGGGGGGTACGGCGTCTCGGTGCACCTCAGCGCCCACGCGGTCGTCGTCGCGAGGAACCTGCTGGCCTTTCCCGCGTGCGCACTCGACCTGCCCTTCCCGGGACGGCTGGCCGCCTTCATGTCGGGTTCCGCGCCGGCCGCCGCGGTCCTCGTGACCGTGGCGCTCGCCCTGGCAGGCCTTGTCATGTGCTTCGTGAGGCGGCGCTCGCCGACACCAGCGTTCCTCTTGGTGGCGTTCTACCTCGCGCTTCTCCCGGTGCTCAACCTGCCGCTCTCCCTCACCGACAGCCAGGGAGAACGTTGGGTCTACCTGCCGTCGGCGTTTCTCTGCATACTCGTCGTCTGGTCGCTTGCCCGCCTGCTCCCAGGTCGCAAGGCCGTGGCGATCCTGCTCGTTGCAGCGAGCCTCGGCTACGGGGTCGCCCTGCATGGTGGGAACCGGCGCTGGCGGAACGCGGGCGAGCTCGCGCGGATCTTTCTGGCCGACGTCTCGACGATCCCGCCTTCGGAGCGTCTCTTCGTTCTCAGCCTGCCGGACACGGTCGGCGGCGCGTACGTCTTCAGGGAGGGCGTGATCATGGCGGTCGCGATGTTCGCGCCCGCCGTCCGACTGCGACAGGGCGGCACGCTCGTCGCGAGATCGACGTTCTCGATGCCGGACGACGAGGTTGCGGTGATCCGGGACGCCAACCGCTTCCTGGTTCGCCCGGCGGACCCGAGCGGCGGCTTCGTGCTCGACGGTACTGCTACTCCGGGGCTCTCGACCGACTCCTACTCGGTCAGTCTCACTTCGGCGAAGACCCTCACGGTCGACATCCACGACCTCGCGCCCGGCGACGTCGTTGCCTGCTTCTCGGGTGGCCGCTTGCGGACCATCTACCCAACTCGCCCCTGAGACCGGTCGAGCCGCCCACGGATGTGCTGGCGGTGCGGCCGCGGGCCACACGCGTCGTTCACTCGGAGGCGGGCTCGGCGAGGGCGCGAACGGTGCTGGCGGACAGACGGAGGGTCCGAAAAGCCTCCGCGGCGCCCATGCCGCGCGCCGCGCCGGTCTCGCGGGCCATCCGGGTGAACGCCTTCTCGGTGGGCTCGCGGGGAAACTGCGAGGTGTGCTCGCAGATCAGGTCGATCTTGTCGGCGAGCACGTCCGTGATGTCGACGTAGGCGTCCGGGTGGTCGGTGAGGCCGAGCCACACCTCGGCGACCACGTGCGGTTCGAGCCCGAGCTCCGGGAAGTAGCTCGCCTTCTTCACGGCCGGGTAGAGCGCTTCGACGCAGGCGTGTCCGGCGATCCGGTGATCCGGATGGTTGATGTAGGTGCCGTGCCGGAACCAGGTGGTCGGGTCGTTGGTCAGGACGAGGTCCGGCCGCACCTCGCGGATCACCCTCACGATGTCGCGGCGCAGCGCGATCGTCGGCTGCAGCTCACCGTCCGCGTAGCCGAGGCGGACGACGTCGGCGCCCAGCCGCGCCGCGGCGCGCTCCTGCTCGACGGAGCGGCGTGCGACCACGGCCTCACGGGTGTCGTTCGGGTCGGCGGTGCCCTTGTCGCCGTCCGTGATCAGGCACAACGTGATCCGGTCGCCGCGCCGCGCCCACGTCAGGAGCGTGCCGCCGGCCATCGTTTCCGCGTCGTCGGGGTGTGCAAGCACGGTGAGGACTCGTCTGCTCATGGCGATATACTACAGAGCGCAGCACCGACCTGCCCGTTCCCGTGGCCGCCACGAAGGGTCGGCCGCGGATCGTGAAGGGGGAGTGATGGCACGGCCGACCGTACTCGTCGTCGAGACACAGGATGACCGCCGCAAGGAGCTCTGCCGGGGGCTCGCCGAGGTCGGCTACGAGGTGGTGGCCGCCGAGAACTCGTCGAGCGGCATGCGCTTCGCAACCGGGCTCAATCCCAACGTGATCGTCGCCCAGGCGACAGTCGAAGGGTTCGGCGACCTCACGGTCATGCGGTTCCTGGCTCCGGCCGAGGAGGGCAAGCCCTCCACGCTCGTGCTCCTCGCCGAGGACGAGCGCAGCGACGAGGATCTCCCCGACGGCGTGATCCTGCTGCCGGTGGCCGGCCTGACCTCGGCGGCGATGCTGCGGAAGGTGCGGACGCTGCTGGTCGGCATGGAGCTCGGCATCGAGGCGGATCAGCGGCTCGAGTCGCTGGTCGGCGACCTCCAGCTCACCCCGCTGTTCGAGCTCCTCCCCCTGTTGCAGCGGAGCGTGGTCACCGGGAGGCTCATCGTCGCCGAGGGCGAGATCGCGCTGCAGGAGGGCGACGTCATCGGGGCGCGGAGCGGGGGCACGCGCGCGGTCAAGGCGTTCGCCCGGCTCGGTCGCACTTCGGGCGGGACGTTCCGCGTGCTGCTCGGGCCGAGCGGCATGGAGCGCGAGATCCCCCAGGACCTCCTGTCGCTGATGGCGGTGGCGATGGAGGACCAGCAGCGCTTCGACGAGGGGCAGGAGGCCCTGCCGGACTGGGAGAGCCGTGTACGGTTCGAGCTCGGACCGGCGTTCTTCGCGACCCACTTCACGCCGGCGCAGCAGGAGGTGCTCAAGGCGGCCCAGGTCGGCCCGACGATCCGCGCCGTCGTCGAGGCGGCCGCAGTCCCCGACGGCCAGGTGCTCGAGGAGCTGATTCGCCTCCAGACGCTCGGCTTCGTGAAGTTCGACGAGCCCGAGATCAAGGTCCGGGTCGTCGCCGATTCGACCTGCGACCTGCCGCCCGAGTTGGCCCGCCGGCACCGCATTCAGGTGGTCCCGTTGACGGTCATCTTCGGGGACCAGTTCTACAAGGACGGGATCGACCTCACCCCCGGCGCCTTCTACAAGCTCCTGGCCAGCCGCAAGGACGTCCACCCCCGCACCAGCCCGCCCACCAAGGGTGAGTTCCTCGCCGCGTTCGCCGGCATCGTGTCGCGCAGCGACGTCGTGTCGGTCCACATCTCGGAGAGGATGTCGCAGACCGTCGTCCACGCGCGCGCGGCCGCGCTCGAGGGCGCGGACGAGCTCCGGCAGGTCCGCAACGCCGATGCCCCGCCCGTCCTGCACGTCGTGGACAGCTTCCAGGTTTCCGCCGGCCTCGGCCTCCTGACGCTGATGGCCGCGCGCATGGCCCAACGGGGCGTGTCGGTCGCGGATATCAAGGCCAGGGTCGAAGAGATGCGGCAGCGCCTCCACCTGCTCTTCGTCGTCGACACCCTGGAGTACCTGGCGCGGGGTGGGCGCATCGGCAAGGCCCGCGCCCTGCTCGGCGGCCTCCTCGGCATCAAGCCGATCCTCGGCCTGGTCGGCGGCGAGGTGGCCCCGGTCGACAAGGTGCGCGGCGGCAAGGCGGCGCACCCCCGGCTCGTCCAGCTCTTCAAGGAGCGGGTGGACGCCGCGGCGCCGGTCGTCGTCGCCGTCGCTCACGCGGCCGCGCCGGTATGGGCGGATCGGCTGCGGGTGCTCCTGCAGGAGAGCTTCAAGATCACCGAGCTGCTCCAGACCGAGATCGGTCCGGTGGTCGGCTCGCACACCGGGCCCGGCTGCGTCGGCGCGGTGATGTTCCAGCCCACCGAGGAGGAGGCACCCCTGATCGCCCCCCTCCCGACCATCGAATGATCCTCGGAGAGGCAACAGCGGGCGGCTGACAGCCCGCGATCTCCCTGCCGCCCGGTCGAGCGTCGGGCGAGAAGCTCCATCACGCCCCACCCACGAGCGCAGGGAAGGCTGTCGCCGTCCATTATCGGCAGCTCCCCCCGACCCTCAACCCTCGGCAGGACGGGCGGGGGCTAACGGTCGGGGCTGGGTCATCGCCTCCGGCGTGAGCAGGCGATCGAGCTCGACGGCCGGCAGGTAGCCGCGCGCGAGGATGATCTCGCGGACGCTGCGGCCGGTCTCGAGGGCCTCCTTCGCGACCTCGCTGGCCCGCTCGTAGCCGAGCACCGGCACCACCGCGGTCACGATGCCGATCGAGCGCTCGACCATGTCGCGGCAGTGCTCGCGGTTCGCCGTGATGCCGGTCACGCAGCGGCGGGACAACGTGGTCACGGCGGCCGTCAGCATCTCCAACGAGTTGAAGACGTTGAACGCGATGATCGGTTCCATGACGTTGAGCTGGAGCTGCCCCGCTTCGGCCGCCATGGTGATCGTCAGGTCGTTGCCGATGACCTCGAACGCCACCTGATTGACCACCTCGGGGATCACCGGGTTGACCTTCCCGGGCATGATCGACGAGCCCGGCTGCATCGGCGGCAGGTTGATCTCGGCCAGCCCGCAACGCGGTCCCGAGGAGAGCAGGCGGAGGTCGTTGCACATCTTCGACAGCTTGACGGCGATCCGCTTGAGGACGCCCGAGAACATGACGAACGCACCGGTGTCGGGCGTCGCCTCGACGAGGTTCTCGGCCAGGGACAGGTCCAGCCCGGTGACGCCGCGCAACTCCTCGAGGACCAGGGTGGGGTAGCGCGGGTCGGCGTTGATCCCGGTGCCGATGGCGGTGCCGCCCATGTTGACCTCGAGGAACAGCCGCGCCGTCTCGGACAGCCGCGCGATGTCCTCGGCGGTGGTGACGGCGTAGGCGGTGAACTCCTGGCCTAGGGTCATGGGCACGGCGTCCTGGAGTTGAGTGCGGCCCATCTTGAGGGCGTCGTGGAGCTCGACCCCTTTGGCGACCAGCGCCGAGCGGAGCTCGGTGAGGGCCGCGCTCAACGCTCTGAGCTCGGAGAGCACGGCGACGCGGATCGCCGTCGGGTAGACGTCGTTGGTCGACTGCGACAGGTTGACGTGGTTGTTGGGATGGCAGTGCTCGTACTCGCCCCGCGCATGCCCGAGCAGCTCCAGCGCCCGGTTCGCGATCACCTCGTTGGCGTTCATGTTGGTCGAGGTCCCGGCGCCGCCCTGCACCATGTCGACCACGAAGTGGCCGTGCCAGTGGCCGTCGACGATCTCCCGGCACGCCTGGTCGATCGCGCCGGCCACCGGCGCGGGGAGCAGCCCGAGCGTGCGGTTCGCCCGGGCACACGCCTGCTTGACCATGGCCAGCGACCGGATCAGCGCGGGGTAGTGGGACAGGGTGATGCCGGTGATCGGGAAGTTCTCGACGCCGCGCAGCGTCTGCACGCCGTACAGCGCGTCGGCCGGCACGTCCCGCTCGCCGAGCAGGTCGTGCTCGCGCCGGGTGGCCCCGGACGCATACGCCTTCTCGAGGCCCACCTCGCTCGCGGCGGCGTACTGCAGGCGGCGGTTCATCGCCAGGGCGACGCGCGACAGCACCTCCATGGCGGCCGTGCCGTCGGCCGCCAGCCTGGCGTGGATCTCGTCGCGGGGGAACTCGGCGAGCGCCACCTCGGTGAGCGCCCGTGCCGTCGCGGAGTGCTGCGAGGCGTGGAGGAACGCGCCCTCGCCGACGGCCTGGCCGGGACCGAGGACGACCAGCCGGTCGACACGCCCGCCGGTCTCGCGGAGGATCTCCAACTGGCCTGAAACGATGAGGAAGAAGGCCTCGCGCGGCGACTCCTGGCGGAACAGCGTGTCGCCCGCGCGCAGGGTCCGCCGTCGTGCGCACCCGACCAGCAGGTCCAGCGTCGGGCCGGACAGGCCGGCAAAGGTCCTGGTGTCTTCGAGCAGCCTGCGAATGTCGTCCATCTCACGCTCCCGGGCAGCGAGTTTCGCACATCGCCCGGGCGGTCGCCCGGGAATGAAGCGGCCGGCCTGTGACTCTCTCCGGGGGACGCGCGTAGACTGGCTCCGGCTGCTGCGCGCGAGGCGACGGAGGCGAATCAGTCCGATGGGCACGCAAGACGCTGCACCCAACGCGGTCGTGACGCAGAAGACCGAGGTGTCGCCCGGCCTGTTCATCATCCGGGTGTCGCCCGCCGGCTGGCCGCTGCCCCAGTTCAAGCCCGGGCAGTTCGCGGTTCTCGGCCTGCCGTCGACGGCGCCGCGCCACCCGCTGGCGGACCCCGAGGACACCCCACCCAAGCCTGGGCTGATCCGGCGGGCCTACTCGATCGCCTCGTCGTCGCGGGAGAACGAGTACCTGGAGTTCTACGTCACCGTGGTGCGCTCGGGCGCGCTCACTCCCCGGCTCGGCATGCTGGCGATCGGCGACCGCCTCTGGCTCGGGCCGAAGATCTCCGGCCTGTTCACGTTCGACGACGCCCCCGGACACGCGAACCTGGTCATGATCGCCACCGGCACCGGCCTCGCGCCGTACATGAGCATGCTGCGGAGCAGCCTCGACCGCACCACGCCCCGCCGGTTCGCGGTGCTCCACGGGGCCCGCCACTCCTGGGACCTCGGATACCGCGACGAGCTGCTCGCCATGGAGAGGCTACATCCGGCGTTCACGTATCTCACCGCGGTCAGCCGGCCGGATGCGGAGCCGGTCCCGTGGACGGGCGAAACCGGTTACGTGCAGGACCTCTGGAGCAGTGGTGCGCTCGACGCCCGATGGGGTTTCCGGCCGGCTCCCGTCGACACCCACGTGTTCCTGTGCGGCAACCCGGCGATGATCGAGGAGATGATCACCCGCCTCGGCATGGACGGGTTCCGCGAGCACTCGCGCCACCACCCCGGGCAGATCCACGTCGAGAAGTACTGGTAAGACAGCCGACAGCTCACAGCCAACAGCGCCGCCATCCATCCGGCCGACGGCCCCGGTGGGCGGAGGTGGTTGGCCGGAGGCCGTGCTGGGTGGGACGGGTGGGGGAGACCTGTCGGCTGTGAGCTGTCAGCTCCTCAGCAGCCGGAGCGAGTTCCCGATCACCAGCAGCGAGGCGCCCATGTCCGCGGCGATCGCGGCCCACAGCGAGGCGTGACCGAGGACGGTGAGCAGCACGAACGCCGCCTTGACCGCCAGGGCGAAGGCGACGTTGGCCCTGATCACCGCCAGGACGCGCCGCGAGTGCGCCACGAGCCAGGGGATCCTGGTCAGGGCCGGACCGATCAGGGCCACATCGGCCGTCTCGATGGCGGCGTCGGTGGCCCGTTCCCCGTAGGCGATTCCGACGTCGGCCGCGGCCAGTGCGGGGGCGTCGTTGATCCCGTCGCCGACGAACGCCACCAGCTCGTTGCGGCTCCCGCGGATCGTGCGTCGAAGCGCCTCCACCTGCTCGAGCTTGTCGTCGGGCAAGAGCCCCGCGTGGACCGCGTCGATCCCGACCCGGGCGGCGATCGCCTCCACGGTCTCCCGGTTGTCCCCGGACAGCACCGAGATCCGCTCGCAGCCGAGTCGCCGCAGCTCCTCGACGGCGCGCCGGGCTTCGGGGCGGGGCGCGTCCTCCAGGGCGATGAGGCCGCACACGTGACCGTCCCGTCCGACCACGACGACGCTGCGGCCGGCCACCTCGGCGGCCTGGGCGAGTCCGTGCAGCTCCGCGGTCTCCTGGCCGCGTTCCACGAGGAGGCGGTGAGAGCCCAGCCACGCGCGCGTGCCGCCCACCGAGCCCTCGGCCCCACGGCCCGGAAGGACCCGCACGTCGGACGCCGCCCGCACCGCCAGCGAGCGGCGCCCGGCCTCGGCCACGATCGCTCGTGCGATGGGATGTCCGCTCCGGACCTCCAGGGCGGCGGCGAGGCCGAGGACGTCGTCGTCCCGGTGGCCGTCGAGCGCGACGACGGCGGCGACGGCGAGCCGCCCCGTGGTCAGCGTCCCCGTCTTGTCGAAGGCGACGGCGCCGACCCGAGCGGGGCGCTCGAGCACGTCGCCTCCCTTGACCAGGACGCCGTTCCGGGCCGCCGCCGTCAGCCCGGCGACCACGCTCACCGGGGCCGAGATCACCAGGGCGCACGGGCACCCGATGACCAGGAGGACGAGGGCCCGGTAGATCCACTCCGACCAGTCCGCGCCCGCGAGCAGCGGCGGGACGGTCGCCACCAGGAGCGCCGCGACGAACACGACGGGCGTGTAGACGAGGGCGAAGCGGTCGACCCAGCGCTCGGTCCTGCCCTGGCGGCTCCGCGCCTCGCCGACGCGGCGCACGATCCGCGCCGCCAGCGAGTCGCCGGCCGGCCGGGTGGCGCGCAGCTCGACGACCCCGTCGAGGGCGATGGTGCCGGCGAACACCTCGCTGCCGGTCTCGACGGCGGCCGGGCGGGACTCGCCGGTGACCGGAGAGGTGTCCACGCTCGCCCTGCCCGCCACGACGATGCCGTCGAGCGGCAGGCGCTCGCCGGGGTGGACGACGACGATATCCCCGACCCGCACCTGGGCGGCGGGAACGGTCTGCTCGTCGCCCGCACCGCCCCGCACCCTGGCGACGGGCGGCGTCAGGTCGAGGAGGGCGCGCACGGCGTTGCGGGCGCGGCCGACGCTCCACGACTCGAGGAGCAGGGCCACGGCGAACAGGAGCGCCACGGTGGCCGCCTCGAGCAGCTCGCCGAGGAAGATCGCACCGGCGATGGCGAGGGTCATCAGGAGGTTCATGTCGGGGCGAACGGCGCGCGCGGAGGCCCACGCCCTCGGCAGCACGAACGCGGAGCCCGCGAGCGTCGCCAGGAGGTAGAGCGCGGCCGCGCTGCGGGGCAGGGGAGGGCCGGGGGCCAGGCCGACGGCGGCGAGGGGCCCGGCAACGGCGGCGGGGGCGACCAGGCCGGCCAGGAGGGCGGCGGCACTGGTCGTGGTGAGGAGCGTCCGACCGTGCCGGCGAAGCCACGGTTGGTCCGGTTCCGAGGATGCCTCGGGGACGAGCGCTGCGGCCCGCAGGCCGGCGCGCCCGGCGGCGGCGGCGATCATGTCGTCGGTGATCGTCGACCCCGGCGCGTCGATCGCCATCCGTCCGGTCAGCAGGTCGAAGGACAGATGGTCGTCGCCGCCCACGAGCGGCCCGACCTCGCGGCGCAGCGCGGCGACCTCCTGGGCGCAGTCCAGGCCGTCGACGCGGAACACCCGCCAGCCCGGCGACCCGCCGGCCGCGGGCGACGCCAGCGTCGCGCACGCAACGCACGTCGTCGTCACGACCTTGTTCCCGTCGGTCATCGCAGCTCGCCCCCCGGCTACGTTAACATCACGCCGGGCCGGGATCTGCCGGCCCGGCTCGATCACGACCGTTCCTGAGAGCGCTGAGTTGAAGCGACACACCCTTCCCCCCGCCGTTGCGTCGATCGCGCTGATCGCGCTGATCGCCTTCGCGTTCGCGTTCCAGGGCAGTCGGGGGCTGTGGGAGCCGGACGAGGGCCGCTACACCAACATCGCCACCCAGATGCTGCGCTCGCACAACTTCGTCGAGCCGGCCTGGAACGACGACTTCTCGCACTTCGCGAAGCCGCCGCTCAGCTACTGGGCGGTCGCCGGCGGGGTGACCCTGCTCGGCTGGAACGAGTGGGGCGCCCGAGCGCCCAACGCCGTCGCCTTCGCCCTGACCGTGCTGCTGGTCCTCGCCCTGGGAAGGCGGGTGACGCCCGGGAGACCGTGGCTCGCCGCGCTCGTCTATGCCCTCACGCTGCTGCCGTACGGCGCCGCCAACATCATCACGACCGACACCCTCCTGACCCTCTGGGAGACCACTGCGATGCTCGGCTTCCTGCGCTGGCACCAGGCCGGCAGGGAGCGAGCGGCCTGGCGTTGGCTGCTCCTGATGTGGGGGGGATTCGGCCTGGCCTTCCTGACCAAGGGCCCGCCCGGGCTGCTTCCGCTGCTCGCCGTGGTGGTCTTCCTGGGCCTGGTCGAGGGCAGGGGAAGCGTCCGCCGGCTGTTCGACCCCCGCGGGCTGTTGACCTTCGTCCTGGTCGGGTTCTCGTGGTACGCGGTCGTCCTGGTCCGGAGGCCGGAGCTGCTCCGGTACTTCCTCCAGGACGAGGTCGTCGGCCGCATCGCATCGGGCCAGCACCGCCGCAACGCCGCGTGGTACGGCGCCTTCACGACCTACGTGCCGGCGTTCCTGGTGGGGTTCCTGCCGTGGACTGCGTTCCTGTTCCGCCCACTTCGCCGGGCCGGGAACCTGCTCCGCGCGGCGTGGTGGCGTGCCGAGGCGAGGGAGCGGCCGATGCGGTTGCTCGCCCTGCTCTGGGCCATCGTTCCGCTCGCGGTGTTCGCCCTGTCGCAATCGCGGCTGCCGCTCTATGTGCTGCCGCTCTTCGTACCCCTCGCCCTCCTGCTCGCCCAGCGCTGGGAAACGACCCGGATTCCCGGGCGGGCCGCCGGGTGGGCGCTGGCCGCGTGGTGCCTGCTGCTCGTGGGCGGGCGCTGGGCGGCGTCGACGGTCGCGAGCCCGCAGGACTCGCGCCCGCTGGCTCTGGCGATCGCCGCGCTGCCCGGCGAGATCCCGTCCGAGATCGTCTTCGTCGACGACCGCCCGAGCTGGGCGCTCAGCCTGTACCTCGGCGCCGAGGTCGAGCTGGTCTACCTCCGGCGCCCGTGGACGAGCGAGGCAGAGAGCTTCGAGGAGGAGCTCCTGGAGCACGAGCCGCATCTCCTCTATATCGTTCGCGGCCGGCAGGAGCCGCGTTTCGCGAGACTCGCCGAGGCTCGGGGCCTCGACGTCGAGCGGGTCGGCGGGCTCGGCGACCGCGGCTTCTTCCGGCTCCATGCGGCTGCGACGGCCCAACAGGACGAGGCGGCGTCATCTCTACCACCCTCGTGATTCGGCGGGCGGCACCAGGCTCGGAACTGGAGGCGCCGCACCGGTTCCGCGATGGCCAGGAAGATCCTCAGCGGCGATGACGTTGTCGTGTTAGAGTCCGCCGCCGTGGCCGATCGTCGCCCCTTGACCGCCTCGCTGCTGATTGCCGGCCTTTTGCTGCCGGTGGTGGGGGGCGTCGTCCTCGGTGTGCACCTGACCCATGGGCACGGCGGCGACGCCGGCCACCTGGTCGGGGTGCTCCACGGCCACCACCACGACGCCGGTACGGTGAGCCACACCCACCCGGCGGATGGCCCCCGGCACCCGCGGATCCTGACGGAATCGCCGGTAGTGGCGGCGTGTTCGGCCAGTGCGGTAGCCCCGGCAGGTCCGATCCGACACGCCTGGCCGTCGCAGCCCTCGACCCACGAGGTGCGAGGGCGCACGGCCTCCGCAGTCTTGCGGATTTAGTCCTCCCCAGAACCAGCCGCGCCACATCCGTCCGTAGCGCACTGTCAGGGAGGCCCCATGTTCGGAATGAGATTCGCCCGGCTCTTCGCCGGGACATGCACCATCGCGTGGCTCGCCGCCGCTCCAGGCGCAGCCATCACCGAGAAGGAGTTCCTCGCCGCCGTTACCGCGTCACACCCGGCGCTCGTCGCCGCGACCGGGCCCGTCGTCGAAGCTTCGGCGGCCCGCGTGCAGGCGTCGCGGCTCGCCAACCCGAGCCTCGCGTGGGCGGCCGAGCGTCCGGGTGGCGGCATCAGCCAGGACACGGCGAGCGTCGCGTGGGAGCTCCCCATCGACGGGCGACGCGGGCTGCGAATCGAGGCGGCCGACGAGGGGTTGACGGCCGCGTCGATTCGCGCCGCCTACGAGCAGCTCCTGCTTCGGCTCGAGGCGAGGGCCGCCTTCGCCGACTGGTTTACAGCCGAGCAGGAGGCCGTAGGGCACCGGGGCTTCACCGGCCGCGTCGAGGCGCTGGCTTCGAGGCTGCGACGGCGTGCCGACGCGGGCGAGGAGTCGGGTCTCACGGCCCGCCGCCTCGAGCTCGAGGCCGCGCAGGCTCGAGTCGAGCTGGCACGCGCCGAGGTCCGCGCGGCGGACGCCCGTGCCGCCGTCTCGCACTGGCTGCCCTCGCTGCCGGCAGACGGCCGCCCCGAGCGGCCCGAGTTGCCGCGAGCGGACGTCACGAAGACCGCCAGCGAGAGGCCTGACCTCGCGGCCCTCGCGGCCGAGGTCCGGCAGGCCGAGCTGGAAACGCGGCTGGCCCGGCGCATCCTGGCCCCGCCGATGGTCGAGCTCGGCTGGCAACGGGTCAACGAACCGGGATTGAGCCTGTCGGGCCCGACGGCCGCGGTGCGCGTGGCCGTGCCGCTGCTCGATCGCCGTCAGGCCGACCGTGTCGGCGCGGACGGGCGCCTGCGGGTCGCCGCGGCGCGCCTGCAACAGGCAACCGTGCGGGGAGAGGCGGAGACGGCGGCGGCCCGTGCGGCGCTCGGCCGACTCACGGCGGAAGCGGTCGCCGCCGAACGCGCGCGGGCCGGCGCCGAGGCGGTGATCACGGCGGCCGAGGCCTCGTTCAATGCAGGTGAGTCATCCCTGACCGACCTGTTCGACAGCCTGCGCGCAGCGCGGGCAACCGGGCAGACAGCGGTCGTGCTCCACGCGGAGGCGTTGGCGGCGGCGCGCCGCCTCGCCGCCGCGACGGGCGTCGAGGTCGACGGAGGTGAGCGATGAGGAGTTGGGTTTCGATCTGGTTGGCCGTTGCGGTCCTCGCCCTTACCGGTGGCTGCGACACGCAGTCGGGGTCGGGACGACCCGAGAGGGCGACGGGAGCGTCGGCCCATGCAGTCGAGCGCTGGCCGGTGACGGCGTGGGGAGAGCGCTACGAGATCTTCGCCGAGACCGACCCCCTGGCGGCCGGTGCCACGTCGGGTTCCGGCGTGCACGTCACGGTCATCGAGGGGTTCGCGCCGCTCACCGAGGGCGCCGTGAGCACCATTCTGCGCGGCCCCGGTGGCGACACGGTCTTCACCTCCCGAGAGATCTCCAGGCCCGGCATCTTCCGGTTGACGCTCGAGCCGCCCACCGAGGGCGAGTTCGCCCTGCTCTATCGCGTCGCGGGACCTGCCGGGGAGGAGGAGATCCCGGCCGGCCGGGTGCGCGTCGGCTCGGCGGCGGCGCCCGGAGGGCCCGTCCTCGACGAGGCTCAGGCCGGAGGTGTGACGACGAGCTTCCTCAAGGAGCAGCAGTGGCGTACTGCGTTCGCCACCGCGTGGGCCACGCGTGCTGCCGTCCATGGGAGTGTGCGCGGACCGGCCCGGGTGCTTCCTGCGCGCGGCGGCGAGGTCGTGCTGACGGCGCCGGTCGCAGCCATCGTGAGGGCGGCGCGCTGGCCGTACCCGGGCATGGAGGTCAAGGCCGGCCAGGCGGTCCTCTCCCTGCAGTCGACGGTCCCGCTCGGCCGCAGCGTCGCCGAGCTCGAGGCGGCGGTGGCCGCCCTCGAGGGAGAGCACGGCGCGGCGACCCGCCGGGCGACGCGTCTCGACGAGCTGTTCCGGGCCGAAGCGACCAGCGTCCGAGAGGTGGACGAGGCCCGGGCGTGGTCGACATCGATGGCCGCGCGCCTCGACGCGGCCCACCGCGACCTTGCCGTCGCCAGGGCCAGCTTGGGAGGCGGCGGCGGGGAAGCGATCGAGCTGCGAGCCCCGTTCGCCGGCCAGGTCGCCTCGGTAGCCGTCACGTCCGGGGAAGCGGTCGGCGCGGGCGAGCCGCTCGTTCGACTCGTACGTACCCAACCGGTCTGGCTCGAGGTCTCGCTCGCCCCGACGGACGCGGCCCGCTTGGCCGGGAATCCCGTGGGGGTTGTGCTGCGTTCCGGCGCCTCCAGGGCGCCGTTCGAGATCGGTCGGGGACAGGTGCGCCTGGTCGCTCGCGCGCCGGAAGTGGACAGCGGGACCGGGAGCGTGCGGGTCCTCTTGGAGGTCGACCGCGACGTCGAGACACTGCCGCTCGGCTCGGTGGCCGACGCCGACGTGCTCCTTCCCGATGAGCGTTCGGGTGTCGTGGTGCCGGCTACGGCCGTGGTCGACGACGCGGGCGTCACCGTGGTCTTCGTCCAGCGCGAGGGGGAGAGCTTCGAGCGACGGACAGTCCAGATCGAGGCGCGGGAAGGGAGCAGAGCGCTCGTCGCGGGCCTGCGTCCCGGCGATCGTGTAGTCACCGTGGGAGGCCAAGCGATCCGCCGAGCCGAGCTGCTTTCTTCCGGCAACGTCGAAGGCCACGTCCACTAGGGGGTCACCATGCTCGACCGCATCATTCGAGGCTCGCTGCGCCACCGCGCGTTCGTGCTCGCGCTCGCCGCGACGTTGCTCCTGGCGGGTACCTACGGCGTGCTGCGCGCGCCGGTGGACGTCTTCCCGGACCTGACCGCCCCGACGGTCACCGTGCTCACCGAGGCGGGTGGGATGGGTCCCGAGGAGGTCGAGTTGCTCGTGACGTTCCCGCTCGAGTCGGCGCTGAACGGCGCCCCCGGCGTGCGGCGGATCCGCTCGGTGTCCGCGGCCGCCGCGTCCGTCATCTGGATCGAGTTCGAGTGGGGGGAGGAGATCTACCGCGCCCGGCAGGTGGTCAGCGAGCGTTTGCAGACCGTCGACCTGCCGTCGTCGGTGTCGCGCCCGCTACTCGGGCCGGTCAGCTCGATCATGGGCGAGATCACGTTCCTGGCCTTGACGTCGGAGTCGGTGTCGCCGATGGAGCTGCGCCGTCTCGCCGAGACCACCGTGCGCCGGGCGCTGCTGGCGATTCCCGGCATCGCCGAGGTCATCCCGATCGGCGGCGACGTCCGGCAGTTCCAGGTGGAGCTCGATCCCGGAAGGCTCGCCGAGGCCGGTGTCGCCCTCGCCGACGTGGTCGCTGCACTCGAGGCCGGGAGTGCCAGCCCCGCGGCGGGCTTCCACGTCGAGGCCGGACAGGAGTACCTGGTCCGCGGCCTAGTGCGCGTGCGCACGACAGCGGACCTCGAGGCGACCGTCGTGCGGGCGGCGGACGGCGTGCCGCTCACCGTCGGACAGCTCGCGAGCGTCTCGATCGGACCGGAGCCGCAGCGCGGCACGGCAGCCTATCGAGCCAGGCCGGCCGTCGTCATCAGTGTGCAGAAACAGCCCGGCGCCAACACCCTCGAGCTCACCCGGTCCATCGACCGGACCATTGGCCAGATCGAGCGCTCGCTCCCGGCGGGGGTCGCGGTCGAGAGGGAGAACTTCCGCCAGGCCGACTTCATCGAGGTCGCACTCCACAACGTCAGCGACGCCCTGCGGGACGGCGCGATCCTGGTGGTCGTCGTGCTCCTCATGTTCCTCGGGAACCTGCGGGCGACGTTCATCTCCGCCCTCGCGATCCCACTCTCGCTGGTCGCCGGGATCCTGGTCGTGTCGGCGTTCGGCGGCACGATCAACACGATGACGCTCGGTGGCCTGACGATCGCCATCGGGGCCCTGGTGGACGATGCGATCATCGCGGTCGAGAACGCCTTCCGCCGATTGCGCGAGGATCGCCTGCGGCCGGAGGCGGACCGCCGGGCGCCATTGGACGTGGTGTTTGCCGCGACCTCCGAGGTACAGGGTCCGATCGTGTTCGCTACGGCCATCATCGCCCTCGTCTTCCTGCCGCTGTTCTTTCTGCCCGGGATCGAGGGACGGTTGCTGCTGCCCCTCGGCCTGGCGTACGTCGCGGCGCTCATCGCCTCCTTGATCGTGTCGATCACCGTCACGCCGGTCCTGTGTCTCCTCCTGCTGCCGCAGTCGCGGGCCGTCGGGAAGCAGGAGACCGTGCTCCTGCGGCTGCTCCACCGGGCGTACCGGCCCACCCTCGAGTGGGTGCTCGGACATGGCCGAACAGTGATCGTGAGCGCGCTGGCGCTTGCCCTCGGCGCCGCGGCCATCCTGCCGTTCCTCGGGCGCGCGTTCCTGCCGCCGTTCAACGAGGGATCGCTCACAGTGGCGCTCGCCGCCGCGCCCGGCATCACCCTGGAGGACTCCGACGAGCTCGGCCGGCAGGTCGAGCTGGCGCTGCTGGCGTTCCCCGAGGTCGTCTCGACGAGCCGGCGCACGGGCCGCGCCGAGCGGGACGAGCACGTTCAAGGGGTCAACGGCGCGGAGATGGAGGTGGTGCTTCGTCCGGGGCGCCCGAAGGAGGTCCTGCTCGCCGAGATGCGCCGCTCGGTCGCGACGATCCCGGGAGTCTCGGTGACCTTCGGTCAGCCGATCTCGCACCGGATCGACCACATGGTCTCCGGTTCCAAGACCAACCTCGCCGTCAAGCTGTTCGGCCCCGACCTCGCGGTGCTGCGGGGTCTGGCCGCCGGGGCACAGCAAGTCCTCGCAGGTGTTCCGGGTCTCGTCGATGTCTCCAACCAGGAGCAGGCACCCGTGCCGCAGCTCGTCCTCGAGCCGGACCGCCTCGCGATGGCCAGGTACGGCCTGTCGGCCGACGATCTGGCGGCGACGATTGAGGCGCTCTTCCAGGGCGCCGAGGTGGGCGAGGTGCTCGAGGAGGGCCTGGTCTCACGGGTGGTGGTGCGCTTTCCCGCCCGCCTGCGGGCCGACCGGGACCGCCTCGCCGTCCTGCCGGTCGCGACCGCGGCCGGCCGGATCGTGCGACTGTCCGACGTGGCGCGCCTGCGGTTCGACCTCGGGCCGTCGATCATTCGGCGCGAGAACGTCGAACGGACCGCGGTGGTCACGGCCAACGTGACCGGCGCCGACCTCGCGGGCACCGTGGAGCGCGCCCGGCGGGCGCTCGACGAGGGGCTCGACCTCCCGGCCGGCTACCGCATCGGACTCGGTGGCCAGTTCGAGACCGCTGCCGAGAGCGTCCGCCTGCTCTCGCTGCTCGCCTCGCTCGCGCTGGTCGGGATGTACGGCCTGCTCTACCTCGCCTTCCGCGACCATCGGGCGACCGTCATCGTCCTCGCCAACCTGCCGCTCGCCCTCATCGGCGGCGTCCTGGCCGTCGCCGCTATCGGCGGCGTGCTTTCGATCGCCACGCTGGTCGGCTTCTTCACCTTGTTCGGCATCGCGACTCGCAACGGCGTGCTCCTCGTCAACCGCTACCAGCAGCTCATCGCCGAGGGGCGAGACCTGCGCGATGCCGTGGTGCGAGGCTCCGAAGAGCGGATGGCGCCGGTCCTGATGACCGCGCTGACGGCCGCCCTTGCCCTCGTCCCGCTCGTCCTCGGCGCCAGTCGGCCGGGCAACGAAATCAACGCCCCGATGGCCGTGGTGATCCTCGGCGGCCTGCTGTCCTCGACGTCCCTCATCCTCGTCCTGGTGCCCGTGTTGTTCTCCCGTTGGGGACAGGCGGCAGGCGTTCCCCGCGGCGCAGTTCCCAGCTAGAAGCCGGTCGGGGGGCAGGTCGAGCAGGGCTCCGCGACTGCAGCCTGCTCGACCTGGATCGTCGAGTGCGCAATACCGAAACGGGCGTGCACGCACTCGCGGGCGGCCGCCAGGACCGGCGCCTGGTCTCCGCCGCGGACCGTGACGTGCGCCGACAGCGCCACAAACCCCGTGGTGATCGTCCACACGTGCAGGTCGTGGAGCCCGACGATCCCGGGGACGGCGAGGATCGCTTCGCGGACCTCCTCGAGCCGGATGTCGGCGGGGACGCTCTCCATGAGGATCGCCGTCGCCTCGCGCAAGAGGCGCCACCCGGAGTAGAGCACCAGGAGGCTGATGAGGAGCGAGGCCAGGGGGTCGGCCCAGCGCCAGCCGAACGCCATCAGCAGGGCGCCGGCCGCGATCGCCTGCACGCTGCCGAGCGTGTCGGTCAGCACGTGCAGCCAGGCGCCGCGCAGGTTGAGGCTGGACTCCCGCCCGCCGTGAAGGACCGCCAGCATCAGGACGTTCACGACCAGGCCGCCGGACGCGATCACGGTCATGAGCGTGCCGTCGACGTCCGGGGGCGCGGCGAAGCGCCGCCACGCCTCGAGGAAGATGAACACCGCCGTCACCAGCAGGGTGGCCGCGTTGACGAGCGTGGCGAGGATCTCGACCCGGTGGTAGCCGTACGTCCGACGCGCCGTCGGGGGGCGGCGCGCGACCCAGACGGCGAACAGCGACAGCGCCAGCGCCGCGACGTCCGACAGCATGTGGGTGGCGTCGGCGAGGAGGGCGAGGGAGTTGGACAGCAGGCCGCCGACGACCTCTGCGGCCATGTAGGCGGCCGCGAGGACCAACGCGATCGCCAGCCGCTGGCGCGGACTGCTGCTCTCCGCCTTGACTCCCTCGTGTCGATGCGTGTGCGCCACTGCTCCTCCCGAATCCCGCGTAGATTACCTTCGCTTCGCGGCCTGGCCGGCCGCGATCACTCCGACCCCATAGAGGAAGCGGACCGCTTCTCGAACGTGTGGTACAGCACCGGGAGGACGAGGAGCGTGAGCAGCGCCGAGGTGACGATGCCGCCCATGACGATCACCGCCAGCGGCTTCTGGATGTCGGCGCCGGAGCCGGTGGCGTAGACCATCGGCAGGTGGCCGATGAAGCTGGTCAGCGCGGTCATCACGAGTGGCTTGAACCGCAGCCTGCACCCCTCCGCCACGGCTTCGCCCGCGGCGAGGCCGTGCTCGCGCAACTGGGTGAAGAAGGCGACGAGGACCACGCCGTTCTGGACCGCGATGCCGAGTAGGACGATGAAGGCGACCGCGGCCGAGACCGACAGCGTCATGCGGAATGCGGCCGCCGCGACGACGCCGCCGACGAGTGCGAACGGCAGGTTGAGCAGGACGAGGAGGGCGTTGCGAGCGCTGCCGAGCGCCGAGAAGAGGAGGAAGAGGATGAGCAGCAGCACGATCGGCACGACGATGGCGAGCTGGCGCATCGCCCGTTGCTGGTTCTCGAACTGGCCGCCGTACTCGACGAAGGTGCCGGGCGGCAGCTCGGTCCACAGCGGCCCCAGCCGCTTCCGCACCTCGGCGACGAAGCCGCCGAGGTCGCGCCCGCGGACGTTGGTCTCGACCACCACCCGGCGCATCCCGTTCTCCCGGCTGATCTGCATCGGGCCCTCGACGAGGCGGACCGAGGCGATCTGCCCGAGCGGCACGCGCTGGCCCGCCGGCGACGGGACGAGGAGCCGCTCGATGGCGGCGATGTCGCGGCGCGCCTCGGCGGGGAAGCGGACGACCACGTCGAAGCGGCGCTCCCCCTCGACGAAGGTGCTCACGGACTTGCCGGCGAAGGCGGCTTCCAGGAGGTCGTTGACGTCGCCGACGGCGAGTGCGTAGCGGGCCATCGCGGTGCGGTCGAGCCTGACCTCGACCTCGGCCATGCCGGAGACCTGCTCCACCTTGACGTCGCGGGCGCCCTCGATGCCCGACAGCGCCGCCGCGGCCTTGTCGGCGATGGCCTTGAGGGCCGTGAGGTCGGGGCCGAAGAGCTTGACCGCGAGATCGCTCTTGACGCCGGAGATCAGCTCGTTGACGCGTAACGCGATGGGCTGGGAGAACGCACCCCGCAGCCCGGGGATCGTGGCCAGCTCGGCGCTTAGCGCCTCGACCAGTGCCGTCTTGTTCCGGCCGGTCTTCCACTGCTTCTTCGGCTTGAGCATGATGAAGACGTCGCTCTGCTCGGGACCCATCGGGTCCTCGGAGATCTCCGCCCGTCCCGACTTGGTCACGACCGTCGCGACCTCGGCGAACTTCAACATCCGCTTCTCGATCATAGCCGCCACCTCGACCGCGCCCTCGAGCGAGGCGTTTGGCAACCGGACGACGTTGACGGCGATCGACCCCTCGGCGAGAGGGGGCATGAAGTCGGTGCCCATGAACGGGATGAGCGACGCGGAGGCGGCGAGCACGACCAGCGCGATCCCGTAGGTCGTCTTCGGGCGGCGCAACGCCGACTGCAGCAGCCGGTCGTAACCCTGGTGGAGCTTCCTGACGAGAGAAAACTCCCGCTCGGGCTCCTGCTTGAGCAGGACGTGCGCCAGCGTCGGTACGAACAGGAGCGCCACCACGATCGAGGTCAGCAGCGAGAAGAGCAATGTCAGCGCGAGCGGCGCGAACATCTTGCCTTCGAGCCCCTGCAGGGTGAGCAGGGGCAGCAGTACAAGCGCGATGATCAGGACGGAGAAGGTCACGGGCCGCGCGACCTCGACCATTGCCTCGACGACGACCCGGCCCCGTCCGCCGGGGTCGCGATGCTCGGCGAGGTGGCGGCGGACGTTCTCGGCGACGACGATCGAGGCGTCCACCACCATGCCGACGGAGAAGGCGAGCCCGCCGAGGCTCATGAGGTTCGACGACAGCCCGGTCGCGCCCATGATCAGGAAGGTGAACAGGAAGGTGATCGGCAGCGACAGGACGACGATCGCCGCAGTGCGGAGCTCGGCGAGGAACAGGAAGAGCACGATGATGACGAGCACGCCGCCCTGGAGGAGGGCGTCCCGGACGGTCGCGATGCACGCCTCGATGAGCGCGGTGCGGTCGTAGAAGACGTCGATGGAAAGCCCCCGCGGAAGGCCCTGCTGGATCCTGGCGATAGCGTCCTGAACGGCGGCGACCACGGTCTTGGAGTTCTCGCCGCGCAGCATGATCGCCATGCCGGCGACGGTCTCGCCGCGGCCGTCGCGCGTCACGGCTCCCTGCCGGAGCTGGGGCCCGATCGTGACGTCAGCGAGGTCTCGGACGAACACCGGCGTGCCGTCCTGCGCCTTGAGGGCGACGTTCTCGATGTCGGCGACGCTCGCGAACAACCCGACGCCGCGGATGTACATCTGCTCCCAACCCTTGAGGATCAGGCCCGCGCCCGCGTTAGCGTTGCTGCGCTCGAGCGCCTCGGTGACCTCGCGCAGGGTCAAGCCGTAGGAGAGCAGACGCTCCGGGTGGACCACGACCTGGTACTGCTTGACCTCGCCGCCGAAGCTGTTGACCTCGGTCACGCCGGGGACTGTGCGCAGGCGTGGGGCGATCAGCCACCACTGGATCGTGCGCTTCTCCATCGGCGTGAAGCCCTCGCCCTCGAGGGTGTACTGGAAGATCTCGCCGAGGCCGGTGGACAGGGGCGCGAGTTCCGGCTCGACGCCGGACGGAAGCAGGTCGAGGGCGCCCTGCAGCCGCTCGAAGACAATCTGCCGCGCGAAGTACGGGTCGACGGCGTCCTTGAAGACGACCACCACCTGCGACAGTCCGGCCCGGGAGATCGAGCGGACCAGGCTCACCTTGGGCAGGCCGCTCATGTGCTGCTCGATGGGGTAGGTGACGCGTTGCTCGACGTCGGTCGCCGACAGCCCGGCGGCCTTGCTCAGCACCATGACCTGGATGTTGCTGACGTCGGGGAAGGCGTCGATGGGCAGCCGCGTCCACGCGACGAAGCCGCAGGCCGTGACGAGGCCGCCGACGAACAGCACGGCGAAGCGACGTCTCACGATCCACTCGAAGAATGCAGTCATAGGAAGCCTCAATCCGCGCAGCCGGCACCCATCTTCGAGCGCAGGACGTCCGACTTCAGGAGGAAGGCGCCTCTGGTGACCACCTCGTCGCCGGCGGCGATGCCGGCGACCTCGACCCAACCATCCAGGGCGCGGCCGGTCGTCACCGGACGGCGGACGAAGAACGGTCCCTGGGCGCGGACGAAGACGAATGACCGGCCCTCGTCGTCAAGGACCGCTTCCTCGGGCAGCGCGAGGCTGCCGGCGCCGACCGGCGTGAGCAACTGCACGCGGGCGAACATCCCGGCGCGCAGCAGGTTGTCGGGGTTGTCCACGACCACGCGGACGAGCGCGGTGCGCGTCGCCTCGGCGAGCGTGCCTCCGACCTGCTCCACCAGGCCCTTGAAGGTCAGCTCCGGATAGGCCGAGACGGTGACCGTGGCCGAGACCACACCGCGCTGCTGCGCCTGCAGCACCGCCGCCACCTCGCGCTCGTACACCGTGGTCATGACCCAGACCTTGCCGGTGTCCGCGAGGAGGAGGAGCTTGTCGCCCGGCTGCGCCTGCGCCCCGAGCGAGAGCGAGCGCTCCAGGACGGTGCCGGCGAACGGCGCCCGAACCGGCATCAACCCGGACTGGGAAGGGCTGGCTTCGGCACGCAACGCGTCGATCTCCCGCCGGGCGAGCCCGAAGGCGAGCAACCGACCGACCACCGCGGTGCGCTCGGCGCTGGCCTGGCCGAGGGCGGCTTCCGCTTCGATGACGTCCTTGCGCGGGCAGACCCGCTTCTCGAAGAGGTCGCGCTCGCGCGCCACGGTCGCCTCGGCCAGGGCCATCGCGGCGTCGGCGCGCAGCAGGTCCGCCTTGGCCTGGCGAAACTCGCTGCTCTCGACCTCGAACAGCACCTGGTCGGCGTGCACCCGCGCGCCGAGATCGACGTGGATCGCGCGCACGACGCCGGGCGCCAGCGGGCTGACGTAGACGGCCTTCTCCTCGTTGAGGCGGACCTCGGCCGTGGCGTCCTTGCCAGCGCCGAGCGGGCGGGAGCCCGCGCGCATGGTCGCCAGCGTGCCGCCCAGCGCGGGGTCGAACATCTCGTCGCCGGCCTTGGCGACGCCGACCTCGTAGCGGCACTCGGCGCAGGTGTAGGTCGGGATGTCGTGCTCGCACACGGCGGCGAGCAGCTCGTCCACCGGGGCGTCGAGGTCGGAGGGTTCCGCGGTCACGGCGGCAGCAGCCGGAGCTGCGGCCTCGCGTGCGGCCGGGATCGGCTCGGTCGTCGGCGCCGGCGCCTTGCTGCACCCGATCAGCCCGAGTACGAACAGAAGCCCGGCCATGGCAAGGAACGGGCGACCGGTACCGCTGCCGGGAAGGTGACTGCCGCTCCGATCGGCATTCGCGATCGGAGGATTCTCAGTGTCCTTTTTGGTCAAGCGTGTCATTGCTGAGCTCCGGTTTCCGGACGTTCGTCTTCCGGGATGAGACGCTGCAGGTCGGCCTCGGCGGCGTTCATGCGGACCAGCGCGTCCAGGTACCGCAGTCGGCTCGCAGCCAGGCTGCGGCGCGCTTCGAGGAGGTCGAGCAGGCGGAACTTCCCGCGCCGGTACCCCTCGTTGAGCGCGTCGTAGACGGCGATCGCGCGCGGCACCACGTCGTCGCGTAGCGTGCGCACCTCCGCGGTGGCTCGCGCCAGCGTCTCGTGGGCGGCAAGGAACGCGACCGCGAGGCGCACCTCCTCGGCGCGCCGCTCCTGCTTGACCTGTTCCAGCCTGGCCGACGCTTCCGCGCGGGCGCCGGCGAACCGGGAAAAGAGAGGCAACGGCACGGCGATGCCTACCACCCAGGCGCGCCCGTCGGAGCCGCCGTACGACCGGGTCCCCACGCTCACCGCGAGATCGGGGAGCGTCTGCCTGGCGGCGAGCGTGAGCAGCGACTCGTGCCGGGACCGCTCGAGGTCCCAACGGCGCAGGTCGGGGAGGGCGGCAAGCGCCGCCAGCGCCTGCTCGCGAGCCGGGAGCGTTACCTCGTGGGCCAGCTCGCCCGCCGCCACGATCGACGACGGCTGCTCCTCGCCCCACAGCGCCGCGAGTCCGTGGCGCGCGAGATCGACGTCGCGCTCGGCGCTCGCCTGGTCGATCGCGGCGAGGGCCTCGTCGCCCTGGGCGCGGGACTCCTCGATCGGCGACGACTCGCCGGCGACGACGAGCGCCGCGACCGCCGCGCTCACCTCCCGGGCGGTTCGCGCATTCTCCGCCGTGATGGCGAGGCGTTGCTGCGCGCCGAGGAGCGTCGCGAAGGCCCGGTCGACCTCCGCCAGCACGTCGCGCCGGGCGCGCTCGAGGTCGTTGGCAGCGACGTCCCTGGCCAGGCCGGCGGCCTGCCGACGCGCCGAGCGCTTGCCGGGCCACTCGATCGCCTGGCTCAGCGAGATCGTCCGTTGTGATGCGACGTCGGATGGCCGATCGCTGCCGAAGTCCTCGGACTCGACGACCAGCTCGGGGTTGGCGACCGCCCCCGACTGCCGGTAGGCGCCGGCCGCGGCGACCACCTGGGCCGCGAGCGCCCGCAGCTCCGGGTTGGCCGCGAGGGCC
>JACQZW010000007.1 GCA_016213675.1 Acidobacteriota bacterium | reverse complement strand
TGGCCGTGGTCGCTCAAGCTGCTCTCCGGCGGCCCGATCGCGGACCACGTGTCCTACTACTTCTACGGCATCCTCGAGCAGGGCGAGTCGATCAAGCTCGAGGACACCTTCCTGCAGTTCACCTCGGTCTTCAACCTGCCGGTCGACCTCACCGTCGGCCAGTTCCAGGTCTCCGACCCGATCTTCAAGCGTGAGCTGCGCCTGGAACGGAACGACTACGCGATCTTCAAGACGAAGATCGCCAACGTCCCGACCAACCTCACCTACGACCGCGGGCTCGTCCTCACCTGGCACGCGCCGGCCGAGGTCGAGGTCGTCTTCGAGGCGGTCAACGGCAACGGGATCGAGCCCGCGGAGAACGACAACTTCGACAGCAACGGCTACAAGAACACGGCGCTCCGCCTGATGCGCCAGTTCGGCCCGGTCCGCGTCGGCGCCTTCGGCTACCTCGGCAAGATCGGCCGGATCGAAGAGGGCGAGGACCGCGTCAACAAGACCGAGTACATCGGCCCGGATCTCATCGTCGACCTCGGCGAGAAGTGGCAGCTCTCCGCGTGCTGGATGCGCCGCACCGACAGCGATCCCTACTTCGGCCGCGGTCCGATCGACGTCGTCACCGAGGGCGGCTTCGGCGAGCTGAACTTCTTCCCGCGCGGCCAGGACGGCCGCTGGGCGGTCTCGCTGCTCTACAACCGGGTCACGACCGATGACATCTTCGCCGACGAGGTCGAGAACGCCTCGGTCACGCTCAATTACCTGCTGGCCAGGAACCTCCGACTCAGCGGCGAGGTCGAGCACGACCTCGACGCCGACAGCAGCAGGTTGAGCGTCGGCTTCATCACCGCGTTCTAGCCGGAGCGGACCGACCCGGCGTCTCGCCGCCGAAGGAGTTATGAGGGGAGACCTCCCAAGTAACCTCGATCACTCCGTCATTGCGAGCAGAGAACGGCGCGGGCGGGCTGCTTGTCGGAGGAACCAACGGAACGAGCCGAGCGTGGTCGGTTTCAGTGGAGCGCGCGCTCCGCGCGTGCTCTCATGGCGCCTGCATGGTCGCCCAGGAGCACGCCCGGAGGGCGCGCTCCACAGCAGATTCCAGCTCCCGGGACCTCGTTCGGTGGGAGCGAGCTACTTGGGTGACGCGAGAATGCGGTCGAGGCGGGTCTGGCCGAGCGCCGCGAGGGCGCGGCCGAGCAGGTCGCCCGGGACCAGGAAGTGGTCGGTGTCGTGGCTCGAGAGCACCATCACGGGCACGCCGACGTCGGCGAGCGCCCGGCCGATCGTCGCCATGACGCCCACCGTCTCGAGCGGCAGCACGAGGTTGAGGGTGATGGCGCGCCAGCCGCGCGAGACGTGCTCCGCCACGACGTCCGGCCGGCCGACTACCTCCTCCGGCGCCAACAGGCTCACCTCGCCGCCACCGACGAGCAACGCCATCGGAGGGCCGTCCGGGTCGAATGCCAGGCCGGCCGGGACCGCCCGCAGGCGAGCCACGGCGTAGGCCTGGGGCCACAGCGTGACGCGCAGCCTGCCGCTGTCCGCCCTGGCCATCAGCAGGCCCGCACGGTCCGGAGACGGATGTTCATCGAGGGAGTGACTCCAGTCGAACTTTCGCATCGGGGCGCCCGCCGGCCGGCGGGCGCCGGCTCTAGTAGGCGTCGAGGATGTAGTGCAGCGGGTTCTGCTTCTCGCCGTCCTTCCACACCTCGTAGTGCAGGTGCGGACCGGTGGTGCGGCCGGTCATCCCGACCTTGCCGACCGGTTGGCCACGCGTCACCTTGGCGCCTTCCTTGACGAGGAACCGATCGAGGTGGCCGTACACGGTCGTATAGCCGTACCCGTGCGAGATCTTCAGCATCTTGCCGTAACCGCTCTCGCGGTCGGCGAAGACCACGATGCCGTCCGCCGGGGCGTGGACCTGGGTCCCGGTGGCCACCGACAGGTCGAGCCCTTCGTGGAACGAGGGCCGGCGGCTGATCGGGTCGATGCGCGGCCCGAAGCCATCCATGATGATCCCGACCACCGGCGCCACCGTGGGCGTGTGCGACAGCAGGACCGTCTGCTCCGACAGCCCCCGTTCGACCTTGGCGAGCTGCCGGTCGAGCGTTGCCTGGCGCTGCATGAGGCTCTCGGCGTCGGCGCCCAGCCGGTCGATCGGCCCGCCGCTGCCGACGCCGCTGCGGACGTCCTCGTTCCCGCTCAACAAATCGGAAACGCCCGCCGCGATGGCGAGCGTCTTGGTGCGCTGCTCGAACTGGCTCAAACGCGACTGGACCTGGGCCATCATCTCGTTGAGCTGCTGGTTCGACTTCTTGAGCTGCTTGTTCTCACGCTGCAGGGCCCGGTAGACGGCGCGCTGGCGGAGGAACGAACCGGAGGCGGCCAGCGAGACGACCGACAGCAGTGCGATCCCGGCGGCGGCGAAGGCGAGCAGCTTGAGCGTCCGGGGCGAGAAGTGGAAGGTGTAGACCTTCCCGTGGGCATGGGGAACGATGATGATGGTGCTGTTGCGCTTCTCCACCATCGTGTCGGTCCTCCTCCTCGTCGAAGTTCACAGGCGTGGCCAACGCCCGCTCGTAGCAACTTCTGATCCTGCCACATGGGAGCGTCGCCTGTCAACCACTGTCTAACCCTTTTCGCTGCAACACGAACCTGCGTTCAAGGGGCGAACCGCTGAGACTCACCTCCACACTCCAGTGACACACCTGCGACGCCCCCGGCCACCCCTGCACAACGCCGCCTCGTGGCGCGGGCGCCAGAATTCAGTGGCGCGGGCGCCCTCGCCCGCGCATGCCGTCACGACGGGCGGTCGCGAGGGCTGCGCCGACGACACTCCGAACGGCTTTCGCGCGCCGATGCCTGACGGCTCACCGCGACGCGGCTGCGGCTCCGATCTCGAGGGCGGCGAACGCGTGCTCGAGGTCGGCCCTGAGGTCCTCGACGTCCTCGCACCCGACCGCGAGCCGGACGAGTCCCGGCGTGATCCCGTGGGCGAGCTGGTCGGCAGGCGCCACCTTGCTGTGCGTCATCGACGCGGGGTGCTCGATGAGCGACTCGACGCCGCCGAGCGAGACAGCGAGCGTGATCAGCCTCACGGCGTTCATGAGTTGCCGCCCGGCCTCGACCCCGCCGGCCAGCTCGAAGGCGATGACCGAGCCGGGACCGTCCATCTGGCGCAGCGCCAGCTCGAACTGCGGGTGTGACGGCAACCCCGGGTAGCGCACCCAGGCCACCGCCGGGTGGGACTCGAGCCAGACGGCGAGCAGCGCCGCGTTCGCCTGCGCCCGCTCGACCCGCATCCCCAGGGTGCGGATGCCGCGCAGCACGAGCCAGGCCTGGTGGGGGTCCATCGTCGTGCCGAGCGCCTTCGCGGTGTCGCGCAGGGTGCGCAGCGTCTCCGGGTCCCGGGCAACGGTGATTCCCGCGACCACGTCGGCGTGGCCGTTCAACGACTTGGTCATGGAGTGCACGACGACGTCGGCTCCGAGCTCGATTGGTCGTTGCAGGTGCGGCCCGGCGAAGGTGTTGTCGACCACCAGCGGCGCGCCGGCCTCGCGGGCGATCGCGGCGACGGCCGCGAGGTCCACGAGGTCCATGGTCGGGTTGGCCGGCGTCTCGACGTAGATCATCCGGGTCTCCGGGCGCACGGCGGCGCGGATCGCCTCGGTGTCGGCCGCGCCGACCCACGTCGAGGTGATGCCCAGCCGGCCCAGTCGGCCCTCGAGCAGGCCGTGCGTCGGCCCGTAGAGCGGGTGCGTCGCGACCACGTGGTCGCCCTGGCGCAGGAGGGCCAGGAAGGTCGTCGCGATCGCCGCCATCCCGGTGGCTGCGCCGATCGCCCCGCAGCCGCCCTCGAGCGAGGCCACGCACTCCTCGAGCGCCTGCACCGTCGGGTTGCCGAGCCGCGTGTAGATGAGACCGTCCGACGCGCCCTCGAAGCGCGCCGCGCCTTCCTCGGCCGTCGGGAACATGAACGTCGAGCACTGGTAGATCGGCACGGATACCGCGCCGCGATGCTGCATCGGGTCGAGACCCGCGTGGACTGCCTTGCTGTTGCGCCCCTGGTGGGAACCGGACATGTTCGCCTCCGGCGCGCAGGGTAGCAGGCCCGGGACCCGGGTCCCGCGTCGGGCGAGAGGATTAACCGGAGTGCTGCTCGCGGAGCACGAGGGCGACGCCGACGAGGATCACGGCCGTGGCCGCCACCAGGCTCGGTGTCACCGCCTCGCCGAGCAGGATCGCCCCGAGGGCGAGCGCCACGACCGGATTGATGTAGGCGCAGGTCGACACCCGCGTCGCCGACCAGTGGCGGAGCAGGAAGAAGTAGGCACCGAACGCGACGCACGAGCCGAAGACCGCGAGGAACACCAGCCCCGCGACCGCGCGCGGCGTCACCGGTCCGACCAGCGCCTCGCCGCGCACCGCCGCGAGCGCGAGCAGGACCACCGCCCCGGCGCCCATCTGCGCGGTCGTCATCGCCAGCGGGTCGAAGTCGAGGCGGATCCGCCGCACCCACAGCGCGGCGGCCGCCCAGACCAGCGTCGAGAGGACGACCACCACGGCCGCGACGAGCTCGAAGCGCCCGGCGTGCCAGGGGGCGACGAGCCACACGGTGCCGGCAAAGCCGATGACGATCCCGAGCCAGCCGCCGCGCCCGAGCCCGCGCTCCCCGGGCAGGAGCGGCGACAGCAGCGCCGTCGACAGCGGGCTGACCGAGATCAGCAGCGCCGTGTAGCCGGAGTCGAGCCGGGTCTCCGACCAGAACACCGCGCCGTTGCACACGCCGATGAACAGCACGCCGACCCCGAACACCGGCAGCCAGCGGCGCACCGGCCCGGGAAAGCGCACGCCCTGCCAGGCGCAGTACGCGGCCATCAGGGGCGTCGCCAGCAGGTAGCGCAGCCCGACGTAGAAGAACGGGTCGAAGCTCTCGAGGCCGACCTTGATCGCGAGGTACGTGCTCCCCCACACCACGCTGATGGCAGTGAAGGCCAGTCCGAGGGAGAGCGGCGACGGCTCGCGCACGACCTCGCATCGTACTCCCGCGCCGGCGAGATCCTGGCGGCCGGACCGGCCCTGTGGTATGTTTCGCCCCCCGGGGGCCAACGTAGCTCAGCCGGTAGAGCAAGTGATTCGTAATCACTAGGTCCGCGGTTCGAATCCGCGCGTTGGCTCCAATAAGTACAATGATTTACGAGGGCGCCCTACGGGGCGCTCTTGTGCTAGGCACACCACGATCGAAGACTGGTATCTTGCTCCCCCAACGACGCACGCCACCAATACGACAGGATGACGACAGGCGACGTCGTCGTCTTCGAGGCAGTGGGAACGGCGGGGCGAGCTGGGTGAGGCGCAGCCCGCCGAAAGAGCGGGTCAGGCCGCGGGGCTCTTCTTGGATCGGAAGCCGACTCGCTGGTGGCTGCCGTCGCAGAACGGCTGTTTCGCTGTGGCGCCGCACCTGCAGAGCGCTGCTCGCCCGATGCTGACAATTCGACTCCCGCTCTCGTCCAAGAGCTCGAAGGCGCCCTCGACGAGAAGGGGACCGTTCGTGCTCGTCCGAATGGTCGCCTTGGACTCCCCGCCAGGTTGCTCTGTGGTTGGCTCAGCCCGGCCCGCGAGGACGTACTTGAGCGCACCAGACGGACAGCGGTCGATCGCCGCCGCCACCTCCGCCTCCGAGGCGGCCTCTGGCTGCACCCACCTCCGCCGGCGCACGTCGAAGACGGCGGGTAGTGACTTCAGGCACACCGCGGAGTGAATGCAGACGTTCGGATCGAAGGTGACCCTGATCCCGGGGGCGGTGTACGACTGGACTCGCTTCATGACCACCTCTACCCGCTCTTGCCTATGAAAGTCATATCGGCGCCGGCGCTGTGCTGCCCGGCGGGTCCGGCGCAGGACTCTGGCACGCCACGATCCTCAGCCGAAGCAAGGCAACCGCACGGGCAAACTGGCAGTCGTGTCAGCCTGAACGCCGGGCCAGACTGCGGGCCACGTGCGCGGCGGCGACTGGGTACGAGACGTCCTCGATCTGCGCGCCCGGCGCGTTCCTCTTCACGGAGGCGATACCGTTCTCCATCGCTGCCATCGACTCGTACATCTCGCTCTTTCCGATGACCTGGGCGTTGGTCGCGGTGAGGACGAAGTACTGCTTGCCGTTCTTCGCCTTCTTGCGCAGGTAGCGCGTGGCGTCGGGAGCGTTCCTCTTGACCGAGGCGATGCCGTTCTTGGCGCTCGCCTTGGCCTTGTACCGCTCGCTCGCGAGGATCGCCTGGCCGTTGGGTGCCCTGAGGGTGAAGTAGAACTCGCCGTTCTTGGCCTTCTTGAGCTCGAACTTCGCTCGCATGTCGGCACCTCCAGACGATCAGCGTACGCCACTTTGCGCGCTACGGGATCGACACCCGATCGGCGTTTCAGGTTGGCGGGAATGCAGGGCACCACCACTGACCGACGACGACCGCGACGGGTCAAGCCGATTGCCCGCAACGGGCCGCGCAAGACGCGTGCACCCGCCGGCGTCTCCAGCGCATACCGAGAACCCGGATCACGCACCGGCAGAACGGTTAGAAGGCGCAGCCCCCATTCGTCATCGCCTGCGGGCCATCGACATCCAGCCGGGCGCCTCGCCGGCAGCTCTAACCGGGCCTCCTCTTCGGCTGCTTCTCTTGCTGGCGTTTCGTCTCGTTCTTCTTCTTGTCGGCGTTCTGCTTCTGACCCTTCTCCTTGTCCTTCTTGCCACCTTTGTCTCCCATCGGATTCCTCCTCGTCCCATCTGTCCTTCGCAGTTTCGCACCGATTAGCCTGCTCCCCCAATGACGCACGCCACCAAGACGACACGATGACGACGGGCGACGCCGTCGTGGTCGGGGCTGTGGGAACGGCGGGCCGAGCGCGGCGAGGTCCGCGCCATCCCAGGATTCCGAAGCTCCCGGCGTGCTAGCGTATGACAGACAAGGAGCGACTATGACAAGGTTCCTTCAGGTTCTGCTGACGCTCGGGCTGCTGGCGCTCATCCTGGGGATCGTCGAGGCCCTGACCGGGGCGAAGCTCTTCCTCACAACTCAGGGCTGGTGGCGCGGCGCGATGGCATGCTGGATGCTGCTCATTGCCACCCGGCTCACCTACCTCGACAAGAAGCCGTAGCCCCTTCGGCGCTCCGCGGTACTGATACGGCTCGACCGCCAGTCGGAGTCCCGAGTACCAGGTATCACATTCCACTCATTCCCCGCGGCCGGACGGCCGGCAGTGGAGCGCGCCAAGACAAGACCCCGATAGGTGCCAGGGCCGACGAGTTTTGCACTTCTGCTCCATGCGCCGCTGACTTGCGCCCGCCCGATGCTCGCACTGGCACGGCACGACGTGGACAGGCGAGCCTACGCGACTGCCGCCCAGCCTTTCGCTGTCGCCTCGAGCCGCAGCGGGCGTGGCGCGGGCTTCTCGTCGGCGGCGGTCTCCTCGAGACGGTAGGACTGGACTGGCTTCCGCTGCAGTGCCATCAGGCGAAGCAACCGCTCCGCCGTCGTCCCCATCTTCTGGGGGGCGCGCACGCTCTCCCGGTGCGAAACCGTCTCCGGGCTCACTCCCATGGCGCGCGCGAAGTCAGCGCTCGAGTAGCCGAGGGAGGTACGGAGGAAGCGGATCTCTCCCGGCCGCAGTTTGGTGGCCGACTTCCTCAGCGAGGCCATTGGCACCGTGTATCACCATCACACCATTGTGCCCGCTGCCACCTCTCACGGAAAGTGGCCTGGAGCGCCAACCCGAAGGAAGGTGAGCTGGTGATACACGGTACCCATACGGTACCTATGAGGATCCCTCTCTGAGGATCCCTCTCTGCTACCCTCGGCGGGCGCGTACTGCACCGGTGGGAGGACAGCTCGTGGTTGAGTTCGACAGCGTGGCGCTGCTCAAAGCCAATCAGCCGATCCCGGCGTTGATGAGCTACGGCATCAACGACCTGGTCGAGGTCGCCGGCCTCGCCGCCGCGGTGCGCGAGCTCGTAGGCGACCTGGCGATTCCGGTCGGACCCTGTGACCGTGAACCGCTCGCCGGGTTTGCCACCTTTGCCCGCAAGCACCAACCTGCCCTGGTGGGGATCTCGACCGACACCTGCGGCGTCAGCTCGGCCCTCGCCTACGCCGAGATCGCCAAGCGGCACGGCGCCTTCGTGGTCCTCGGTGGGCATCACCCTTCCGCCTTGCCCGAGCAGGTGCTGGCCAGCCTGCACGTCGATGCCGTGGTGCGTGGCGAAGGCGAGCAGACCTTGGCCGAGCTGGTGGCGCAGGGCCCCTCGGAGCGCGTGCTCGGTCTCAGCTACAAGGATGGCTCCAGGATCGTCCACAACCCCGAACGACCGCTGATCGAAGACCTCGACAGCCTACCGTTCCCGCTGCGCCAGCTGCGCCCTCCCCGCTTCGGCCTGGCCGGGTCGCACTACCACACCGACACCGTCTACACCTCGCGCGGGTGCAAGGCGAGGTGCGCTTTCTGTGCCAACCACCTGGTCGGCAAACGCTGGCGTCAGCGCTCAATCGAGAACGTCGTCCGCGAGCTCGCCTCGATTCCACCGGGACGGCAGCGCAAGCCCAAGATGGTCAAGCTGTGGGATCCCAACTTCATGAACGACCCCGAGCGGGTCGCCGAGCTGTGCGAACGCATCGTCGAGGCCGACCTCAACCGGCGCTTCCGCTTCGTCGCCGAGACCCGGGTCGAGGACATCGTGCGCGGCAAGGAGGTCCTGCCCTTGATGAAGCGCGCCGGCTTCTGTCAGCTCGGCTCCGGGCTGGAGAGCCCCAATCAGGCGACCCTCGAGCTCCACCGCAAGGGAGTCAGGGTCGCCTGGATCGAGGAGGCGTCCCAGCTGCTGGCCACAAACGACATCCACTTCTGCAAGTTCTTCATCATCGGCCACCCCAATGAGGGCATCGACGACATCTTGCACTACCCGGGCTTTGCCGCAGCCCCTGGGTACCGCAGACAGAGCTCGTACTTCTTCGCCCTCACCCCGTACCCGGGAACCGCCATCCACGAGGAGTACCACCGGAAGGGGCTGATCGCCAGCTACAACTGGAACCTGTACACCAACTACTGTGCGGTCGTCGAGCCTCCCGGCATCCCACGCCAGACCCTCCAGGCCCTGCTCGGCACGGTGATGGCCCAGACCATGCTGAACAAACAATGGGCACGAGGCGAGCCGCTTCGCGTGCTCGTCGGCAAGACGCTGGCGCTGCTTCTGGCCAACGCCCGGGTGCTACTGCTCGACGACACCGTCGGCTCGGGAGAAGCAGAGGACAACTTCTGGCAGTCACTGAGCATGCTGAAGTCAACGCCGCCTCGGCCTGCCCCGACCCGCCGCCGGGTGCTGCCGGGGCTCAAAGCGGTGCGGTTCCACCACCGCCGTCGCCCGCCGATCGCTGTGCGGGTCGCAACGAGCGACGGGCTCGAGCAGCTAGTGACTGAGCACGGCGCCAGCCTCGACCTCCCGAGGTTGGGTACCCTCAATCTCGACATCGGCGTCCTGCTCGCGCTCGCCCGCACCCTCGACCCCCGCCACGACGGCCACGACGTGATGACCTTGCTCTTCGCACCGAGGAGAATGCACCCGCTTTGGATGGCGTCGCTGTTGTGGCAGGCGACCAAGGTGGCCGGGATTCTCGCCGCGCTGGGGCTCGCCCACCTTCGCCGACTCCGGTGACCCAGCGGAGATCCGACCCACTCCAGGAGCGCGCGACGACGAGCATTGGTAGGTAATTGGTACCGTGTATCACCATCACGCCATTGTGCCCGCTGCAACCTCTCACGGAAAGCGGCTTGGAGCGCCAACCCGAGGAAGGGTGAGATGGTGATACAAGGTACCCATACGCTTCACGGGCATCGGTGGGGCGCGCGCAAGAGAAGACCCCGGCGGGCGCCGGGGTCGGTTCTTCAGGACGAGTGGTTCGGCGGGGCCGACTACTCGATGCTCAGGCCCTGGAGCTCGACCGGGAGCGGCACGAAGAATGCCATGACGTTGGTCATCAACTGGTTGCGGTCGGCCTGGTTGGAGATGCCGTTGTGGAAGTTGATGCCCAGCACCACGGTCCGGTAGGTCCCGGGGTCGTAGTGGCACAGCGCCGCGCGGTTGCTGCCGGTGCCGCCGGCGCCGTAGAGAAGCCCTTCGGCACAGGCCGCCTCGTCCAAGTAGTCGCCGTTGCTGTCGGCGGTGCCGGCGATCGTCATGGGAGTCACCGACCAGCTCCCGCCGACCGGATCGGAGGCGACCCCGGTGAGCGAGGTGATGCCGATGCCGGCGTAGTCGCCGACGTACGGCGCCCCCAGCAACAGGTAGAGGTTGTGCTCGCCCGCGCCGGCGGTGCCGTTTTGCAGGTCCCACACAAAATCGACGCTGGTGGCGAACAGTCGCCGGCCGCCGAGTTGCAGCCAGTCGGCGACGATCTGGCACTGGGCGTCTCCGGGGGCCAGGGTGCCCTCGTCGGCCCAGATCAGGACCATGTAGGGGGCCAGCTCGCCGGCCGTCGGGAACGGGGCGCCGGCGGTCATGATCCGCTCGCTCCAGGCCACGCCGGCCGCGGTCAGCGCGGTGCGGTAGGAATCGACGTCGGCAGCGGCGACGTCGTCGGTCATGAGCAGCACGTTCTGGGCCATCGAAGTCGTGGCGCAGAGCATCAGCACTCCGAGCGCCACCGCAAGAACGCGTAGAGCCTTCATGGTTCCTCCCCGGCGCGGCGGGTCACCCGTCCGCTCTTGTCTTGTGGACAGGATACCCTTCTTGAACGACCCGCATCTCTTCACTCTCCGCGTCGGCCGCGAAGGACTGCCTCCTTGCGAGCTTGAGATCGGCCCAGTCCCTCGAGGCATAAGCTGCGACCCTCGGGCCAGCGTGGGACTCGTAATCGCCCGGCGGGCCGTGCCCGTGGGCGTGGTCGAACAACCGAACCCGCCATCAGGCCGGCTGCCAAAGGTGCCAGTAGCGCCCTTGGCCGACTTGCCGTGATCACGAAGAGGCACGGCCGATGTCCGCGGCCAGACGACGGCCATGATCCAGAAAGACACCACCGACGTCACCCGCGAGCCGCTGGAGGAGAGCTTGACCGCGCCCCGGGCGGGGGTAGCATGGAGTCACCCGCACAAGGAGGTGGCAGATGTCGGTGGCGAAGGTGTCCGAGATCAGCTCGACGTCGACCAAGAGCTTCGACGACGCGATCAACCTGGGTCTCGCCCGGGCGAACAAGACGCTCCGCAACGTCCGCGGCGCCTGGATCAAGGAGCAGCAGGTTCGCGTCACCAAGGGAAAGATCACGGAGTACCAGGTCAACATGATGGTGACCTTCGTGATCGACGACTGAGCTCTGTTGTCCGTGGTCCTGCAAGGTGCCGGGGCCAACACCCCCGAGATTCTTGGCCCGAGCCCGGGTTAGTGAAGGGCTCGTGCTCGAGATCTGCCGAGAGTGTGGGTCCTGGAAGGCCAATCCAGGGAGGCCCTCGGACCGGCCCGAGACGCGTGGCCTATACTTCCTTCTCCCGCTGACCTGCCGTCCGCTCTTGGTGGGGGCTGCGGCTCGGAGTGGTTCCTGACGATGGCCCAGCCCAAGCGAATCACCTTCGTCCACCCCCACGGCGAGAACTGGGTCTCGGGCACGAAGGACATCGTCCGCATCGCCAACGTCATGCCGCCTCACGGCCTCCTGATGCTGGCCGCCGTGGCCGAGCGGGCGGGCTTCCCGGCCACGCTCCTGGACTTCTTCGCGCACCCGCTCCCCGAGGACCAGGCGGTGCAGGCCGTGCTCGCGACCCGGCCGGACGCCATCGGCTTCACGGCTACCACCGCGGGCTTCATGGGTGGCTACCGGCTGGCGGTCAAGCTCAAGCAGGCGCGGCCCGAGCTGACCATCCTGTTCGGGGGACCGCACCCGACCTCGCTGTGGGCACGACTCCTGCGCGAGTTCCCCGCGGTGGACGTCGTCGTGGTGGGCGAAGGGGAGGAGACGCTCCTGGAGCTGCTACTGGCGGATCTCGTCCCTTCCCCGGACATCCCGGGAATCGCCTTCCGCGGTCCCGAGGGCGAGGCGATCTTCACGGGGCCCAGGCGGGCGCTCTCGGATCTCGACCGGTTGCCCTATCCCGCCTACGAGAAACTGCTCGGCTACCCCGCCGCCTATCCGCTTCCCATCTTCAACTACCCACGCTCCCCGGCCACGACCTTCATCACCAGCCGCGGCTGCCCCTATTCCTGCAGCTACTGTGATCGATCCGTGTTCGGCAGCTCGTTCCGCGCCCACAGCGCGGAGTACCTGGTCGACCACCTTGCCTTTCTCAAGGCTCGCTACGGGATCCGCCACGTCAGCATCTACGACGACAACTTCATCCTGGACAGGCGCCGGGTGGAGGAGTTCGTGGACAGGCTGTGCTCGCGGGACCTCGGGATCTCCTTCAACTGCATCGGCCGCCCCGACCTTCTGGACGCCAGTCTGATCCGGACGCTCAAGCGGGGTGGATGCTGGATGATCAACCTCGGAGTGGAATCCGGAGACCAGGACCTCATCGACCAGCACCGCACACGCAGCGATCTGGATGCCGTGGCACAGACGGTGCGGCACGTCCGCGAGGCGGGAATCCGGGTCAAGGGCCTGTTCATGATGGGCATCCCCGGCGAGACGGAGGACTCCGTCGCCCGCACCGCGGCCTATGCCCTCCGCCACCCGTTTAGCGACGTCAACATCACGAAGTTCACCCCCTTCCCCGGCTCCCCGATCTACAACCGGATCCTCGAGTACGGCGACTTCGACGAGGACTGGGACAAGATGAACTGCGCGAACTTCGTGTTCATCCCGCGGGGATTCACCAGGGAGCGACTCGAGGAACTCTACCTCCGCTTCTACCACACCTACTACAGGCGCCCTTCCGGGGTCCTGAACTTCCTGAGCATGTTTTGGAAGTCGCCTGAGAGCTGCCGCCGCTTCATGGGCAACCTGGGGACCTTCATCGATGTCGGGCGCCAAATGAAGGCCCGCTCCCCGGCGGCGTTGAGCGGCGCAGGCCGGGACTCGGCGCGCACCTGAATCGGTCGTCTCAGCGCCCGGCGATTGCCTCGTAGGCGCTCTTGACGACGTCGAGGCCGTACTTCCGCTCCAGCCGCCGGACTGTGAAATGGCCACCGGCGGTTCGCTGGAAGGTGTTCACGAAGAGCAGGTTGATCGCCGCCCCGGTGGCGGCGCCGACGACCGGCACGGCCTGCGCCGCCAGCTTCTCGCTGACGACCAAATCGAAGCGCGCCGCGATCCTGGCGATGAGCCGGACGACGACGGGCGCCCCTTCCTCGGCGATCCCCCTCGCTGCAATGAGCTCAGCCGCCTCGGAGAGTGCCTTCGCGAGGGCGATCCGAACGGTGTAGTACGCCGTCTCCGAGACATCGCCAGCCGGGCCCGGCCCACCGAGGGCGAAGACCTGGACACACGCCAACTGGCCTTCGACGCTAGCGAGATCCTCGCCCTCGCTCCGAGCGATGTCCGCGATCGCGCGGAGCATGATGACGGTGGAGATCGGCAGCTCGACCGCAAGGCCCGGCAGGCCGAAGAACCCTCCCACCCCACCGCTACCAGCCACCGCCGCCCGGTGAAGCCACGTGGAGGGGGCCCCCCGGTGCTTCTTCCCCATGGTCGAGACCGCGGCGACGAGGGCCTTGCGAACAGCCTTGGTGGTCGCCCTGGAGACGATCGCGCCGGCCCTTGCCGGGAGCAGCTTCGTCGCCGCTTCGACGGGCATGCCGATGAGGTTGACGATGCGCATCGCCCAGGTGGGTCTTTCGAGCGCCACGACCGCGCCTTCCAGGCTCCTCAGATCAACCGGATCCATGGGCATCCTCGCAAACCGGGCGGCTTCGCCCGGGATCGGCTTGGGCTACCTGGACTGCTCGGTCAGCGACATCAGCTCGCGCTTGACGCCGTCCGGGCCACCGCGGGCGACGGCCTCGCCGACCGCCTCGGGCAACGACCGCGACAGGCGACCGGACCAGCGGGCATAGACTGCCTGCCGGGCGCCGGCGGTCACCAGGACGATGTCGCCGACGGTGTCACCCTCGGCGCCGCGCACGAGCACCACGGTCGACGAGGCGGCGTCCCGCCGGCGCACCGTCGCTTCCCAGCCGGTGACCTTCATGCGCGTGAAGTCGAGCGCGTGCGCGCGACCCGGTGGCAGGTCGTAGACCGCGAACTCCAGCTTCCGCAGGCCGGCCAGCGGCTGCCCGGCGGCGGTCGTTCCGGTCGGTTCGCTCACGAACAGGGTGCGGGCGAGCACCAGCATGGTCGGCCCCAGGGTGAACTCGAGGATGCTCTGCGGGTCGGCGCCGGTCTGGACGGCGATCTCCTGGCGGATCCGGTCGGGGCTGAACGACGTCGCGCAGCCGGTCAGCGCCAGGGTCACGATCAGGGTGAGGCCTTGTTTCACCGTCATCGCCGGTCTCCTTCCGGTGTCGTCCGGCGGTCGCTGCCTGGCCGCCGATCATCGTGCGCACCCCTAACGAACGAGCCGCCAGAGGACGAGCACCACGATCGCCCCGACGACCGAGAGCAGGAACCCCGCCGGGTTGAACTTCGCGCCCTCCTTGGGCTTGGACACCAGCCCGCCGAGGAAGCCGCCGACCAGCGAGCCGACGACGCCGAGGACGGTCGTCAGGATCAGCCCCATGCTGTCGATGCCCGGCACCAGCGCCCGAGCGACGAGGCCAACGAGGAACCCGATGAGAAGCGACCACAGCACCTGGAAGCAGCCCATTCTCGACCTCCTGACCTTGATGTCGACCTAATTATAGGCAACCCCGCCCCGTGGCGCCCGGTCGAACGACTGCCCCTCGAACCCGAACTCCTCCGACGCTTGCCCGACCTGCACCGCAGGCCGATATTGGCCGCAGAACCGACAACACTGGCGCGGGGCCACCCGAACGGACGGGTGGGGCTTATTCGCCGCCACGGATGCCGGGAGAGGAGTGTGCGAGATGGTGATGGAGAGGCTCAAGGGTCACGCGGTCTTCTCGCTCCTGAGCCCGAGAGAGATCGAGCGGCTCAGCGCAGCATCCGGAATAATGCACCTCAAAGAGGGTGAAACGGTCTACGCGCCGGGCGTCGTCGCGAGCCACATCTTCGTGCTCCTCAAGGGGAGGGTCGAGCTGAGGAGGACCGCGCCGGGCGAAGCGGGATTCCTCGTGGACGACATCGTCGACGGAGGCATGTTCGGCGTGTCCTCCCTCACCGGGCTGGAGCGCTACATCCTCAAGGCCGAGTGCGTGAAGGACTCGGAAGTGCTCAAGATCGAGATCAACGCCCTACGCCGGATCCTCGACGACAACCCGGTGGTGGGCTATGCCATCCAGCAGCGGATTTCGCAGATCTTCTTCAAGCGGTACGTGAACGCGATGGAGATGATCACCGCCGGGGTAACTTGACGCGCACGCTCTTCGGTGAGGCGCTCGAATCGTACGGCGGGCTCAGATCGCCTGTGCGTCAGTTCGGCCGGGGCGGTCGAGGTTCGCCCGGTCGGATCGCATCCGCAGCGACCATGGCCGAGGCTGAGCGCCGCTCGGCGTTCTGTTAGCCTCGGCAGGAATGGGGTTCATCCTCCACGCCAGTCGCAGCGGCCGGCACGCCCGTGCGGTGCTCGCCTGTGGGCTGCTCCTGTCGAGCGCCCTCGCCGGGACGCCGACGACAGGTGCGCCCGAGCTGCTCGTCGAAGCGCCCCCCGAGTTGGAGCGGCACGCCGCCGCGGTGCGGACGCTCGGCGCCGGCGACTGGGTTTCGCTGCTGGACCTCCTCGGGCTCGCGACTCCGGGTGGCCCGGTCCGGGTGGTCCTGGCGGACGAGCGCTCGGCGCTGGCCGCCCGGGCGCCGTCCTGGGTGAGCGGCTACGCCCTGCCGGCCCTCGACACCGTCGTGCTTTTCCCGGCGCGGGTGCCGTCGTACCCCGTCGGCACCATGGAGGCATTGGTCCGGCACGAGCTCGCGCACATGCTGCTCGCGCGCGCGACCGGCGGACGCAGTGTGCCGCGCTGGTTCAACGAGGGAGCCGCCACGGTGGCCGCCCGCGAGTGGGGGGTCGGGGACGGCGCCCGGGTGGCCATGGCGACGATCGGGCGCGGGCCGCGGACGCTCGACGAGGTCGACGCCGCGTTCCTCGGCGACGCCGCCGCGGCCTCGCGGGGGTATGCCGTGTCGGCCGCCCTGGTGCGATATCTGCTCCGCCGGCACGGCGACACCGCCGTCAGCCGGATCCTCGCCGGGGTCGCGGCGGGTCGCGCCTTCGACGACGCCTTCGCGGCGGCGACCGGCGAGTCGACGGGCTCCTTCGCGCGCGCCTACTTCCGGCGCGAGACGGTGTGGAACACGTGGGTGCCGTTCGCGACGAGCACCGCGGCGCTGTGGATGGCGATCACGGCGCTGGCCCTCCTCGCCATCAAACGCCGGCGCGACCGTGACGCGGCGTTGCGCGCCGCCTGGGACGCCGAGGAGCGCCCGCTCCACGTCGCGCCGACGCCACCTCCCGACGATGACCCGAAGCGGTGGAACTGACAGCCGTCGCGCCCCGAGCTCGAGCACAGCCGATATACTCGCCACCGCAGCGAGGCGACAAACCACGGCAAACCAGTTGAAGCGCAAGTTGGCGAGGACCCGGGAGTTAGTCCGCGGGGGAACGAGCGGTCTCGTCGGCGATTCGCTTCCGCCGGGGCTGCGTTACCCGGAGCGGATGCGGCTTCGCCGCCAGGGGCAGAACCACACTCCCGGCGAGATCGCGCAGCTCTACGCTGAGCAGGCCTCCGGACATGGCGTCGTGTTCTTCGTCCACGGCCTGCTCTACGACGACTCCTGCTGGCGCGCCGCCACCTTCGACATGACCTCGGCGTTCGAGCGCGAGCTCGGCATGTTCACCGTCCACGTCCTCTACGACACCGGGCGGCACATCTCGGAGAACGGCCTCGAGCTCGCCAACCTGCTGCAGGCACTGGCGGACGAGGTTGGCGAAGCCGGGGCGCACTGGCACCTCGTGGCCCACAGCATGGGCGGCCTGGTGTGCCGTTCGGCACTTTTCCAGGGGGACAAGGCCGGCATGGGGTTCACCCGGCGGATCGACCGCGTCGTCCTCCTCGGCACGCCGAACCGCGGTGTCCCCCTCGAGAAGGGGGCGCAGCTCGTCAGGCTCCTCGTGGCCGGCGCCCCCATTCCGCTCCGCCTGTCGGCGCTCGGGCTGCGAAGGCTCTTCCACAGCCTGCGGCTGGGCGGACGGGCACCCCTGGGCCCGATCGCCGGGCTCACGGACTTCTGGGTCTACACCGTCCCGACGTTCTTCCTGACCTTCGCCGGCCGCATCCTCGACATGCGCAGCGACGGGATCCGCGACCTGCGCCACGGCGCGATGCTCCGCGAGGCGTGGGAGCAGCCGCCGTCGTGGGGCGGGCTGAAGCCCCACCGGGTGCCGGTCCCCCCCCTCCCCTGGGCGCGGACCTACGCCATCGCGGGCTCACTGTCCGCCCGCGCGCGGACCGGCCCGGCCATCCGGGCCACGGATGGCCTGGTCTCGGCCGCCAGTGCCGCCAACCTCGGCCCGGACGACGAGCTGGACCTCGTCGGGAACGGTCGCTTCGCCCTCCTGCCCGGGGTCAACCACTTCGTCATGCCGTTCAGCCGGGAGGTCTTCGACACTCTCCGCGGGTGGTTCGGCGACCTGCCGAATCCGGCCTGAGACAGGCGCCCCGGGCTTCTGGACCGCGCCGACGCGCGAAGGAGAGAACCTCGGTGCGCCCCGCTTCGTTGAATGCGTGAGACGAACCTAGTCCTGGGAGGTGCGTGATGCGCCGTACGGTCGTGTTGGTCCTGCTCGCCGTCGCCGTGACGACGGGGGCGTTCGCCGAGGTGACGAAGACGCTGCGGGTCGAGTTGGCCGGCAGCCCGGCAAGCTCCTTCGCCGTGGAGAATCTCGCCGGTGTCATGCGCGTCTCGGCCGGCGACGGCGACAAGGTCGTGGCGGTCGCTACCGTGCACGCCGAGAACGGCGAACTGGCCGGCGCGGTGCGGCTCGAGCAAGTGACCGGCAAGGAGGGCGAGCCGGTGCTCCGCCTGCGCGTCCCCACCGACATTTGGACGTTCCGCTACCCGCACGCCGGCAACTCGTCGTTCGAGTACGACGGCCGCAAGGTGCGGGTGAGCAGCAGCCGGGGCGTCGAGCTCTGGGCGGACATCGAGGTCACGGTGCCGCGCACTGCCGTCCACGGCACGTTCACGAACCACGTGGGCCGCGTGACGGGCGAGGGGCTCAAGGGGACCGTGACGTTCGACTCGGGAAGCGGCGATATCGAGCTCCGCACCCTCGACGGGCGGGTGTCGGCCGACACCGGCTCCGGCGACATCGTGGCCAGCGCCATCACAGGCTCGTTCTCCGGCGATACGGGCAGCGGGGACATCGAGCTGAAGGGCTTCGACGGCGACGCCGTCACCTGTGACACCGGCTCGGGAAGCGTGCGGGTCGAGACGGTCACCGCCCGGCGCGTCAAGGCCGACACCGGGTCCGGCAGCGTCCGGGTCCTCGGCGCCGACATCGAGTCGTTCGAGGCCGACACCGGCTCGGGGAGCGTCGAGCTCGAGGCCACCGGCTCCCGGCTCACCCGCGTCCGGGCCGACACCGGCTCAGGCGACGTCCGCCTCCGGCTGCCTGCCGACGCGCCGTTCGAGGTACGCGCCGACCAGGGCTCCGGCGACCTCGTCTGCCGTTACGACGACGCCCGGGCGCTCGTCGAGGGTCGTACGGTGGTCGGCTACACCCGGGGCGACGGCCGGATCCGGATCACCGCCGACACCGGCAGCGGCGACGTCATCGTCGCACCGCTGGCTGCGGCCGAGGCTCGCTAGCCGGAGCTCGCCGCGGCAGGCGACGTTCGGGGCCGGACACGAGGCAGCGCCTCAGCGGGGCCGCTCGCGATCGTCCGGTCCGCCTGGTTCGGCCGGGCCGAGCCGCTCGGGGTACGGGATCCCGTCGCCCCGGGCGGCATGCCAGAGGATCCGGTTTAGGGTGTCCTCGTCGGCCTTGTCGATCTCGTCCAACGGGAGCTCCATCGACGCCCGGGCCCAGTGGAGCGCCTCACCGCTGAGGGCGGACAGCTCGGGGTTCATCTCGTCGAGCGGGATCCGGTTCGCCCGGACGCGGTACGGCGTCAGGTCGGCCACTTCCCGGAAGCACGAGCGCATCGCCGGGGCGGCCAGGTCGAGCTGGTTGAGCGGCGCGAGCCCGAGGATCAGCTCGATGGTCTTGAGCATGCTGACCTGGGTGGAGTAGGTGCTGTCGACGAGGCCCCGGCGGGTGTACGGGCTGATCACCTGGGCCACGGTCCGATGGGCGTCGACGTGGTCGAAGCCGTCCTGGGGGTCGTCCTCGACGACGAAGATCGCGGTCCGCGGCCAGAACGAGGAGCGCGTCACGGTGGCGACGATCTGGCCCAGGGCGAGGTCGTTGTCGGCGACCATCGCCCGGGGGGTCGGGAACGAGGGCCGCGTCCCCTCGGTGTGGTCGTTGGGCAGCAGGATGATCGTCAGGTTAGGCAGCCTGCCGTTCGACTCGAACGCCCGGAACTCCTCGAAGAACTCGCGCGCCCGGACGACGTCGGGCACCGCCCCGAGGAGGCCGACGTAGGTCGGGGCGACGCTCCCCTCCAGCGTGCCGATGTTTGCCGTCGCCCGGAACGTGATCCGCTCCGAGCCGGCCCGGAAGTCGTCCCAGACGTCGGTCCAGGTGGACGTCGGCGGGTCGATCTCGCCGCGGCCGAACTCACCGTAGCTGCGAAACGTCAGGCCCCGGGCGAGCGCAGCATCCCAGATGAACCCGCGCGGTGAGTAGGCGAGCGGATCGCTGCCGTCGTAGGGGTAGCTGCGTACGAAGGCCGCGAGATGCCGCTCGAGGTAGTCGGTCGCGTACGCCTCGGTCGCCCACGCATGGCCGTCGGCCGACAGCACGCCGGAGCAGTGGAAGTTGTCGAGCAGGACGAACTCCTCGGCCAGGGCGTGCTGGTTGGGTGTGACGTCGCGGCCGTAGATCGTCAGCGACGGATCGCCGTTGCCCTGGGGCAGGTCGCCGAGCACCTGGTCGTAGGTGCGGTTCTCCTTGATGATGTAGATCACGTGGGAGAAGCGTGAGGGCTCGCCGTGGCGCTCCGGGAGCGCGCGCGGGGCGATCCCGGGACGCGGCGGCTCGAGGCCGAGCCGAGCCAGCTCGAGGCTGTTGTTGGCCGCCACTCGCGCGGTGTGGGCGTGGGCCACGTCCGGGGTGTGGGGAAGCAGTACCGCGGACAGCGTGCCGACGTGCCCGTGGGTGTTGAACGCCCCGTTGTCGAAGCGAGCCCTCGAGCCGATCCCCTTCAAGCTCGCGACGATCAGCTCCTCGGTCGCGCCCGGCGACGGCGTCGCGAGCGGCGAGATCGGCCGCAGCGCCAGCGCGCCGGGGTGCCATCCGGTCGGGATGAGCTCGGCCAGCCGGCTGGGACCGGCCACTGTCGGCGACGACGACGAGGCGGGGCCGAGCTCGATGACGGCGATGGCGTTGTTGGTCCCGTTGGCGACGTAGAGCCGGCTGCCGTCGAGCGACACCGCGACGGCGCTCGGCCCGCTGCCGAACGGAAGCGCGACCTCGGGGCGAACCACGATGCGCTCGACGAGGCGGTCGTGTGCCGTGGCGATGACGTCGACCTCGTCGCTGTTGGCGCAGGCGACGTAGAGAAAGCGGCGATCCGGCGACAGGGCGAGGCCGCTGGGGTGGCGACCGGTGGTGATCGCCGCGGTGACGGCGCCTCGATCGAGGTCGACGACGCTCACCGAGCCCTCGGCGCTGGCGCCCGTCGTCGGGTCGATCTTCACCGCGGTGTCCGAGGTGTAGGCCTGGGGGTCGGACGGGGCCGGCGGCGAGCCGCCCCAGTTCGACACGTAGGCCTTGCCCGAGCCCGCGAGCACGACGGCGAACGGGGCCACCCCGACCGCGATCGGGGCGCCCACCACCTCGCCGGTCGCCGCTCGCATCCGGACGAGCGTGTTGCCCCGGCCCGACAGGGCGAGCAGGGACCCGCTCGACCGGTCATAGGCAAGCCCGGTCGCCGCGGGGTCCCCACCGACGGCGACCGGCGGGAGTTGGAGCGGTGCGTCGAGCGCGTAGCACCCGTCGGGCTGGCGGCGGTTGACCCAGATGCGTCCCCCGGTGCCCGAGCTGTAGACGGTGCCCTGCTCGTCGGCCGCGAGCCCGACCACCCCCTGCGACCACTCCCCCGTCGCGACCTCCTGATCGACGGCCATCTCGTCGAGGTCCACGAACACGACGCCCTCGAGGTTCTTGACGGCGCACGTGCGGCCGTCGTCGAGGAGCAGGACGTCGGTGGGGCGGCCGAGGAAGGTGAGCAACCGGCCGGCCGGTGTGACGAGCTGGTTGGTCGGCACGACCCAGCCTCGGGAGGCGCGCGGTCGGACCTGCTGCGCGTACGACGCCGGCAGCAGGAGTCCGGCGGCCACGCCTGCGACGAAGGCGAGCCGCCATCCGAGGCTCGCCGCAGCGCGGCCCGCACTCAGGGTTCTCGACCTCCGTACGTGCGCTTCGACGACCCCCATCGTGTGCTCATGCCTCCCCCTGTCGGCGCCATGGGAAACGGCCGCCCGTCCGGGCTCGAACAGAACCCTAGCATGGGGCTGCTACCCTGCGTACCAACGGTTGGGAGGGGCCATGGAACCGTTCAGGAACGACCTACTCAGCGGCAAGAGCATGCTGATCACCGGCGGCGGGAGCGGTCTGGGCCGGGCCATGGCCTTGCGGTTCGGCGGCCTCGGCGCGAGGGTGGCGGTCCTCGGCCGGCGCCCGCAGCCGCTCGATGCCACCGTCGCGGACATCCGCAAGGCGGGCGGCGAGGCGGTCGCGGTGCCGTGCGACATTCGCGACTCGAAGGCCGTCGTCGCCGCGTTCGACGCCGCCGAGGCGGCCCTCGGGCCGGTCGACTCGCTGGTCAACAACGCGGCCGGCAACTTCCTCTGCCCTTCCGAGGAGCTCTCCGACAACGCGTTCGACGCCGTGGTCCGCATCGTCCTCTACGGGAGCTTCTACTGCACGCGCGAGCTGGGTCGACGTCTCGTCGCCTGCGGCAGGGGTGGGAGCGTGCTGTCGATCGTCACGAACTACGCGGCGATCGGATCGGCGTTCGTCCTGCCCTCCGCGGTGGCCAAGGCCGGCGTCGCGGTCATGACCCGATCGCTCGCCGTCGAGTGGGCGACCTACGGGATCCGCCTCAACGCGATCGCGCCCGGGTTGATCCCCACCGAGGGCGCGTTCTCGCGCCTCGTGCCCCATCCAGAGATCGAGCGCGAGGCCGTGCGGCGGGTGCCGCTGCGCCGCTTCGGCACTCCGGACGAGCTCGCCAGCCTCGCCGCGTACATGCTCTCCGACGCGAGCCCGTACCAGACCGGCGATGTCGTCACCCTGGACGGGGGCGAAGCGCTGCTCTCGGGCCAGGAGTTCTCGGCCTTCACCCAGCTTGATCGCGCCGCCGCGAAGGCTCTGATGGCGGCCGCGCGCCCGAGGAAGGAGTAACCCCCGTGGGGGCTTGCGCTCGCCTCCGGGCTGGTATACTTCCGCCCTCTGACGCCGGTACAGGGCGACAGGTGGAGGAGCCGACATGCGCAGGACTATGCCTACTCTGCTGCTCGTGGCCTTGATGGCGCTCTCGCTCACGGCCTGCAACCGGGAGCCGAAGCCCGATCACAAGGGCGTGTTCATCGTGGTCGGGGGCGAGATCATGGAGATCTCGACCGTCAACGTCGAGACCGAGTTCACCGAAGAGGGGTTCGCTATCAACAGCTTCCACGGTGAGCCCAAGGTGAGGATGCGCGGGAGCGACTACTACTTCATCCTCTACGGCGACTACAAGCCGACGGACTACACCAAGTTCGACGAGCGGCCCAACCGCCGGTACGAGCAGAGCTCGACCGCCACGTTCACGGCCGACCTGACGACCGGCGGGATCAAGGGCGAGCCGGAGATGCAGAAGGTCAAGTGCACCCGGGTGCTCGGCCCCGGCATCTACGTGCTGACGGTGCAGCAGGGTCAGGCCGCCCTGCACTTCCCGATCGAGAAGCTCGAGTAGCCCCGGTCTTTCGCCACGGTTGACATCGAGACGCCGGCCTCCATGGCCGGCGTCTCTCGTTCACGGCCTTCCACTGCGCTCACTCCGCCGGGACGATCCGGAGCGTCGCGCCCGCCGAGTACGCGTTGAACTCGGGGGCGTACATCGACTGCACCGTCGCCGGCGCGACCTTGAACGTGCCGGCGAGGTTGGCGCGGAGCCGATACTTGAACGTGTACTCGCCGGCCGGGAGCCGCTCGAAGAAGAAGTTGGAGCCGGAGTCGCGGGTCTCCTCGTACCAGCCGATGCCGAGATCCCACCTGAACCGCGACACGGCGTTCTCGGGCTCGAGGCCGGCCGCCCTGGGGTCGCGCAGGTGGACGTACTCCGCCTCGTGCTTCGAACGCAGCGACACCTGGACCTCGACCTGGTCGCCCACAGCGAGCAGGGCCCCCTCGGCGAGCGGCTTGAGGACGAACCCCGACGGCGTGCCCTCGCGCTTGAAGAAGTGGCGGGACACCGCGAAGAAGTCGCCGCGGTCCTCGGTCGGGAGCTGCTCGGTGGAGAACTGCCACGTCGCCGAGGCGAATGCGAACCCCTTCGAGGTCTTCTCGACGATCACCGTCGAGGTCGTCGAGGGGTCGATCCCGGCCGAGGGGATCACGACCTGGTTCTTCTTGCCGGTGTAGCTCTCCGGCGAGAACGTGAATCGGACCGTCCGGCCCCCGGCGATGACGGTGGCGTCCTCCGGGATTCCCAGCGCCCCCTCGTGCTTCAGGTAGTGCACCAGCGAGTAGATGACCTCGGCGGTGGCGCGGGTCGACTTCCACTGGTTGAGCTTCTTGTTGAGCAGGAGCCACTGCACCAGCCCGTCGCGGTGCGGGCTGCCCGGCTCGAGCTCCATCAGCGCCCTGAGCGCGAAGGCGTGGCTCTCGATGGTGTCGTTGTACCAGAGCCAGGCGCGGTCCTCGGGCGCCCAGAAGGTGCCCTCGTCCTGCGTCGTCTTCGCCGAGTCCATGACGCTCGACCACACGGCCCGCGCGTCGTTCTCCCGGCCCATCCGCGCGAGCGTCAACGCCAGGTACCCCTTGAGGTAGGGCGAGTGCTGCTTCCAGTGTCTGTAGGAGAACCCGAGGATCTCCCGGCGTTCGGACTCGGGCAGGGCGTTGCCGGTCCACGAGGCGTCGGGGTAACAGGTCGCGACGTAGTTCAGGAAGGTCAGGAACTCCCAGCAGCAATCCTCGGCCATGAGGCGCTTGAGGTCGGCGCGGAAGTGCCCGCCGAGGAAGTTCCAGCCCCGCTGGACCATGTCCCGTGGCACGTCGACGCCGAACTCCGCGGCCCTGGCCAGGCCGTGCATGATGTACAGCGTCATGTACGGCGACGGCGGCCCGCCCGGCCACCATGGGAACGCCCCGTTGGCGGTCTGCGCCTTGCGGAGCTTGGCGAGCGCCGTGTCCCGCTCCGCCCTGGCGATGCGCGGGTCGAGGACGTTGGTCAGGCCATGCCCGGCATCCGTGCCGCCCTGTGCCTCGACGAGCCACGGGGTCTCCTCGAGGGCCATCTTGCGGTTGGGGTCCGCGGCGTCGAACGTCTCGAGCCGCGTGTCCCGCTTGGCGAGCTCCGCGGCGACCTTCCCCACCACCGGGTAGTCGTCGTACAGGGTCGAGACGATGCCCGTGGAGACGAACCGGTTGAGCGTCTGCTCGGTGCACTCGTAGGGGTAGTCGACGAGGTACGGGAGGGCCGCGAGCACGGTGTAGAAGAGCTGCGCGTCGACCGTCACGACCATCTGCTCGTTCACCCGCGTGGGGTCGTCGTCGCGGGCCAGGTCGTCGAAGCGCATGGTGCGGCGGTCGGCGTCGCGCAGCGTGACGAACCGCGACTGCGTAAGGTGAATGCGCCCAGGGAGGAGCGGCAGGACGCGCAGCTCGCCGTCGGAGAGATCGCCGGCCGTGGCGATCACCTTGACCGCCACCGCGCCCACCCGCCTCGGCGCGGTCACCGCGAACGCGACGCTGGTCGAGCCGGCGCCCTTCACCGTGAACGCCCGCGAGGCTGCAGACTGCGTGAGCCCGAACTCGCCCAGCACGCTGGTCTCGCCGGCCGGGTCGAGGATGTCGAAGGTGAGCGAGCCCTCGAGCTCGCGATCGGACGCGTTGTTGACCACGACCCGGAGCTCGGCCTGGTCCCCCTCGCGGAGGAAGCGCGGCAGGTAGGGCCGGACCATGATCTCTTTGACGCTCCTGGCTTCCCGGTGGAGCGATCCGGCCTTGAGGTCGCGGGTGACGGCATGCACCCAGACGTTCCACGCCGTCACCGAGTCGGGGACGGTGAACTCGATCGCCGCGCTGCCGTCCTCGCCGGTCAGGAGCTGCGGTTTCCAGAACGCCGTCTCCGCGAAGTCCGCCCGGAGCTGCGGCGGCTCGGCCTCCGGCGGAGGCGCCTCAGCGTCCTCCTCGGCGCCGGCTACGCCCGAGGCCTCGCCCACCGGTGCCGACTTGGCCATCGGCGCCGCCGGTGCCGGCATCGCTCGCATCGTCTGCGGCGCCATCGCGACGCTCTCCTCGAACATCGCGCGGCGCCGGCCCGGTCCGCCGATGCCGCAGGAGTCGTAGAACTTCAGGCTGTCGCCTTCGAGTTGCGGGTACTCCGGCAGCTCGCGGGCGTCTCCTTCCAGCCACGTGCCGCCCTGGAAGCCGAGGCTCGCCTGGCTGGTCCGCACCGCGGCGCGGTTTGGGTAGAGCTGCTGCGGGTCCGGGGGGACGTGCGGCGCGAAGACGTCGAGGCTCTTGTCGTACATGTAGGCGAGCAGCTCGGCCGCCGAAGCCTCGGCGCCGGCGCCCTTGACCGTGACGCGCCAGGTCTCCCGCCCGCCCGGGCGGAGGTTGTCGCGGAACGACGCGAAACTGACCTCGAGCGCACGGTCGTCCCACGGCACGAACACCTGCGCCGTGGCCTGGAGGAACTGGTGATCGCGCACGCCGGTCACGCTTACCCCAAACCCGCCGCGGCGCTCCGCGGTGACGGGGACCTCGATGAGCTCGAGTCCGTTGCCCGGTGTCAAGCGCCGGCGCTCGACTCGGACGCCCCCGCTGAAGACGTCGAGGAACAGGGGCTGGTTCGGCAGGCCTGAGTGGACGAGCAGGCGTGCGGTGCCGCCGACTGGTACCGACGCGGCCTCGCTCCACACGACCAGCGGCGCGGCGAGACGGCCCGCCCGACCCGCCACGACCAGGTCGCGCGTCGCCTCGCACGTCGCGCCGAACTCGTCGCGGGTCTCGTAGATCAGCCGGTAGGCGCCAGGCGGCGGCGTCCCCAGGTCGATCGCGGCCTCGCCGGCGGCGTCGTGGTCCACCGTGCCGCGGCGCAGCTCTGGCCCGGCGGGCCAGTTGCGGAGGATCTCCTCGACCGTGACACCGGTCTCCCAACGCGCCCGAAGGCGGTCGCCCGCGGTCTCGGCTTCTGGCGCCGGGTCGCTCCGCGGCGCGGTCGTGCGCGGCTGGTCGGCCGGGGTCAACGTCGCGACCGGCTGGACCAGGCTCATGAGCCGCCAGCTCCCCGGCCCCGGCCGGGCGACGCCGTCGAGGGAGGTGCGCCGGACGGTCAGGCGCGCCGAAGCCCCGGAGCGGAAGAACGAGCTGTCGGTCTCGATGCTCGCCTCGACCGCGACGAATCCGAGACGGAAGACGCGCCTCGCGCTGCGCGTCTCGCCTCCCTCGTCGCTGACGTCGGCGGCGAGCGCAAAGCGGTACGTGACCTTCTCGTCCGCGGCCAGCCGCTCGTCGGCACGCGGCGTGAAGGCAACCTCGAATCGCCCGTCCTCCGCGAGCGTCGCGGTACCTGAGGCGATGGTCTGTACCGACCGGGCAGACGACTTCCGTCCCCACCAACCCCACCACGGCGGCATGACCGGCTCGCGGGTGACCCGCCACTTGACCTGACCGGCCGTGACGGGCAGGCCGAAGTAGTACCTGGCCTCGCCGGTGAGGCGCGCCTCGCGGTTCAAGCGAAGCGGAGCGGTCGGGTCCGTGACCGTGACCTCGAAGGTGGGACGCTTGTACTCCTCGACGCGGAACCCCTGGCTGCCGCCGAGGGAGCTGGACAGCCGCCAGGCGCCGAGCGCCCGCCCGGCAGGGAGCACGAACTCGCCCACCGCGGTGCCGAACCGGTTGGTGGCCAACGTGGCGGACTCGACGGTCTGGCCGTTGGCGTCGAGCAGCGAGACCGTCACTGAGCTCCCGGCCAGGGTACGGTAGCTCCCCACTTCGCCCCTCCCCCGGTAGGCGAGGACCTTCCACAGCACCTTCTGCTGCGGCCGGTAGATGCTGCGGTCGGTGTAGATGAGGCACGCCGACGTTTCCTGGGGCTCCTCGCGGCGCTGGAACCACAGGCTGTCCGACTCCAGCGCGGCCTCCGCGCCGCGCCGGGCGAGCAGGAAGTGCGGCCCCGCCTCCCGCCCCAGCCGGGGTTCGAAGCGGACCAGACCGTCGTCGCCGGCCCTCCGGGCCTCGATGCGTCGGTGCCCCTGCTGCCAGTCGAAACGGTAGAGCGCGACCTCGACGCCGGCTAGCGGCGCACCCGTCGTCCCGGACAGCACCCTCACCTCGGCCCCGCCGTCGTCGTCGCGACCCGTCACGAGGACGAGATCGGTCACGTTCAAGACTGCTGCGAGGATCCGGCTGTCCACTCCCTTGAAGTCGGCGCGGGGCGAGGCGACGATCACGTAGAACCCGGCCTTGGTCAGGGGCGGGCTGACGAAGGTGCGGTGGCTGCGGTAATCGGGGGTCGCGGGGAGGTCCACGTTCCAGCGCGCGACCGGCTGCTTCGACCTCGCGAGAGCGCGGAGCTCGTCGGCGTTGGGTAGGAGGTTGTAGTCACGGGCCGTCTCGACGCGGCGGACGAGGTCCGTCTCGTAGGCGCGGAAGCTCAGGCTCGTCAGGTTCTTGTGGGTGACGAGCAGCGACCGCCGGCCGGCGCCGTCGGCCGTCATCGACTCGAGCGAGTAGTCCGGAGCGGCGATGGCCGCAGCCAGGTGCGCGCAGCGGCGGCCCCCGATCGACTGCGGGTAGGCCGCGGCGCCCTGCAGGGCGAGCTCCCGCGCGCGCACCCGGCTGTCGGCGCCGTCCGTCTCCTGGACGAACTCGGCGAGCTGCGCCATGCCCGCGGCCCACCAGGCCACCTCGCGGAACTCGGGTAGGCGACGCTCCAGTTCGGCCACGATGGCGGCCCGATCATCGTCTTCGTCGAACGCCGCGTGGAGGCGCCGGGCGAGCTCGAGACGGGCTTCGAGCGCCGCTTCGCGCCTCCCGGCGCTCGCGTGCCATGACTCGAGATCCCCGAGGACCGCGGCGAAGCGAACGAGCGGGTGGGCGGTCGTGTCGTCAGGGTCGGCCGCCGGCGCCCCGTGGTGGGGTGTCAGGAGCGCCGCCAGGTCGACGCGATGCACCTCGTTCGACTGCTCAGGGCTCCAGAACGAGGTGTCGGCAAGGAGCTCGACGGTGAGATAGGAGAGCGCGTCCCGCAGCCTGCCCCGCACCTCGGCCGGGTAGTCGTTCGCTTCCAGGTACTCCTCGAGGATCCCGATCGCCTCGCCGCCGAACGACTCGCGGTCGCTCCACACCTCGCCGTACGCCCGCAGCGCCTCTGCGACGATCTCGTCGCGGGTCCAGGCCTTGAGGTCGAGCACCCCCGCGCTCTCGACCTTTTCGCGCTGGCCGATCTCCCACGAGTACGCCTCTGCATACGTGACGAGGGCGTGCGCATAGAACAGGCGGAGCGTGGTGCGGGCGAGCACGCTCTGCGGCCACGGCTGCTCGCGCAGGAAGCGCACCGCGGTCTCGTAGCCGTGTAGACCGGTCCGGAGCTGGGTCGCCTTGATCAGCGCTCGGGTCAGCTCGCTGTCGTCGGTCGTGCCGCGCGCCGCCTGGAGGCGGATCTCGACGGCCTCGAGGGCTTTCTGGAACTTCTGCTCGTCGACCAGTCGGTCGATGTCCTTCCAACTCGGAACCGGCTTCACGGGCTCTCCCTTGACCGGCGTCCCGACGGCGGACGCACCACCCCCGTCCTGCTTCTCCTGGAGCACGGCAGCGCCGCACGATGGGGCGACCAAGAGGAGGGCGAGGGCACTCCCGGCGACCAGTCCACGGGCGACCGGGAGGCGGGACCCACGCTGCAGTCGTGTCAGGCTCATGGCATCAGATTAGACACTCTGGGCCGAAAAAGTGAAATCGGCGAGCGTGAGGCTCGCCGATTCCAGGGTCGTCCCGATCCGACGTCGACTACAGGTCGTAGTACAGCTCCACCTCGTACGGATGCGGACGGTTGCGCACCTCGCGCGACTCCCACCGCTTGCGGTCGATCCACCGCTCGATGAGGTCGGCGGAAAAGACGTCGCCGGCGAGGAGGAACTCCCGGTCGGTCTCCAGAGCGGACATCGTCTCGCCGAGCGAGGTTGGCAGCGCCTTGATCTTCGCCCGCCTGGCCGGCTCCCAGGTGAAGATGTCCTCGTCGACCGGGCCGTACCCCAACTCGGTGGGATCGAGCTTGCGCTGGATGCCGTCGATCCCGGCCATGAGCTGCGCAGCGATCGCGAGATAGGGGTTGCACGTGGCGTCCGGGGGTCTGAACTCGAAGCGCGCGCTCTCGGGCCGGTTGGCGTACTTGGGGATCCTGATCGCCGCGCTGCGGTTGCCCACCGAGAAGATCGCCGAGATCGGCGCCTCGTAACCCGGGATGAGCCGCCGGTAGGAGTTCGTCGAGGGATTGGTGAAGGCCATGACCGCCCCGCCGTGGAGGAGCAGTCCGGCGATGTAGGAGCGGGCCAGGGCGCTGGCGCTGCCGTAGCCCTGCGCGTCGAAGCACAGGTTCTGCCCACCACGCAGGAGTTGCTGGTGGAAGTGCATGCCGGAGCCTGCTTCGCCGTACAGCGGCTTGGGCATGAACGTCGCCGTCATCCCGAGCTGGCTTGCCGTCATCCGGGCCACGTACTTGACCAACAGCACCGTGTCCGCCGCTCGGATCAGAGGCAAGAGCGGGGTCTCGATTTCGCACTGGCCGGGACCGCCCACCTCGTGGTGGTGGTACTTCACCTCGACGCCCATCTCCTGCAGTCGCGTGGTGATCCGCGTGCGTAGGTTGTAGAGGTGGTCGTGCGGCGGGATCGCGTGGTAGCCGCCGTGGCGCGGAATCGTGTAGCCGCTCCCGAGCTCGTGCGAGCGCCAGTCACCCTCCTGCGACTCCACACGGTACGACGAGACGTTCATCCCGTTCTCGTACGCCACGCCGTCGAAGAGGTAGAACTCGAACTCCGGCCCCCACATCGACGCGTCGGCGACGCCGCTCGTCTTGAGGTACTCCTCTGCCCGCGTGGCGATGTTCCTCGGGTCGTAGGGGAAGACCTGCCGGGTGTCCGCCTCCAAGGTCGAGCAGACGAACGACAGCGTCGGCACCTCCCAGAACGGGTCCAGGAACCCGGTCGAGAGGTCGGGGACCAAGACCATGTCACCGGCGCTCACAGTCTTGAAGCCGACGCTCGACCCGTCGAACCCGACTCCGCTCTCCATCAATCCGGGTGTGAACCGGCCGGACGGCAGGGTGACGTGATGCCAGCGCCCCCAGAGGTCGCAGAACTTCAGATCGACCATCGCGATCGCTCGGTCGCGGGTGAAAGCCTGGGCTTCCTCGAAGGTACGGAACATCGCTCCCCTCCAGTTTGTGAAGATTCGCACACAAGCAAGGGTCCGGCAAGCTCCGGCCGGTCTCACCGGGCGAGTCAGGGCTGGGGAAAAAAGCGCGCCGCCCGGAGGCGGCGCGCGAAAAACCCACTTCGGACCCGCACCATCACGATGGGCCGGGACGGCGCGGCACGATCACCCTAACTCCCAGAAAGCTCCTCGAGCACGATGCCCAGCTTCTGAGCGCCGTTGTTCTTGCACAGATCCATGTAGTACATCACCCTCTCGTAGGAAAGCGTACCGGCGGCGGCGAAGAACGTCACCTTCGACTCGCGACCCCGCAACACTTGTTGGAGCCTGGTCGGGAATTCCCTCTCACCGACCTCCTCCTTGTTGATGAAGATCCGCCCGTCACCCTCCAGCCGGATGATCACCTGATCGAGGGTCGATGGAGTCGACACCGTGTTGTCCTTCGGAGGGACGTTCGTGTCGTAGCCCATCTGCAGGATGGGCGTGATCACCATGAAGATGATCAGGAGCACCAGGACCACATCCACGAGGGGTGTGATGTTGATGTCCGCTTTAAGCGTGCCGCTCGGGCTACCAACCGCCATTGACATGATGCGCCTCCTCGGTTCGGACGCGTGAGACCCGCCCGTACCTCAACAAACCCCGCGGAACTCAGTAGATGTTCGTCGACGAGCCCGTTTCCTTCTTGTGGGCAATCAGGCCGACCTTGGTGAAACCCGCGTCGTTGAGGACCTTCATGACCTCGCGGATTTCCTTGTACCGCAGTCGCTTGTCGCCCTTGACTACGATTTCCTTGTTCGGCGATTCCGTCTTGATCTTCTTGATCGCCGCCGCGAGCTGGCCGGCCGGCACCCAGTCCTGTCCGACGAAGACGCTCCCGTCCATCTTGACCGCGACGACCATTTGCTGCTCGTTCTCCGGCACCTTCTCGGGCCGCGTGGTCTCCGGCAGGGCGACGTCGACGCCCTTCTGCAGCAGCGGCGTGACGACCATGAAGATGATGAGGAGCACGAGGCAGACGTCGACGAGCGGCGTCACGTTGATGTCGGACTGGACGGCTCCCGCCTTGATGACGGGTTCCTCTTTCTTATGTCCGCGGAGCTGCATGGGTCCCTCCCGCGCAGGTGATCGCACGGCGCGCGGCCGTGCTCACTTGCTGATGCCGACCGCGTGCGTGCCGCCCGCCTGCTTGATGAAGAAGTCGATCAGCTCGGAGGACGAGTTGCTCATCTCGACCTGGAAGCGCTCGATCTTCTGCGACAGGTAGTTGTAGAGCCACACGGCCGGGATGGCGACGAACAGGCCGAACGCCGTCGTCACGAGCGCCTCGGCGATACCCGCCGACACCGCGCCGATGCCGCCCGAGCCGGTAAGCGCCATGCCCTTGAACGCGTTGATGATACCGATGACGGTACCGAACAGGCCGACGAACGGGGCGGTCGCGCCGATGGTCGCGAGTCCGCCGGTGCCGCGCTTGAAGTCGGCGGTCGTGATCAGCGAGGTGCGCTCGATGGCGCGGCGCGCGGCCTCGATGACGTCCTCACCGGTCAGCGGCGAGAGCTGGCTCTCGTTCTGGAACTCGAGCAGGCCGGCGGCCACCACCTTGGCCAGGTGGGAGTGCTTGTACTTGCGCGCAGCCGCGATCGCGTCCTGTGGACGGTTCTGCTTGAGGAACTGCGTCACCTGGCGGGCGAAATCGAGCGATTCCTTCTTCGCCTTCCGGTAGGTCAGGGCGCGTTCGACCGCGACGGTGAGTGAATAGACGGACATTACGAGAAGCAGCAGGGTCACAGCCCTCGCGATCATGCCCATCGACTGCCACAGCGCTACGGGTCCGAAGTCCATTACGATTCTCCTTTCGAAGGGGCTTTTCTGGAAAACCTCACTGTAGGGTGAAGGTCACGGTCAGGGTGTAGTAGACGCTCACGGGGCGGTCGTTCATCAAAGCCGGCTTGAACTTCCACCGCATCAGGGCGTTCTGCGCCGCCTCCGAGAGGCCCATTGGGAGTCCGCGAAGCACGCGCACGTTGGTAACGTTGCCTTCCTTGTCGATGATCGCCTCGAGGATGACCACGCCCTGGATGCGCGCCTTGCGGGCGACCTCAGGATACTCGGGGTTGATCCTCTTGATGAGCTCCGGTGCGGACACCGGTCCACCGACACGGATCGGCGCGTCCTCGACGATGACCGGGGTCGGGAGGCCGGGTACGCCACCCGGGACGCCACCGACGACACCGCCCATCTCGCCACCCTCGACGCCACCCTCGACACCACCCTCGACGCCACCCCCGCCCGAGGATCCCTTGGGGATCTCCTGGGGAATCTCCTTGGGCTGGACGACCGGCGCGTTGACGGGAGCCTGCTGAACCGGGGCCGGAGCCGCCTTCGGCGGCGGCGGCGGCGGCGGCGGCGGTGGCGGCGGCGGCGCCGCGTAGAAGCTCACCTGGATGGTCGGTTCGGGAAGCTCCTCGACGGCCCAGAGCTGTCCCGCGACCACGGCGAGGAGCGCGACGGCGTGGAGTCCAAGCGCGATCGGGAGGATCAGCAGCTTGACCTTGGACTGGGGCCTCTTCTTCGATTCGATCAGGGAGTCTTCGAACATTGTCGGTCCCCGTTCACCTGGCTGCCGAAGGCTTCGGGGTGGGCTGCTTCCCCTTGTTCTTCAACGCCAGAGCCTTGTCACGCCATTCGTTGGCCTTGGCGATCAGCTCCGCCTTGACCTTCTCGTCGAGCGTCAGTTTCGCCTTCTCGCGGTACAGGAGGTTGTAGTAGACCATCGCCTCCATGTAATCCGACTTGCTGTCCACCGCCCGCTGCATGGCTTGAATCCCGAGGTCGACAACCTTGGTCCGGTCGTCGAACGATACCGTCGGGTCGTTGTAGGACTTCGACCAGGCCTGCGTCCCCACGTTGTACCAAAGGCCCGCGTCGCGCGGAGCCTTGTCGGCGACGAAGTCGAAGGCATCCTGGAAGCGCATCGCCTTGATCAACACCCCGACGATACCCTGGTTGTACTTGGCGTTCTCCGGGTGCTCCTGGCGCTGCTTCTTGAGGTAGGTGACGGCCTTGTCGTACTGCTCGGAGCTGACCCACATCCCGACGAGGTAGTCCTCGACCTTGGCGTCCTGCGGGTAGGCGCGGAGGTACTTCTGGAATGCGTCGACGGCCAGTTCGGCGTACTGCATGTTCTGCCTGGACTTGTCGCCGGGCTTGAAGAGCGCCATCGCCGTGAGGCCGACCGACCGCTGGGCGAATGTCAGGGTCGGATCCAACTGGACACCGAGCTTGAACTGCTCCAGCGCCTCCTTGTACTTCTCCTCCTTGTATAGTTGGTTGCCCTCCTTGAGTTCGGCGCGGGCTTTGACCTTGTGGCACCCGGCCAGCGGCGCCACCGCCAGTACGGCGCACAACATCAGGGGAATCGGGGCTTTCCGCATGCCTTGGCTCCTCCGGGATCGGCAACTCTTCAGGGAGTTCGTCCGGTTTCGCTGGGACGTCCCACCACCTGCTTCAACCTCCGCCAACGGCCCGTAGCACTACCGCGCAGCCAGCAAGGATGCCGGAACCACGCGCGGCGCACTATGAGCCGTTTTTGGAAAAAGTCAAGAGGACCGGGCCCGATGTCGCAGGTTGCCGGACCAAGATGAAGTCGTTGATGGGACAGGTCATGAGCAGCAGCGGGTGGTCCTGCGAGGTTGCCCGGAATCGAGAATGTCCGGGTTTTCACAAGCTTGACTCGGTTGCGAGATGCCCCGCTCTCATGCGACGACGACGCGCCCACGGGCCCCCGCCTGCCGATGGCCTCCGCGCTCGTGCGACAGGAGGAGCCGCAGGTAGGTTCGCGCCTGGTCGGCGATCCCCGGGTTCTCGCTCTCGCGCGGACCCGCGACGTTCAGGACCGCAACCCGGTGCAACTCCAGCCAGGCCAGCGCCGGCTGTGGGGAGGGCATGTCGCCCAGGTCGACGACCAGTACCGGCTTGGCCGTCTGCCGCGCGACGCGCACGGTGAGCGCCGTGCCTCCGCGCAGCGAGCCCCGGGTGAGGACCAGCGTGGCGTCGCTGTCGCGGACGTTCCAGGCGGTCCGCCGCGGGTAGTCGCGGCCGGGAGTCTCCCGCAGTGGAAAGCGGTCCGGTACCGGGCCGTCCTCGGCGCGTCGTCCGCGGGGACACCATCCCCCACACGGAATCCCGAGTTCCAGCGCAACGTCGAGCGCCGCCCGGTCGACGCCGGTCTGACCGCCGGAGACGATCCGCGCCACGCGAGGCAGGTCGTCCACCCGGGCCGTCACAGGGGAAGCAAGGCCTCGGTCGGGGGCAACAGGGCGAGACACACGGCCAGGATCACGTACAGCGCCAGGAGCTGGACGCCCTCGAGCCAGTTGCTCTCCCCGTTGAGCGTGACGAGACCGGTGAGCCCGACCGCCACCGCCACCGCGATCACCTCGATCCCCGAGAACACCAGCGTCATCGGGTTGCCGAGCGGGAACGACAGCAGCACAAGAGCGGGCGTCACGAACAACGCGACCTGCAACGACGAGGCGAAGCAGATCGAGATGGCCGAATCCATGTCGTTGCGCCAGGCGAACATGATGGCAGCAGCGTGCTCCGCGGCGTTGCCCAGTACCGCAACGACGACCACCCCCATGAACACCGGGCCGAGGCTCAACGAGTGGCCGACCTCCTCGACGCTGCCGACGAGGATCTCGGAGACCACCCCGGTGGCGGCGCCCGCCGCGACGAGCGTCCACACGGCGCGCCGGCTCGACCACCGCGGCGCCTCGGCCTGGTGCCCGCCGCCGAGCAGATGCTTGTGGGTCCGGAGCGAGAACACCAGGGCGGCGGCGTAGACGGCGAGGAGCACCGCCGCGACGACGAGCGAGAGCGGAACCGTGAGGTCCTCGCGGTGCGACAGCCTCGCGAGGTGGAAGAAGACCGCCGGAAGCAGGAGCGCGAAGACGGCGAGCGCCAACGAGCCGAGCTGGCTTTCCGCGGCCAGCGGGGAGAAACGCTGCACCTTGTGCCTGGCGCCTCCGATCACGAGGGCGAGGCCGAGGACGAGCAGGAGGTTGCCGATGATCGATCCGGAGATCGACGCCTGCACGACTTCGACGAGACCCCGGCGCAGCGCGAGGACCGCGATGATGAGCTCTGCCGCGTTGCCGCAGGTGGCGTTGAGCAACCCCGCCGCGACCGGGCCGAGGCGTGCCGAGAGCTGCTCGGTGGCCTCGCCGAGCAACGCCGCGACAGGAATCAAGGCCGCCCCGGCCAGGACGAACCGCACGAGCGCCGGGGCATGGACGAGTCCGGCCGCCATCGCGGCGGGCAAGAGCATCCAGGGCAGGATTCGCAGCAGCTTCCTCATCACGTCCCTCCGGGCCTGTCGCCGAGCCTACCACGCTCGATTCCTTGCACTGTCCACTGTCCCCCGTCCCCTGTCCCCCATCATTTGAGGTAGCATCCGCTCATGGCGCCCCACCTCCGCGTTGCCATCGGTGCCGATCACGGTGGCTTCGAGCTCAAGCAGGCACTGGTCGAGCACCTCAGGACGCTCGGTCACGCGGTCCAGGACTGCGGGACCTCGTCGAAGGACCCCGTCGACTACCCACGGTTCGCCCACGCCGTCGCCCTGCTGGTCGCCGGTGGCCAAGCGGACCTCGGCATCGCGGTCGACGGGGCCGGCATCGGCTCCGCGATGACCGCCAACAAGGTACCTGGCGTGCGGGCCGCCGCGTGCTACTCGGAGGTACTCGCCCGCAACGCCCGCGAGCACAACGACGCCAACGTCCTCACGCTCGGTGCCGCCCATGTCGGTACCGAGGCCGCGAAGTCGATCGTCGAGGTGTTCCTCGCCGGCTCGTGCACGGCCGAGCGCCACAAGGCGCGTGTGGCGCTGATTCGCGAGATCGAGCGCGGGCGCGGACGCGAGAGCGCCGCGGGCGGCGGCGACCTCGATCCCGCCGACGTGACCCGTATCGCCGAGAAGGTCAAGCAGCTCCTCGCGACCGGCGGCAGGGTTTCGACGGTGGCGATCCCACCCGACCAACTCGCGAAGCTCATCGACCACACCCTCCTCAAGCCCGAAGCGACCCGCGCCGACATCCAGAAACTGTGCGCCGAGGCACGCACGCACGGCTTTTTCTCGGTGTGCGTCAACCCCTCGTACGTCAAGCAGGCCGCCGAGATCCTCCGCGGGGCCCCGGTCAAGGTCTGCGCGGTGGTCGGGTTTCCGCTCGGCGCCCAGCCGTCGGAGATCAAGGCCCTCGAGGCCCGTCGCGCGATCCGCGAGGGCGCCGCAGAGATCGACATGGTCATCAACATCGGCGCCCTCAAGGGCCACGACGACGATCTGGTGCACAAGGACATCCGCGCCGTCGTCGAGGCGTGTCAGGAGCGCGGCGCGACGAGCAAGGTGATCCTCGAGACAGCTCTGCTCTCCGACGAGGAGAAGGTGCGTGCCTGCGAGCTGTCGATGAAGGCCGGCGCCGATTTCGTCAAGACCTCGACGGGGTTCTCTTCGGGTGGGGCGACGGCCGACGACATTGCCCTCATGGCCCGCACCGTGGCCCCGCGCAGGCTCGGCGTGAAGGCCTCCGGCGGGATCCGCACCTACGCCGACGTGGTCAAGATGATCTCGGCCGGCGCGACCCGCGTCGGGTGCAGCTCAAGCGTGAAGATCATGGAAGAGGCGCTCGTCTTGGCTGGGAGGAGGCCTTAGATGTCCGAGCTTCGTTGCTACGTCTTCATCGACTCGCTTCAGCCCCAGTACGCGTCGTTCCTCGGCACCGTCGCGCAGGGGTTCCTCCCCGTCCCGGGGCAGGCCTCTCTCTTCGTCGAGGTCGCGCCGGGGATGGACATCATGCGGGTCACCGACGTGGCGCTCAAGGCGACCGACGTCCGTCCCGGCATGATGATTATCGAGCGGCTCTACGGCATGCTGGAGATCCACTCCGACTCGCAGGCGGACGTGCGTGCCGCTGGTCGGGCGATCCTCGCCGCACTCGACCTCAAGGAGGAGGAGCGGATCAAACCAGAGATCTTCACCAGCCAGGTGATCCGCAACATCTCCGACTACCACACCCAACTCATCAACCGCACCCGCCATGGCGACCTCATCCTGCCCGGGCAGTCGCTCTACGTGATGGAGTGTGCGCCGGCGGGGTATGCCGCCATCGCCGCCAACGAGGCGGAGAAGGCGGCCAACATCAACATCCTCGAGGTACGCGCCTTCGGCAGCTTCGGGCGGCTCTACCTCGGAGGCGAGGAAAAGGACATCGACGTCGGTTACCGCGCTGCGGAGCAGGCGATCGCCGACATCAACGGGCGGCCGGCCCGCTCCGGCCGCGACTGACGGACAGCACTGACGCTCGACCCGGACCGAGTCCGGACAGGGCGAGGGAGGCAGGACAATGGCAGAAGCCCTCGGCATGATCGAAACCAGGTCGTACCCGGCGGTGGTCGAGGCCGCCGACGCGGCGGTCAAGGCCGCCAAGGTGGAACTCGTCTCCTACGAGAAGACCGGCGGCGGCTACGTCACCGTCATCGTCCGCGGCGACGTCGCGGCGGTGAAGGCGGCGTGCGACGCGGCCCAGGTGGCCGCCGGCCGGGTCGGCGAGGTCGTGGCGGTGCACATCATCGCCCGCCCGCACGTCAACGTCGACCAGGTGATGCCGCTCGGGCGCCAGACCGAGGCGAAGGCCGAGAAGAAGTGAGCCTGTCCGCCCGGGCGATGCCAGAGGATCGTCCGGGCGGCAGCGCCTTCGGGGAGGAACGTCCATGCAGCTCGCCAAGGTCGTCGGCACGGTCGTCGCCACGCGCAAGGAGGCGACCCTCCAGGGGCTGAAGATGCTTCTCCTGCGGGTCGTCGACGAGGAGGGCAAGGAGAGCGGCGCCACGGTGGTCGCCGCGGACGCGGTCGGGGCCGGACCCGGCGAGGTCGTGCTGTTCGCCGCCGGCAGCTCGGCACGCCAGACGGTGCTCACCGACAAGCGGCCGGTCGATGCCGTGGTCATGGCGATCGTCGACTCCGTCGCGGTCGACGGCACGACGAAGTACAAGAAATGAAGGGTACTGGGCTCTGGGGACGGGGAACAGCGGAGCCGCTCCGGCCGCCTGGAGCGACAGGGGAGGGCCTCTTCTCCGATGTCCCCCGTTCCCTGGCGCCTGACATTCGAGCGGAGCGAGAATGTCGAAGTTGAGCGAGCAGGAGATCGAGGCGATCGCGCGGCGGATCGTCGCCGACCTCGAGGCCCGCCCGAACGAGAAGGCGGGACCGGCGTCGAGCCCGGCCGGTTCGGCGGTGGGGATCTTCGCCACCGTGGACGAGGCCGTCGCCGCCGCGAGGCGCGCGCAGCCGGCCTTCGTCGCGCTGCCGCTCGCGGTCCGGGCCCAGATCATCGCGGCGATCCGGGCGTCGATGCTGGCGAACAGCGAGTCGCTCGCCCGCGCCGCCTGGGAGGAGACCGGGCTCGGGCGGTTCGAGGACAAGGTGGTCAAGAACCGCCTCGTCACCGAGAAGACCCCGGGGCTCGAGGACCTCGCCCCCGTCTCGGTGACCGGCGACCACGGGCTCACCCTCATGGAGCCGGCGCCGTTCGGCGTGATCGGCGCCATTACCCCCTGCACGAACCCCACGTCGACCATCATCTGCAACACCATCGGCATGATCGCGGCCGGGAACACCGTGACCTTCAACGTCCACCCGACGGCGAAGCGCTGCTCGGTCCAGACGGTCGCCCTGCTGAACCAGGCGATCACCGCGGCCGGTGGTCCGCCGAACGTGGTGACCTGCGTCGCGGACCCGTCCATCGACTCGGCCCAGGCCCTGATGCGGCACAAGGACGTCCGCCTGGTCGTCGTGACTGGCGGCGGCGCCGTGGTCAAGGCGGCGATGTCCTCGGGGAAGCGGGCGATCTGCGCCGGGCCGGGCAACCCGCCGGTCGTGGTCGACGAGACCGCGGACCTCGAGCAAGCTGCCCGCGACATCGTCCTCGGCGCCTCGACCGACAACAACATCATCTGCGTCGACGAGAAGGAGGTCATCGCGGTGGCCTCGGTCGCGGACGACCTGGTCAAGGCGATGACCCGGCACGGCGCGGTGCTGCTCGGCCCGCACCAGTTGCCCCGGCTGGAGAAGCTGATCTTCGCCGAGATGCACGGCCCCCGCCAGGAGGCCCACATCAACCGCGAGCTGATCGGCAAGAACGCCGACGTGATCCTGGGCGGGCTCGGCGTCGCGGCGACGGCGTCGAACCGTCTCGCCATCGTCGAGGTCGACGTCGACCACCCCCTGCTCTGGACCGAACAGATGATGCCGGTCATGCCGATCTGTCGCGTGCCAAACGCGGATGCCGCCATCGACCTCGCCGTGCGGGTCGAGGGCGGCAACCGGCACACCGCCGTGATGCACTCGAAGGACCTCGACCACCTGCATCGCATGGCGAAGGCGTGCGACTGTTCGATCTTCGTCAAGAACGGCCGCTCGCAGGCCGGCCTCGGCCTCGACGGCGAGGGGTTCTGCTCCTTCACCATCGCCAGCCCCACCGGCGAGGGGCTCACCGGACCGCGCTCGTTCTCGCGCTGGCGGCGTTGCGTGCTGGTCGACCACTTCCGGATCACCTAGATGAAGACCCATCCTGCCCTCGGCCTCATCGAATTCGCCGACATCGCCGTCGGCATGCAAGCCACCGACGCGATGCTCAAGAAGGCGCCGATCGGCTTCGTGCGTGCCGGCACGATCACGGCCGGGCGCTATCTGACGCTGGTCGGCGGGACGCCGGCCTCGGTCGGCGAGGCGGTGCGCGAAGGGCTGGCCTGGGGCGGGGAGAGCGTCGTCGATCACGTGCTGCTCGCCGACGTGCACCCCCGTCTGTTCGAGGGGATCCTCGGCCGCCGCCGCACCGACGGCGTCGGCTCCCTGGGCATCGTCGAGACCGAGACGGTGGCGGCCAACGTCCGTGCCGCCGAGGCCGCGCTCAAGGGGACCCAGGTGGAGCTCGTCGAGATCCGGCCGGGCGAGCAGGGCTTGCACGGCAAGGGCCTCTCGGTGTTCCGCGGCGAGCTGCACGACGTCGAAGCCGCGCTCGCCATCGCCGTCGCGGTCCTCGAGGAGACGGGACGGACCGCGGTCACCCGCATCGTCTCCTCGCCGCACGAGGCCACGACGGCACAACTCGCCGAGGGGACCGCGTTCGCCACGGCGACCCTGGCCTCGCTCCCCGGGGAGGACGGCTGATGCTGCTCGGCCGGGTCGTCGGCACGGTCGTGCCGTGCGTCGTCACGCCTGGCCTCGAGGGGTGTCCGTTGCTGCTCGTCCAGCCCCTCGACAAGACCGGAAAGCCGAAGGGTCGCACGCTCGTCGCCGCCGACGCGACGCGGATGGCCGGGCCGGGGGAGCTGGTCACCTTCGAGGGCGGCCGCGAAGCCGCCATGGCGCTGGAGCCGTGGTTCGTCCCCGTCGACCACGCGATCGTCGGGATCGTGGACACGCTGCACCTTCCCGGGGGCAAGCGATGATCCTCGGCCGGGTCATCGGCGAGGTCACGTCGACCATCAACCACCCGTTCTACGACGCCACGAAGCAGCTCGTCGTCGAGAAGACCGACGCCGCCGGGAAAGCGACCGGCGACTACGTCATCGCCGTCGACATCGTCGGTGCCGGGGTCGGCGAGCTGGTGCTCGTCCTCGACGAGGGGAACGGCGCGCGCCAGGTGCTCGGCTCGAACGACGCGCCCGTCCGTTCGGTCGTCGTCGGCATCGTCGACGCGATCAACCCGTCGGGTTGAGAGCCCGCGCCGGGCTGGTCAACGCCCAGGGCTCGGGGGCGACACCGCCACGCCGTCGTTCGCCAGGGTTGCGGCGGCGTCGAGGACGACGCGACCGATCGCCTCCATTGCCTTCGGGGTGATCCACCAGATCGTGTCCTCCGGGCTGTGATAGCCGTGGTGGTTGCCCCCCGATCCGAAGATCGACACCGCCGGGATCGCGGCCTGCTGGAACGGCCCGTGGTCGGCACGGGGCTCTCCCTCGGAGCGACCGGCCTTGACCGTCATGCCCGGCTGGCGGCGGTCGCGTGCGGCCTCGATGGCCTGCTGGAGCGCGGGGAAGTTCTTGCCCCCCGCCACGAAGGCGCCGGTGCCGGCACCGACCATGTCCAGGTTGATCACGCCCAGGCAGGTGACGAGCGAGGCGGGCCGGTCGGCGACGAAGTGCCTCGAGCCGAGCAACCCGGTTTCTTCGCCCCCGAAGAAGACGAACACGATCGAGCGCCGAGGGCGAGGCGTGAGGCGCGCGGCGGCACGGGCGATCTCGAGGAGCGTCGCCGATCCCGACGCGTTGTCGTCGGCACCCGGCAGGAGCTGCGGCCAGTCGCCGCAGTGATCGAGGTGGGCACCGAGCAGCACGTACTCGCCCGCCACCGCCGGGTCGCTGCCCGGGAGCCAGGCGACGACGTTGGCGCCCTGCGCCGGTCGGGCCGGCCTCGCGGTCACGGCCAGACGCACCTTCGCGCCGGTCGCGAAGCTGGCCACGCCGCCCTTGGCGAGCACCTTGCGGACGTCCGCCAGGGTCAGCTTCGCGCCGGCCAGCAGCGTGTCGCCGAGCGCCTCGCTCACGTCGGCCATCGGGAGGTCGGCGATCGGCTCGCCGTTCGGGTTGGCGATTGCCGACTCGGCGAACAGGTAGCCTGCCGCTCCGTGCGCTCTCGCGTTGGCGGTCCTGGCGCGGTGCGAGTCGTACGCGGTCCAGTCGCGGCCGTCGGCGGGCGCGCCGCGTACCGTCATCACCACCTTGCCCTCGACGGCGAGACCGGCGTAGTCGTCGCGCCCCAGCTCCGGGGCCGTGATGCCGTAGCCGACGAACACAACCTCGCCGGTGACGTCTCCGGACCCCGAGTAGAGGAGCGGCAGGTAGTCCTTGAAATACTCGAGCGACCGCGGCTTTTCGTCCTCGCCGGCCGGAAGCAACTCCATCACGGCGCGCTCGACCCCGCCCAGGGTGAGCGGGAAGCGCTGGAGGTATCCGGGCACCTCCGGCAGCGACCTCAGCCCCGCCGCCCTCAGTCGACCGGCCACCCACTCGGCGGCGGCCTCGTAGCCGGGCGTGCCGGTGAGCCGGCCGCCGAACTCCGGCGCGGTCAGTCGCTCGACGGTGGCGTAGCTTCCGGCGGCGGTGACGTCGCCGACGGCCCGATCGAGGGGATACGGCGTCGCCGCCAGGGCAACGGTGGACACGAGTAGGCACGCGACAGCAAATCTCCGCATCATGCACTCCCTGACGTCCGCCGACACGCTTCGGTCACGCGGCCCGGCAACGACCTCACCGGACGTGCTCGAGCCACCAGCCCGGTACCCGGTCCGGCGTGAGTCGGGTCTGCGAGCCGTCGGCGAGCCGCTTGACGGTGACGGTTCCCTGGGCGAGCTCGTCGTCCCCGACGATCACGACGACCGGGAAGTGGTCGCGATCCGCCCGCTTGAACGCGGCTCGCGCGGACCGTCCGGTCACCTCGAGCTCCACCGGCACGCCGCCGCGGACCCAATCGCGCGCCAGCTCCAGCGCCCACGCCTGCGCCGCGTCGCCGAGCGGGACCAGGTAGAGCCGTGGCCGGGCCAGCGTCTCGAGGCGGAAGGCCTCGGGGAGAACGTCGATCAGCCGGTCCTCGCCGATGGCGAAGCCGACCCCGGGCACGGCCGGGCCGCCGAGGTCGGCGATCAGGCGGTCGTACCGCCCGCCGCCACCCAGGGCCGTTCCCGCCCCGAGCTTCGGCGAGACCACCTCGAAAGCCGTGCGCAGGTAGTAGTCCAGACCCCGCACGAGACGCGGGTTCCGGCGGTACGGGACGCCGAGGCGCGCGAGGAGGGCTTCGACGCCCGCGACGTGCTCGCGCGAGGCCGGCGAGGCGACGGCGTCCATCGCCGGCGCCCCGGCCGACAGCTCCTGGCAACGCGGCACCTTGCAGTCGAGCAACCGCAGGGGGTTCTCGTCGAGACGCCGCTGACAGTCGCCGCACAGTTCGGCGCGATGCACCTCCATGACCTGCCGGATGGCCTCCTGATAACGCTGGCGGTCGTCAGGGTCGCCGAGGTTGTTGAGGTGGATCTCGACGTCGTCGAAGCCGAGCCGGACGAGGAACTCGTGGAGGGCGGCGAGGAGCTCGGCGTCGGCCAGCGGGGTCTCGGCGCCGATGATCTCAAGGCCGATCTGGGCGAACTGCCGGTACCGCCCGCGCTGCATCCGCTCGTAGCGGAACATCGGACCGATGTAGTAGAGGCGGAGCGGCAGCGAGCGGTCCTGCATGCGGTTCTCGATCCACGCTCGGGCGACCCCAGCCGTGCCTTCGGGCCGCAGTGTGAGCGAACGCTCCTTGCGGTCGAGGAAGGTGTACATCTCCTTGTGGACGATGTCCGTGGTCTCGCCGACCGAACGCACGAACAGCTCGGTGTGCTCGAACACCGGGGTGCGGATCTCCTCGGCTCCCCAGGCGGAGAACACCTCGCGCGCCACGGCCTCGACCCGGTTCCACAGCCGCGTGTCCGGGGGCAGGATGTCGCGGGTCCCGCGCGGTCGTTGGATCATCGCAGCTTCTCCCACTCGGCAGGATCGGCGACGTCGCGCTCATCATCGGCCGCGAGGTACCGGCCCTTCAGTTCCAGATAGACGCGCACACCGCGGCGGACGTGCCCGAGCTCCTCGGCCGTGAGCTCGCGGCGCACCTTGGCCGGCACGCCCGCGACCATCGTGCGTGCCGGGACCTGCATCCCCGGCGGCACCAGGGCACCGGCGGCGACGACCGCCTCCTCGCCGATCACGGCGCCGTTCAGCACCGTCGAGTGCATCCCGATCAGGGCGCCACGCTCGACGCGGCAGCCGTGGAGGATTGCCGCATGGCCGATGGTGACGTCCTCGCCCACGATCGTCGGCGCATCGGGCGAGTCGACGTGGAGCACGGCGTTGTCCTGCACGTTGGAACGCGCGCCGACGCGGATCTCCTGCAGGTCGGCGCGGAGAACCGCCCCGTACCAGACGCTCACGTCATCGGCCAGCTCCACCTCGCCGACGACGGCGGCCGTCGCGGCCACGTACACCCGCGCTCCGAAGCGCGGGGACTTTCCGGAAAACGGTCGTACTCGCATGCCGGCTCACCCCCCAACGGGCCGAGGAACGCTAACACACCCGATCTCGGGCGGGCAACGTGAGCGTCTTCTAAGTGCGGTCTTTTCTTGAACCTGTGGAAGTCGGCCGGGAATACTCCGCACGGAAGTCGAAGCAGCGCCATGCGATGCATATAACATCTTGTCAATCAACATGTTAGAAAACCGCACTCATTTCAGTGCACGTCGCATAACCCCATGCAGGAGGCCAGCTTGGCGACACCATGCCGGAGATTTCCGCAGGCTTTTCCGCACAAACTGTGGAAACTTCACACGACTGTCACAGCCCAATTCGCGGGAGCCGTGAACGCCCCGGCGCGAAGCAGTCGGGGCGGTTCGCAAGTCGCGTCGATCAGGGTGGATGCACCCGCTCCGGCGGTTCGGCCACCGTCCAGGAGCACGCTGACCCGGTCGCCGAGCGCGGACACCAGCGGACCCGGGCGGCTCGGCGCGGGCTCACCGGTCCGGTTGGCCGACGTGGCGGTGAGCGGCCCCGTTCGGGTCAACAGCTCCCGCAGGAGGGGGTGCGCGGGAACCCGAACCGCCAGCGTCGCCCCGCCCGCCGGAATCGGCCGAGAGGTGGGCAGCACGACGGTCAGCGGCGCGGGCCATGCGGCCGTGAGCCGGGTCCGCCAGGGCTCGCCGACGACGACCAGTTCCTCGAGCTGCCCGAGCGACGCTCCGACCACGAGCAACGCCTTCTCCGCCGGGCGACCCTTGACGGCGAAAACTCGATCGACGGCCGTGGCGTCACGCGGGTCGACGGCGAGGCCGTAGAACGTCTCGGTCGGGATCGCGACGATGCCGTGCTCGGCGAGCGCCTGCCGCACCGCCGAGACGGCTGCGGGCACATCGATGGGATCGGTGAAGGGCAGGCGGAGCATCAGCGGCGACGGAGCAGCTCTCGGGCGTGCTGCCGTGCGGCCGGCGTGGCCTCCGAGCCGCCGAGCATCCGTACGACCTCGTCGACCCGCTTCTCGCCTTCGACCTTCGCGACCCCGGTCAGCGTCCGGCCTCGCGTGACCTTCTTCGAAACCACGAGGTGCGCGCCGGCGCGGGCCGCAACCTGGGGCAGGTGGGTGACGACCAGGACCTGGTCGCGGCGCCCGCACGCCGCCAGCAGTTCGCCGAGCTCGTCGGCGACGCGACCGCCGATCCCGGCGTCGACCTCGTCGAACAGGAGCGTCAGCGCGTCGCTCTGCACGCGGTCACGGAGCACGGTGCGGATCGCCAGGTGGATGCGGGACAGCTCGCCGCCGGAGGCGATCCGGACCAGCGGCCGCACCTCCTCCCCGGTGTTGGGCGAGATCAGCAGCTCGCCGACGTCCACGCCGTCGGCTGCCGGCGCGACCCTGACCCCGTCCAGCTCAAGAGGTCCGTTCGGGTCTGCTCGGGGACCGAGACGCAGCTCGAGACGCACCCTGGGCATGCCCAGGCTGCCGAGTACCCTCACCACCTCCCGTGCGAACGAGGCGGCCGCCTCGGCGCGCCGGACGGAGAGGAGGCGTGCCGCGCGCAGGTACTCGACCGTGCGCTGCTCGAGCTCGCCCTCGAGCCGTGCGATGTCGTCCTCCGCCCCCTCGAGGAGCCTACGTTCGGCAAGCAGCTCGTCGCGATGGACGATGGCATCCGCCAGGGAGCCGCCGTACTTCCTCGCCAGGCGCTCCAGGACGACGAGCCGAGCCTCGACCGCCTCGAGCCGGTGAGGGTCGACCCTGACGCGATCGGAGATTCCGCCGAGCTCACGTTCGGCGTCCTCGGCCAGCACCCGGGCCTGGTCGAGCGCCTCGGCTGTCTCGCCGAGGTTGAGGCCGAGGTGGGCCAGCTCGCGCACGGCGCGGGAGGCGCGGGCCAGCGCCACCGTACCCCCCTCGCCACCCAGCTCCGTCCGGGCGGTCGTCAGCAGCTCGCCGATGCGCTCGCCGTGACGAAGCAGGGCGCGCTCCTCGCCGAGCTGGTCGTCCTCTCCCGCCTCGATATGAGCGTCATCGATCTCGTGGAGCTGAAAGGCGATCACGTCGAGGCGATCGCGCCGGCTCGCCAGGGCGCGGCGCTGGGCCGCCAACGCTTCGCTCACCTCGCGCCAGGCGCCGAACGCCGCCGCGACCTCGCCGCGGTCCGCTTCGAGACCGCCGGCCGTGTCCACCAACTGGACGTGGGTGGCCGGGTCGGCCAGCCCGCGCTGCGCGTGCTGGCCGTGGATCGCGAGGAGGTGCGGCGCCAGGCGCTGCAGGGCACCCACGGTGACCGGGACATCGTCGATCCAGGCCCGCGATCGGCCGGCGGCCGTCACTTCCCGGCGTAGCGCCAGCTCGTCGCCCGAACCGACGCCCAGCTCCTCGAGCTCCGCCCCGGCGAGCTCCGATCGCGGCGTGTCGAAGCACGCCTCGACCACGAGCCGCTCGCTGCCCGACCGCACCTGCTCGGAGTCGGCGCGCTCGCCGGCGAGCAGTTGCAGCGACTGCACCAGCAGCGACTTGCCGGCGCCGGTCTCACCCGTCAGCGCCACGAGGCCGGGAGGGAACTCGAGCCGAATCGTGTCGATGATCCCCAGATCGCGGACTTCCAACTCCCGGAGCATGGTGGCGATGCTAGTCGCTACGTCACGGTCGGGTCAACGAGCGAACCGGCGACGGACAGCGACAGGTGGTCGGTGACGATGTGTGACCGTGCCGCGGCGATCACGTCGGCACGCGTGGTGGCCAGAATCAGGTCCGGCATCGAGTCGAGCAGGGAGAGCGGAAGCCGGTGCCGGGCGAGCCGCGCGATCTCCCGCGCCATGCCGCCCGGGGTCGCCAACGACACGCGAAACGACCCGGCCATGGCCGCGCGCTCGTCGGCCAACTCGGCGTCAGTCGGCCCTTCCGCGACGAAGCGCGCGATCTCCTCGCGGCAGGCTTGCAAGGCCTGGTCGAGCGACGTCGGTGCGACCGAGAACGTGGCGGCCCACGGGCCGTCGGCGAGCGAGGCGCCGAAGAACCGCGACACGACACCGTAGGTCAACCCCTCGCGGTCACGCAGGCGCTGGCCGAGACGGGACGACAAGGTCGACTGGCCCAGCACCGCGTTGGCCAGCAGCGCGGGCAGGAAGTCGCCGTCCGCCCGCCGCAGCCCGCCGGGGTGACCGAGCACGACATCCAGGTTGGGCTTGTCGGCCATCGCGTCGCGCGCCTCGCCGGGGGGGGCGTCCTGCGGTCCGCGTCTGGCCAACGCAGGCGGGGTCGCCAGCCCGCCCTCCCAACCGGCGAGCAACTCCTCGAGCGTCGCGATCACGTCGGCAGGGTCGAGGTCGCCGACCACGGTCACGACCTGCGAGGCGGGACCGTAGAGTGCCCGGTGCGTCTCGACGAGGTCGTCACGGGTCAGGCTCTCGATGGCCTGGCGTCGCTCGGCGAGGGTCCTGCGGCAGTACGGGTGACCGCGTGGGTACAGGAGCCGGCTGAACGACTCGAACGCCCGCAGGAACGTGTCCTCGTTGACCTGTGCGAGCTCCCCGAGCCGGAGCGCCCGCAACTTCTCGAGCTCCTCGACCGGGAAGGTCGGCTCGCGCAGCATCTCCACAGCCAGGCGCAGGACCAGCCCGAGGTGCCGGGACAGGCATCGGGCCGAGACGAACACCTCGAACGGGTTGAAGCCCTCGCCGGAGATGTCCAGCTCGATCCCGCGGTCTTCGATGGTGCGGGCTAGCGTCATGCGGTCGTGCTGCGAGGTGCCGCGTTCGAGCATGTCCGGGAGCAGCGACGCCGAGGTCCACCGTTGTTCGGCGACCAGCCCGTGGCCGGCCAGGAGCGACCCCTGGAGGTGGACCGTCGGGTTGCCACGGCGCGGCAACAGGTGCAGGCGCGCCCCGCCCGGCAGCACGGCTTCGATGACCTGGGGCGCCAGCGCCGGTCGCAGGGTGCAGGGGCGGGGTTTGAGCGTCGGAGCGACCGGCACCGTGGTCCTCCCGCCACGTCCTGTCCCGTTCCTGGGCACGAAGTGGCCGACGGAGATGGCGTCGTCGTGGAAGTAGCTGCTGGCCACCCGCACCACGTCGGCGTTGGCGACCGCGCGGATGCGCTCCAGGTAGTCGACGTAGTGGCGCCAGTGCGCGCAGGAGACCGCCTCAGACAGCGCCGCGGCGATCATCGACGGCGAGTCCCGGTGGTAGGCGGTCTGCGCCTCCACCTGCACCTTGGCCCGCTCGAGCTCGTCGTCGCGGAGGCCGTCGCGGGCGATCGCGGCCAGCTCGTCTCGGACCGCGCGCTCGACCTCGTCGTGGGGGACGCCCTGGTTGAGCGTCGCGAAGACCTGGAAGAGCCCCGGGTCGCGGAGCTGCCAGGCCACCGCCTGGGCGTCGAGGCAGCGTCCCGGCTCGACCAGCTTCTGGTGCAGCCGCGACGTCACCCCGCCGGAGAGCGCGTCGGCGAGCACCGCGAGGGCGTGGGTATCGGCGTGCGCCGCCTCCGGCACGCGCCACGAGGTCACGACCCAGCCGACCTCGCCGGCGCGACGGACGACGAACCGGCGTTCACCCTCCTGCGCGGACTCGCGCGTGACGGCCTGTTCGATCGGCCGGACTGCCCGGGGCAACGGGCCGAAGTGTCTCTCGACCAGGTCGAGGATGGCCTCGCGGTCCACCGCCCCGACGAGGATCAGCGTCGCGTTGTCCGGGTAGTAGAAGGTGTCGTAGAACTCGCGGAGCCTCTCGATCGAGGCCCCCTCGATGTCGGAACGCCAGCCGATCGTGGGGTGATGGTAGGGATGCTCGCGGAAGGCCATCGCGAACGATTCCTTGAGCAGGACGTCGAAGGGGTCGTTCTCGCCGCGCTCGAACTCGTTCCGAACCACGGTCATCTCGGAGGCCAGGTCCTCGGCGCGCAGGAGGGCGTGCCGCATGCGGTCGGCTTCCAGCTCGAGGGCGAGCTCGACGTGCTCCGCCGGCAGCGTCTCGTAGTAGTTGGTGCGATCGAACCATGTCGTCGCGTTGAACGACGCGCCGACGCGCTCGAGGGTACGGGCGATCGGCCGACCCGCCTTCGGGTCGAAGGCCCGAGATCCCTTGAACATCAGGTGCTCGAGGAGGTGGGTTGCACCGGTGTGCCCGACAGCCTCGTTGCGCGAACCGACGTGGTAGACCACGCACGCGGCCGTCACCGGCACCGTCGGGTCCGGCGCCAGCAGGACACGCAGCCCGTTGGACATCAGGAGGAGCTCCTCGATTCCCGACTCCCGCGTTACGGCCTCGAAGCTTCCGCTCATTCGCTCTCCATGGGGCGGCTATCATACCCGCCATGATCGACCTGCGCTCCGATACCGTCACCCGTCCCACTCCCGCGATGCGCCGCGCGATGGCCGATGCCGAGGTCGGCGACGACGTCTACGGCGAAGACCCCACCGTGGCGCGTCTCGAGGCCCTGGCCGCCGAGCGGCTCGGGCGGGAGGCCGCGATCTTCGTCCCCACCGGCACGATGGGAAACCAGATCGCCGTCCACCTGCACACCAGGCACGGGAGCGAGGTGATCATCGAGGCGCGCGGTCACATCTTCAACTTCGAGATGGGCGCCATGGCGGCCCTGTCGGGTACCCTGCCCCGGCCGATCGCGACGCCGGCAGGCGTGATGGAGCCTGCCCAGGTCGAGGCCGCCATCAACCCGAAGGTCAGCTACCGCACCCCCACCCGCCTGCTCTGCCTGGAGAACACTCACAACCTGTGGTCCGGCTTGCCGATGACCGCGGAGCGTACCCGCGCGCTGGCCGCCGTCGCGCACCGTCAGGCGCTGAAGGTCCACCTCGATGGCGCGCGCATCCACAACGCCGCAGCGGCCCTCGGCACGACCGCCAAGGAGCTCGCTCGGGACTGCGACAGCGTGATGTTCTGCCTCTCCAAGGGGCTCGCCGCCCCGGTCGGTTCGATGTTGGTCGGCGATACCGACTTCATCGTCGAGGCGCGGAGGGTCCGCAAGGTGTTCGGCGGTGGGATGCGGCAGGTCGGCGTGCTCGCCGCCGCCGGTCTGGTGGCCCTCACCGAGATGGTCGACCGTCTTCCAGAGGACCACGCCCGGGCCAGGCGGCTGACCGAGGGCCTGGCCGAGCTGCCGGCCATCGACCTCGACCCCACCTCGGTGCAGACCAACATCGTCGTCTTCCGGCTCCGCCCTGAGCACTTCCCGTCCAGGGACGGCCTCGCCCCTGCCGGCCGCTTTGTCGCCGGGATGAAGGAGCTCGGCGTCCTGTGCGGCGCGTTCGGCGGCTTCGAGGTCCGGATGGTGACGCACTACGAGATCGACGACGGCGCCATCGAGAGCGCTCTCGCGGCTGCGCGTGCCACCCTCGCGGCATAGCGATACCGGACTCGGGACCCTGGACTCGGGACCCGGAACTCGCCTCTCCCTAGGCTGCCTGCTCCCCTGCCTGTGGTTGGTCCTTCACGGCTCTTACGACGGCGTACACGGTCAAGGCGAGACAGAGGACGAAGCACACCAGGAAGAGCGCAAACACGTCCCACTGCGGTGCGACGGCGACCTGCTCGGAGGCGCGCGCCGGAGCCAGGTAGATGAAGCGGAGCTGGTGGCGGGTGACGATCATCAGCACGACGGCGCCCACGATGAGCTCCATGACGCGCCGCACCTTGGTGGCTTGCGTCAGCGGGTCTGAGACCTGCGCGAGGACCATGAGCAGCCCGATGCCGGCGAGGACACCGACGACGAACGGGAGCATCGTCGCGGCGCCGCCGCGCATGAACCCCTTGAGCACGTCCTCGGGGAGCGCGAAGAGCAGCCAGAACCCGTCGGCGAGCTGCAGCAGCGTCGAGATCATGACCGCCTTCAGCCCGAACGAAGCCATCCCCCGACACGACACGGCCTCGCCGCCCTTGGCCACCCGCCGCACCGCCACCCAGGCGAGCAGGGCGCCGGCCACCGCCACGGCCGCCAGGACGAAGTGCAGGTAGCGCGGCAGGAACGTCGGGTCGGCGAGGGCGACCCATGCCTGGTCCGCCACCCTCTCCCAACGAGCCGGCTGCATGTGGAGGAGGTTCACGGTCACCTGGATCGCGGCGATCGACAGGAAGCAGAGGGCCTCCAGCCACAAGATCGCGCCGGCGTCCTTGCCCGCCTTGAGGCGGAACTTCGCCACGTAGTTCAGGTAGTAGGCGACGGTCAGCAGGCCGAGCATGCCCAGCCAGGGCCAGGCGACCAGGAGCGTCGCGGTGTAGAAGAAGCGCCCGAGGACGACTTGGACGAAGAGCAGTGGCGCGATGCCGAAGGTGATGGCGAGCGAGATCGCCCACGAGTTCGCCTCGACGAGGAAGAGCCGGGACTCGCGAGCCCCGGCCCGGGTGCGCCCGGCGAGCGCCGCGAGGAGCGTGCCGCCCAACACGGTGTTGACGAAGAGCAGGTGGATGAGGAAGGTCACGATCCAGAGCACGTGGAATAGCCACGGCGGACCGGGCAGCGGGGCGGGGTCGAGCGCGGGGATGAGGTTGGTCTGCATGGCACGCCTCCGTTCAGTGCGAGGCCTTGAGGGACAGGAGGTACGCGGACAGCGCCTCGACCTCGTCGTCGGTTCCGACCAATGGCGGCATGTGTGGGTAGTCGAGCTGCTCGGTCGCGACGTGCCCGTCGTGGATGTATTTCCCTGACGCGTACTCCTCGCCTTCCTCGCGCATGGTCGCGAGGATCCCGCCGATCATGTCGGCGTCCACCGGGGCGACCAGGGCTCGGATCGAGAGGTACCCGTCGAGGGTGTGGCACGACGCGCACTGGGCGCGGAAGACCGCACGTCCCTTGCTCTCAGGTGTGCCGTCGTTCTCGCGTGCCGCCCACACGGCCTTGGCGAGGATCCCCTTCCGGTTCACCTCGCCGATCTCGTGGACCAGGACCCCGTTCGAGAACATGTAGTCGCGAATGACGAACGGCTTCCGCGCGCCCTCGCGAAGGCGCTCGTAGCTGCCGAAGAAGCCGAACGCGAGCAGAAGGCCGAGCGTCGCCACCGGCCAGCGTTGCGCCTTGGGCACGAGCAGCGCGAACAGACCCAACAACAGGTACCCAGCCAGGAGCCACAGGGCCAGGTGACGGGTGATCGCGAGCTGGGCCAGGATCGGCTTGGCACTGTCGAACAGCGCCCGCACCGAGTCCGGCAACGCAGCCTCCCACCAGCGGTAGCCGCCGTACGCCAGGAGCACGCCGACCACCTGCAGTGCCGCCATCAGGCGGACCAGTCGGGCGCGCGCCGCGGGCTCACGCTCGCGCAACGCCGCGAACGTCATGTACGCGCCGGCCAGGAACAGGCAGATGCCGGTTCGCAGGACCAACCCGGGGAGGTAGGTCGGGTTGAAGATCCCGTCCCAGAACGAGCGGGTCGCCAGCCACCGCCCGGGCGTCAACATGAACGCGATGATCCCCTGGATGATCACCAGGGACATGTAGGCCGCGAACGCGTAGAGCCAGATGATGAGCACGTGCGTCCGCGGCCGCACCTTGTCCCAGGTGGCGAAGTACAGCAGCGCGGTCACGACCTCGAGGATGAAGAACGCCCATTCGGCGGCCCACCCCCAGACGTAGTTGTGGATGAGCGCCGAGGTGGCGACCGGATGCACCAGGCCGATCGTCACCCAGATGCCGACCCCCGAAATGGCGCCGAACACCGTGGAGATGAGGATCAGCATCAGCGAGGAGCGTTTGGCCAGGTTGCGCAGCGCGGCATCGCCCCGACGAACTGCCAGCGTCTCCACCAGGGCAATGGCGATGCCTCCACCCACCGCGAAGTGCGACACCCAGACGTGAGTGATCGCGACGATGCCGATGAGCACCCCGCCGCCCATGGCGAGATCCCAGATCGGGTAGTCCATCGTTGATCCTCCCCGCTTGAGAATAGCGAAACTTGCACGAGAACGTATGCGTCAGGACAACAAGAGGGTCGCCCGCAGGCGACCCTCTGTCGAACAACGTGTGCGGTCAGACTCAGTGCAGCCGCCCCGGGACTCCGGGGATCGGCAGGTCGTCGTCCCGCTGGATCCGGGGTCGGACAGCCTGCCGCGGTTCGAGTTGGTCGGTGAGCGCCTCGGGGGCGAACACCTTCAGCAGCGACTTGAACGCCTCGAGCGAGAACACCGTGTCGTTGGCGAGCGGCATCGTCGCGGCCTGTGCGCCGCCGAAGTACGGCCGGAAGTCGACCTCGGGCACCTCGGTGCCGTACGCCGCGTTGATCGTCCTGATCATCTCGTTCGCAACCACCGCGTAGCCCAGGCTCTGCGGGTGGACGCCGTCGTAGGAGAAGATGCCGCCGGTCAGGAACGACGCCGACAGTCTGACACCACCGACGATGTAGCCGTTCGCGACGAGACCATTGAAGAACGTGCTGACGTCGAACACCTCGGCGTCCACGGTGCTGGCAACACCGGAAATCACGGTGTTGAGCTCGGCGGTCCGCGCCCGGATGGCGGCGATCTCCGCGGCGCGCAAGATCACGCCGGCGTGTAGGCCGGTGGCGTCGATGGAGCCCTCGGGCAGCGGCAACCCGGTGCCGCCGGCCGCCGCCGGCACGCCGATTCCCATCTGGATGAGCGACGACGCGCCCAGAGTGACGTAATCCTGCTCGGTGAGCAGGCCGGCCTCGCCGATCAGCGGGATGTGCTGGCCGTTGCTGGGGTTGACCAGGTACGGTTTGACCGTCGTGACGAAGGGGAGCGCTGCAACATCCCCAATATTGGCCACCACGATCCCGGCACTCGGGCGGCCCTGCCGGAGCGCCCCGAGGAGTTGGGTGTACTGGGTCTGGAAGGTCGCCTTCGGCGTCAGGGTGACGCCTTCGAGGGCGACCCCGGAGAGGGCCGCGCCGAGGACGTCGTTGTTACCGACCCACACGGTGTAGAACGTCCCCGCGGCGCCGATCCCCTGAGCGATCGCGGTTCCCGGGGTCGAGGTGCCGGGGATGACCGGGAAGCGCAGGACGAGGTCGTACATGATCGTGTTCGGGTCGATGATGCCGCCGGCGGGCTTGGAGATGTCGCCGGTCTTGGTCAGGAGGTCGCCGGCCTTGGCGCCCGGCACTCCCAGGTTGTTGTAGATCCCGGCGTAGGTCGCATTGGTCGGATGACCCGGAGCCGTGCCCTTGAGGCCGATCGTCGGCACGATGCTGCCGTTGACCACCCTGAGGCTCTTGAGCTCGAGAACCTGCGGGATCCCAGGGTCGGAGATGGTCGGTTGCTGGAAGGTCGCCATGCCGAACTGCTGGGAGAGGATCATGGGGACGGAGTGATCCTGATACATCTTGGCCAGCCCATTTGAGGAATAGCCGGCCGTCAGGCTGTCTCCGAGCGCCACGTACTTCGTGAAGTCCGCCTGGGCGAAGGCGTTCCCGGCGAGGAGCAGCGCCGCGACCCCCAGGATGCAAGCCTTGCGTGCGTGTCTCATCGTGTCCTCCTCGTCACAGCTTCACGACCAGGCTGAAGCCGAGCAGGTTCGCCGTGGTCTTGTAGGTGCCGTTGAAGTTGTCGTGGTCCTGCCCTTCGGTGCTGCGCTCGTCGAAGGGGAGGTAGAGATAGGCCAGGTCGGCTCGCACCTTCGGCGAGAGGTTCCACGAGATCCCGGCCGAGTAACCCATGCGGTCGGCGTCGGGGAGGAGAGGCGACACCGAGGCGGTCGGTACCGGCGTCGGGTCCTTGAGGACTCCGAGCTGGAAGGCGAACTTCGGAGACGTGCGGTACTCCATCCCGAGCCGGTACGTCGTGGTGTCCTCGTAGTCCTCCGCCCGATCGGACGACAGATCCGGCCGGCCCTCGATCGTAATCGGGAGGCTGTCGAACGAGTCCCAGCCCATCCTCACCGCGTCGAAGCCGACCGCCAGTCCGCCATGCTGCCAGGCGAGCGCGAGCCGCATCTCCGCCGGGTAGGTGATCGCCGTCGCGCCGCCGACGTTGTCGCCGAAGGGAAGGAGACTCGCCACGATGGCGTCGAAGTCGGCGTACCCGGTGGGGAACTGCACGAACGACGCCTCGGCGTCGTCGTACTTCACCTCGACGCGGGACCGGTACGTCGCACCGAACGAGAAGCCGCCGCCGAGCTTGGCGAGGAGCGCCGCGTTGTAGCCCCAGCCATCGGCCCAGCCATCGTTGTAGAGGTGGACCTGGCCCACTTCGGCGATCTGCTGGGTGTAGGGGTTGACCACGCCGATCGACTTGGTGAGGTCGACCTGCGACATGAAGTAGTCGAAGCCGACCGCCAGGGCCAGGGAGTCGCCGATCTTGTAGGAGAGGTTCGGGTTGAGGTTGAAGACCTTGAGGTCGACCCGCTTGGTGATGAACTTCCCGGCGTAGTCGTCCGGCCACCACGTGCCGAGGCCGAACGGCGCGGTGAGGCTGAAGCCCCACCGGAGGTTCCCGGAGATGGCGCCGGTCGCGTGAATGTGCGGCGGGTAGAAGATCTGATCTTCCATCTCGACAGCGTACCCCTCGCCGGGGTAGGGGTTGTCACCGGTGAACTCGCTGGTCTCGGTGATCAGGAAGAAGCCGCTGGTGGCCTGCATCCCCTCGAGGAAGGCAAGCCCCGCCGGGTTGTAGTAGCCGGCACTCGCATCGTCGGCTATCGCACCCCAAGCGCCGGCCATCCCGACCGGTCGGCCACCATGCTCGAAGAGGGCGAACCCGTTGGCCAGGGCCAGCGCCGGAATCACCAGCACGACCCCCGCAAGAAGAAAACGCCTCACGTTTCTCATGACCATCCTCCTCCCCTTTTCCTGGCCTCTCAGCGGCAGGACGTTTGTTTTGCACTTTATGCGCGACATTCCCCGCAGTCAACGGGCCGCAACAAGTGCGCCCCGGGGCCGGGGCGCGGAGGAGGAGGTCGGTTCGAGGAGAGGAGTGCGATCATTCTCGGTGCCTTGCCAACCCGCTGCGGTGAGGGGCATCACCATCGGGAGCGGCCCGCCTTCCGGGTGGGACCCGTCGCGCGGCTCAGGACAACGAGAGCCGGCGCACGGCAAGGGCGGTGCGGTCGTCGTGGGCCGGCGCACCCTCGGTGAAGGCGTCGACCGCGCCGAACAGCGCCTCGACCAAGGTCTCCAACGGTCGGTGCCGATGCTCGATCGCGAGTGCGACCAGTCTCTCGGTACCGAACTCCTCTCCTTGAGGGTTCGAGGCCTCTGAGAACCCGTCCGTGTAGGCGAGCAGAAGGCCGCCCGCCGGAAGCTCGACGCGCTCCGTCTGGTAGGTCACCGCCTGCAGCAGTCCGACAGGCGGACCCGAGGAGTGCAGGAGCTCGACCTCCCCCCCCGGCGCCACGATGATGGCCGGATTGTGCCCTGCGGAGACGTACTCGAGCGTCCCGTCCGGTCGCAGACACGCGAGGAAGAGTGTCGCGAACTTGTTCTCCGGGGACGAGGAGAGGAGATGCTGGTGAACCTGCAGGGTCAGCTCGCCGACATCCGGGCAGTGCCGCGCAAGGAGACGAACTGCGGCCTGCAGCGAGCTGGCCAACAGGGCCGCCGCCACGCCTTTGCCGGCCACGTCCCCGGCCATCAGGACTACGCCGGACGGCGTCGTGATGAGGTCGTAGACGTCTCCGCCGACCTGGCGGCACGGCTCGGTGCGAGCCGTGAGCTCGAGTCCCGGCGGGGCTACGAACGCCGAGGGGAAGAGCTCCTTCTGGACCAAGGCGGCCAGCTCGAGCTCGCGCTCGAGGAGCTGCCGTTCCATCGCCTCCACGTGAAGGGAGGAGTTCTCCAGCGCGACGGCGGCCTGTGAGGCAAAGAGCTGCAGCGTCTCGGTGTCGGTGGGACCGAACGCCGCGAGGCCTCCCCGAACCTCCCGCTCGGCCAGGGCGACGGTGCCGAGCCTCCCGCGACGACCGACCACGGGGACGGCCAGCCTGCCTTCCTCGAGAAGACCCCCATCGGGCACTGCAGCAGCCTCGTGCGCGGTCAGGACCTCGCCTCCGACCCGTGCCGCAATGGTGCAGGTGCCGTCCTCACATGGCGTGGTCGCGGCAGCCCCGGCGACGCGCGCCTGACTCGAGAGTCCGGTCCCTTGCGAGAGCCACACCTCGCCGCGTCGGGCGTCGAGGAGCGCCGTGGCGTGAACCACCAACTCCTCGGCGATATGGCGGGGATCGAGCGTGCCACCAAGCACCTCGGCGATGGCCCGCAAGGACTCGACCTCCCAGAGCCGCCTGCGTTCCGCGAAGCGCGCCTTCTTGAGCTCCTCGCGCATGAGCCAGGACGACAGGGCGACTCGTGCCGCCAGGCAAACGTTGCGATCCGGCTCGACTCCATCAACCAAATCGAGCCAGAACATGTCCCGCCCGGCATGGAGCTCCACGCGGCGCATGGGTGGACCGGCTAGACCATGGGTGACGAGCGCGTCGCCGCCGCGTCCGAGCACGGCACCCGTGGCACCGGTAGCCCGGACCAAACCCGCGAGAACCGCCTCGGGCAAAGCCACCCCGCCCTCGCGGGCGAGTCGCTCCGCGGACTCAACCACTTCCCACGCGATGGTCATGACCGTGCTGACAGTTCCGCCAGAGCGGTTTCGCGATCGGTGAAGATCTTGGCGTACTGGGCCAACCCCATGATCTGAAAGGTCTTCGCGATTCCCGGGGAGAGCGAGCAGAAGGCGAGGGTTCCCTCGACCGCCAGCACACCCTCCAGCACCTCGAGAAGCAGGGAAATTCCTATCGAATTGATGATCCGGGTGGCGTGGAGGTCGAAAAGAAGGGTCCGCGACCCGGACTCCAGCAGCCGACGTGCCTGCGTGGCGATGGCCTCCCCCGCCTCGTTGTTGATGTACCCGGAGACCTCGAGGACCGCCACGCTGCCGTCCTGAAGCGCCAATCTGAGCTCGAAGATATCCACCGTCACACCCCTCTGCGACCCCTTACCATGCGGACCTGCGTACGACCGGGAACCGAGAGGATCTCGACGCGGTCCATCATCCGTCGCATCAGCTCCAGTCCCCAGCCCCTCTTTCTTTGGGCGTGCAGCTTGTCGTTGAGGCGCGGCGACGCCACGGTTCCAGGGTCAAAGCCGGGACCGCGGTCGACGACGGAAACTTCCATCCAGGGCTCTCTGCCCTGGTGCGCGACAAGCTCCACCTCGACCTCCGACCCACCGTGCTCGAGCGCGTTGAGGCACGCCTCGAGCACTGCAAGCTTGACCTCGTCCAGGGTATCACGAGCAAAACCCAGCGCGGCGCCGAGCTGCTCGACGCCCGAAACGACCACAAGTTCGGCGTTGGGCAACCGCGAAAGTACGAAGTGCAGGCGCTCGGGCTCAGCCATCACCACGCCCCTGTACTGGGCCGATCAGAGCGACAGAAGCAGCCGCAGTACCCGCCAAGCCACCCGGGCAAGAAACAACGCCCGATCGTCGGGGAGCAGTCCGGCTGCGAGCGCACCACCCGTCACCACGCTCAAGGGGTGCGTGAGGGGCTCGAGAAGCCGGCTTGTCAGCGTGGCGTGGATCATGGCACGCGAGCAAAGCAAGAGTCCTGCCATATCCACCTAAAATATAGACAAACATACCCTTATGTCGAGAATAGCAAATCCAGATCGATCGAATATGTTGCGAAATGCAACGCTCGCGCTCTGCGTTCACGACTGCCCTCGGGATTTGTGCCGCTGCGTCGGGTCGATCGCTCCTGCGTTGCGTCCCGCACCGGTCGTTGCAGAACGCCTCAGCATGCGATAGAGCGTGGAGCGGTCGATGCCGAGCTCACGGGCTGCCGCCGCGCGGTTTCCTGCGAAGCGGGCCAACGTATGGCCGACATGCGTTCGAATGATCTCCTCGAGCGAACCCACGAGCGTGACTTCACCGCGCTGGGCGCCGCCCATCGCGAGTCGCAGGTCCTCGACCTCGATTCGCGGACCGGCGGCGAGCGCCACGGCGGCCTCGAGGAGGTTCTCCAGCTCTCGCACGTTGCCGGGGAAGTCGTGGCGAAGCAGCAGCTCCAGCGCGGGCCGCGCCAGCACGAGTCCCTCACGACCGAGTCTCCGCCCGTGCATCCGGACGAAGTGGTGCGCGAGAAGGGGAATGTCCTCGCGCCGTTCACGCAGGGGTGGCAGCGACAGTTCGATCACCCGCAGCCGGTAGTACAGGTCCTGCCGGAACTCACCCTTCGTGAGCATGTCCTCGAGGTCCCGGTGCGTGGCCGTGATCAGGCGGACGTCCACGCGGACCCGCTGCCGACCGCCGACCCGCTCCACCTCCCGATCTTGGACGACCCGCAGAAGCTTGGCCTGGAGCACAGGCGAGAGGTCGCCGATCTCGTCGAGAAACAGCGTCCCACCGCCCGCCAGCTCGAACTTGCCGATCCTGGCCGTGACTCCCGTTGCAACTCCTCGCTCGATGCCGAAGAGCTCCGCTTCGAGCAGCGTTTCGGGCACGGCCGCGCAATTGAGCGGAACAAACGGCCCGCGGGTCCGGGTCGAGAGTCGATGGAGGAGTCGGGCGACGCGTTCCTTCCCGGTGCCGGACTCGCCCCGCAGGAGCACGGTGACGTCCGTCGCGGCGACGCGCCTGACCAACTCCACAACCCGCCGGAAGGGGGCAGACTGTCCGACGAGACCGGCCTCCTCGGCCGACTCGACCCGCAGGGCCCGGTTCTCTTCCTCCAGCACCAGCCTCTGACGCTGCACCTCCTCCAACTCCCTGCACGAGGCGATTGCCGGCGCCGCGAGGAGTGCCAGTGACCGGAGGAACGTGACGTCTTCTTCATCGAAGCGACCGACGCCTGCCCGGGCCTCCTTGTCGGCGACCGCAACCAGACCGAGGAGCTCTTCCCGCCACAGGCAGGGGGCCAACAGGACCTCCGCGAATGGGAGTCCGATCTCGTCGCCGGAAACGCGGACGACCTCACCTGCACGAGCAGGCAGCATCTTGGGGTCGACGAGCAGCCTGGCCCCGGCATCCCAATCACTCGGCCAGCCCACTGCAGAAACGGTGGCCGTACCGAGCTGCGGCGAGAGCGACAGCGCGAGACCCGCACGGGCGTCCACCATCCCGACGGCGCGCTGGACGAGTTCGTCGACAACCTCGCTCTCCCGGCGCAGACCGGCGATGGCGAGGGACAGGTCGAGAATGGTCTCGAGCCTGGCGCGGCGCCATCCGTCCCGGCCCAACGAAGACATCAGTGCCGACCCAAGAGCTGACGGCACGTCTCGACGCATGGGAACGAGGGATTGACCGCCTCGATTGCTGCCAGCACTTGTTGGGCCTTGGTCCTCTCGCCGGCCGCCGCCAGCGCCTCTACCTCCTGGCAACGCAGGAGCAGCTTGAGGATCGCCTGGTCGATGGAGAAGTTCAGGGCCGCCTCGGCGCTCCCGGCGACCTGAGCCGCCTCGAGCGCGTGCCCCTCCGCCCTGAGGCGCATGGAGTTGATCAGGGCCAGCACTGGCCTCGGCCCCTTCTTGCCGGTCTCCTCGGCCTTGGTCGCGGCCGCACTGGCGGCGGATGCCAACTGGCGCAGCGCGGCGAGATCTCCCTGGTACGACGCGGCGATCGCACGGAGGAGCCCGGTGTCCCCGAGAACGGCGTCAGAGGGCAGCTCTCGGGCGATTGCAATCAGCCCGTCCCGGTCGCCCCGTGAAAGCGCCGTGTAGCCGCGCAGCGTGGCCATGCGTGAGTCGAGCTGCTCCTGGTCCACGCCGGTGATCTCGCCCGACCTCCGAGCCGCCTCCAGGGCACCCGCCTCGTCACCTCGCAGCGCGGCGACCCGCGCCAGGTGGTCCCAGGAAGGAAAGAACCGCGGGTTGACTTCGAGGGCTCGCCTCAGCTCGTTCTCGGCGTCCTCCCACCGCCCCATGACGGTGTAGAGCTCGCCCAGGGAGTCGTGAGGATTGGCCTGATCGGGGGCGATGAAGACGTACCTCTTGAAGTGGGCCTCGGACGCGGCGAAGTTGCCTCGCCCCATCTCAATGTAGCCCAAGGTGTTGTAGGACATCGCATCGTTCTGCGCCACCTGCAGGGTCTTTTCGGCCCACTTCGCAGCCTTGTCGAGCTCGCCTCGCATGATCGCCTGAGAAGCGAGCTGTCGCGAGAAACTCGGGTCCCCGGGGTTGTCCTTGGCGAGCCTCTCGAGCGCCGGGTAGACGAGGTCCGACTTCCCTTGCGTCCTGAGCTGAGCGATTTCCCAAAGGCCCCGCTCACCCGGGGTCAGTGCGTTCGGATCGGCGGTTTCCAGGGCGCGCGCGGTCTCTTCCTTGGCCGGCCCATTCTGACTGCTGCTCGCCAAGCTCTCGGCCAGCATGATTCGAGCGGCGAAGAACTCGGGGTCCAACGAGAGTGCCGCTCGAAAGTGGTCGATGGCCTCGAGATGGTAGAACTTCTCGGCCGCCTGCCTGCCCTGCTCGAAGGCGGTCAGCGCCGCGCCGCTCGTCGTGCTCCACGTCCGCGGCGTCGGACGTGCGCCCCAGTACGACACCCCTGCCAGCGCCGCCACGAGGCCGGCGAGGCCCACCAACGTGCTCTTCCTCATGCGTCCCCCATCCAGCGAACCGCGACCACGGTCACGTCGTCGTACGGCTCGGCGTCACCGACGAACTCCCGGAGCTCGCTCATCAGACCTTCCACGATGGCCGCCGGTTGGCCATCGTTGCCCACCAACGTGGAATGGAGTCGCTCCTCGCCGAAGAACTCTCCAGCCAGGTTCTGCGCCTCGGTCATCCCGTCCGAGTACAGAACGAGCAGATCGCCGGGAGAGAGCTGCAGCTCGCGGAGATCCCAGGCTCCCTCCTTCAACGCCCCGAGCGGCAGGCGGTGAACCGGAGCCGGGCCCTCGATGACCTCAAGCCGACCATCGCGGAGACGCCGCACCAACGGTGCCGGTTGGCCGGCGAGGGCGTAGGTCACCCTGCCGCTCGGTTGGAGGAGGAGGTAGGCCAGGGCGACGAACAGGCGCGGCTGAGGCGTGTACAGCCGTTGGTTGGCGATCTGCATGATCTGCTCGGGACGCGCCCCGCCCAACGCTGCCGTGTGGAGGATCTCGCGGGCGGCGACCATGAGCATCGCCCCGGAGACGGACTTCCCCGAGACGTCACCGACCACGAGCGCGAGCGTCCCCTCGTCCGGGCCGACGAGCGCGTCGTAGAAGTCCCCGCCGACCTGTCTCGCCGGGACGCAGCGTGCCGCCACCTGCCAACCGGGCAGGACTGGCAGCTCGGCGGGAATGAGGGCGACCTGCACGCGGCGAGCGATCTCCAGCTCCTTGGCGAGCTCGAGCTGGCGTGCCTGCTCGCGATAGAGTCGGGCGGTCTCGAGGGCGACGGCGCCCTGGTTGGCGACCGTCTTGATGAGCTGAAGGTCGTCGCGCCCGTACTCCTCGTCGGACCTCTTAGGGCCGAGGACGAGGACTGCGTGGAGCTCCTCCCGCGTCCGGAGCGGGACCAGGAGTCGAGCCCCGGCGCGGGAGAACGCCTCGAGCGTCGTCCGGCTCTCGTGATCCAGCGCCTTGACCGGTTCCAGCACTGCCAGACGGGCCGGGGCGTCGTGGCGAGCCAACTCGGTGATCAGAACGAGACGATCGCTGAGCTCCGCCGGCAACGGGGCCGCGGCCCGGGAGGCTACGTACGCGGAGCCTTCGCGCCGGTACAGGGCTGCCCACTCCAGGTGCATCAGCTCCGAGAGCCGGGTCGTGAGCATCGCATCCAGCCGCTCGAACGAGAACTCCCTCACCATGGCCTCGGAGAACTCCTCGACGGCTCGGCGGGCGTCGTACGCCTCGCGGAAGAAGAAGCGATCGACGGGCTCCTGCAGGCGGCGGCGAAGCGGATCGAAGAGCGCCAGAATGACCAGGGCGAGGATCAGCGGATAGAAACGCGAGCTGCCGATCGATGAGTCGCGGAAAATCAAGTTGAACGCCGCGATTCCCACGGCGTAGGTGACGGCCACCACACCCGTCGTCAGGGTGTAGAGCAGTGAACGCCGGACGATGACGTGAATGTCGAAGAACTGGAACCGCACGATCGCGTAGGCAAAGGTCAGCGGGACCACGATCAGGGGAATGACGCCCAACAGCAGGTAGCGATCGATTCGGAACAGCGAGGGGAAGGCGACGCCGAGCACGAGAAACGGCGTGACCCCGACGACCGTACCGAAAAAGACCGTCGCGATCTGACGGCGCTCGGGACCCTCCCGGGCGCGGAGCAACGAAGCCAGCAGCGCGAGGAGCCCGAGCACCAGGTAGTCGCCCATCAGCACCCAACTCGCGAGGGGCGCTCCCGAGACGAGCCGGACCCGAAGGTCGAGGATCGAGCCGATCGCCAGGGTCGAGGCGTAGAGGACGGGCGGAAGCAGATACAGGATCGTGAACAGGTGAGGTGACAGGTTCACGAAACGCTCGGCAGCCCGGAGCAGCGGAGGCTCGCTGTCGCGCCAACCCTCGTCCGTCGGGAGGAGGGTGAGCTGCAGCCGTCGGGGAAAGACCAGGAAGAAGTGCAGGAAGGCGGCGGGCAGTGCGAGCAGCGACAGGGTACCCGTCGTGAGGACCACGCCATCGACCCACGAGTACGACGCAGGGCGGAGGCGGCACACCAGGAAAAGGAGGAAGAGTGTGCACAACACGAAGAACACATGCCCCGGCGAGCCCGCCGGGGCGTCGGGGCGGGACAGGAGCACGTAGAGCCCGATGAAGAAGAACAGGAACCCGGAGAAGCACGCATACAGGTAGAGCGCCGTGCCCAGGCGACGGGGACCAAGCTGGACCTCCCGCTCCACGAGCTGTCCGCCCCGTTCCACGAGGTAGGTGACGGTCTCGCCGATCCGATGCTGCTGCAGGGCGCGCTCGACCTCGGCAGGCGTGCGAACGACCTCTCGGGCGACACCGGCGATCCGGTCTCCCGGCTCGATTCCGGCACGCGCAGCGCCAGAGCCGGCGACCACGGCTCGTACCGCGAGGTCGGCCCGATCGGCCTCCAAGACGACGCCGTCGTAGGGCCTGGGCAGGAACATGTCGAGGATCGACAGTCCCGCCACCAGCAAGGCTGCAACGCCAAACGCCAGCACCGACAGGAGGCCCGTGGTATGTCCCCGGTTCATAATCGGCACAACGATACTACGTCGCCACGAGGTATCGGTTCCCTCTACTGGGATCAGACAGCCGCCTCGGACCTCCGCGCACGGGAGGGCCGTGTAGAATCGGGCCGTGCCGGTGGGTCGGTTCGTCACGTTCGAGGGCATCGAGGGATGCGGCAAGAGCACACAGCTCGCGTTGCTCAGCGATCACCTCAGGTCCCTCGGCGTCCGGGTCGTCGCGACCCGCGAGCCCGGTGGCACACCGCTCGGGGAACGGCTCCGCGAGATCATCCTCGACCCGAGTGCCGACCCCGCGCCTGTGGCGGAGCTGCTCATGGTGCAAGCAGCCCGCGCGCAACATGTGCAGCATGTCATCGTCCCGGAGGTGGACGGTGGCGCCTGGGTGCTTTCGGATCGGTTCTCAGACTCCTCGCTCGCCTACCAGGGTGTGGCCAGGGGTCTTGGAATCGCAATGGTGACCACGCTCAACGCCATCGCCTGCGGATCGGTGCGCCCCGACCGCACCCTGGTCCTCGACCTGCCGGTCGAAATCGGCCTGGCCCGCGCCCGAGCTCGTGCAACCCAGACCGCGCAGAACCGCCGCTTCGAGGACGAACGCCTGGCCTTCCACAAGGCCGTCGCCGAGGCGTTCCGCGAGCTCGCAGCCCGGGAGGCTGGGAGGGTCCGACTCATCGACGCGACGGGCGAGCCTGCCGAGATCCACGCCCGCGTGCTCGACGCGCTTGAGGACCTCCTTCCGTGACGTCCATGCTGCCCTGGCCGAAGGAGTACCTCGCTGGCGCGGGCTGGATCAACACGAGGCGCCTCTTGGACCGGCTCACCGACGCAGCCCGGCGTGGAGCATTGCCCGGTACGATCCTCCTCCTCGGTGAAGGCGGGATGGGGCGGGAAGCAGTCGCTGTCGAGCTCGCCGCCGCCCTCGTGTGTCGGAGCGCCGCCACCCGGCCCTGCCCATGCCAGACGTGCGAGCGAGTGCGCCGGGCCGTTCACCCCGACGTCACAATCGTCGACGTGCTGCCGGGGAAGAGCGAGATCTCCATCGCCCAGGCACGCGACGTCGCGACGACGGTCGCGCTGTTGCCGTTCGAAAGTGCACGCCGCGTAATCGTCCTTACGTCGGCCGAGACGCCACCTCTCAGCGCCGAGGCGGCGTCCGCGCTTCTCAAGACGCTGGAGGAGCCCCCGGCCCACGTGACCCTGGTGCTGCTCGCCGCCAACCCCGCTCGGGTGCTCCCGACGATCGTGTCACGCTCCGTGGCCCTCCGGGTGCCCGGCCCCCAGCCGGACGAGCTCGCCCGTCTTGCGGCCGAGGTCAACGAGATCTCGCTCGAGCAGGCGCGGATGCTCTTGGAGGGCGGGCTCGACGTCGTGTCAGGGGGGACGGAGGCCGCCGACCGGCGCCAGGTCGTCAACCAGTTGATCCGCCAGATGCTGACCGGGGACGTCCTGGCCGTACTCCGCCTGGGAGCTTTGAGCCGCCAGGCCCCGGACGCCGCAGCGATGGCACTTGGCGAGCTGCTCGACATCGCCCGGGAGGGAGCCCACGAACACGCCGAGGCGGCTCTGGACGCGGCGACCCAGTTGATCCACGCGGTCCGACGGCACGCGATCCTCCGCACCGAGCTCGAGGGGACGCTGGTCGGTGCCCTGGCGCCCCTGCTCACGGGATGCCAGCGGGCCCGCTGACGAGGTACGGCAGGTGCCGTCGGGCCGACTGTCGGTTCGGGGACCCCCGGGACTGAAAAAAACCGCCGCCGGGGTTGCCGGCGGCGCGGTGAAGAACGGGAGGTCGGTGGTTCAGCAGTCTAGGTTGGCCTTTACAGGCGGGTAGACTTGAATGGAAACGTTGGTAGGCTTCACGTTTGGTTGGCTTGCAAGAGTGGATGCCTGACCGCCGCCTCCCTCCGTTCTTTGGAACTATGGCTATTCTAAGACCCACCGTTCGGTTTGTCCAGCCCCCCCTCGAGCTCCACCACGATCTGTCGTCGCTCACCAGCCTGAAGATCGAACTCCAGGGACCGCGGCGCATGACCGGGGGCCAAGACATCGATCCGATGCCTCCCCGCACTCACGGCGGCTCCGCGCTCAAGTGACCCGAGCTCCTCGGCTGTCCCGAAGAACTCGCCGTCCAGATACACCGATGCATTGCTCGGCGAGACGCGGATATCGAGTGCGGCTCCGCTCTTCGACGTCCCGGCGCCGACAGTGGGAGCCTCGTTCTCCACGTCCTCCGCGTCCTCCGCGTCCTCGTCGTCCCCGGGACGGGCCCGCAACTCCTCGCGGAGCGCGGGGTCGGGTCGAGCCTCCACCGTGGCCGGGCCACCCTTCTGCGCCGGGCCATACACCCTCGACACCGGCAGCCCCTGCGGCCGTTCGTACCAGGGGGCACCGGCCTCACCGGCCACACGTTTCAGCTTGAGGTCGACCGGAAAGAAGCGCCCCGCCCGAGCTTCGACCTCGAGCGTCCCCGACTCGTAGCCGGGAATCCGAAACTCCAGCGTGTAGCGCCCCCGCTCGAGGTAGAGGTAGTCGGGGAAGCCGTCGAAGTCGTCGGCGGTCCCGATCAGCTCGCCGTTGAGATAGACGCGCGCGTGCTCGGGCTCGACATCGGTGTCGACCACCGCCAAGGACGGCGCCGGACCCCCGTAGGACGGTCCCCCGACGTAGGCGTACGGACCCCATCCCCAGCCGGGCCCGAACGACATCCCTCCGTACCAGCCGGGCCAGTAGTGACGGTGAGCCAGCGACGGAGCCGCAGCGCCGAGCAACACCGTAGTGAACATCACGACGAGGAAGGTCCTGCGCATGGTCGTCTCCTCGACTACCCGTTAAGCACCCTGCATGCCAACCTCGAGCCCGCCGACACAGCCTGATTCTCATCCGGGCGCCCCCGCGTGGTGACACCGGAGCTTCGGGCGCCCTCACCCGACGACAGTCCACCTCATGCCGCGCGGTGAGCCCATGAGCGCTGCCCAGCGACTCGCCGACAACCTAGCGACATTGCGGGCGGGCAGGACGAAGAACGCCTCAGCTTGCTCGACGCGCTCAAGGGTCAATGCGCGCAGCGTCCCGAACGCCTCCATGGCGCGATCATAACCCCTGAACCCGAGCTGCGAGGCGTACATGCTCGCGGCGCGGCGCCGCACTTCGATGACCGGATCCACCGCTACCAGGAGATTGGGCAGGATCGGTGTGGCGACCTCGTAGGCGACGACCCATTGTGGAGACCCGCCTCGCCACCCCCACAGCAACCGCCGACGGAGCACCCCCTGCACTGCCCGGGCAAGCGCGCGGTGGTCCGGGTGCAGGTCGATCGGCGAGGTGACGAAGATCGTGTCCGCGCCGGTTTTGGTGATCGCATCGTCCACGCGCCTGCGCAACGAGACGTCGGCGGGGTCGAGACCCCGGTCGGGGAAACGCCAGAAGACCGGGGCCCGCAGGCCGAGAGCCTCGGCAGCGGCACACGCCTCGTGCTCTCTTGTCATCGGGTCGCCCTGCGCCCCGCCATCCGTCACCACCACCAGGGAGACGTCGACGCCTCGACGAGCCGCGATCGCCAAGGTGGCACCGGCACCGAAAACCTCATCGTCCGGATGCGGCGACAAAAAGAGCCACCTCGCCCCCGGCGGAGCGGACGTTGCGTACGGCATCAGTTCCTGTTCCGTGGGGAGCCGGCGCCTCGTCATCGTCTTCTCCAGGCTGCCAACCAGGCGGCACCTCCGACACCGATTAGCGTCAGGACCGCGCCAATCCGCCAGCCGCGGGGTGCGTACTCCAGCGTGACGTCATGGCGACCGCGGGGAATCGAGATGCCCATGGCGCCGAGATTGGCATCGACGATGGGCGAAGGCGCCCCGTCGAGGCGGGCTCGCCATCCTGGAGCACGCGGCGAGTGTACGACGAGCATGCTCTCACCGACGGTCTCGACAGTCGCCCGGACTCGCGAGGGACGCTGCTCGAGGAGCTTGAGCTCGCCGTCGCTCGACACCTCGACGCTGTCACCTGTCACAACGGTGGACGCAAAGTCGACGGCCTCCCAGCCTCCGGGCCGCGGGTCCGCCGGCGGGCGAACCGCTCGCGCAGCGAGCCTCACGGGCGCTAGCGTGCGCGAGTTCCGGTAGATGCGTCCTTCGTCGCCTCGGTAGACCTCCTCCCACCCGGCAGCGAACGGACCCCGGAGTCCGTCGGGAGGCGTCACCAGCCAGCGCACTCCCCACGCGCCCGCCAGTCCCGACCACGGCGCGGTCAGCGGCCCGGGCAGCGCCATCCCGGAGGAACCCAGTGCCCGGTGGAGCCGCGCCAAGGAGGAGGGGCGCACGGGATCGTGGGCACGCAGATCGGCCGCACCCCAGCGAGCTGCCAGGTTCGCTGGCAGTGACGAGCCTATCGCCAACAGCCTCCCGCCCTCGGCGTCGATCCGGCGGCGCAACTCGGCGGCGATCGGCGACGGTCGTTGGACCGGGCGGGATGCCGGGAGGAGCCACAGGCCCGACGCACCTGCTTCGAGTGCCACAATTCCCGCGGCCATCCACCCGCCAACCGAGCCGCCGGCCAGACACACCCCGCCGATGGCGGCCGGCGACCCTGCCAGCCCCCACACCCGCAGCCGGCCGGGTGTCGTCTCCGGTGTCACGAGGAGCGCCACGACCGCAGCCTGGACCGCCAGGGAAGCGACCGCCGCCCTGAGCCGCCGCGGGCCCCGGAGGTAGCCGTCCAACGCGAGCGCCGCCGACAGCGCCAGTGCGAAACTCACCAGGAACCCTGCCCGGCTCCACGTCATCGCACCGAGCACCGGAACGTGGGTCAGCACCTCCGACAACGCCGGAAGCTGCCACACCAGCACGGCCGCTCCGAGACCGGTCGCCATCAGCGCCAGGCGATGGCGGCGGAGTCGTCTCCGCGGCCGGCCCACGAGGACCAGCGTGATCGCGCCTGCCCCGATCCCGACCTCGATGGCCGCCGACGGGAACGGCAACCTCCAGGTGCCGTCTGCCGGGTGTCCTTCACGCCAGGGCGTGAGCAGAAGCGCCAGCGCGCGCCACCGCAGCCCGCCGTCGACGCCGGCAGTGGGATAGGCTGCCATCGCGCGCGCCGCGGAGAGCTTTGCCGAGTCGGCGACGGCCGCCAGCGTCGGCAACGCTCCGATCGCGCTGATCGCGAGCGCCAAACCGAAGGGCATTGCGAGCCGGAGAAACCGTCGCCGTCGACCCCAGGCAAGGACTGCGCCCGACGCGGCGATCGACATCCAGAGGAACGCCGCAGACTCCGGGTGGACCGACCAGCCGGCCAACACCCCCAACAGGAGCGCCAGGCCTGCCGCCTCGACCTTCCTCCCGCGCAGGCAGCCGATCAGCGCCCACCAGGTCCAGGGCGTCGCCGCGACGACCCAGGCGAGCGGCACGACCAGCCAGGACAGCGTGTAGAGGCCGAAGGCGTAGGCCACCGCCCCGGTCCCGGCCGCAGCCGGTCGCAGCCGCAGCCGGCGCAGCAGGAGGAAGGCGCCCAGGGCCGCCAACTCCAGCTTCCACACTGCCATCACGTCCGTCCCGCGCTCGGCGCCGAGCACCCACACGGGAGCTTGGAGCGGGAAGGGCAGGCCACTCTGGCCATGGGCGAACAGCGGGGCGCCGCCACCGATCCTGTCGCTCACCCAGGGTGGCTCACCTGCTGCTGCGAGCCGACGAGCTTCCTCCCACCAAACGGCAAACTGGAGTGGAAGGTCGCTTTGCTCGGGCGATCCGGCGACGGTCACCGGGGCGCCCCAGATCTCCCCACCGACAAACCCAGGGCCGAGGTGGGCGCCGTACAGCAGCACGCGCACGGGGAGGACCAGCAGCATGACATCGATCATGATCTGAAAGACCAGTAGTGCCCGACGCCGACATACGAGCAGGTGAATAGCGGCGAGCGGGACGGCGATCCACAGGGCGACGGCCGTTCCCACCGTGCTACACCAGGTCCGAGTCGCCCATGGTCACGTAGACGCGCCGGGCGATGTCGCGCAGGTCGAGGTCAGGATGGAACGCCCTGGCCACCATCCGGAGATTCTCCGGGTGAGGGCGTGCCGACCAGCCGAGTCTCGTCAGGCCCGCCGCTGCCTCATCGTCACCGCGCAACCAGAGCTCCGCCTCCGTGCATCCCGACCGCAGTCCAACCGCGTCGACAGCGTAGTCGAGCTCGACGAGGGCCCGCGGATCCTCGCCGTCCCAGACGAGATCGGCCCAGAGGAGCCTCTCCCCGACGATGCGGACGACCGCCGAGGCGGCTGCGCGGGTCTTGTGCCGGGCCGTCAGGAAGACGTACTCGACACCTGGTCGGCCGGTGAAGCGCCGGCCGAGCCACGAACCGTCGCGAATCCCGGCCGCCGGGTAGCGCGCCCGAGCTCGCGCCCACAGCTCGTCCGCGGCCTCCGGGTCGAACCCTCGAACCACACGGTAGCGGGGCAGCCACACCCTTCGGCCGCGTCCCACGGCCCGGCGCCAGTACCCGACCGGGCCCATGGGCTCGTACGCGAGCTGCGTGAGGCCCATCTCATAATGGACACCACCGGGGAAGCCATACATCAGAGGCAGGTCATCCCGGTTGCCGAACGCTTCGATGAAGGCCCGGTAGCAGTGCGTGAACACCTTCGTGCGACGAGCTTCGGGCGTCGAGTAGACATCCACCGGTTGCCCGGCGCGTACGACCAGGTCGCCCGCCTGCAACTGCATCGGAGACGCTCCGTAGTGGGCGAGGAGTCTGCCGCCGACATCCTCGGCGAGCATGATCCAGCGCCCTTCCGGCACCGCCGGGAACTTCCAGCGCCATTCGGAGAGGGGCCGATCGAGGCCGAAAACGCGGTTGAACCCCTCGTTGATGGCGACCTCGTCGCCATCGCGAAAGGGGCGAATCACCGGCTCCGATCCGCTCATCGCCAGCCGTCCGCTTCCCATTGGTGCTCCACCGCGATGAGGCCCGGATGCCAGCGATCCGGCCGGATGGACAGCGCCCGGCGCAACAAGGCCTGATCGAAGAACTGGAGGCCGGCCGAATCTGCGAGGTAGACGGTCACGTCATAGCTGCCTCGGGCGAGCGGGCAGGACGGAATCCGCAGTGTGACCTCCTCCTCCCCCGCCCCGTCGAGCGGCGGATGACCCGACCAGTGCGACGCAAAGGCGGCCACCATCAGCCCGTTCTCGTCCTCGAACGACACCGCGACGTTGATCGGGAGATGGGGGATCGCTCGCTGCAGTCGCACCCGCACCAGCAGCGGGTCGCCTGGCAGGAGGTCGCCGGACTCCGGCTCCAAGACCACGCCGCGCAGGGACGCGAGACTCCCCGGCGGGGCCGGAGCCTGCTGATTGCCAGCCACGGTTCGCTTCGCGCGATGACGCAGGTAGTCCTCGTAGGCGTGGATCACGTCGCGGGTCACTCCACTGGCCTTCACTCGGCCCTCGTGGAGCCACAGGGCGTGCTCGCAGAACGCCGCCACCAGGTACATCGCGTGAGAGCAGAAGAGGACCGTCCTTCGCTCGTCCTTGAATCGGATCATGCGGTCGATGCACTTTCTCTGGAAGGCGCCGTCCCCGACGGCGAGCGCCTCGTCGACCACCAGCACCTGCGGCTCCACGTGGGTGGCGACGGCAAAGGCCAGCCGCGCTGCCATCCCCGACGAGTACGTCCGCAGCGGCTGGTCGACGAATTCGCCGAGCTCCGCGAACGCGAGTACGTCACCGAGCCGGCCGCGCATCGTCGCCTCCGGAACGCCGATCAACGCACCGTAGAGCTCGGCGTTCTCACGTCCGGTGAATTCGGGATGAAAGCCGAGGCCCAGCTCCAGGATCGCCGCAACAGGTTGTGACGTTCGTACCGTCCCGGCATCCGGCGGTGAGATCCCGGCCACCAGGCGGAGCAGCGTGCTCTTGCCGGAGCCGTTCTCGCCAATGATCCCGACTGCCTCGCCGGCGTGGGCGGACAGGCTCACGCCGTCGAGGGCAGTCTTGTACGCGAGGCCGCCGGTCCGCCCGAGGAAAGCCAGGGCCCGATCGCGGCGCCTGCCGAACAGCGGGTAGCGCTTGACCACCCCTGCGACCTCGACCTGGACCTCGGGGGAGGTCGGCGATGCGGCAACTGGCGTGCTCACATCCATGTCTACGGATGCAGGCTAGCACATGCAAAGGGACCCGCCGCGCGGCGGGTCCCTTCAGTGTTTCCTGGATCAGAATGCTCAGGGAGCGAGTTGGCCGCCGACAAACACGGGGTCTCCGGTGAGGCTGTCGACGACCGAGGCATAGGCGAACCCGGGTCCGCCAGAGGTCACGCGGACCACCGCCGAGATCAGCCGCATCGACGGGACTGTCACCCCCCACTGGTTGAGGGCCCGGTTCTCGAGCTTGTCCTGGTCCCAGCCCCCGGGCCCGAGGAACAGCGGGTAGGCCTGGCCACCGGGGTTGAGCATGTTGCCGAACTCGTCGTAGAAGTACACCTCGAAGTTGACGTTGCCCGTCCCGAGGTTGACGAAGCCGAGGTTCGAGCGCGCCCAATCCTCGCTCGACATCCCGGTGATCAACAACTCCCGGAACTCCCCGGTCGGAGCAGCACCGTCGCTCGCGCTGAGCGCCGGGATCCCCTGCCCGTAGGTCCCGCTGGCGGTCAGGTTGTACGTCCGGGCGCCGACCAACGGGAGGACCCCCGACTGGTCCTCCGACGTGATGCGGAGGACTCCACTGGCATCCGGCGCTTGCAGCGGGTCGTAGATCCACGCGACCACGTCGGGAGTCTCCCCCTGGCGCTGCAGCCGCAGGCTCTGCGCCGGACCGACGGTGATCGTCCGGGACGCCGCCGGAAGCGCCTGCTTCGGCAGGAACTCGACTCTCCACGTGTGGGCCACGCGGTCCGGGTTGGTGAGCTGGACATCAGAGTGCCAGTCGGTACCCGCCTCACCGCGGATGCGTGCCACCGACGGGACGAGAATCCTCGTGGCCGGCGGTACCTGCCCGGTCACGGTCACCGGATCGCCGGTGAGGTTGTCGACGACCGATGCGCTCGGTTTCACGTCGACGCCCTGCGGGATCTCGACCTTGAGGGAGAAGCTGCCCATCGACTCGAAGGCTGCCCCGAAGAGGTTGGCGACCCGGTCCTGGACGTAGCCATACGGCGCGAGACCGAACGTCTTGGCGGTCTGCTCGGTGCCAGCGGCATTGTACAGCCGGACCACGATGTCCCCGACGCCGGCGTCCCCACGCAGGTTGGCGAGGCCGAAGTTGGTGCGGAACCCGCCCTGCAGGCCATCGTTGTGCAGGCCCGTGAGCCACAGCGTGTTGGCGGTGGTGTTGGCTCGGACCGGCACACCGGTGATCGACTGACCGTAGGTCCCGCCGCCCGTCGTGTTGGTGTAGGTCCGCGACACCACGATCGGCGCGACGTCTTCGACGTTCTCGTAGGTCAGTCGGATGGCCGCCTTCTGCCACGATTGGCCGAGCAGCGCGAACATCTGCAGGATGTCGTTGAGGACCAGCGTGCCCTTGGCCGGGACGTGGTAGGGGCCGGCCGTGAACGGGTCAGCGTTGTTCTGTCCCACCGGCAGGATGGCGAGATAGACCCGGGTCTCCTCGACCGACGGGTTGAACGCCCGGAGGTCGGTGCGCCAGAACGTCCCGTTGAGCCCCTGGACGAGAGCGGCGTCGGTCGTGACGATGGATTCGGGGCCGCAGATCTCGCCGTCCACGCTGAACGGCCTGGTGGTCTGGTCGTTGTACGTGCCGCGCGCAGCCGTCAGCGTGACCTGGGCCGTCCCGTGACACGAGAACGTGTGCTGGACGGAGGAACCGGTCACCGGGTGCTCGGGGTCGTCGGAGAATCGCCACGTGAACGAGGTCGGATCGCCGTAGTCGAAGCCGGTCCGGGCCGTGAAGACCACGGGCGTCCCGGTCTGGAAGGGTTCTGTCGAGACCGTGAAGTCGGCCGTAACCGGGCGCACGTCGGGGTAGACCGTCAACGTCTTGAGCTTCTCGGTCGAGGGTCCGACGCAGTTCGTGGCGGTGAGCCGAACGTTCTTGTTGCCGGCGGTGCTGAAGGTCCGCGTGACGTTCCTGGTCGTGAAGTCGGTGGGCGGATCGCCCTGGAAGTCGTACCAGTGCCATGCCGTCGGGTTGTTGGTCGACAGGTCCGACAGCGTCACGGTCTGCCCCACGTAGGGCTGCTGCTGTGTCGGGAAGCCGGCCAACTGCCCCTTGGGCGCCCAGTCGAAGTCGGCCACCGGGACCGCGGTCTCGGCGCACGCCGAAAGGACAGTGATCACCTGCTGCTTCACGTTCGACCCGCGGCAGTTCGTGGCGGTGAGCTTGACCGTGAACGTCCCCGTGTTGGGGTAGCTGTACGAGGGGTGTTGCTGGCTCGACGTGCCGCCGCCGAAGATCGGCGGCGCGGCGTCACCGAACTGCCACGCCCATGCCGTCGGGGTGTTGCTCGACTGGTCGGTGAACTGCACCGGCTGGCCCTTGCGCACCATGGTGGGCAGCCAGGTGAAGGCCGCGACCGGAGCCGACGGGAGCGCGCAGTTGTTCTGGATCGTCACCTGGGTCGAGCCCGATCGACTCGTGCCACCGGTGACTCCCGAGGCGGTCACCGAGAAAGTCCCCGACGAGGCGTAGGCGTGGGTCACGACGCAGCTTCCGAATGGGCACGGGTAACTGACCGATCCGGTTCCCCCGTCGCCGAATGCCACGTTGACCGAGTCGCCGTTCTGGCTCAGTGTCGGCGAGAACGAGAACACGATGTTCTCGCCCGGCGACGCTGTGGTCTTGCTCGGCGTGATCGTGAGCGTGCTGCCGCCGCCGCCGGTGATCGACACGTTCCTGAACGTGCTCGCGCTGCTCGTGCACCCGCCGGGCACCGAGAACGACACGGTGAGGTCGATCCGGTGCGTGGCAGCCGTCGAGAACGACGTGGTGAGCGAGCTCCCGGTTCCGGCAGCCAGTCCGTCCTTGCTCCAGGAGTAGCCGGCGACGGTCGCGCCGGAGGCGACCGCCGTGAACGTGAGGTTCTGACCGATGATCCCGCTGCTCGGCCCCGAGATCGACGCGGACAACGTCGGACACGTGACTGGGCACGAGCCGCTGCTCGAGACCGTGACCTGCGGTGTCGTCGACGCGGCGACCTGCCCACCGCTCACGAGCGTGCCTGTGCCTGAGATGGTGCGCGTCGTCCCGCCGCTCGCGTAACGGAACTTCACGTTGGTCGAGCCCGGCGTGCAGGTGCCGAAGAACCCGCCGCAGGTGATCGCTGGCGTCGTCCCGTCGCAGGTCGCGCCGCCGACGTTGAACGAGAACGATGAGAACCCGTCCGTGGGGACCATCTGGGTCAGGGTGATCGTCACCTCGTCGCCGATGTTGACGCTGGTCGGCGACACGCTGAACGCCCACCCCTGTTGGAGCGGCTGGACGGTCACCGGCGGCGCCGCGACGGTCTGCACCGGCTGGGCACAGGGCTCGCCGGCGATGCCGCCCTGGCACGCCTGGACGGACAGTCCCCAGAGCTGGCCTATGCCCTGCGTCGCCAGTATGCCCCCGGGGATGTTGCACGTCGCGTTGGTGTACGGCGCGGTGCCGTAGCTGCACGAACCCGGCATGACGTTGCCGCCCGGCGGGTTCGGGATGGTCCACACGAAGTAAGGCGTGTAGCCGGTGGCCATCTTCCCGGTGAAGCGCAACGTCACGTCGTTCGTGATCTGCACGACCCCCGGGTGACCGTCCCAGGCCACCGCCGTGCCGTTCGGTTGCTCGACCCTGAACGCCGAGACGACGTAGCCGGCGGTGATCGGGCCGACGATCTTGCAGGCGTCGTAGGTGCCGTTGCTACCCAGGTTGAGGCTGGCGAACAGCGCATCCGAGCAGGTCGCGTGGTCGGTGGCGACGAACGCGTACTTGGCGGCGACACCGAACTTGAAGTCCCCAGCGGTCGGCGAGGCGAGGTCGCTCACCCACGTCGTCGATGACTGGTCGTTGAACGTCTCGATCGAGAGGTCGGGCTTCTGGCGGGCCAGGACGTAGGCGGCGGGGCTGCCCGTGGTGCCGAGCGCCGACACCGTGGCCGCCTCGTTGAGCAGGCCGGAGCCCGTCGTCGTGAACGTCTGCCCGTCGACGGTCACCGACAGCGCCGCCGTCGGGTTGCCGCACAGCCGGATCGTCTTGGTCAGCGGGTACGGGGACCCGGCTTGGTCGTACAGCGTCATCCTGATCGTGTACAGCCCGGGCGCCTGACTGTTTAGCGACTGCCAGGTCCATGTCCCGCCGGAGCCCCAGCTCACTGGCCCGAACACGGTCTGCGCCGCCTCGTCCGTGATCTCGACCGTGCCGCTGGCGATCTGCCCCGAGGAGGTGTCGTGGATGTCGAAGGAGTCGCGAGGGAAGCCGTCCGCGTCGGCGGCACCGCAGGCGGCCGCCGTCGCGTTGGCCGCGGACTGGTTGGCGACCGAGAACAGCGGGTGCGGGTCGGTCGACAGGCAGCTCGACGAGAGCGTCGTGGCCGTGCCCATCGAGTAGGCGGCGCGGAAGATGCGCGAGTTCCCGTTGCTCGCGAGGATGACGGCCATGTCGCCGAGCAGCTCGTCGTCGTTGAAGCTCAGGTTGAGCTCGCCGGCGGCGATCTCGACCGGCGCCGTCGGGCTTACGACCGAGAACGCCTGCATGTTCGGATTGGCGTCGAGGCCCGGGCGGCCCTTGGCGGCCACCACGACGTTGCCGTCACCGGCGACCCACGAGTAGGTCCCGGCCAGCAAGGTGATGGTCGACCGGACGACCGGCGCCGCCGGGTTCGCGATGTCGACGACCTTGATCGTCCGCGGCGAGGTCGCCGCGAGGATGTAGAGGCGTGCCGAGTCCTGGTCGACGTAGTAGTCCGAGGCCTGCCCCGCGATGAAGGCGACCTCGCTGGCTCCGGCCGCGCTCGACACGTCGAAGATGGCGAGGCCCGTGGTGCCCGTGCTGCGCTTGACGAACATCCACCACTGACCGGCGATCTGCGCGGTCTCGAGGGCGTCGCCGAATGCAACTTGCGTGCTGGTGAACGACTTGACGAGCTGGGGATTGCTCGCGTCGGCGCCCATGGAGACGATCGAGACGGCTGAGGACGAGCCGTCGAGGTAGGAGCCAACCGCGTACCACTGCGCATCCGTCCCCCTGAACAGCCGGGCGAACTTCGGGCGTGACCCGGTGTCCGGGTTCACGAACCGCACCGCCTTCTTCAAGGTGAGCGCGGTCGGGGCGGCTGGGTTCTCGATCTTGAACGAGACCCACCCGTAATGCTGGAACATCGCGATGCCGTAGTCGTAGTTTTCGGCGACGGCGGCGTCGAACTGCAGCTCGTCCCAGTCGGTGGCAGGCGGCGTCTGGCCCCATGGCCGGTTCGCCGGGAGGATCAACTGCGCGGAGGGAGCGCTGGTCGGGTTCGTCGCGTCGTAGATGTTGAGCGACGAC
>JACQZW010000072.1 GCA_016213675.1 Acidobacteriota bacterium | reverse complement strand
GGTCGGCTCTGCCGCCCAGGCGATCATCGAAGAGGTCCGCCGGCAGTACTCGAAGCTCCAGCGGATCAACGACATCATCCAGTTCCCCAAGGACTTCAAGCCGGACTACGGCGCCTGCGTGGACATCGTCACCAAGTCCGCCCTGCGCAAGATGGTCGCCCCCGGTCTGCTGGTGGTGCTGACGCCGATCGCCGTCGGCCTCATCTTCAAGGTCTTCATCACCGAGACCGACAAGCTGATCGCCGCCGAGGCGGTGGCCGGGCTGCTGATGGTGGGCACCATCGTCGGCATCCTGATGGCGCTGTTCCTCAACAACAGCGGCGGCGCCTGGGACAACGCCAAGAAGTACATCGAGTCGGGCGCCCACGGCGGCAAGTACCTGACCGGCCCCGACGGCAAGAAGATGAAGAACCCGACGCACGGCGCGGCCGTTGTCGGCGACACCGTCGGCGACCCGTTCAAGGACACCGCGGGTCCGTCGCTGCACGTGCTGATCAAGCTGCTCTCGACGATCACCCTGGTACTGGCGCCGCTGTTCATCTGACGCCATTCCCGATTCACGAAACGCGAGGGGCGGGGCGACCCGCCCCTTTGCTTTGAAGGCGGGAACAGGGAGCGGGGGCAGGGGAGAGCCAGGACCCTGGTCTGGTTTCCTCCAGTCCCCCGCGCCCTTTACCCTGTCCGCTTCCGCAATCTCTCGAGGCTGGCGCGGCGCTCCCCTTCGAGAGGCATCGGGAGGTTCGTCGCGTAGTCGAAGTGGACCTGGACGCTCTCGGCCTCGGCGGCGAGGCGGCCGTCGGCCTCGATCCGGTAGGTCAGGGTGTAGCTCGATCTCCCGATGGCTTTGACGGCGAGGCCGATCTCGACGTCCTCGCCGAAGCCGATCGGCGAGCGGTAGTCGACCGCGACGCGCGCGACGATGAACGGGATCTCGCGCGCGCTCCCGGCGAACTCCATGTGCTCCTTCGAGAGCCTCGTTCGGGCGACCTCGAGATAGGTGACGTAGACGGCGGTGTTGACGTGGTTCATGGCATCGACGTCGCGGTAGCGCACCTCGATGTGTGTCGAGAACGGGAACCCATCCATCGGCTCGCTCCTTTGAAGACCGTAGGCCGTAGCTAGTGACCCGGGACTCGGGACTCGGGACCCGGGACATGTTCTTCGCGACGGCGGCGCTCGTCAAACCCGCTGCGTGCGCCGCGCCCGCCTGCGCCGGCCCAGCCGGCGGATCTCCGGGAGCCGGGCCTCGGCGGCCGCGCGGCCCGCGGCGACGGCCTCGGCGGTCCTGGTGAACTCCGACCAGTGGATCGCCGTGACGTCGGGGTGCATGGACAACTCCGCGGCGGCCAGGATCCTCGCGCGCAGCGCCTCGTGGGTCATCAGCCCGGCGCGCAGCATGGCACGGGGAACGGTGATGGTTCGCGGGTCGGCCGCGTCCGGCGCCTCGCCGGTGGCGACCGCCAGGACCGGGGCCGGGGCGAGGGCCTGGGCCTGCAAAACCGGGACGTCGGCCACGACGCCTCCGTCGACGAGCGCCTTGCCGTCGATCCGATAGGGTGGCAGGACGCCGGGGATCGCGCTCGAGGCGGCGACCGCGAGGCGCAGGCTGCCGGAGGTCACCGCCACGGGCCGTCCCGACGCGAAGTCGGTGGTGACCGCGGCAAACGGCATCGACAGCTCCTCGATCACCAGGTCGGGGATGAGGAACGCGAGCGCCCGGTCGAACCCATCGGCCGTGATCAGGCTGCGCCGGCCCAGCGCGAGGGCGACGGTGGCGCCCTGCTGGAACTTGCGGGCGAACTGGAGCAGGAGGTTGTCGCGGCTGGTGACGTCGTCGGTGAGCCTGACGTCGGGGATCGGGGGCAGCAACCCCGAGGCGAGGAACTCCTCCCAGCGCCGGCGGACCGCGGCCGCGTCGCCGAGCGCCAGCCACATGGCGCCGACCACGGCACCCGCACTGGTCCCGGCGATGCCGCGGACGCAGATGCCGGCCTCCTCGAGCACCGACAGCACGCCGACGTGGGCGAGACCGCGGGCGCCGCCGCCGCCGAGGGCGAGCACGACGCCGTGGCGTCGCCGGCCGGTCAGGAAGTCGGTGAAGCTCATGGCGCGTATCCTAGTGCCTCCGGCGACGGAGCACTCCTTGCTGCGGCGCCGGCCGGGACCTAGGATTCCGGTGCGGAGGTTCGTCGATGCGCGTTCGAGAGTGTCTGGCGTCGGTGGCGATGGTCGGGGTCGCCGTGCTGGCTGGGGCCGTCACCGTGGACCGCCAGCCGAGCACGTTCACCCAACCGGACGGCTCGACGATCGTCGTGATCGCGGCGGGCGACGAGTTCAACCAGTACTGGGAGCTCCCCAGCGGCCACACCGTGGTCCTCGATCCGGCCGGGTGGTGGCGGCTCGCGACGCTCGATGCGGACGGCCGGCTGGTCGCGGCCGCGGATCGGTCCGAGGGCGGCCCGGCACAGCGGCTGGCCGTCCTGCCGCGCCACCTGCGTCCGCGCCTGACGGGCTTTGGCCCCGGTGAGGCGGCCCCGGTCCCGGCCGGCTCGCGGGCCGAGGACGTGCGTTCGCTGTCGGCGGGAACGACCGTGCAGCCCCTGCTGGTGATCCTCGTCCAGTTCACCGACCGGGCGCCGGTCGGGGCGACGGCTGCGGAGTTCCGCGACGCGTTCTTCGGGGCCAGCCTCAGTGTGGCCGACTACTACCGCGACGCGACGTTCGGCAAGCTGGAGATGACGCCGGTGGCGGACAGCCAGGGGACCGCCGGTGACGGCGTGGTCGGCTGGCTGTCGCTGCCGATGGCCCACCCGAACTACGGCATCAAGGGAGTCACCGGCGGGTCGGTCACCCAGTTGCAGAAGGACCAGGCGGCCCATGCCCAGCGGCTCGCCGTCAAGGCCGCGATCCAGGCGGCCGACCCGTACGTCGACTTCGCCGCCCTCGACCGCGACGGCAGCGGCGCCCTCGATCGTTCGGAGCTCGGCGTGGTGGTGATCACCGCCGGCTGGGAGGCCTCGTACGGCGGCTACAAGACGCTGTTCAGCCCGGCCAACTGGGGGCACCGCTGGTCGCTCGGCTTCCGCGACGAGATCGGCCAGGTCGACGCCCCGGTCGTCGATGGCATGCGGGTCGGCGAGTCGGGCTCCGGCGGCGGCTACTCGTCGTTCGGCGAGTGGATGCAGTCCACCGGGGTCAACACCGAGCCACTCTCGGGCAACGGGCACCGCTCGACGATAGGCGTCATGGTCCACGAGCTTGGGCACGACACCCTCGGGCTCCCCGACCTCTACGACACCGACGGTTCGTCGGCCGGCGTCGGCGGCTGGTGCCTGATGGGCGGCGGTTCGTGGGGGAACGACCCGGCCGTGTCGCCGTGGGGCGGGTCGGTGCCGGTCCTGCTGTCGGCGTGGTCGAAGCTGCAGACCGATGTCGTGCGGCCGGTCGACCTGCAGGGCACGGGAACGACGACCGCGCCGCCGGCAGCCAACGCCCCGGCGGTCTACCGGGTCGGCTCGGGGATCGACAACGAGTACTTCCTCCTCGAGTACCGCGCGCCGGTCGGTTGGGATGCCGGGCTGAAGCGTTGGGGCGACGGCTCCTTCACCGCCGGCGGCGGGCTGGCGGTGTGGCACGTCGACGACTACGTCGGCAACAACGACACCGAGAGCCACAAGCGGGTCGACCTCGAGGAGGCGAACGGGCTCACCCTGCTCGACTTCGACGAGAACGAGGCTGACCGGACGATGCTCTTCTACGGCGGTGGGGTCGCCCGCTTCGCCGACGACACCAACCCCCACGCCCACCGCTACGCCGGCGACGCGCCCTCCGGGCTCGCCGTCTCATCGGTCGGGCAGGCGCTGGCGGACGGCATCGATTTCACCTACGCCGCGCCGAACCCGGTGGGCCTCGCCAACGACGCCTGCGCGACCGCGCTCGACGTCCCCCTGGCGCCGGGCGAGGAACGTCAGTTTGCCGAGTCGCTGGTCCAGGCCACCGGCGCCGACACCCCGGACCTCTGCGTGCCGCTGTCGAACACCGCGTGGTACCGCGTAACGCCGGAGCGGACCGGGAAGCTGACGGTCGAGGCGTCGGGCTTTGACACCGTCGCGGCGGTGCTCGGCGGCACCTGCGAGACACCGACGGTCCTCGCCTGCAACGACGACACCTACGCCTCGGGGGCGTCGCTGATTGCGAACCTCGCGGTCCGGCGGGGCGAGCCCGTTGAGGTCGTGATCGGGCGCTACGGCACCGGTCGCGGCGTCGGGGCGCCGCTCGCCGGGCGCATCCTGCTGGCTGCCGCCGACCCGCTGACGGTGACGGCCCAGCCGGTGACGAGCTGCTCGCCGGCGGCGACCCGCCTGACGATCGCCTCGGGGACCGGCGGCTCGCTGGCCATCGGGCCCGCGGACCTCCACCTCTATCTCGACGGCGCGGCCGTCGCGGGGGGGGCCTTGGCGATCCAGGGGAGCGGTCCGGTCATGGTCGACTTCATGTTGGGCGGGGTCGCGGCCGGCCACCACACGCTGCGGATCGAGGTGGACACGGCGACCGCCGCCGGCGAGACCGAGGTGTCGTTCGACTGCCTGCGCCAGGTCCGCCGTCACCTGTCGCGCTGACGGCGGCGCCCCGGTCGAGCTGTGGCGGCGCCTTTGTTATGCTCCGTGCCGGAGCTCGACCTCGTGGCCACCGTGACCCTCCACCGACTCGCCGGCACCAAGAAGGCGCTCGAGGCCTGTCGCCTCGTCGAGAAGCTGTACCTGGCAGGGACGCGCACGGTGGTGTGGATCGCCGACCCGGGGCGCGCCGGCATGTTCGACGCCTACCTGTGGACCTTCGCGCAGCCCTCGTTCGTGCCGCACGCCTTGTGGAACGGGCAGGGGGCGTGCGACGACCCGGTGGTCGTGGCCACGGGCGTCCTCGGCAGCACGAACGGCGCCTCGGCGCTGGTCATCGTCGACCGTCTCGCCGATCCGTCCCAGGCTGCCCCGTTCGCCGAGATCCACGACTTCGTCGCCCAGGGTCCCGAGGACGAGGGGAAGAAGGAGTCGTGGGAGCAGGCGGGGTTCACGGTCCAGGAACGCGGCGCCGGGGGATAGTCCGGGGGTTTACCCGTCGCTGGCAGCCGGGCCGAGACGGTACGGCTGGACGAGGCTCTCCGCCGATTCGTTCCACTCCCGCAGGGCGTCGAGGGCCGCGACGTACTCGGACGGGGTGATTCGCCTGGCGACGTCGGGGACGCGGCCAGGGCGGGCGGCGAGGTGGCAGGGGCGGTACTGGGCGAGGAGGCTCACCGCGACGGCGGGGGACACCTCCTCGGCCAGCCAGCGCAGGCTCGCGGCCACGCCGGCACGGTCGCGCGGGAGCACGAGGATGCGCACCAGCATGCCGCGCAACAGGACGCCCTCGCCGTCTGTCAGCCACGCGGAGCCGACCTGGTGGTGCATCTCGACAATCGCGGCGCGCGCCACCATCGGGTAGTCGGGCACGCGGGACAGCGTGCGGGCGACGGGCTCGTCGGCGTACTTGAGGTCCGGCATGTAGACGTCGACGATGCCGTCGAGGAGCCGGAGCACGGCCGGCGAGTCGTAGGCGTTGGTGTTGTAGACGATCGGCAGCTCGAGGCCGCGGGCCGCGGCGATCGCCAGGGCCTCGACGAGCTGCGGGACCTGGTGTGTGGGCGACACCCAGTTGACGTTGTGGCAGCCGTCCTCTTGCAGCTCGAGCATGGCCGCGGCCAGCGCCTCGGGCGTGGTCGACCGCCGCAGGTAGTCCTTCGGCCGCTGCGAGACGTCGGCGTTCTGGCAGAACACACAGCGCAGGTTGCAGTTGGCCAGGAACACCGTGCCCGACCCGCGGCTGCCGGAGATCGGCGGCTCCTCGCCGAGGTGCGGTCCCCACGACGCGACGACCGGGCGGTCGCCCGTGACGCAGCGGCCGAGGGCGGTCGCGCGGTCGACGCCGCAGGCGCGCGGACACAGCGTGCACGATCGCTCGAGCGCCCGCAGCGCCCCGACCCTGGTCGCCAGCTCTCCGGTCGCCAAGAGCCTGCGGTAGCCGGGCACGAAGGCGGCGGCGCCCATGGCCTCAGGGCCGCAGCACCAGCGCGCCGGTGACCTCGGAGCGCTTGACCAGCAGCAGCGCCTCGTTGGCGTCGGCGAGCGGGAGCGACTCGACCGAGGTGCGGAGCGGGATCCGTTCGGCGAGGGCCAGCAGCTCGAGGGCATCGCGCCGCGTGGCGTTGGCCACCGACGAGACCCGCCTCTCGCCGTACAGCAGGCCGTAGGGGAAGCGCGGAATATCGCTCATCGTCACGCTGGCGCAGACCGCGGTGCCGCCGGGACGGAGCGCGGCGAGCGCGGCAGGGACGTGCTCGCCGGCGGGCGAGAAGATCACGGCGCGGTCGAGGAGCGCCGGCGCGGTGTCGCCCGGGGCGCCGACCCAGCGGGCGCCGAGCTCCTCGGCGTGGGCGCGGTGGCGGCGTGCACGGGTGTAGACGTAGACCTCGGCGCCGAGGTGGGTCGCGACCTGGATGGCGACGTGGGCCGACGCGCCGAACCCGAAGATCCCGAGGCGTCCGCCCGTCAGCGCTCCGGCGAGGCGGAGCGCCCGGTAGCCGATCACGCCGGCGCACAGCAGCGGCGCCGCCTGGTCGTCGGGGAACGCGTCGGGCAGCGGGTAGGTGAAGTCGGCGCGGGCGGTCACTTGCTCGGCGTAGCCGCCCCACGCGTGCAGGCCGGTGAAACGCGCGTCGGGGCAAAGGTTCTCGTTGCCTTCGCGGCAGAACGAGCAGACGCCGCAGGCGCCGGCCATCCAGGCGACACCGACGCGCCGGCCGAGCAGGGCCCGGTCGGCGTCGGCGGGAGCGTCGACGACCGTGCCGACCACCTGGTGGCCCGGCACCAGCGGCAGGAGCGGGAGCGTGAGATCGCCCTCGACGGTGTGGAGGTCGGTCCGGCAGACGCCGCAGGCCGAGACGCGGAGGAGGACCTCCCCCGGTCCCGGCACCGGCTGCGGGACCTGACGGAGCTCCAGAGGCCGTTCCTCGGCAGGGCGCGGCGTCGCGAGGACCATCGCCAGCATGCGGGTTCTCCCTCGAACACCATATTCTACGGTCCCGGACCGGCGCCAGCGTGCTAGAATCCCGCGCCGCTCGTCGGCACGGAGGAGTCCATGAGCTTCAGGACCATCGCAGCGACCGTCACCGGGTGCCTCGCGCTGGCCGTCGTCGCAACCGCCCAGCAGGCTGGAGACGCAGCGCAGACCAAGATCGCGTTCGTCGACGTCAAGCGCGCCCTCGTGTCCATCGAGGAAGGCAAGGCCAAGCGCAAGGAGCTGCAGGACTGGGCGCGGCCGAAGGAAGAGGAGCTGCAGCGCCTGGGCAAGGAGATCGCCGACCTCCAGACCGAGCTCAACGCGAAGCGGGCCGCCGCCAACGAGGACGCCCTGGCCGAGCTGAACCGGCGACTCGTCGCCAAGCAGCGCGAGGCCGAGGACAAGCAGCGCGTGGCGCAACGGGACCTCGAGGAGCGCCAGGCTGTGATCCTCCGGGGCATGGGAGAGAAGCTGCAGGCGGTGATCACCCAGTACTCCGACGCCAACCGTTTCACGGCCGTGTTCATCCTCGAGCCGGACAACGTCGCGTATCTGGCTGCCTCCGCCGATATCACCGACCAGGTCGTCAGGCTGTACAACGAAAAGTACCCGCTGCAGGCGAAGCCCGCGGCGCCGCCGGCCAAGTAGCTCGCAGGGGTCGCAGGGGAGCCGAGACGTGGCACGTCGATTGACCCGCAAGCAGATCAAGCACGACGAGTTCGTCACCGTCGTCGACCACGGGATGCACTGGCTGAGCCAGAACTGGCAACGCGTCGCCATCGTCGCCGGCGGCGCACTCGCCGCCGGCCTGGTGATTTGGGGCGCGATCGCCCTGCTGGGCTCGAGGTCCAGCTCGGCCACGGCGTCGCTTTCCGAGGCGCTGGCGGCCTTCAACGCGCCCGTGGGCACCGCCGCCCCGGCCGACGCCAAGCTCAAGTTCGCCACCGACACCGAGCGGCTCGCCGCCGCCGAGAAGGGCTTCCAGCGCGTCTCGTCGAAGTACTGGCTGACCGAGCAGGCGCGCACGGCCAAGCTCTACCTCGCCGCGATCGCCAGCGAGCGCGGCGACGCGGCGCAGGCTCTGCGGTTGCTCGGCGAGCTCACCGCCAAGCACCGCGATGATCCGATCACCCGCTGGGCGATGGCCGACCTGGTCCGCCTGCGCATCGCCAAGGGCGAGGGAGCCCAGCTCCAGAAGGACCTCGAGGCGATGGCGGCCGGCACCGATCCACGGCTGACCCGCGACGCCGCCATGTTCCAGCTCGCCGTCATCCAGGAACGGGCGGGGAAGCAGGACGAGGCGGCCAAGCTGTTCAAGAAGCTGGTCGACGACTACCCCGAGTCGTCGTTCGCCTACGAGGCGCGCCAGCGGCTGGCGGCCTCGAGCTAGGCGGCGGGGGGCCGCACCGCCACCGAGACACGCTCCGCCCCGGTCGGCCGGTTGGGCTACCGGGGCGGTGCTCGTTGGCGGCAACGAACCGGAGGGGCAGATGAACTTCGTCGAAGTTATCGCCAGGAAGCGCGACGGCGGCGAGCTGAATGCGGCGGAGATCGGCACCTTCGTCCGCGGCGCCACCGACGGCAGTCTCGGCGACGAGCAGCTCGCGGCCATGCTGATGGCGATCTGCATCCGCGGCGCGACCACTGCCGAGACCCGCCACCTCGTCGAGGCGATGCGCGACTCCGGCGACTGCTGGCGGCTCGGCGAGGCGTTCCCCGGCTGTGTCGACAAGCACTCGACGGGCGGCGTCGCCGACTCCGTCTCACTGGTGTTCGCGCCGCTGGTCGCCGCCTGCGGCGTCCCGGTCGCGATGATGGCCGGGGCTGGCCTCGGGCACACCCAGGGCACCCTCGACAAGCTGGCGGCGGTCCCGGGCTTCCAGACCGCGACCGACCGCGCGGGCGCACTGCAGCGGCTGGAACAGTGCGGGGCGTGCTTCGCGGCCCAGAGCACGAGCATCGCGCCGGCGGACAAGAAGCTCTACGCCCTGCGCGACATCACCGGCACGGTCCCGTCGGTGCCGCTGATCACCGCCTCGATCATGTCGAAGAAGCTCGCGGTGGGTGCCGGACGCCTGGTCCTCGACGTGAAGTGGGGCGCCGGCGCGTTCTGCAAGACGCTCGAGCAGGCGCGCACGCTGGCCACCGGCCTCGCGACGGTCGGCGAAGCCGCCGGCGAGCGTGTCCGCGTCCTGGTCACCGACATGAACGAGCCGCTCGGCCGCCACCTCGGCTGCGCCAGCGAGGTGCGCGCGGCCCTCGACGTGCTCGAGGGCAGAGGCGACGAGCGGTTGCGCGACCTCACCTTCGAGCTCTCCGTCGAGGCGCTGGTCCTCGCCGGCCGGACCCGCGAGGCGGCCGGGGCCCAGCTCCACGACGTCCTCGCGACCGGCACGGCGCGCGCGAAGTGGGACGAGATCGTCTCCTGTCACGGCGGCGACCCCGACCCGAGCCGGCTGGCCGTGCCGCGGCGGACGGCGACGGTGACGGCGGGCCGCGCCGGCCACGTCGTCGCGGTGGACTCCGAGGGGCTCGGCTGGTTGGCGGTGGCGCTCGGGGCCGGCCGCCGCCGCGCCGCAGACCATGTCGATTACGCCGCCGGGGTCGTCGTCCACGCGAGGCTCGGCGACCGCGTGGAGGCGGGCGTCCCGCTCGTCACCCTCGAGCTCGGCGACCGCGAGGTCGACCTGCCGGCGCTGCTCGCCCGGGCGGCCGCCACCATCGGCATCAGCGAGCGCGCTCCGGCGCGGTTGCCCCTGGTGGCGCTCGCTTTCGGGGGCGACGCCTAGGTGCTGTATCGGCTGGAGCACGTGCGGGTGGCGTTCGCGGCGCGGGAGATCCTGCGCGACGTCACGCTGCAGCACAACCCTGGCGAGAAGCTCATCCTGCTCGGCCGGAACGGCTCCGGCAAGACGACCCTGCTGAACGTCATCGCCGGCGAGCAGGAGATCGAGGAAGGCATCGTCGAGCGTGCCTCGGCGCTGGCGACGGCGCGGGTCGAGCAGCTCCTGAACGACGGCGGCGAGCTTGGCGTGCGCGACTTCTGCCTGCGCGCGTTCCCGCGCCTGGTCGAGGTCGAGGCCGAGCTGGCGGCGCTGGAGGCCCACCACGACGCGGGCGGCGAGGAGGGCGCCCACCGCTACCACGAGCTGCACGAGGAGCTCGACCGCCTCGACGGGTACCGCGCCCGGCCGCGGGTCGAGACCGGCCTCGAGGCGATCGGCATCCCGCCCTCGTACTACGAACGCCGCGTCGACACCCTGTCGGGCGGCGAGCGCACCCGGGTCGCGCTGGTCCGCGCGCTGCTCTCCCGCGCGCCGCTCTTGCTCCTCGACGAGCCGACCAACCACCTCGACCTGGTCGGCGTCGAGTACCTGTGCCGCGAGCTGGCGGCGCGCGACGGCGCGGCGCTGGTGGTCACGCACGACCGCGAGCTCATCGACCGGGTCGGCGGCGAGGTGCTCGAGCTCCACGGCGGCCGGCTGGAGCGCTACCCGTCCGGCTACGACCGCTACCGGCGCGAGCGGGAGGCGAGACGCGCGCAGCAACGCAAGGCGTACGAGCTGCAGCAGGCCGAGATCGCCCGCCAGGAGGAGTTCATCCGTCGCAACATCGCCGGCCAGAACACCCGCCAGGCGCAGTCGCGGCAGAAGCTGCTCGACCGGGTGCAGCGGCTCGAGGCGCCGGAGCCGGACCTGTCGGCAGTGCGGGTGCGCTGGCCCAGCCTCGGCCGCAGCGGCGAACGGGTGCTCGCCTGCGAGGGACTCACGGTGGGGTGGGACCGCCCCCTCCTGGCCGACGTCTCGTTCACCCTCCGCCGCGGCGACCGGCTCGCGGTGCTCGGCCGCAACGGGGCGGGGAAGTCGACGCTCATGCAGACACTGGCCGGGCGGCTCGCCGCCCTCGGCGGCCGGCTCGCCTTCGGCTCCGGGGTCGTGCCGGGGGCCTACGACCAGGACCACGCCGTGGTGCCCGCGGGCGTCAGCGTCCTCACCGCGCTCCTCGACGCCCGGCCGGACTGGGCGCCCGCCGACGCCCGGGCCTGGGCGGGCCGCTTCGGGTTCTCCGGCGAGCGGGCCGAGGCGCTCACCGACACGCTGTCGGGCGGTGAGCGCGGCCGTCTGGCCCTGGCTCGCCTGCTCGCCGGCGCGCCCAACCTCCTGCTCCTCGACGAGCCCACCAACCACCTCGACATGCCGACCTGCGAGGCGCTCGAGGAGGCGTTGGCCGACTACCCCGGTGCCGTCGTCCTGGTCAGCCACGACCGCCGGCTGGTTGAGCGGGTCGCGACCGACGTCCTGCTCCTCGACGGCGGCCGCGCCGAGGCGCTGAACCGCGTCGAGGAGGCGTTCGCCCGCATCGGCCTGGCGCCGGCGAAGGTCGCGAAGCCCGACGACCGCGCCCCGGTCGCGCGGCGCAGCGCCCTGGAGGAGGAGCGCCGCCGCCTGCGTCGCGACGCCGCGCGGGCCCGGGCGGCGGCCGACGCGCTCCACGCCGAGGTCGGGTCCGCCGAGGCGCGCGTCCGCGAGCTCGACGAGCTGCTCTGCTCCCGCGAGGTCTACGGCGATGCGCCCCGCGCCCGGGCGATGTCCGAGGAGCGGGCCGCCACCGCGGCCCGACTCGACGAGCTCCTCGACGCCTGGACCGAGTCCGAGGAGGACGCCGAGGCGCTCGAGCGCCAGCTCGCGTCCCTCGACTCGGTGTAGGGGCGGGGCTTGCCCCCGCCCGTCTCCAGGCCTTGATTGGTCACGACGAGCGGCCGCGAGGGCCGCCCCTGGAACGGCAATAGAAGGGCCGCCGCGACGGATCGCGGCGGCCCTTTCGAATCGATTTTGGGATCGGGCTAGATGATCGCTTCCATCGGGCCCATCTCGCCGGCGCGGATCGCCACCGCCTTGGCGGTGACCCCGGGCAGGACGCGGTAGGCGAAGTGGATCGCCGACTGCACCTTGTTGCTGTAGAACGCGGCCTCGGCGTCGTCGACCAGGGCGGCATGGACGGCCTTCTTGTCCTTTGCGTCGACGCCCTTGTCGGCGAGGATCTTGCCGAGCTTTTCGCGGGCGATGATCGCCTGCTCGAGGAGGAAGTGGGCGCCCAGCACGTCGCCGATCATGTCGAGCAGCGGCACGGCATTGAGCATGACCACCATGGCGGCGTCGGGTCGCTTGCCGAGCCCCTTGGAGATGTCCTCGATTTGCTTGAGGGCGGCGCCGAGCATCCAGGCCGCCTCGGTGAACTGCTTGTCGTTCTTCAGCTTGTTGAACGTCTTCTCGGCAAAGCCGAGGAGGTCGCGGATCGGCTTGCCGCCCTTTGAGGGGAGCTTGCGGGCGACGAAGTCGAGGGCCTGGATGCCGTTGGTGCCCTCGTAGATCGACGCGATCTTGGCGTCGCGCAAGTACTGCTCGGCGGGGTACTCCGCGGTGTAGCCGTACCCGCCGTACACCTGCAGGCACCACTCGGTGACGCGGAAGCCCCAGTCGGACGCCCACGCCTTGCAGATCGGCGTCAGGACCTCGACGTAGGAGTGGTAGCGCTCGGACTCCTCGCCGGTGGTGGCGCGGCTCATGTCGATGAAGTACGAGGTCTGCAGGAGCAGGGCGCGCATCGCCTGCACGTAGGCACCTGAGGTGAACAGCATGCGGCGGACGTCGGGGTGCTCGATGATCGCCACCTGCGGCGCGGTGTGGTCCTTGAACTTGGAGAAATGCCGCCCCTGGAGGCGGGTCTTGGCGAACTCGATGGCGGCCTGATGGGCCGCGCCGGCGACGGCGGCGCCCTGCAGCCCGACCTCGATGCGCGCCGGGTTCATCATGTGGAACATCAGCTTCATGCCGTGGCCCTCTTCGCCGAGCAGGAAGCCCTCACACTTGTCGTTGCCGCCGAAGACCATCACGCAGGTGGGGGAGCCGTGGATCCCCAGCTTGTGCTCGAGTTTCGGGCAGGCGACGTCGTTTGGCTCGCCGAGGGAGCCGTCAGGGTTGACGCGGATCTTCGGGACGACGAACAGCGACAGGCCCGAGGTGCCCTCGGGCGCCCCCGGGGTGCGGGCGAGGACGGCGTGGATCACGTTGGACGTCATGTCCTGGTCGCCCGACGTGATGAAGATCTTCTCGCCGGAGATCATGTAGCGGCCGTTGGGCTGCTTGACCGCCTTGCAGCGGCTGGAGCCGACGTCCGAGCCGGCCTGCGCCTCGGTGAGGCACATCGTGCCCGCCCACTCCCCGGTGTACATCCGGGCGCAGAACAGCTTGCGCATCTCGTCGGTGCCGAACTGCTCGACCAGGTAGCCGGCGCCGCGGGTGAGCAAGGCGGTGAGCGACAGCGCCATGTTGGCGCCGAAGAAGAACTCGTTGACGCCGGTCCCGAACACCTCCGGCAGGCCCATGCCGCCGTACTCGGGGTTGTTGATGCACGAGATCCAGCCGCCCTCGCGGATCTTCTCGTACACCGGGTGGAACGACGGCGGCATCTTGACGACGCCGTTCTCCAACTGCGCGCCGATACGGTCGCCGTCGGCGTTGACCGGCGCGAGCTGCTCCTCGGCGAGCTTGTACGCCTCGTCGAGGACCATGCTCACCGAGTCGAGGTCCCACTGCGCGAACATCTCCTTGCCGAGCAGGTCGGCGGTGGGGAGCCACTCGAAGAGCTGGAACTTCACGTCCCTGATGTCTGCCTTGTACGCCATGTCGCCCCTCCTTCCGGGTCGTTCGTCGGCGGTAAATGAACGCTCATTCATTCTGACGCCGCGATGCGGCGATTGCAAGAGGGGAGAAGAGCGTGGCCCGTTGCCCGTGGCCAGTGGTCCGCAAGGCGGAACGGTCGCGCGAGGTCGTTGCTTCAACCCTGGGTGGGCGGGCGGAAGGGCAAGCCTGGTTGGGTGTGCGGGAGGGCAACCCTGGTCGGGCGGGTGGGAGTGCAAGCCTGGCGGGAGGGGTGGGGGATAATGCCCCCGGAGGTGGAGACATGGCGGCAGCGCGGGCGGTGGTGACGGGCGGGGCGGGGTTCCTGGGTTCGCACCTGTGCGAGAAGCTCCTCGGCGAGGGGATCGAGGTCGTCTGCATCGACAACCTGCTCACGGGCAACCTGGCCAACGTCGAGCACCTCTTCGGTCGGCCCGGGTTCGCCTTCGAGAAGTACGACGTGACCAACCACCTCCACGTCCCCGGCCGGGTCGACTTCGTGCTCCACTTCGCGTCGCCGGCGTCGCCGATCGACTACCTGCTGCTGCCGATCCAGACGCTGAAAGTGGGGTCGCTCGGCACCCACAAGGCGCTCGGCCTGGCCAAGGCGAAGGGTGCCCGCTTCCTGCTGGCGTCGACCTCCGAGGTCTACGGCGACCCGCTCGTCCACCCGCAGCCGGAGTCGTACTGGGGCAACGTCAACCCGGTCGGCCCGCGCGGGGTGTACGACGAGGCGAAGCGCTTCGCCGAGGCGATGACCATGGCGTACCACCGGTTCCACAACGTCGACACGCGGATCGTCCGGATCTTCAACACCTACGGCCCGCGGATGCGCGCGCACGACGGGCGCGTCGTCCCGGCCTTCATCTGCCAGGCGCTGGCCGGCAAGCCGCTGACGGCGTTCGGCGACGGCTCGCAAACGCGCTCGTTCTGCTACGTCGACGACCTCATCGAGGGGATCGTCCGGCTGCTGTTCTCCGAGATCGCCGATCCGGTCAACATCGGCAACCCCGCCGAGATGACCGTCCTGCAGTTCGCCGAGGAGATCCGCCGCCTGACCGGCAGCAGCTCGCCGATCGTCTTCAAGCCGCTGCCCGAGGACGACCCAAAGGTGCGCCAGCCTGACATCACGACGGCGTTCACCCGCCTCGGCTGGCAGCCTCGCGTCCCGCTGGCGCAAGGCCTCGCCCGCACCATCGAGTACTTCCGCACCGTCGCCCCCTGCGCCCCACCGGTGTAACGGCCGCCTGCCGGGCGGCCGGTCTCCTGACCGTCGCGCCCCCATGTCCGACGACGGCCGGCCAGCGGCCGGCCGCTACGGCAGCACGAACAGGATCTGCTTGGCGGTTGCCGGCGTCAGCAGCAGGGACGCCTGGAACAGCTCACGGTGCTCGGCGGCGGTCGGGGCAGGGGAGACGAACAGCGCATGGTCCGCCTCTTCGACAATGACAACACCGTGCGGCCAAGGGTTGCGACGTCCGTCATTCGTTACCGAGTACCAAGACGACGTCCCAGCCATGCCCGGCGTTCTGGTAGTCGACGACGCTTCCGTCCGCCGCATCCGTCACGAGCACGAACTGCGACTTGCGGCACAGGCAGGTACGCCATTCCCAGATCTCGACCCGGAGCCGCCGATCGTCGTCCACGTGGACTGCCCCACGTGTTAGCGTGAACCCCTGCAGACCCTCGGTCGCCGATACCGCTGCTCTTTCCGAGAACTCCCGGGTTGGGCTCCCCATGACAGCTCGCAGCGAGCTGCTACCGGCCTGGACCTGTGATAACAGGAGGACCGGCGTCACTTGAGTGAGGCAGCGTCTCGCTTCCACGCCCACAAGACCCAGCAGCACAGCGACAGTACAGAAGAGGGCGGCTCTACGCATCGAACCACCGGCACCTGAAGAAGTCCCGCAGATGCCAACCGAGATGCGCTGCGTTCATCGGGGACCACGATACCCCCGTTCTGGCGCCCGAGTTCCTCCACGTGCAGGTCGAGCGCGTTGCCGCCCAGCCCAGCCCGGTTTCGCCACGAGGCATCTCCTGCGGCCGCGGGTGTGGCGCTCGCCACGGTCGACTCGGGAGCTGGACTCGGGACCGTTGTTCGACTCGCCCGGGGGTCCTGCCACTACGCCGACTTCGCAGGGGCGTCGCGGAGGGCGAGGCGGAGGGCGTCGGCGGCGGTGGCCAGCAGGTGGACCTTCAGCGTGCGGCGCGGGCCGGGCGGGAGCTCGGCGAGGTCGCGCTGGTTCTCCTTCGGCAGGCCGACCTCGCGGATGCCGGCGCGCAGGGCGGCCAGCATCTTCTCCTTGATCCCGCCGACCGGCAGGACCTCGCCGCGCAGGGTGATCTCGCCGGTCATCGCGATGTCGCGGCGGATCGGGCGGCCGCTCGCCACCGAGGCCATCGCGGTCAGCAGGGTGACGCCCGCCGACGGGCCGTCCTTGGGGATGGCGCCGGCCGGGACGTGGATGTGCAGCGAGTTGGCGTCGAAGAACGCCGCGTCGATGCCGAGGGCTGCCGCGTTGGCGCGCAGGTAGGACAGCGCGGCCTGGGCCGACTCCTTCATCACCTCGCCGAGGTGGCCGGTGAGGCGGAGCTCGCCCTTGCCGGGGAGCGACAGCGCCTCGACGTGGAGGATGTCGCCGCCGACCGGCGTCCAGGCGAGGCCAGTGCAGACGCCGACCCGGTCCTCGCGGAGCTGCTCCTCGGCGAGGAACTTGACCGGGCCGAGGAACGCCTCGATGCGCTTCGGCGTGGCCACGACCGGGGAGGTCTTGCCCTCGGCGACGCGGACGGCGACCTTGCGGCACACCGAGCCGATCTCGCGCTCGAGGTTGCGCAGTCCGGCCTCGCGGGTGTAGCTGCCGATCAGGTGACGCAGCCCCTTGTCGGTGAAGCGCACGGCGCCGTCGGCGAGGCCGTTCTCGCGCACCTGCTTGGGAATCAAATGGGTCCGGGCGATGCGCAGCTTCTCCTCTTCGGTGTAGCCGGAAAGGGTGATGACTTCCATGCGGTCGAGGAAGGCGGGCTGGATCGTCTCGGTGACGTTGGCGGTGGCGATGAAGAGCACCTTCGAGAGGTCGAACGGGACGTCGAGGTAGTGGTCGCGGAAGGTGAAGTTCTGCTCGGGGTCGAGCACCTCGAGGAGCGCCGCCGAGGGGTCGCCCCGGTAGTCGGCGCCGATCTTGTCGATCTCGTCGAGGACGAACACCGGGTTGGCGGTGCCGGCGTGGTTGATGCCCTGGACGATGCGGCCGGGCAGCGCACCGACGTAGGTGCGGCGGTGGCCGCGGATCTCTGCCTCGTCGTGGACGCCGCCGAGCGAGAGGCGCTGGAACTTGCGGCCCAGCGCCCGGGCGATCGACCGGCCGAGCGAGGTCTTGCCGACGCCGGGCGGGCCGACGAAGCACAGGATCGGGCCCTTCGAGTCGGCCTTGAGCTTGCGCACGGCGAGGAACTCGAGGATGCGCTGCTTGATCTTCTCGAGGTCGTAGTGGTCCTCGTCGAGGACGGTGCGGGCGTTCGCGAGGTCGAGGTTGTCGGTCGAGGAGACGTTCCACGGCAGGCCGGTCAGCCAGTCCATGTAGGTGCGAATGACCGACGCCTCGGCCGACTCGGCGTTGGTGTTGCGCAGCCGCTTGAGCTGCTTCTCGGCCTCGGCCTTGGCCTCCTCGGGGAGCTGCTTCTCGGTGATGAGCCCGCGGTAGCGCTCGATCTCGACCTCGAGGTCGTCGGACTCGCCGAGCTCTTTCTGGATCTGCTTGAGCTGCTGGCGGAGGAGGAACTCGCGGTGCGACTTGTCCATCTCGCCCTGGACCTGCGAGCTGATCTGCCGCTGCACCTCGAGGAGGGCGATCTCGTGGAGGAGGAACTCGTTGACGAGGTGGAGCCGCTGCTTGAGGTCGATGGTCTCGAGGACTTTTTGGGCCTCGTCGGGCTTGAGGGAGAGGTTCGAGGCGACGAGGTCGGCCAGGCGGGCGCCGTCCTCCAGCGAGGTGGCGATGAGCATGACCTCGGGCGAGACCTGCTTGCCCAGCTCGACGACCCGCTCGAGGTTGGCGCGCACGGTCCGGATGAACGCCTCGAGCTCGAGGTTCGCGCCCTCGGCGGCTGGCTCGTCGAGGCGGACGATGCGGGCCTTGAGGTGCGGCTCCTCCTGGACGAAGTACTCGACGCGGGCGCGCGCCAGCCCCTGGACGAGGATCCGGATGCGGTTGTCGGGCAGCTTGATCATCCGCATGATCCCGGCCACCGTGCCGACATCGTAGAGGTCCTTCGGGCCGGGGTTCTCCTGGCTCGGGTCGCGCTGGGCGAGCAGGAGCAGGAGGCGGTTCTCGGCGAGCGCCTGGTCGACGGCGGCGATCGAGCGGTCGCGGCCCACCGACAGCGGGACCATGACGAAGGGGAACAGCACGGCATCCTTGAGGGCCATCGCCGGCAGGACGTCGGGGATGCTGACGGGCTCCTCGCGGGACTCTTCGGCGGCTGGGTTCTGGTCGTTCATGGCTCCTCGACGGCGATGACGAGCGGGTGCGCGGCGTTGCGCCGGTCCGTGACGCGGTTGAGGTGGACTTCGAGGACGCCGGCGCGCAGCGTCGCCCGGCTATCGTCGGGGCACACGGGGCCAGGAAGCAGGATCTCGACCTCGAACGGTCCGACGGCCCGCTCGATCAGGTGGCAGCGGGGAGAGCTCGACGGACCGGCGTGCATCCGCTTCGTCCCGGTCAGGTGTAGTTCGCACTCGTGGACGTGCAGCTCGACGTCGCCGGCGGCGACGCCGGGGAGGTCGGCCCGGACGACGAAGCGGTCGGGGAACTCGAGCACGTCGACGGCGGGGGACCAGGCCGTCGAGCTGACCGGAATCGGGTTGGCGAGCAGCTCGAAGAGCTTGTCGATGTGCCTCTGCAGCAGCTCGAGCTCCCAGCCGGAGGAGATCCGCCGCTTCACTTCTTCCCTCCGCGGTCGCGGCGCAGGCGGTCGAGGAGGACGGTGAACTCCTCGACGTCCTCGAAGCGCCGGTAGACGCTGGCGAACCGGACGTAGGCGACCTGGTCGAGCTCGCGCAAGCGTTGGACCAGGATGGTGCCGATCTCCTCCGAGCTGATCTCGCGCTCGTCCTTGCGGTTGAGGGCCGCCTCGACGGACTCGGCGGCCTCCTCGAGCTGGCGGAGCGTGACCGGGCGCTTCTCGCAGGCGCGCATCAACCCACCCATCACCTTCTGGCGGTCGTAGGCCTCCCGGCGGCCGTCACGCTTGATGACCAGCGCCGGCGCCGCCTCGACCCGCTCGTAGGTGGTGAAACGTCGCGCGCAGCCCAGACATTCGCGGCGGCGCCGGACCTGGCTGCCGTCCGACAGCTCGCGGGAGTCGACGACCTTGTCCTCGGGGTGGCCGCAGAACGGGCAGTGCACGTCAGCTCCCTCCCTCGCCCGGCGGGGGCTCGTCCTGCAGCGTCCTGACCCGGCCGAGGGTGAGCCCGACGCTGGCGATGTAGCCGAGGCCGAGCACCGTGATCGGCACGAAGCAGACGGCGTGGTGGAGCAGCGCGAAGGCGGTCGCCGTCGCCACGTCGACCCCGAAGAGCCGGGTGAGCGCGAACTGGATGGTGGCGTGGAAGCCGCCGACCCCGGCCGGAGTGGGCACCGCCAGCCCCAGGCCGCTCACGACCATGAACACGGCTGAGCCGGCAAGTCCGAGCCGCACGTCGAACGCCTTGGCGAGGAACAGCACCTGGAGGATCGAGCCGCCCCAGGTGGTGAAGCTCCACAGGGCGAGCCGGACGAGGCTGCCGGGATCGCGCACCGCCTCGAGCCCGTCGAGGACGTGGTGGCCGAAGCTGGCGCCCCGCGCCTTGAAGCGCTCCGGCAGAAACCGGGTGAGCAGACCGACGGCCCCGTCACGCTTGCGCAGGGCGTAGAGGACGGCGGTCGCGGCGACCACGAAACCGGCCGCCGCCAGCATGGCCGCGTCACGGAGCGGTGTGAGCGCGCTGGCGGCCAGCTCGGCGCGGGCGAGCGGGACGGCGACGCCGAAGATGACGAGGATCGCCGCGAGGTCGGCGAGCCGCTCGGTCAGGATCGAGGCCATCGTCCCGGCAGCGGGTAGGCGCGTGCGGGCCGACAGCAGCAACGGGCGGATCACCTCGCCGGCGCGGGCCGGGAGGATCGCCGAGGTGGCGAAGCCTGCCGCCGTGCACCCCAACAGGTCGCCGACCGGTGGGCGGCCGAGGGGACGGAGGATCACGCCCCAGCGCAGGGCGCGCAGGACGTACGAGGTGAGGGCCGTGGCCACGGACGCAAGCAGCCACGGCACCCTGACCCGGGCCACAGTGGCGAGCACGTCGGCCATCGACACCCTGGACAGGAAGTAGACGAAGAGCACCAGCGCGAGCGCGATGCTCGCCACCACCTGCCACCGACGGGTCTTGCTTTGCGCGATCACCGCGCAAGGGTAGACTCCCCAGGTCATGCGAGCAACACCGGGCCTCGCCGTCGCCACGCACGCCGACTGCGCGCTGCACCGCCCGTTCCCGGGTCACCCGGAGCGGCCCGCGCGGCTCGAGGCCGCGATCGGCGGTGCCGCGATCGCCGACGCCCGGCCGCTGCCGGTCGCCATCGACGAGGCGGGCGTCCTCGATGCCGTGGTCCGGGTGCACGCGCCCGGCTACCCGGCGCGGCTGCAGGAGGCCTGCTGGAAGGCGCCGGCGCTGTTCGACGGCGACGACAACCCGGTGAGCGGGAGCACGTACGCCGCCGCGGTCGCGGCGGTAGCCTCGATGGTGGCGTCGGTCGACGCGGTGGTGCGAGGTGAAGCGTCCAACGTCTGGGCCCCGGTCCGTCCTCCCGGTCACCATGCCCTGCGCGGCAAGGCGATGGGGTTCTGCTTCTTCAACAACGTCGCCATCGCCGCCGAGCGACTGCTCGCCCGCGGGGTCGGCCCGCTGGCGATCGTCGACTTCGACGTCCACCACGGCAACGGGACCCAGGACCACTTCTGGGAGCGCAGCGACGTGTTCTTCGTGTCCGTCCACCGCTACGGGGGCTACTTCCCGGGGACCGGTGGGGCGGACGAGATCGGGGCCGGGCGCGGACGCGGATTCACCAGGAACGTCCCCCTGGCCGCGGGTTCCGACGACACGACCTGCGTGGATGCCGTCGCGGTCGGCATCGACGAAGTGCTCACCCGGATGCGGCCTGCTGCCTGGCTGGTCTCGGCGGGATTCGACGCCCACAAGGACGATCCGCTCGGAGGAATGGCGATGACGGAGGCCGGTTATCACGCCATCGGCGGACTTTTGAGGTCTGCCGCGGCCACGATGCCGGTCCTGGCAGTCTTGGAGGGGGGCTATGACCTGGAAGCGTTGCGCCGATCAGTGCGCGCGTTCCTTGAAGGGTTGACCGAGGCCGTTGCCCCTTGACTTTCCGGGTATCGGCTTGTATGTTGCAGACAAAGAGGCACGTGTGACCGACAGACTTCCAGGAGGCTTGGAGATGCGCAAAACCTACCAGAGCCTAGTGATCGTTGGAGTGTGCCTGCTGGTTGCCGCGGCTGCGTTCGCGGGGATCAACCCGCGCGGCATCGGCCAGCCCGCCGTCCAGACCGTGTTCCGCGTCGACACGCCGGCGGAAGGGCAGACCGTCTTCGGGATCGTCCAGGTCAAGGGCTTCATCCTGGATCCCCGTGGCGTTTCGATGATCACGCTCCTCGTCGACGGTGCCGAGGTCCACGACGTCGACATCGACCAGCCCCGTGACGACGTGAGGCGGAAGTACCCCGGGTTCCGCGGCGAGCCGTTCCCGTTCGACCCCGGGTTCACGACGTCGTTCCTCGCCACCAACTACACCAGCGGGGCGCACACGATCGCTCTCGAGGTGACCTACAACGACAGCATCGTCGAGACGCTCGGCGAGCGCACGGTGACCGTCGACAACTCGGTCAACCAGGCGCCGATCGGCGCGATGGACAGCCCGCGCGACCCGGCGATCTTCGGGCAGCAGGACATCATCTCCGGGATCTACCCAATCACCGGCTGGGCGCTCGACGACACCGGCGTCCGCAAGGTCGAGATCCCCACCGGCTGTAACCCCGACCTCGTCCCGCCGGTCGCCGGCTGTCACTGGGCCGCCGACATCGAGGTGATGGTGGACGGCCGGGTCGTCGGCCAGGCCCTCTACTGGCTGCCCAGGCCGGACATCTCGAACGCCTATCCCGACGTCGCCGCGGCCATCAAGTCGGGCTGGCAGGTGAACCTCGACACCACGAACTTCGTCAACGGCGACCACGATGTCGCGGTGCGCGTGTGGGACACCCAGGGGATGAACCGGGTGATCGCCAGCCGGCGCTACTGGATCGACAACAACTACGCGACGCTCCGGCCGGTCGGTCGCATCGACTGGCCGATGAACAACGGGCACCTGTACTCCAGCTCGTGCTACTCGCCGGTGCCGATCTCGGGTCTGCCCTACGACCCGACGCACCACATCGACTGGGTGTCCGGCTGGGTCCTCGACCAGAACGACATCCTGCGCTTCACCGGCGTCAAGTACGTCGAGCTGCTCCTCGACGGGGCGCTGATCGCGAAGACCAACATCCCGGGCCCGACCTCGCAGACCGCCACCGGCCTGCCGTACGGCTGCTTCTACTTCGGTCCCTGGTACCAGGAAGTGAACTGCTACGGCAAGGAGCGGATGGACGTCGAGTACCGCTACCCGCAGTTCGGCGCCGACGCCAAGTACGCGGGCTTCTTGTTCGCGGTCGACGTCGACGACCTGCTGAACCTCGGCTTCCACCGCGGCCTGCACTACCTGGCGATCCGCGCCGGCTCGATGGACCCGACGCGGCCGGCGGAGATCATCGACCAGATCCCGGTGATCCTCGACTGCAACGACGAAGCGGACGAACCCTCCTACGGCGACCTCGAGATCCCCGAGGAGCTGCGCGACATGAGGGGCACCGAGCTGCTCCGGGGCTGGGTGATCGATCACAACAACGGGATCAAGCGGCTCAACTTCTACGTCGACGGCATCCTGGACGGCACCCTCGTCCATCCGGGGCCGTACGTGATGATGCTGCGGATGGACGTCGAGCAGAAGTACCCGTGGCTGCCGTACCCGTGGTCGCGCTACAACGGCTTCGAGTACCAGCTCGACACCACGAGGTACGTGGACGGCATCCACCAGCTCGTCATCGAGTCGGTCGACTACGTCGGGTTCCACAACTACTGGGTGCAGCGCCCGCTGCGCTTCAACAACCCCAACTGACCCGTCTCGCTCGCGACAATCAGGATCCCGCCGCCGACCAGGCGGCGGGATTCGTCTTTCCGGAAGTGGTGAAGTCGTTCCTTCCCAACCCGGGGAGGCTACGCTAAGATCCTGACCCGCTGGAGGTCATGATGCAGGCCCTGTATTTCACCGCGCACGGCGGCGTCGAGGGACTCGAGTTCGGCACCCGCCCCGACCCCCACCCGGCGCGGGACGAGGTCCTCGTCCGGCTGCGCGCGGCGGCGCTCAACCACCTGGACCTCTTCGTCCTGCGTGGGATCCCGGGCCTTGAGCTGGCGTTGCCTCACATCGGTGGCGCGGACGGTGCTGGCGAGATCGTCGCCGTCGGCGAGGACGTCCGAGTCTGGAAGATCGGGGACGAGGTCGTCTTCAACCCCGGGTTGTGGTGCGGCGAGTGCGAGTACTGCCGCCGGGGCGACGAGTCGCTGTGCGTGCGCTTCGGCCTGCTCGGCGAGCACGCTCCGGGCACGTTCGCGGAGTTGGTGGCGGTCAAGGCCGAGGCGCTCTCGCGCAAGCCGTCCCACCTGTCGTGGGAGGAGGCGGCCGCGTTTCCGCTCACCTTCCTGACGGCCTGGCGAATGCTGGTCACGCGCGCCCGTCTCCAGGCGGGGGAGAGCGTGCTCGTGCACGGGATCGGCGGGGGAGTGGCCCTGGCCGCGTTGGCGATCGCCACGCGCATCGGCGCGCGGGTGATCGTGACGTCCGGCGACGAGCGGAAGCTCGAGCGGGCGCGGGTGCTGGGCGCCGCGGAGACCATCGACTACCGGGCCGCGGACGTCGCGCGCGAGGTGCGGCGGCTGACCGGGAAGCGCGGCGTCGACGTGGTGGTCGAGACCGCAGGGGAAGCTACCTGGATGGCATCGCTCAAGTCGGCCGCCAAGGGCGGGCGGATCGTCACGTGCGGCGCCACGACGGGGCCCAACCCGGCCGAGGAGCTCCGGCTGGTGTTCTGGAACCAGCTCTCGATCCTGGGCTCGACGATGGGCAGCCGGGCCGACTGGTCGGGGATGGTCGAGGCCGTGGAGCGCTGGGAGCTGCGCCCGGTGATCGACTCCACGCTGCCGCTCAGCGATGGCCGCGACGGCTACGCACGGATGGCGAGAGGCGAGCAGCTCGGCAAGATCGTGCTGAAGGTGGACGCGTCGTGAGCGCCGACGAGGCAGGAGGAGGCGCGCCGACGGGCGCTCCGGGGCGGCCAGCGCCGCGGGTCCTGGCGCGTGCCGAGCACCGGCTGTCGCGCAGCCTCGTCTCGGCCAACGCGATCAAGGTGCTGTACCGCCTGCAGCGAGCCGGGTTCGACTCATACCTGGTCGGCGGCGCGGTGCGGGACCTGCTGATCGGTCGGACCCCGAAGGACTTCGACGTCGGGACCAACGCCCGTCCGTCGCAGGTCAAGCACCTGTTCCGCAACGCCCGGCTGATCGGCCGGCGCTTCAGGCTCGCGCTCATCAACTTTGCCGAGGAGACAGTCGAGGTCGCCACCTTCCGGCGCTCGCCGGAGCCGCCGGAGATCGAGGACGGCGGCGACGCGGACGTCCTCGCGCCGGTCGCGGAGGTCGAGGAGTACGGCACGCCGGCCGAGGACGCCTGGCGCCGTGACTTCACGGTGAACGGCCTGTTCTACAACATCGCCGACTACTCGGTCATCGACCATGTGGGAGGGCTCGAGGACCTGGAACGAGGCGTGATCCGGACGATCGGCGAGCCCAACGCGCGCTTCCTCGAGGACCCAGTGCGGATGATGCGGGCGGTGGAGTATGCGGCGCGGCTGGGCTTCCGGATCGACGAGGAGACCGCGGCGGCCATCGCCGCCCAGGGCGCCGAGATCCGCCGCGCCGCCCCGGCGCGGATCGCCTTCGAGCTCGGCGAGAGCCTGAAGGGCGGTCAGGCGCTGCCGATCTTCCGCGGGCTCGAGGAGCACGGGCTCCTCCTCCACGTCGTCCCCGAGGCGCACGCGGCGCTCAGCCGGCGTAGCGACGGCCTGCTCTGGCGCCTCCTCGCCGTCGCCGACCAGGCGGTTCAGCGCGGCGACCGGGTCCCGGAGGAAGCGCTGCTCGGGACGCTGTTCCTGCCGTCGTTCCTGACAGCCGTCGAGGTTGACGGCCGGCCGGTGCTCGAGATCCCGGAGGCCGAGCAGGTGATCCGCGAGGAGCTGGAGGCGCCGGCCCTGCGATTGGCCTTCTCGAACTACCGGGGCCATCTGATCAGGCACGCGTTCATGATGCTGCTGCGCCTCTCCGCGCCGCCGCGTTCGGCGAAGTCGGTGGTCCGGACGGTCCGCCACGAGGCGTTCCCGACCGCGTGGTCGCTGGCGCGGTTCCTGGCGACCGCGACCGGGCTGCACAAGGACGCGGTGGCGGCCTGGGAGCAGGCGATCGGCAGGCTCGAGCAGGGGCTGCCGGCGGTCGAGGGCGGGCGGCGGCCGGAGGGCGGCGAGGACAAGAAGCGGCGCCGGCGGCGACCCCGCAGGCGGCGCAGCGGCCGCCAGATCGCCCCGGCGGTCCAGGGGGGCGCGGCGTGAAGGAGAAGCCCGCCGCGAGGGTCGCCCGGCTGCGCGAGGAGATCCGCCGCCACGAGCACCTCTACTACGTCCTGGCCAGTCCCGAGATCAGCGACCTCGCGTTCGACCAGCTCATGGCCGAGCTGCGGGCGCTGGAGGAGGCGCACCCCGAGCTCGCGGCGGAGGACTCGCCGACCCGGCGCGTCGGCGGCGAACCCGTCTCCGAGCTGCCCCAGGCCCGCCACGTCATCCCGATGCTGTCCCTGGACAACTCCTACAACGAGGGCGAGCTCGAGGAGTGGCACGCGCGGGTCGTGCGGGCGCTGGGGCGCGCCCCGGCAGGGCTGGTGGCGGAGGCGAAGATCGACGGGGTGTCGCTGTCGCTGACCTACCGGGACGGCCGGCTCGCCAGCGCGGTGACGCGGGGCAACGGCGAGGTGGGCGACGAGGTGACGGCCAACGCGCGGACGATCCGCGCGGTGCCGCTCCGGCTGCCCGACGCGGTGCCCGAAGTGACGGTGCGCGGCGAGGTCTACATGCCGCGCGCGGTGTTCGAGGAGCTCAACCGCGCGCGCCGCGACGAGGGCGAGGAGCCTTTCGCCAACCCCCGCAACTCGACGGCAGGCACGATCCGCCTCCTCGACTCCCGGGAGTGCGCGCGCCGCCGCTTGCACTTCTTCGCCTACCAGGTGCCGCGGATCGAGGGCCGCGAGCTCGCCCGCCATTCCGACGCGCTCGACCTGCTGGCGGCCTGGGGCTTCGCGGTCAACCCGCGGTGGCGGCGCTGCACGGAGCTCGCCGAGGTGCACGAGTTCATCGCCGAGCTCGGTGCGGGGCGCGCCGGGCTGCCCTTCGAGATCGACGGCGTGGTCGTCAAGGTGGACGACGTCGCGGAGCAGGGGATGCTCGGCGCCACCTCGAAGTTCCCGCGCTGGGCGGTGGCCTACAAGTACCCGCCGGAGGGGGTGCAGACCCGGGTCTGCGGGATCTCGGTGCAGGTCGGGCGGACCGGGGCGCTGACGCCGGTCGCCGACCTCGAGCCGATCCTGCTGGCCGGGAGCACGATCTCCCGGGCGACGCTGCACAACGCCGACGAGGTGGCGCGGCTCGACGTCCGGGTGGGCGACACGGTGTGGATCGCCAAGGGAGGCGACGTCATCCCCAAGGTGATCGCGGTCGACGGGTCGAAGCGGCCGGGGGATTCCGAGCCGTTCGCGATGCCGTTGGCCTGCCCGGAGTGCGGCACCGCCGTGGTGCGCGAGGAGGGGGAGGTCGCGGTCCGCTGCCCGAACCGGGCCTGCCCGGCGGTGCTCCGCCAGCGCCTGCTGCACTTCGTGGCCCGGGTCGGGATGAACATCGAGGGCCTCGGCGAGCGCTCGGTCGATCAGCTCCTCAGGGAGGGGTTGATCGGCGACGCCGCCTCGTTGTGGCAGCTCGACTTCGACAGGTTGGCGGCGCTGCCGCGCTGGGGCGGGCTGTCGACGGCCAACCTCCGGTCCCAGCTCGACGCCGCGCGGTCGAGGCCGCTGTGGCGCCTGCTCGTGGCGCTCGGCATCCGGCACGTCGGCGAGCGCGCGGCAAGGGTGCTGGCGGCGCGGTTCGGCTCGCTGGACGCGCTGTCCGCGGCGACCGAAGAGCAGCTCTGCGAGGTCGAGGGCATCGGGCCGACGATCGCCGCGAGCGTGGTCGCCTTCTTCGCCGATCCGGCGAGCCGGTCGCTGGTCGACAGGCTGCGGGCCGCCGGGGTCGATCCGCACGAGGAGGTCGCCGCGCGGGCCGAGGCAGCCCTGCCGCTGAAGGGCTTGACCTTCGTCCTCACCGGGACGCTCTCCGAGCCGCGCGAGGCGGTCGCGGCGCGGCTCGAGGCCGCCGGGGCGAAGGTCGCCGGCAGCGTGTCCAAGAAGACCAGCTACGTGGTGTGCGGCGAGGAGGCGGGCTCCAAGCTCGCCAAGGCCACGGAGTTCGGCGTGAAGGTGCTCGACGAGGGCGAGCTGCGCTCGCTCCTCGCGGATCGAGGTGTGACGTGGGACTGACGGCGAGGATCCTGCTGGTCGACGACGACGACGGCTCGCGCAACGCCATGGCCATCGGGTTGCGGCGATCCGGCCACGAGGTGATCGAGCGGGACGGCGGCGAGGCGGCCCTCGCGGTGCTCACCTCGGACCAGGCGGTTGACTGCGTGGTGACCGACGTCCGCATGCCCGGCATGGACGGCTACGAGCTGCTGCGGCGGGCTCGCTCGCTCCGCCCGGAGGTGGCGATCCTGATGGTGACCGCCTTCGGCGACGTCGACGGCGCCGTGCGGGCGCTCCAGGACGGCGCCGACGACTACCTCACCAAGCCGGTCAACCTCGTCGAGCTGCGGCGCCGCGTCGAGCAGCAGCTCGAGCGCCGCTCGCTGGTGCAGCAGAAGCAGGAGCTCAAGGAGCGGCTCGAGAAGCTGGTCGGCTTCGAGGGCATCGTCGGGCGTTCGCCGGCGATGGAGCGGGTCCTCGAGCGGGTCCGCGTGGTCGCCCCGGCGCCGTCGACGGTGCTCATCGTCGGCGAGTCCGGGACCGGCAAGGAGCTGATCGCCAACGCCATCCACGAGCACTCGACGCGGGCGGCGGGGAAGTTCGTGGCGCTCAACTGCGGCGCGATCCCCGGCGAGATCCTCGAGGCCGAGCTCTTCGGCCACGAGCGCGGCGCCTTCACCGGCGCTCACCAGCGGCGGATCGGCAAGATCGAGACGGCGAACGGCGGGACGCTCTTCCTCGACGAGATCTCCGAGCTGTCGGCCGACCTCCAGGTGAAGCTGCTCCGCGTCCTCGAGGAGCGGAAGATCACCCGGGTCGGTGGCAACGACGAGATCGTCGTCGACTTCCGCCTGCTGGCCGCGACCAACCGCGACCTCGAGCGGGAAGTGAGCGAGGGGCGGTTCCGCCAGGACCTCTACTTCCGGCTCCGCGTGGTCCCGGTGACGATCCCGCCGCTGCGCCAGCGCCAGGAGGACATCCCGCTGCTGGTCAGCCACTTCATCGAGCGCTTCAACCGTGACCTCGGCCGCCGCGTCGAGCGGCTCGAGCCGGCACTGATGACCGCGCTCAAGGCCTACGCCTGGCCCGGCAACGTCCGCGAGCTGCGCAACGTGGTGGAGAACCTCGTGCTCTTCGCGACCGGCCCGAAGCTGCTCCGGGCCGACCTGCCGGCCGAGTATGCAATGTCTGGAGTGCCGTCGGCGATCGGGGGCGCGCCGGCGGCGATCGCGGCCGCGCCGGAGTCGTGGGCGCCGCGCCCGATGGACGAGCTCGAGCGCGAGGCGATCCTGCGCACGCTCGCCTTCACCAGCGGGCACCGCGCCAAGGCCGCGCACCTGCTCGGCATCGGCCTGCGCACCCTGCAGCGCAAGCTCAAGGAGTACGGGGTGGCGCAGTCGGGCGACGAGGCCGAGTAGAATAGCGACAAAGGAGTCCGAGCCATGGAGCTGCCCGCCAGGGTGTTCGTCACGTGTCAGATCCTCGGCTTCGCCAGCACTCCGGCGACGCTCGTCGATGTCCGCTCCGAGGGCGTGTACGAGCTCCGGCTGCAGACGCAGGACGGCAAGGTGCACACCGTGCTCCTCCCGGCAGACCAGACCGGCCTGGTGTTCGCCGAGCCCGAGCTGGAGGTCCCGCTCGACTCCGCGATCGAACGCTGATCGGCAGGCTTGGCCGCCCGCCCGACCACCCAGGGTTGCCCTCCCAACCGCCCGCCCAGGGGTGCACGCCCGCCCGGCCAACCAGGGTTGCACACCCACCCGTCCCGCCACGGTTGCCATCCCGAACACCCGCCCAGGGTTGAAGGAACGACAACCAGAGGGGCCACCCCGCTCCAGCCTCAACCCTCCAACCCTTCAGCCCTTCAACCCTCCAACCCTTCAACCCTGGGTGGGTGGGGGGGTGGCGAATCCGGCATCTGCGAGGACGCGGGCGTGGTCGAAGGCCAGCTCGACGCCGGCACGGTCGACGAACCAGCGTGCCTCGGCGGCGTCGTCGCCGCCGGCGAGCCGGCCCCCGGCGACCCGGCAGAGGTAGACGACCGAAACGGTGTGGCCGCGGGGGTCGCGCGCCCGGTCGGAGTAGACGCCGAGCAGCTTCACGGGGACGATGTCGAGGCCGGTCTCCTCGCCCGCCTCGCGAGCGCAGGCCGCCTCGCACGTCTCACCGATCTCGACGAAGCCGCCCGGCAGCGCCCAGCTCCCCGCGAACGGCGGATGGCCGCGGCGGATCAGGACGACGCCTCGCGCCGGGTCGGTGATCACGGCGTCCACGGTGAGCGGCGGGGTGGCGGGGAGTGGCATCGGTCCTCCGGCGGTCAGGGTCGGGGCAGCGTGCTGACGTCGGCGCACGCACGGCGGAGCTTGGCGAGCAGTGACGAGGTGGCGACCGCGGGCGCGGCCGGGTCCTCCCAGCTCCAGTTAGCGGCCCGCTCGTGCGCCATGGGAGTGGCCGTCGACGCGACGAACGGTACGACCGTGATGCGCCGGTGGGTGATCGAGTGGCGCACCGGCGGGGCAGCGACCAGTGGTCCCGCGACTCCCGCCTCAACGGCGAGCCGCCGTGCAGCGTCCTCGTTCCGGGCGACCCCGGCGTCGGCGAGGGGCGGGAGCCAGAGCCCGGCGAGCAGCGTCCCGTCGGCGACCCGGCGCAGGAGCACGCGGCCGTCGTCGCGGGGAAGCCACAGGCAAACCCAACGGCGATCCTCGGTCGCCCGCTGGGGGCGAGGCCGCGGGAAGAGCCCGGGCGTGCCCCGCCTGAGGGCTTGGCAGCCCGGCGCCAGCGGGCACTCCGGGCAGCGCGGTGCGGACGGCGTGCACACCGTGGCGCCGAGCTCCATCACGGCCTCGAACACCTCCGGCCCGGGGTGGGCGCGCCACAGGTCGCGGGCGAAGGCGTCGGCGGCGCGGCGGAGCGGCCCGCTCGCCAGGGACAGGTCGAGGCCGAGGACGCGGGCGGTCACCCGCTCGACGTTGCCGTCCACCGGCGGGTCGTCGCCGCCGAAGCAGAACGCGGCGACGGCTGCGCTGGTGTACGGCCCGAGACCGGGAAGCCGGGCGAGCTCGGCCCGGGTGCGGGGCCACTCCCCGGCCGCGACGACCGCGCGGACCGCGGTGTGCAGCAGGCGGGCGCGGCGGTAGTAGCCGAGCCCGCTCCACGCCTGCAGGACCTCGTCCTCGGGTGCGGCCGCCAGCGACCCGGCGTCGGGGAAGAGCTCCATGAAGCGGTCGAAGGCCGGCACCACCCGGTCGATCTGGGTCTGCTGGGCCATCACCTCGGAGACCAGCACGGGGTAGGGATCCCGCGGATGCGGCGTCCGCATCGACAGCTCGCGGCAGTTGGCGCGAAACCAGTCGACGAGCGCGGCGGCGGATGCCTCGGTCACCCGCGGAGTCTACCGTGCGGCCGGGCTACAATGCGGCGATGACCGGGAACGACAGGGCTCGGTGCCTGATCTGCGGCGGCACCGGTTGGACGATCGTGACGCGCGAAGGGCGCGAGGTGGCGGTGCGCTGCAGTTGCCGCCGCGAATGGGGGCGCGAGGCGCACCTGCGCGCTTGCAGGATCCCGACCCGGTACGCGCAGTGCACCGTGGACGGCTTCGAGATCTGGGCGCGGAACGACCCCTCGCTCGGGGTGGCGAAGCGGCGTACCCGGGAGTTCATCGAGCTGTTCCCGCGGAGCGAGCGCGGGCTGCTGTTCATGGGCGGACCGGGCTGCGGCAAGACCCATCTCGCGGTCGGCGCGCTCCGCGAGGTGGTCGCGAAGGGCGGCGTCCGCGGGCTGTACGCCAACTTCGTCGAGCTGATCCAGGAGCTGCAGATGACGTTCGACGGCGGCGGGCGCCCGCGCGACGAGATCATCAACCCGGTGCTCGAGGCGGACTGCGTGGTCCTCGACGAGCTCGGCGCGGGGCGGACGACGCCGTGGGTGTTGGACGTCCTCTACTACGTGATCAACGCCCGCTACATGTCGCGCCGGACGACCCTCTTCACGACCAACTTCACCGTCTTTCCCCCCGACGGGCAGGAGGGCGCGCTGCGCCGGACAGAGACGCTGGCCGACCGCATCACCGCGCCGCTGTGCTCGCGGGTCTGGGAGATGTGCGACCTCGTCCACATCAGGTGCGGCGACTACCGCATGCGCAACGCACCCGAGCGCGCCAGGTCGTCGTGATGCCGCCTGAACCGAGGCGGCCTGGCGGTTTCCTTTTCGCCCTCGTACTGAGTGGGCTGCTCGCCGGCTGTGCGGTGGCGCCCCGCCAGGCGACGGCGCCTCCGCCGGTCCAGGCGCTGCCGGTCCCGACGCCCGCGCTGGTCCCGATCCCGGCGGCGACCCCGACCCCGGCGCCGGCTGCTCCGCCGGCCGGCGTTGTCGAGACGCCGCGCCGCGCCGACGTCTCCCCGTCGACCGTCAGGGTGCTCCTCCAGACCGGGGCGGGAGCGGCCTTCCCGGAGCCCGGCCGGCGCTACGTGGCCGCCGTCGGCGGCAGGGTCGTGGAGATCCGCGGGCCGCTCGAGGTGATCGGGCAGCCTCGACCGGTCGCAATGCAGGTCGGGGCGTTCGCGCGGGCCGACAACGGCCAGGCGCTGACCGACCGGCTACGGGCCGCGGGAATCCGGGCGGAGCTGCAGTCAAGCGGCGAGGTCGCCAGGGTCGTCGCCCTGGGTCGCGATGGGGAGAGCGAGGAGGCCCTGGGCGCGCGACTGAGGTCCGCCGGGGTGAAGGAGTGGTCGCGAGCCACCGTGGCCGTAAGAGCCGGGATCGTGGTTCGCGGCGAGGGCGGGCAGAGCGTGGGCGGCGAGGAGGTCCGGCTCGTCCCCGTCGACCCCGAGCCGGTCCGGGTCGGCGCCAAGCGGGTCCGCGGCGAGTTCGTGGTCCGCGCCGGCGTCGAGGGAGCTGCCGTCGTCAACCTCGTCGGCCTCGAGGCGTACCTCAAGGGCGTGGTCCCGGCCGAGCTCGGGCCCAAGGCGTTCCCGGCCCTGGAGGCGCTCAAGGCGCAGGCGGTGGCGGCGCGCACCTATGCGATCGCCCACCTCGGCGAGCACGAGGCCGAGGGCTACGACATCTGCGACTCGACGCTGTGCCAGGTGTACGGCGGCGCCGACGCCGAGCACCCGCTCTCCGACCAGGCGGTCGCCGAGACCGCCGGCGAGGTCGCGCTGTTCGACGGCCGCCCGATCGACGCGATGTACCACTCGACGTGTGCCGGCCACACCGAGGATGCCGCGGCGGTCTTCCCGGAGCGCGCCGCGCCCTACCTCAAGGGCGTGCCGTGCATGGGCGACCGCGAGGTCGCGGTCGGGGGCGGGGTGAGCCCCTCGGCGTGGTTCGGCTCGGTCGAGCGGCTGGCCCGGGTGGGCGAGGCAGCGGCGGCCCGGCTCGACGTCAAGCCCGATCCGGCGTCGCTGGCGCGTGCGCTCGGCGGCGGCGAGCCCGGCGCGGGTGCCGTCGGCCTCGGGCGCGCCTTCTCGGCGGGCGGGGCCGGCGTGCTCTTCGGGGAAGGCGCGCCGGAGCTCACGGAGGCAAGGCTGCTCGAGCTGCTGCGCACGTTCCGGCTGCCGCTCCCGGAGCCGGGGCGGGGCGTGTCGAAGGCGCGCTGGGAGCTGGCGCTGGTCGTCCGCCTCGCCCAGCTCGACGGGCGCTTGGAGGCGGCGACCGGCCGCATGGCCCCGGGCCCGACCGGGGCGCAGCTCGTGGTCGACGGCGGCGAGTCGGTGAGGCCGGTCGGTAGCAACGTCCCCGCGTTCGAGCGCTCGCTGGACCGCTTCCGGGCGGGACCAGTGCGCGCGTCGGCGGGTTCCCCGGCGACCGGCTGGTACCTGGACGAGACCTGCCTGGCGGTCGAGGTCGAGCCGCTGCGGCGGGCGGACGACCGCTCGGCGTGGGCGTGGTGGGTCCGCGAGCTGCCGCTGGACGAAATCGGCCGCAAGCTCGGTTTGGGTGGGGTGGGGGGAATCGCGGTGACGAGACGGGGGGTCTCGGGACGGGCGCTGCAGGTGCGGGTCGAGGCCGCGGCCGGCGGCAAGGACGTCAACGCGTACGCGTTCCGTCGCGCCCTCGGGCTGCCCGACACGCTCTTCACGGTGACCGTGCGCCAGGGGCCGAAGGGCAGGGTGGCGAGGTTCCTCGGCCGCGGCTGGGGCCACGGCGTGGGGATGTGCCAGAACGGGGCGTACGGACTGGCGCTGGGTGGCACGAGTTACCGGGAGATCCTCGCGACGTACTACGCCGGCGTCACGGTCGCGAGGTGGGACGGGCTGGATAGAGGAGGGAACCCATGAGCAGCGCCGTACTCGACAGCATCGACGAGATCCGCGCGATGGTGCGCAAGCTGGCCCGCGAGGAGATCGCCCCGCACGTGCGCGATTGGGACGAGCGGTCGCACTTTCCGCGCGAGGTGTTCGCCCAGCTCGGCGGGCTCGGCCTGCTCGGCATCCTGGTGCCGGAGGAGTACGGCGGCGCGGGACTGGACTACCGCCACTACATCGCGGTGATCGAGGAGCTGTCCGCCGTCGAGGGCGGCATCGGCCTTTCTGTCGCGGCGCACAATTCGCTGTGCACGAACCACATCCTGCTGTTCGGCGACGAGGCGCAGAAGCGCGCCTGGCTGCCCCGCCTGGCGTCGGGCGAGATCCTCGGCGCCTGGGGGCTCACCGAGCCGGAGGCCGGCTCCGATGCCGGCGGGACGCGCAGCGTGGCGGTGCGCGACGGCGACGGCTGGCGGCTGTCGGGGGCGAAGAACTTCATCACCCACGCGTCGGTGGGCGGCGTCGCGGTGGTCGTCGCCCGTACCTCGCCGGGCACCGACCCGCACGGCATCTCCGCGTTCATCGTCCCGCTGGACGCCCCCGGGGTGGTCGCCGGCAAGCACGAGGACAAGGTCGGGATGCGGGTGTCGGACACCGCATCGCTGGTCCTCGTGGACTGCCGCCTCGGACCCGAGGCGCTCCTCGGCCGGGAAGGCGAGGGGTTCATCCAGGCAATGACGGTGCTCGACGGCGGCCGCATCTCGATCGCCGCCCTGGGGGTCGGGATCGCGCAGGGGGCGTTCGACGCGGCGGTCGCCTACGCCAAGCAGCGCCGCCAGTTCGGCCGGCCGATCGGCGACTTCCAGGGGATCCGCTTCAAGCTGGCGGACATGTCGACGCTGCTGGCCGCGGCGCGCCTGCTCACGGAGCACGCCGCCGACCTCAAGGACGCCGGCGCGAAGACCACGCGCGCCTCGGCCCAGGCCAAGGTCTACGCCTCGGAGGCCGCGGTCCACATCGCCGAGGAGGCGGTGCAGATCCACGGCGGCTACGGCTACACCAAGGACTACCCGGTCGAGAAGTTCTGGCGCGACGCCAAGCTGTGCACGATCGGCGAGGGGACCAGCGAGATCCAGCGCCTGGTGATCGCCCGCGAGCTGTTGGGCGAGTAGAATTCGCGATCGTGGGGCTGTTCGAGGAGGTCCTCCAAGGCCAGCCGCGCGCCGTCGGCCGGGCGTTGAGCGCGGTCGAGCGGGGCGGGGCCGAGGCGGAATTGTTGCTCGCCGAGCTGCGCGGGCACGCTGGTGCCGTCCGCACCCTCGGCATCACGGGCGCGCCGGGGGTCGGCAAGAGCACGCTGGTCCAGACCCTGGGGCTGCAGCTCCTCGAACGCGGCGAGCGCGTCGCCGTGCTCGCCGTCGACCCGTCGAGCCCGTTCACCGGCGGGGCGCTCCTCGGCGACCGCGTGCGGATGCCCGACCTGTCGGCGCGCGGCGCCTTCGTCCGGTCGATGGCCACCCGCGGGGCGCTGGGCGGGGTGGCGGCGGCGACCGCCGACGCGCTCGACGTGCTGGCCGCGGCGGGCTACGGCTGGGTGGTGGTCGAGACCGTCGGCGTCGGGCAGGACGAGGTCGACGTTGCGGGCGTCGTCGACACCGTGGTGGTCGTCACCGTTGCCGGCCTCGGCGACGAGGTGCAGGCCGCCAAGGCCGGCCTCCTGGAGATCGCCCACGTGTTCGCCGTCAACAAGGCCGACCGACCGGGCGCCGACGGCGAGGTCGCCGCCCTCGAGTCGATGCTCGCGATGGCGCCGGAAGCCGAGTGGTCGCCGCCGGTGCTCCCGCTCTCGGCGATGACCGGCGAGGGGATCGCCGAGCTGCTCGAGGCGGTCGCCGCGCACCAGGCCCACCTGGATGCCGACGGCCGTCGCGGCGCCCTCCGTCGTGCCCGTGCCGAGCGGCGCATCGCGCGGGTGCTCGAGGACCTCGTCTGGCGCCGCGTCAGGGCCGGGGAGACGAGGCTCGCGCTGGCCGTCGACGACGTCGCGGCCGGGACCCTGTCGCCGCACGACGCGGCGCGGCGGCTGCTCGCCGCCATGATCCTGGAGGACGCATGAAGGTGCTCGATCACATCGGCATCGCGGTGCAGAGCCTGGAGCGAAGCCGAGCGTTCTACGAGGCGCTCGGCATGACCGTCGAAGGCGGCGAGGAGGTCGCCTCGCAGAAGGTCAGGGTGGCGTTCCTGCCGGTCGAGGGGACGCGCCTGGAGCTGCTCGAGCCGACGGCGCCGGAATCGCCGATCGCGAAGTTCATCGAGAAGCGGGGCGAGGGCCTGCACCACCTGTGCTTCCGCGTCGACGACGTCCGCGCGGCGATGGCCGGCCTGCGCGAGAAGGGCTACACCCTGCTGTCGGAGGAGCCGCAGCCCGGCGCCCACGGCGCGCTGGTGTGCTTCGTCCACCCGAAGTCGAGCGGCGGCGTGCTCATCGAGCTGTCGCAGCCGGGCGAGGGCCACCCGTGACCGACGGCGACCTGGTCGTCGTCAACTGCGGCACCCCGCGGGAGAAGTTCTGGGGGGTCCTGCTAAGTCTCACGGCGGCCGGCGTCACCCTGCGCTGCGTCCCGGTGGAGTCGTTCGAGGACTACCTGCGGCAGTTCGCCGGCAGCGGGCCGGCGCTGCTCGGCGCGGTGACCGTCTTCCTGCCGGCGCACCGCATCGAGCGGGTCGAGCTCGACGAGACCGCCGGCGCCGCGGAAGGGCTCGGCGAGCGGTTCCGCCGCGTCGCCGGCCGCGACCCCCGCGAGGCCCTGCTCGGCCGCATTCCGTCGCCTCCCGCCCACGAGATGTAGCGCCGAAGCCCCAACCACTGCAATAACCCGTCTCCCCCGCGCGTTGCACGCCTCGAGTCGTCACGGCAAAGGGGTTTTCGAGGGTCGCGCCCGTCGCGGCACGGCCGGTCGTGATCGCGGTTCGGCGGCCCGGGCCGCCGCGGGGGTGCCATGCGGATCGGTGTGCCGAGGGAGACGCGGGCGGGCGAGCGGCGGGTCGCGCTCGTCCCGGAGTCGGTGAAGAAGCTCGTCGGAGCCGGGATCCAGGTCACGGTCGAGGGCGGCTCGGGGTCGGGGTCGTTCTTCCCCGACGACGCCTACCGCGGGGCCGGCGCGGAGATCGTGGCCGGCGGCGCTGCGGTCCTCGGCGCGGCCGACCTCGTCCTCAAGGTGCAGCCGCCGACGCCTGGCGAGGTGGGCTTGATGCGCGAGGGCGCGATGCTCCTGGCGACGCTCCTGCCGGCCCGCAACGCCGAGGTGGTCGCGGCGCTGGCCGCTCGCCGGGTGACCGCGTTCTCCACCGACCTGATCCCGCGCATCACCCGCGCCCAGGCCATGGACACACTGTCGTCGATGGCCAACATCGCGGGTTACCGGGCGGTCCTGATCGCGGCGAGCGAGCTGCCGCGCTACTTCCCGATGCTGATGACGGCGGCGGGGACGGTGTTCCCGGCGAAGGTGTTCGTGATCGGCGCCGGGGTCGCCGGCCTCCAGGCGATCGCGACGGCGCGCCGCCTCGGCGCCGCCGTCGAGGCGACGGACACCCGCCCGGCGGTCCGCGAGCAGATCGAGAGCCTGGGCGCGAAGTGGGTCGGCGTGCCGACCGACGACAGCGCGCAGGACGCCGGCGGCTACGCGAAGGAGCTGTCGCCGGAGTTCTACCGCAAGCAGGGCGAGCTGATCGCCGAGCGTTGCGCCGGCGCCGACGTCGTGATCACGACCGCGCTGATCGGCGGAATCAAGGCGCCGCGGCTGATCACCGCCGAGATGGTCCGCGCGATGAAGCCGGGCGCGGTGATCGTCGACCTCGCCGCCGAGGCCGGGGGCAACTGCGAGCTGACCCGCCCCGGCGAGAAGGTCGTCGAGGGCGGGGTGACGATCGTCGGGCCCCTCAACCTGCCGTCGGAGATGCCGTGGCATGGCAGCACGCTGTACTCACGCAACCTCACCGCCTTCGTGCTGGCGTTCTGGAAGGACGGGCGCTTCGACCTCGACCTCGGCGACGAGATCATCAAGGGCGCGCTGGTCACTCACGACGGCGAGGTCCGCCATCCCGCGCCGGCCGCGGCGAAGGCCTGAGGGTGGAAGGGAAGGACTGCCGATGACCTCCGCGCTCGAAGTCGGCCTGTACGTGTTCATCCTCGCAACCTTCCTCGGTATCGAGGTGATCCGCCGGGTGTCGCCGCTGTTGCACACCCCGCTGATGTCGCTCACCAACGCGATCTCGGCGATCGCCGTGGTCGGCTCGATCCTGGTCGCCGGGTCGGAGCAGAGCACGCTGTCGACCGTGCTCGGCACCATCGCCGTCGCCGCCTCGTCGATCAACATCGTCGGCGGCTACCTGATCACTTATCGCATGCTGAGGATGTTCAAGAAGTCGGCCAAGGGCTCCAGGTCATGACGGAGCACCTCATCCAGCTCGCCTACATCGGCTCGGCGGCCTGCTTCGTCCTCGCCCTCAAGTGGCTGTCGGCCGTGCCGACGGCGCGCCGCGGCGTGCTCACCGGCGTGGCCGGCATGGCCCTGGCGGTGGGCGGGACGCTGCTCGCGCCGGAGATCGTCAGCTACACGTGGATCGCGGTCGCCTTCGTGATCGGCACGGTGATCGGCGTGCCGATGGCGATGATGCCGATGACCGCGGTGCCGCAGCGGACCGCGCTGTCGCACGCCTTCGGCGCGCTCGCCGCGGCGCTGGTCGGGACCGCGGAGTACTTCCACCGCGCGCCGGGCATCGACCGGGTGACGATGGGTGCGCTCGGCCTCGAGGTGCTGCTCGGCTTCCTGACCTTCACCGCCTCGTTGATGGCGTTCGGCAAGCTCCAGGAGATCCTGCCCACCCGGCCGATCGTCTTTCGCGGTCAGAACGTCTTCAACCTCACCGTCCTCGTGGTCGCGATCGGTTGCGCGGTGACGCTCGTCGTGCGGCCCGGGACGACCTGGGCGTTCTTCGTCCTCGGAGGCCTCGCGCTGCTGTTCGGCGTGTCGCTCATCGTCCCGATCGGCGGTGCCGACATGCCGACCGTGATCTCGCTGCTCAACTCCTACGCCGGCCTGTCGGCCGCCGCCATGGGGTTCGTCCTCGACAACAAGTTGCTCATCATCGCCGGCGCCCTCGACGGCTCGTCGGGACTGATCCTGTCGATCATCATGTGCCGAGCGATGAACCGCTCGTTCACCAACGTGCTGTTCGGTGCCTTCGGCCAGGTCCAGGCGTCGGCCGCGGCGGCCGAGCAGCGCACCGTGCGCAGCGCGACGCCCGAGGAAGCCGCGCAGATCATGCAGGCCGGCTCGCTGGTCATCGTCGTGCCCGGTTACGGCATGGCGGTCGCGCAGGCCCAGCACAAGGTGCGCGAGCTCTACGACCTGCTCAGCAAGCAGGGGGTCGAGGTCAAGTTCGCGATCCACCCGGTGGCGGGCCGCATGCCGGGGCACATGAACGTGCTCCTCGCCGAGGCCGACATCCCGTACGACCGGCTCGTCGAGATGGACGAGATCAACGGCGAGTTCCCCCAGGCCGACGTCGCGCTGGTCATCGGCGCCAACGACGTCACCAACCCCGCAGCGCGCCACGACAAAGCGAGCCCGATCTACGGCATGCCGATCCTCGACGTCGACAAGGCGCGAACGGTGATGGTCATCAAGCGCTCGATGAACCCGGGATTCGCCGGCATCGACAACGAGCTGTACTACGGCGACCGCACCCTGATGGTCTTCGGCGACGCCAAGGCCGTCGTCGCGGCCATCGCCAAGGAGCTGTCGGGCCCCTCAGGGCTTCATTAGCAGGCGCTGTCGGGGTCTCAGGCGGGGGCGGGCGGGGGCGCCCGCCCTACGACGCCTTGGGGCGCTTCGTCCGCGTGTGGAGGTAGTTCACGTGCGAGGCGATGCCGCGCAGGATCGTGACCTCGCGCCCGGTCAGGACGGCGCGGCCGAAGAGCCGGCGGAGCTGGTCCATCACCCGCGCCGAGTTCACCTGGTCGAGGAAACCCGAGGCGAACAGGGCGTCGTGCAGGTGGACCATGGCGGCCTGGATCTTGTCTTCGCCTGCCGGGCGGTCGAGTTGTTCCGGGACGACCGGCGCCGCGGCGGGCCTGGTCGACAGGGCGAACAGGACGATCCCCACGGCCTGGGCGAGGTTCAGGACGGGGAAGGCGGGGCTCGTCGGTATGGAGAGCAGCAACTGGCAACGGGCCAGCTCCTCCTTCCGCAGCCCGCTGCGCTCGGGTCCGAACACGGCCGCCACCCGGGTCGCGCCGGTGCCGACGATCCGCTCGGCTGCGGCCTCCGGGCTGGCGAGCCCCCGGGGGTCCCGCTTGCGCGCCGAGGTGGTCCCGATCACCAGGTCCGCGTCGGCGACGGCGGCGGCGAGGTCGTCGACGACCTCGACGGCGACGAGCTTCTCGGCGCCCATCGACATGCGGACGAAGTCGGGGTCGTCGAGGTCGGCGGTCGGGGCGACGACGACCAGGCGGGGCGCCGCGAAGTTGGCGGCGACCCGCGCGGCGGCGCCGACGTTGCCCGGATAGCGCGGCCGGACGAGCACAGGGAGCACGATCATTGCAGGATTATCCACCACCCACCCGCCCGGCCAGGGTTGCCCTCCCACCCAACCGGCCAGGGTTGAAGGAACGGAACCGATAGTTGCCGGCTTCGCCCGGACCACGGACCACGGGCCACGGAGCACGGTCTCTTCAGGCTGTTTCGAGGCGCTGGAGGGCCAGCAGCCGGGCGTACCGTCCGCCGCGGGCTGCCAGCTCGACCGGGCTTCCGCTCTCGACCACCCGGCCGCGCTCGAGCACGACGACCCGGTCGCAGAGCTCCGCGGCGGCCAGCCGGTGGGTGGCGAACACCAGCGTGGTGTCGGGCAGGCTGGAAAGGATCACCCGCTCAGTCTGGGTGTCGACGGCGGACAGGCAGTCGTCGAGGAGGAGCAGGCGCGGGTTGGTGATCAGGGCCCGGGCGATGGCGACGCGCTGGCGCTGCCCGCCCGACAGCGTCACGCCGCGCTCGCCGACGACGGTCTCGAGCCCGTCGGGGAAGCGCGCGAGCTCGTCCTCGAGCCCGGCGGCGACCGCCGCGGCCCGGACCTCGTCCTCGGTGGCGTCGGGGCGGGCGAGGGCGATGTTCTCGCGCAGCGTCGCGGAGAACAGGAACGCCCCCTGCGGCACCAGGGCGACCTCGCGGCGCAGGCGGTCGAGCGGCAGGCGGAGGACGTCGACGCCGTCGATGAGGACGGTCCCGGGCGCCGGCTCGAGCAGCCTCGGCAGCAGCGAGAGCAGCGTGGACTTGCCGCTCGCCACCTCGCCGACGATCGCGACGCGCTGGCCGGGCCTGGCCGCCAGCGAGACCCGCGCGAGCGCGGGCTCGCGGCAGCCGGGGGAGGCGAACGCCGCTTCGCGCACCTCGACGGCGGCCGGGCGACCCGGGGCAGCAGCGCCGGCCGTGACGAGCTCCGCCGCCTCCTCGACGAGCGGCTTCTCGGCGAACAGCTCCTCGATCCGGGTCATCGACGCGGCGCCGCGCTGCAAGAGGTTCGACACCCAGCCGACGGCGATCATCGGCCAGATCAGCCGGACCACGTAGAGGTTGAACTCGACGAACTGCCCGAGGGTCATGGCGCCGCTCCGGACCGCGTTCCCGCCGTAACCCAGCACGACGACGAACGACAGCCCGATGAGGGCCTGGAGCAGCGGCTGGAAGACCGCCTGGACCGAGATCAGCCGGGCGCTGGCGGCGACGTACTCGCGGTTGCGGCCGGCCATCTCCGCCATCTCGGCCGGCTCGCAGGTGTAGGCGCGCAGCACCCGCAGCCCGACGAGGTGCTCCTGCAGCCGCGCGGTGTAGCGCGACAGCGCCTCCTGGGTGCGGCCCCACCGGGAGTGGATCATCTCGCCGAAGATCTTGGTGGCGCCGGCGACCAGCGGGACCACCGCGAGCGACAGGACGGTGAGGACCGGATGGATGCGGGCCATCAGCACCGTGGCGGTGATCATGACGGTCACGGTGTTGATGGCGTACATGAGCGCCGGGCCGACGGCCATCCGGACCGTGCCGACGTCGCTGGTCGCCCGCGTCAGCAGGTCGCCGACCCCCTCGCGCATGTAGAAGGCAGGCGGGAGGCGGAGGAGGTGGGCGAACAGTTCGGTCCGCAGCCGGTGCTCGATGTGGCGCGACACGCCGACCAGGAGCTGTCGCTGCGTGAACAGGAAGATCCCCGAGCCGACGGCGACCAGCAGGATGAGCGCGGCGTAGCGCCACAGCTCGGCGATCCCGACACCCGCGGCCAGGGCGTCGACGGCGCGGCGGACGATCCCGGGCGCCTGCAACGCGACGAGCGCCGAGGCGGCGACGCTGGCGGCGCCGAGCACGGTCGGCCAGAGCTGCTCGCGGTAGTAGGCACCCACCCGGCGGAAGACCCGCATCGTGCGCATCGGTGGAGCTTACAACCGAATGGGTTCGGGAATTCCACACCCGACGGCGTGCTACCGTTCGCCGCGCGATGACCACCCGCGGACGCCCGATCACCCCGGTCCAGGAGGCCGTGACGGCCGGCGCGGTGTCGTTCGCCGTCTACCTCCTCACCCGGACGCGCGACTTCGGCGGCGACGACACGGTCTTCGCCACGGCCGTCGACGCCTTCCTCGGCGGCAGGGGCGCCTCGATGGAGGTGGTCCACCCGCACCATCCGGTCTACAACCTGCTGGTCGCCGCGGTCACCGCCATGCTCCGCGTCGTCGGGCTGCGGCCTCTGGTCCTCGACGTCGGGGCCGGCGTGGCTGCGGTGGCCGCGGCCGCTGCGGTGGGCGTGGTGGTGTGGCTGTTGCGCCGAGAGGGGATCGACGAGTGGACGTCGCTGCTCGGCGGCATGGTCCTCGCGGTGTCGGCCGGCATGTGGCAGTTGGCCACCAGGATGGAGGTCTACACCCTCGCCGCGCTGGCGGTCGCGGTCTGGCTCGCGGTCGTAGGCGCCGCCTCGCCCAGAGCATTGCGGGCCGGCCTGGCCGGCGCGGCGACCATCCTCACCCATGCCGTCACCGGCCTGCTGGTGGTCCCGACGGCGTGGCGGTTGCGCCGTCGGCCGCGGGCGGCGGCAGCCGCCGTGGCGATCGCCGTGGGGGTGGCTGGGGCCGCGCTGGTCGGGCTCCTCGTCGCCTTCCTCGGAGTCCGCTCGCCGGCGGCGATGCTCGACCTCGTCGTGCCCCGCGGGACGGGGGAGTGGATGGCCGCCCGGAGCCCACTCGACGCCTGGCGGACGGCGGCGGGGCTCGTGACCTGGGAGTGGTACCGCGCGGTGCCGGTCCTCCCCGCGGCCATGGTGAGGATCGCCGCTGCGTGCGGCACGCTGGCCCTCGCCGTTCTCGGGGCGTTCGTCGCGGTCGGTGTCGTCGACACCGTACGGCAGCGACGCCCACTGGCCACGACCGCCGCGCTCGGGGTCGTCACGTTCCTCCCGGTGTGGCTGCTGTGGGACGTCGGCAACGTCGAGCACGCCGTCGCGGCGGCGCCGCTGCTCGCCGTGCTGGCGGCCGCCGGCGCGGCCGCGCTGCCGGGCCGGTGGGGCCGGTGGGGACTCGGGGCCGTCCTGGCGGCGCTCGTCGTCGCCAACGGGTTGGCCTCGGCCCTGCCGCAGTCGCGGCCGGAGAACAGCCGCCCGCTCGTGATCGCCGGCTTCGTGGCGGCCAACGTGCCCGCCGAGGCGGTCGTCCTCTCCGTCGGCACCGACGCGCGCCTGCGGCTCTCGCTCGGCTATCTCTCGGGCCGGCGGGTGATCGACCTGACCCGGGTCGCCGAGGCGGCCCGCCTGGAGGGCAAGCCGGCCGAGCAGGCGTGGCGCTGGTGGGTCGGGCAGGCCGTGGCGGCGCCGGGCGTGTGGGCGACACCGGACGTCTTCGACCCGGCCAGCCGCGACTGGGCGGCGCGCTACGGGATCCGCGGCGAGGCCTTCGACGAGCTCGCCGCGAGCTGGCTGGTCGGCGAGCGCCGGCAGATGGCGGGCGACCAGGTCATCGGCCTCGAGGGCTTCAGCGTGACGGAGTTGCTCCCCCGGACCGGGCACGGCGGCGGCGGGATGCCCGATGCGCCGCGCTGAGCGTGGCAGAATGCGCCCGTGAAGCACCGCGGATCGTACCGGCTCGGACTGCTCCTGGGGATGACGTTGCGGGTGTGGCGGCCGCTCCTCCGCTGGGAGTCGCGCGAGCGACACCTCATCGAGGAGCCGTGTGTGCTCGCCTTCTGGCACGGCCGCCTGCTCGGCGTGCTCATGGACTCGCTCGGCTCGGGCGCGACCTCGATGGCCAGCCGTTCGGCGGACGGCGCGCTCGCGGCCGGGGCGCTGGTCGCTGCCGGGATCCGGGTGGCGCGCGGGTCGGGCTCGGAGGGTGGACGCGAGGCGCTCAAGGAGATGCACGAGCACTTGCGGGCCGGGGCGCCGTTCGCCGGGCTGACGGTGGACGGGCCGCGCGGGCCGTGGCGGAAGGTGCAGCCGGGCGTGATCATGCTCGCCCGCTGGCTGGGCATCCCGGTGGTGCCGGCGACGTTCTCGTGCCGCAGCAGCGGGATGCTGCGCTCGTGGGACCGGATGGTGCTGCCGCGGCCGGGGACGAAGGTGGTCGTCGCCTACGGCGAGCGGATCCCGGCGGAGTCGCTGCCGCGCTCGCTCGACGAGGGCGCCGAGATCGTCCGGGCGCGCCTCGAGGCGCTCACCGTCGCGCTCGACCGCGAGGTGGCCGGCCGCGACCTCTGGCCCGCGCTGTAAGCCCTCTGGGTGGTTTCCGGACTCCGGTCCCGGACCCCTGCCGCTCACACCTCGGCGATGCCCCTCGAGCCGCCCGGCGCGCGCAGGATGCCGGCGCGGTGCGCCCACTCCTTGACCTTGGCCGTCCCGTAGGAAGCGAGGTCCATCTGGAACGGGTGGTTGATCATCGCCCGGGCCATCTTGGCGAGGCGCAGCCGGCGCAGCTTCATGTACATCCCGTGGAGCTGCTCGCGCGAGACTTTCGTGGACATCAGGACGACGTCGCGCCAGCCGAGCTCGAACGAGGTGTTGAGGAGGTCCCAGTCCATGTCGTCGGTGACCAGCCCGCGCGCCTTCGCCTCGTGCCACACCGGTGTGCCGGGGAGCGGCATGAGCACGTAGATGTTGACCAGCGAGAAAGGGTTGTCCTTGATGAAACGGTAGGTCTGCATCATCTGGTCGAGCGTCTCGTTGGTCTCGCCGATGATGAACGAGGCGTGGGCGTGGATGCCGTGCCGGCGGAGGATGTCCACGGCGTTGCGGTTGATGTCGACCTTGAACGCCGGTCCCTTGAGGCGGGTGAGCACCTCCTGGTTGCCCGACTCCAGCCCCATGGAGATCGACACGAAGTTCATCTCCTTGAGCAGGCGGGCCATCTCCTCGGTGATGCGGGTCGCTGACGAGGCGCAGGAGAAGCGGAACCCCTGCTTCGGCAGCCCCTCCTTCAGCACCAGCTCGTGGAAGCCGCGCAGCCGGTTGACGTTGGCGATGAACAGGTCGTCGTGGAAGGTGACGTAGCGGACGCCGAAGTCGCGGATGAGGTGCTTGACCTCCTCGATCATGTACTCCGGCGACAGGTAACGGATGCTCGGCCAGAAGCGCGTCGAGGCGCAGAAGGTGCAGTTGTACGGGCAGCCGCGCGAGGTGAGCATGTTGGTGTGCGGCCGGATCCGCATCAGGTCGCGGGCCGGCATCGGCAGCTCGTCGAGGCTCTTCGTCTGCTTGCCGATGACCTCGCGCGGGGCGGTGAGGACGAGCTGTCCGTCGCTCCAGTAGGCGATCCCCGCGATGCCGGCCAGCGAGCGGGCCGGGAAGCTCCCCTCGGCGAGGAAGACCTCCAGGAGCTCACAGATCGTGTACTCGCCCTCGCCGATGACGGCGACGTCCATGTCGGCGGTCAGCGAGGAGGGCAGCTCGGTGATGTGATAGCCGCCCATCACCACCGGGATCCCGGCGACCCTGGCGAGGGAGGCGTAGAGCTTGGCGACGTTGTAGTTGGGCGACACCGAGCTGATCGCGACGAGGTGCGGGCGGACCTCCCGGATCGCGGCGTCGACCTGGGACTCGACGAGTCGGATGTCAAGGCTCGCGCCGAACCGCCGGCGCAGCATCGCGATGAGGTAGCCGATGCCGAGCGCCGGGTAGCGGTTCTGCGACTCCACGTGCGGGTTGACCGCGTTGACGAACAGCACGCGCGTTGGTTCCATCACGCTCCTTCGAGCTCCGGCCGGATTGTAGCCCCTGGCGTCTGCCCGGGGCCTGCCCGGTGAAAGCCACCGGGCCGGCGGGGCATTCCCCGCGGAGTCAGGCCGGCGGCCCGGGCGTGCGGGGCTCGTCCCGCCGGCGCAGGCGCAGGAAGGGGGCGGCCCCGAGCGCCAGGAGCAGCGCGAACAGCACGCTCCACAGGTGCGTGGCGAAGCCGGCGGCGACGACCTCGGCGGTGGGAAGGGCGAACGGCGCCATGGCGGCCGTCCAGCCGGCCTCCATGCTGCCGAAGCTGCCGACCGCGTTGATCGGCAACGAGGAGCCGAGCGCCGCACCGAGCACGCCGAGGAGCACCGCCCCGGCGGGCCAGGGCAGGCCCATGCCGCGGAGCAGCGTCACCATCAGCGCCCACAGCCCGCCCCAGGCGAGCAGCGAGCAGGCTGCCGCGCCGCCGAGCCGCCACGGCGAGCGGGCTGCCGTGCGCAGCTCCCGTCGGGTCTCGAGGACCTGGCGCAGCGACCGCCGGCGCCACCCTCCGGCCCGGCGCCAGCGGGCTGCCCGGCGCTGCAGCACGCCCTCGCCGAGCCGCACGGCGACCCAGCCGGCGGCGAGCAGGGCGGCGAGGGCGAGCGCGGCTGCGACCGGCGAGCCGCCGAGTGCCGCCGCGGCGACCACCGACCAGGCGAGGACCGCCGCCAGGTCGAGGGCGCGCTGGGCGAGCAGCAGCGACAGCGCGCGCAGGTTGCCGGGCAGGCCGGCGGTCCGCAGGAGTGGAAGCAGGGCGAGCTCGCCGACCCTCCACGGGAGCAGCGCCGTCGCGACCTGTGACACCGCGACGACGGCGCTCGCCCGCACCGGGCTCAACCTGCCGCCGGCAAGCAAGGCGAGGCGCACGCCGCGGGTCGCCGTCACCGCCGCCTGGAGGCCGAGGGCCAGCAGCACGGCGTCCCAGCTCGTCCGGCGCACCAGATCGGCAATGCGCCCGGGCTCGGCGACGGCGAGGAGCGCGACGGCGAGCGCCGCGCCGACCGCGGCGAGCAGCCACGGCGCGAGCCGGCGGCGCGTCACCGGCGGTTCCGCTCCCGGGCCCGCAGCTCGTCGAGCAGGCGGCGGTTGACCGCGGTGAGGTCGGCGAGGATGGCGAGCACGGAGAGCTGGACGCCGGTCATGCCGAGCAACGCGGCGGCGATCAGCGACTGCAGATGGCCCGCGGGCGAGCCGCCGAAGAAGTAGAAGTAGGCGAAGCGGGCGAACAGGACCGCGGAGCCGAGCAGGCAGAGGGCGCCGCAGCTCAGCAGGATGCGGAGCGGGCGGTAGAGGAAGACGAGGCGGGCGAGGGCGGCGAGCGAACGCAACACGTAGGCCGAGTTGCTCCGGACCAGCCGCGAGGGTCGCGACGGCGGGCGCGTCGCGACGGGCACCGAGGCGACGGCGAGCCCGGCCTGCCCGGCCTGGATGAGCGTCTCGAGCGTGTAGGTATAGGTCGTGAAGCAGTTGAGGCGCGACGCCGCCGCCCTGGAGAACGCGCGGAAGCCCGTCGTCGCGTCGAACACCGGCACGCCGGAGAGCAGCCGGACCACGCGGGAGCCGAGCCGCTGGAGCCAGCGCTTGAGCGGCGAGAAGTGGGCCAGCGTGGCGACCCCGCGGTCGCCGAGCACCATGTCGGCCTCGCCGGCCACGATCGGCGCGACCAGCGCCGGGATGGCCCCGGGGTCGTACTGCCCGTCGGCGTCCGCGTTGACGATTACGTCCGCGCCGCGGTCGAGCGCGGCCTGCAGCCCGGTCGTGAAGGCAGCCGCGAGCCCCCGGTGCAACGGGAGCCGCACCACGGTGGCCCCGGCCCGGCGGGCGAGCTCGGCGGTCGCGTCGGTCGAGCCGTCGTCGACCACCAGCACCTCGACCTCGTCGAACCCCGCGACCGGCCGGCGGAGCTCGGCCAGGCTCGTCCCGAGGGTGTCCGCCTCGTTCCACGCCGGAACCTGGATCACCATCTTCATGAACGCCTCCCGGCGACCGCCAGGGCGGCCAGACCGACGATCCCGCAGGCCGACAGCGACCCCAGGGTCCACGGCAACGACGCCGACAGCACCACCTCGTGGGCTCCCGGGGCGACCGGCACGGCCGTCCAAATCCCGCCCGCGGCTGCCGTGGCCACCCGTTCGCCGTCGACACGGGCGTGCCACAGGCGGGGGCGGTACTTGACCAGGTAGACCAGGTGGCCGCTCTCCGGGGCCGACACCGCCGCGGCGATGGAGCCCGGACGGTTCACGGTGACGCGGACGGGAGCACGGGGCGACGCATCCCCGCTCGCGGCGCACTCGAAGTGCACCATCGGCGTGGCCCGCGGCCACTCCCAGACCCTGGCCCCCTGGACCTCCTCGACCTCCCGCAGGCCGGAGCGGTCCCACGCGACGGTGAGCTCGGGTGCGGCGGTGGGGAGCGCCAGCCCGTGCAGCTCGGCGGCGCCGCCGGTGACGGCCTCGGGGAGAGCGAACCAGGTCCAGGCGTCGCTCTCGGCCGTGAGCGTCGCGTCGCCCTCGAGACGCCACTCGACCCGACCCTGTCGCAGCGCCAGCGTCGGCGTGGACCGACCGGTGGGCACGCCGAGCCGGGTCGCGCCGGGCGGGACCGCCACCGTCACGCCGTGCCGGTCGACCCGGGCCTCGGACGTATCCACGCGCGCGAAGATCTCGCCGGAGACGACCCGCACGGGGAGCGGCTCAACGAGCCATCGCACGCCGAGGTCGGGCAGCGAACCATCGAGGACGCGGGCCAGGGGCAGCTCGCCGGTGTCGCGCACCCCGAGCCGCGCGGCGTAGCGGGGCTCCCGGCGGAGGTCGATGGCGCGGGCGTCGGCCGCCCCGAGGGTGGCTCCGAGGTCGGGAGGCACGGCCGAGATGACCGCCACGAAGCGGCCGCCGGCAGCGGCCGCGTGCGCCGGGAGAGGCGAGGCGAGCAAGGCTTCGCCGGGCTCGGCGAACGGGAGACGCTGGGCGAACGGCGGAGCGAGGCGGAGGACGAGGATGGCGCAGGCGAACGCGACCGCCGGGTTGCGCCAGGCGGCCGGTGCCCGCCGGGCCAGGACCTCGGCACCCATGGCGGCCAGGAAGGCGGCGGCGAGGGCCGTCACCCCGAACGGTCGCTCCAGCACTCGGAGGGTCTCGAGCGTTTCGGCCGACGCCCATGTCAGGCCCGTGGCCACGACGATCACCCCGATCCACACCCGTCTCGGGTGCCCGCGCCCGGCCACGGCCCCGATGGCGGCGAGGAGGAGCACGGGGAGCGAAAGGAATCCCTGTCCGGGGCTGGCCCATGTGGCGCCGCGGGCCCCGAGGCGCCCTCCTGCGGTCGGTTCCTCGGTGGGGGGCGACTCGACCAGGCCGCGCAGCGTCATCTCCGGCACCTGGGTGCGGCCGGCCTCGCCGCTCGCGACCTCGTGGCCAATGCGGTCGAGCCAGACGCTCGGCAGGACGATGGCGGCGGCGGCGGCGAGCCCGATCAGGAGCGCCGCGAGACGTCGCGGTCGTTGCGGCGGTCCCGGGGTCAGCGTCTCGAAGACCAGGCCGACGGCGATGAACTGGAGCGCCGGTGGGCCGGAGGCCAGCAGCAGCACCAGGACGGCGCCCCAGGCCGCGGCGCGCCGGGGCCACGGCGCCCCCCCCATGGTGGCGGGAACGAGGGCCAGCGGTCCGAGGGCGAGCGCGGAGCCCTGCCACGAAAGGACCTGCGACGCGACCGCCCCGGAGAGTGCGTAGGCGATCCCGCCGGCACAGGCCGACCAGGCGCCGAGTCCGAGGCGGCGCAGCACCCACGCCGCGGTCCCGAAGGCTACCGCGATCTGCAGCGCGACCAGGGCGGTCCAGGCCCACCCGACCCGGGCAAGGAGGCCGGCGGCCACGGTCAGTGGGGCGCCGCCCTCGCGGGGCGACGACAGCCAGCCCGGGCGTCCTCCGCCGATCCAGGGGTTCCACAACGCGGTGCTGAGGCCGTCCCTGGCGATCCCCTGAAGCCTGGGCCCAAGGCGGGTGGCGGCCTCCAGTGCACCTCGTGCCGGCGCCGGCTGCGGTCCCCACTGCAGCCGCCACGGGGGCGTGCCCTTCAGGCTGGCCTCGGGCGCCACCCTGTGGTCGAGGATGAGCGCGGGGAAGAGGAGGAACGCGAGCAGCCCGAGCAGGCAGATGAGGACCGGTGTGGCTGCGTCGCGCTGCATGGGGGCATTGTAGGGTCTCTTGCCGGATCGGACGGCTCTGCTAGCCTTGGCAGGGGACGAGGACGATGAAGGTGACGCTGGAACGGATCGCGTACGGGCGCTCGGGGGACAAGGGCGAGGCGTCCAATGTCGGGCTCGTCGCCCGGTCCCCGGAAGCCTACGCGTGGATGCGGGACGCGCTCACCCCGTCGGTGGTCAAGGCGGTGTTGGGGAGCGTCGTGCGCGGGGAGGTGGAGCGCTTCGAGCTGCCGAACCTCCTCGCCCTCAACTTCATCCTGCACGACTCGCTGGGGGGTGGTGGATCGTCGAGTCTGCTGACCGACGCCCAGGGGAAGACTCACGCCCAGGCGCTCCTCCGGGCCGAGTTCGAGGTGCCCGACGCGGTCGCCGCGGCACTCGAGCCGTGACGGCTTCCTTGACAGCCCTCCGCCGCGTCGCCATAATCCGCGGGCCTGACGTGCCCAGGTAGCTCAGTTGGTAGAGCACGGCACTGAAAATGCCGGTGTCGACGGTTCAATTCCGCCCCTGGGCACCATCAACTCGGGGGGCCCGCTGGCCCCCCGCCCTTTCCCCCGCCAGCTACGCCCCCCGGACGCATGCGTCCGGCCCCCGCGCTCCGCGGGAGTGAATCCCGCTCCGCGCCTCTGACGCGCCGCCACCCGCTTCGCCCGCCAGCTACGCCCCCCGTCCTCCGGGCAAGTGGATTGCCCTCCGCGCGATTTCGCGCCCCCTCCGCCATTGGAAGGCTCAGGGCCTCTTCCTGCCGCCTGAGCCGTTCGCATGACTCGCCGAGTCCCTTCCCTTCGCTCACGGTGACAGCGCTAACTCCCTCGCCAACAACTGGCTGTCATTCTGAGCGAAGCGAAGAATCCCGTCGCATCAGAGGCCCTGCAAGACGCTCGTCAGACATACCTCGGCACTTCGCTCGGGACACGCGGCCAGGGCTACTGGCGAGTGGCGCGGGGCTGGAGCCAGCGGCCGATGGGGGGTGACACCAACCAGCCGAGCGCGCGTTCGACCGCGGCCGTGCACAGCGCCGGCGCCAGCGCCACCGCGCCGAGGGCGAGCAGAACCTGGGCCCACCGCGCGCCGAGGGCCGCCGGCGTCAGCCAGCCTGCGGCGATCGCGCCGCGGACCAGGAACCCGTGCATCACGTAGCCCTGCAAGGTGCGCGAGCCCAGTCCCGTCCACGCCAGCCGTCGCCTCGGCACCCAGGCGAGCACGGCCGCGCCCGCGACCGCGGCGACGACGAGCCCCAGCAGTCTCCACAGCATGCCCGGCCCGGCGGGCACCCTGAGGGCTCCGTAGCCCAGGCTGCCGTACAGCCAACGTTCGTCCAGGTGCGGCGCGAATCGCCAGGCGACGATGGCGAGCGCGGTGAGCACCGCCACGGAGCCCGCCCGCGCCCAGCGGGTCGACAGGAACGTGAGGTCGGAGCGCCGCATGCGGTAGCCGAGCAGGAAGCAGGGCAGGAACACGAGCGTGCGGGAGAGACTCAGGTCGTAGCCGACGGCGTTCGAGAGCCCGGCGGCAGCCGCGAGCGCGACGGCCAGGACCAGACCGCCCGGGATGACCGCGAAGATCGGGAGGAGCAGCCGCCACCACAGCAGCGACATGAGGAACCACATGATCCAGTAGGGCCGGACGAACCCGAGGGCAAGGTGCGGCGTGCCGAAGGCGAGGTGGTGGAACACGGAGTAGAGCACCTGGAACACGAGCAGCGGCACGAGCACTCGCTCGACCAACCGGACCGCACGCGGCCGTGTCAGCTCCTCCGCGGCGAACCGGCCCGCCAGCCAGACGAACACGGGCATGTGGAAGGCGTACAGCGCCAGGTAGGCAGCGCGCAGGACGCGGTCGTGGCCCAGCCAGGGCTCGATCGCGTGGCCCACGACCACGAGCGACAGCATCACGATCCGGGCGTTGTCGAAGAACGCCTCGCGCGAGGGTGCGGGAACGACCGGGCGGGGGCCTGACCGATCGTTGTCGAGCGCCGGGCTCGGGGAGTCAGCAGGTATCATCCGTTCATCGCCGGCCACGCCCGGACCACATCTGCCCGCACGATCGAGAGGAACCCGAGCAGCTTGGCGTGCATCACAGGGCCGGCATTCTCGCACAGCAAGGCCCGGCGCGATCCTGAGCGTGTCTTGCGGTGATGCTACCACCTGGTAACGAGCAATCTCGCAGGTGCCCTCGCGGTGCGACTGGTCGGTGACGACTCGTCAGCGCTCGGCTGGGTGGTGGGCCTCCAGTGCCTCGAGTCGGGCCATCAGCGCCTCGATCTGCGCCTCCTGGGCCTGGATGATGGCGTGCTGTTTCTGCAGCTCGTTGAGGAGCATCGTCGGCAGCTCATGGTAGGCGACGGTCTCGGGCCGACCGGTGGCGTCGTGCACGACGAGCTCGGGCAGCACCTGCTCGACCTCCTCGGCGATCAGGCCGTACTGGAGTGGGCCTTCGGGGTCGTTCCTGTAGTGAAAGGTGACGGGCCGCAGCTCGAGCAGTCGGGTCGACGTCTCGCCCATGTCCTGTACGTCCTGCTTGTAGCGGATCGACGACTGCACGGTGCCGAGCTGTCCGGCCGCGTTGACGTAGACGGCGCTCGACGTGCCGACGTTCGCCCCGGTGATCCCGGCGATGAACGCACGGGTCTGGTTGGGAGCACTGCCGATCCTGATCGTGTTGCTCTCGCCGGCGACACCGTAGTTCCCGATGGCGATGTTGCTGCTGCCGGTCGTGAGGAGCGACCCGCCCCCATAGCCGATCCCGATGTTGTAGCTCCCCCCGAGGTTGCCGTAGAGGGCCTGGTAGCCGAGCGCCGTGTTCTCCGAGCCCGTGTCGGTGGAGTAGAGGCTCACGATGCCCACCGCGGTGTTGGCCTTGCCTGTCGTGTTGGAGTAGAGGCTCTGACTGCCGACGGCCGTGTTCGCGTTGCCGTTGGTCGTGGACGTCGGGTCGTTGGTGTAGAGAGCCTGGTAGCCGACGGCGGTGTTGTCCGAGTCCCACGAAGTGCCGCCGTTGTCGTACGACTGTGTGTACAGAGAGTCCTTGCCCACCGCCGTGTTCCTGCTCGCCGCGGTGTTGGCGTAGAGGCTGTGATAGCCGGCAGCAGTGTTGGCGCTGCCGACCGTGTTCTGGTAGAGGCTCACCGAGCCAACCGAGGTGTTGTCGTTGCCTTCGGTGTTGGACGTGAGGGTCAGGTGGCCGATCGCGGTGTTGTGGCCGCCCGTGGTGGTCGAATTGAGGGCAAGATTGCCGATCCCGGTGTTGTTGATGCCGGTCATCGAGAAGTTGCCCGCGTGCTCGCCGACGAACGTGTTGTCGGCGCCGGGAGGGTAGTTGTGAAGGAAGGGGTCGGTGCCGAGGTACAGCACCCCCGCCGTCGGCGTCCCCGCGGTCGCGGCCGTCGCAGGCCTCCGCATCATCCCGGTCAGCTCGAGCTGCTGCTGGGGGGCGCTCGTGCCGAGCCCGAGTCGTCGGTTCGTCTGGTCCCAGTAGAGCTGATTGGCGTCCTGAGCGAGGCTCCCGCTCGCGTTGCCGAAGGTGACGCCGCCCGAGGTCAACCCGGTGATCTGCGATCCTGTATGGGAGTGGGCGAGTGCGGCCTTCTCGGCGTCGAGCTCGTTGACCGCGGCTTGCGCCGTAGTCGAGGAGATGTTGCCGGCAGGTGCGTTCGACACCTGGCTCGCGGCGTAGTCGCCGGCCTGCGCGGTCACGGCGCCGGTCCTGCCGAACACGCTCGTGACGGCGCCGACGCTGGTGGACGTCCCGAGCTGGCCGTTGGAGTCGATGATCACTGGAAGCCCGTCGGCGGATCCAGGCGTTACGCCGCGGATCCCCGCGACGAACGTGCGGTTCTGGTCGCCGGGCGTGCCGATCCGTATCGTGTTGCCCTCGTCCGCGACACCCTGGTTACCGATGTCGATGTTGTAGCTGCCGGTCGTGAGATTGAACCCGGCGTCCTTTCCCAGCGCGATGTTCGACGAGCCGGTGTTGTTCAGGAGACCTGCGAGGCCGAGTGCCGTGTTGCTCGTCCCCTCGATGTTGGAGTTCAAGCTGAAGTGGCCGATCGCGGTGTTCGCCGAGCCTGTGGTGTTCTGGCTGAGGCTTCCCCAACCCACGGATGTGTTGTCGTCGCCCGTCATGTTTCCAGTAAGGCTGCTATTGCCAACTGCGGTGTTGCCTCGACCCGTCGTGGTCGCCCGGAGTGCGTAGAACCCGATGCCTGTGTTTGCACGCCCCTGCTCGCCGGCGCCTCCCATGGTGAAGTTGCCGGCTTCGATGCCCAAGAACGTGTTCGAGCGGGCCCCTATTGGGTCGAAAGCGTGGAGGAATCGCTGGCCCGCGAAGAAGAGCACGCCCGCCGTCGGCGTGCCGCTTGTCGCAGTGGTTGCCGGCATGTTCACCATTCCCGTCAGGTCGAGCTGGTGCGCGGGGCTGGCCGTCCCGATCCCGAGCCGGTTGTTGGCCTGGTCCCAGAAGAGCTGGCTGGAACTCTGCGCGAGGCTGCCAGAGGCGTTGCCGAACGTTATCCCGCCCGAGGTCAGACCGGCGATCTCCGAGCCGGAGTGCGTGTGGACGATTCCCGCCTTGCCCGTGTCGAGACCGTCGAGCGCCCCCTGCACGTCGGTGGCGGTAATGCCTCCCGCCGGGAGGTTGGTCACCTGGTTCGCCGTGTAGTCCCCGGCGGCACCCACGACGTTGCCGGTGCGACCGAACACCGAGCGTACCCCCGCCGGCGCGTAGTAGCCGTTGACGTCGACGATGAGATCGGTGGCGGACACCGCGGCGAGGGCCGTGAAGCCGCCGCCTCCGAGTGGCACGATCGCCGCGTTCGCGACGCTGACCCAAGAGGTGGGGTAGTTGACGGTCGAGACGCCAGGCCACGGGGAGCCCGCCGGATAGAGGGCGACCCAGCCGCCGCCCTGCGTGTTCGTCACCGTGACGTTGACCGAGACCGCCTCGGCGTTGGCCGCGACACCGCACTGTCCGGCGACCGGGAAGGAGCGCGGCGTGTCGACGACGAGTGGGGGGCCGCCGTACGTGCCGACCGGGTTCCGAGTGTCGATCAGCCGACAGGGGGCGATCGCGATGAACGGCAGCGGCTCGGTCGGCAGCACGGACGGCTCGAGCGCCGAGGCCGCGGTCGGCGCACCCTCCGCGGCGTCTCGTTGCGGCTGTGCCGGCGGCGCCCAGTACGGTGGCGCCGGCCAGTTCTGGATGTCGATCTGCTCCTGGGCCGCGACCACGCTGCTCAGGCACACCACTGTCAACGCGATGGCACCGATGCGACGCGTGTACATGAAGGGCCTCCTCGAGTTGTGTTGAAGGCCGGCCTACGGGCCTGGACTTGGCACCTTGCGCAGCAAGACCCGGCGCGGTCCTCAGCGTGTCCTGCGCTGATCCTACCACCTGGTGGCTTGTCTGTTCTGCCTTCGCGGCGTGCCTGCGCCGGCGTGGAGTCCCGTCCTTGCTGTCGTTGCTTCCGTTGCTTCACCCCTGGGCGGGTGGCCGGGTGGGCAAGCCTGGGCGGGTGGGCGTGCTACCCCTGCTCCGTGACGTCGACGCAGCAGCCGATGTAGCCGGCGAAGTCGCCGTCGGCGCGGTAGCGGGGGACGCCGTCGTCCTGGATCGCGCGGTACTGGCCGTCACCCCGGCGCAGGCGGTAGCGGGTGCGGAGCGGCGCGCGGTCCCGGAATGCCTGCGAATGGGCCGCCAGGCAGGCCTCGCGATCCTCGGGGTGCACCCCCTCGAGCCACCCGCTGCCGGCCTCCTCCGCGAGGGTGCGGCCGCGGAACGAGAGCCACGCGTCGTTGAAGAACTTCACCGCCGCATCCAGATCCGACTCCCACAGCATCACCGGCGCGAGGTTGGCCACCGCGCGGGCCCCTTCCTCGTTGTCGCGGAGGACCTGCTCGGTGCGGGATCGCTCGGCGATGCTGACGTCGAACCGGGCGTACGCCTCTTCCAACTGGGCGCCGCGCTCTTGGAGGAGCTGTTCGAGCCGCTCCTGGTAGCGGCGCAGGCCTTCCTGAGCGCGCCTGCGCTCGGTGATGTCGCGCGCGATGCCGAGAACCCCGACCACGACGCCACCGCGGGTGATCGGTGCCCCGCTCACCTCGACGGGGACGAGCGACCCGTCGGCCTTGAGCGCGTCGAACTCGATCAGTCCGACGCGCTCGCCCGCGGCCACGCTCTCGAAGATGGCCAGTACGCCGGGGAAGTCCTGCGGGCGGAAGAACCGACTGAAGTTCGTGCCGACGACCTCCTCGGGTGAGGCGCCGAGGATCGCCTGACTGGCCGGCGAGATGTAGGAGAGCGTCCCGTCGAGGTCGAACTGGCAGATGAAGTCCGGGCTCGTCTCGGCGAGCAGGCGGTAGAGCTCGCGGCTCTCGCTGACCGCCTCGAGCGCCTGCCCCAGCTCGGTGACGTCGTGCACGATGACGCACACGCCGGTCACGGCACCGTTCTCGTCCCGAGTGGGGACCCAGGAGGCGCGCACCTGCCGCCGGTCGCCTTCCCGGTAGGCGACCGCCCGGGTGTAGGTCACCGTCTCGCCGTCCATGGCTCGCCGGATGAAGCTCTGGATCCGGTCGTAGGTTGCAGGGCCCAGGATCTCGACGGCCCGGCGTCCCATGAGCCCCTGCCGCGAGCGGCCGAGCCACTCCTCGACGGTCCGACTCGCCAGCCGGCAACGCTCCTCGCGGTCGATGTAGGCAACCAACGCGGGCACATGGTCGAGGACCAGGCGCAGGGTCGCAGCCTCCTCGAGGCCGGCCCGCGAGGCCAGCCGCTCGCGGTCGAGCGTCTCGGCCAGGGCGGCGTGCTGGCTCTCGAGATCGGCGACCCGCGCCTCCAACTCCGCGACCCGCGCGCCCGCCAGGGCCTGGTTCGGCTCCGCGGCCGCCCCCGGTTGCCCGTGGTGCTTCCGCTCGTCGTCGCGCCGGAAGAAACGGCTCATCCCTTGATCACTCCGATCGGCCGCAGCCGCACGACCGGGACCGCGATCCCGGCGAGCCGCAGCGCGTCGACGACGCGGGTGGCGTCCTTGTAGGCCTCCGGCATCTCCTCGGCGAGGGTCTTGCGCGATCTGGACGCGACCACGATGCCGCGGCGGGCGAGCTCGGCGGCGATGTCGCGAGCGCCGCACTGGCGGCGGGCGGCGGTGCGGGACAACGATCGCCCGGCGCCGTGGGCGGCGGAGCCGAACGTCTCCACGAGCGCCCTCTCGGTGCCGACGCAGACGTAGGAGGCGCGGCCCATGTCGCCGGGGATCAGCACCGGCTGGCCGACGTCGCGATAGGCGAGCGGGACCTCGGGGTGTCCGGCCGGGAAGGCTCGCGTCGCCCCCTTGCGGTGGACGAGGAGGCGCGTCTTGCGACCGTCGACGACGTGGTCCTCGGACTTGGCGATGTTGTGCGCGATGTCGTAGACGAGCCGGAACCCGAGTGCGGCGCGGTTGCCGCCGACGACGCGGGCGATGGCGCGCTCGGCGAGCGACATCATGACCTGGCGGTTGGCCCACGCGAAGTTGGCCGCCGCCCGCATCGCCGCCAGGTAATGCCGGCCCTCGGGCGAGGTCACGGGCACGGCGACGAGCTGCGGATCGGGCAGGGCGATGCGGTGGCGCTTCGCCGCCGTGTGCATCGCCTCGAGGGCGTCGTCGCAGACCTGGTAGCCGAGGCCGCGGGAGCCCGAGTGGATCATCACCGTGAGAGTACCAACCTCGAGGCCGAAGGCGGCGGCTACCCGGGCGTCGAGCACCTCGTCGACGACCTGGAGCTCGGCGAAGTGGTTGCCGGAGCCGAGGGTGCCGAGCTGCGGGGCGCCGCGCTCGCGGGCCCGGCGGGTCAGCGCCGCCGGGTCGGCGCCGGGCAGGCAGCCGCCGGCCTCGGTGAAGCCGAGGTCCTCGGCCTCGCCGTAGCCGCGCTCCACGGCCCACGCCGAGCCGCGCGTGAGCACGTCGTCGAGGTCGTTCGCGCTGAGCGTGGCGATCGCCCCCTCGCTGCCGACGCCTGCCGGGATGTCGCGCTGGATCTGGCGGACGAGCTGCTCGAGGCGGTCGCCGAGCTCGGCGGCACGGACGTCGGTCCGCATCAGCCGGACGCCGCAGTTGATGTCGTAGCCGACCCCGCCGGGCGAAACCACGCCGTCCTGCTCGCTGAACGCCGCCACGCCGCCGATCGGGAAGCCGTACCCCTCGTGCATGTCGGGCATCGCCAGCGACGCGCCGACGATCCCGGGGAGGTGGGCGACGTTGCAGGTCTGGCGGACGGACTGGTCGTCGCGGATGGCGTCGATGAGCGAGTCGCTGGCGAAGATCCTGGCCGGCACCCGCATCCCGCCGGTCGGCGCGACCTCCCAGACCCCCGGCCTGACCCGTTCGAGCTGCCCGCTCATGTCTTCACTATATCTCTGCGCTCTGGTGGGCCCGGACCTCGGACCGCGGCCCAAACCTACCGGAAGCAGGTCTGCGAGCGCCCACCGTCGACCGGGAGCGTCACGCCGGTGAGCCAGGCGGCGCGCTCCGAGGCGAGGAAGGCGATGGCCTCGGCGACCTCTTCGGGCCGTCCGACCCGGCCGAGCGGGTGCGTCTCCTTGGAGTGCTCGAGGAACGCCGCGTAGGTCACCTCGTCCATGTAGGCCCGGCGGTGCAGCTCGGTCACCACGACTCCCGGGTTGACCGCGTTCACCCGCACGCCCCGGGGCCCGAGCTCGAGCGCCGTGCAGCGGGTGAGCTGGTCGACGGCCGCCTTCGACACGGCGTAGGCGACGATCCCCGGGAAGGCCCGTGACCCGGCGACCGACGACACGTTGACGATGCTGCCGCGGGTGGCCTCGAGGTAGGGGAGCGCGTCCCGCATGAGGTCGGCGACGGCGAAGAGGTTGATCTCGAGCATCTCGTCCCAGGCGCGCCGCTCGGTCTTCTCGAGGGTGCCGGCGCCGATGACACCCGCCGAGTTGACGAGGATGTCGAGGTGCCCGAACCGATCGATGCAGCGGGGCACGATCATCGCGCGCGCCGCCGGGTCGGTGAGGTCGGCGGGCACGACGTGGGCCACGTGGACGCCGCCGATCTCCTCGGCGAGCGCCTCGAGCCTGTCCCGGTCCCGCGAAACCAGGGTGAGGCGCGCGCCGCCCGCCGCGAAGAGCACAGCGGTGGCCTTGCCGATGCCGCTCGACGCGCCCGTGATCACCGCGACCTTGCCGTCGAACTCACCGTTCGTCTTCATCTTCGGCTCCCTTCCCGGCGCGGGCGTCGAGCACCAGCTCCGCCTCGCCGCGCTCCCACTCCCCGACGAGCTGTTGCCAGCGTCCGCGCGCCTCGAGGAGGAGCTGGACGACCTCGCGGACGGCACCGCTTCCGCCCGGGGCTTCGCACACGTACTGGCAGCGCGCGCGCACCTCGGGGGCGGCGTCGGCCGGGCAGCACGACAGCCCGGCGAGGGCGAGCGCCGGCAGGTCCGGGAGGTCGTCGCCGACCATCGCCAGCTCGTCCGTCCCGACCCGGAGGACCTGCGCGAGGCGGGCGAGGTCGGGTGCCTTGCGGCGGCTGCCCTGGATGACCAGCTCGGGGGGTACCGCGAGGTCGCGCAACCTGGCCTTCAGCGGCGGCGCCAGGCGGCCGGAGAGCACCGCGACCGCGATCCCCTCGCGCTGGGCGAGCTTGATGGCGAAGCCGTCCCGGGCCGAGAAACGTTTGAGCGCCTCGCCGCGCGTGCCGTAGTACAACGTCGCGTCGGTGAGCACGCCGTCGACGTCGAGGACGACGCCGCGGACTCGCCGGGCCAGGCGGTGAAGCTCGTCGATCGGAAGAGACACTGGCGACCTCCGGCGGGTATGCTAGCCGGGCCGGGAGGAGGTTGAAAGGGGATGGACGAGCGGGCCAAGTGGGAGAGTCGCTACCAGCGGGCATCGGAGCCGGTGTACGGCCGCGAGCCGTCGGAGTTCCTGGTCCGCTCGCTCCCGCTGCTGCCACCGCCGGGCCGCTGCCTCGACGTCGCCGGTGGCGAGGGGCGCAACGCCGTCTTCCTCGCGCAGCAGGGCTGGCAGGTCGTGCTCGTCGATGTCGCGATCGCCGGACTGGCCCGCGCGCGCACGCTCGGCAGACTCCGCAGAGCCCGGGCCGCGCTCGTGGCCGGGGACTCCGGCGCGCTGCCGCTGCGACCGGGCGGGGTGCGGTTCGACCTGGTCCTGGTCACGAACTTCCACGATCGGGAGCTCGTCGCGGCGGCCGGGAGCTGGCTCGCTCCGGGAGGCGCGCTGGTCGTCGAGGGTTTCGCGCTCGACCAGCTCGGCCGGCAGTCGGGCGGCCCGCCCGACCCCGCGCTGCTGTGGAAGCCGAACGAGCTGCTCCGCCTGCCGGAGGGCCTGCGGGTCGTCTGGTACGAGGATCGCCTCGTCGACGGCGACGACAACCCCTGCCACCGCGGTCCAAAGTGGGTCGTCCGGCTCATCGCCCGGAGGCCGGCGTAGAATCTGCGCGTGTCCCGGCTGGTCGATGTCAGGTCGCTGGCGGTCGAGGTGGCCGCCGGTAACGGCGTCCGGCACCGCGTCGTCGACGGGGTGTCGTTCGCGGTCGACGAGGGCGAGACGCTGGGCGTCGTCGGTGAGTCCGGCTGCGGCAAGACGATCTCCACCATGGCGCTGCTACGCCTGCTTCCCGACTCGGCGCGGGTCGTCCGCGGGGTGGTCTCGGTCGCCGGCGTCGACGTGCTGGCGGCCGGCGAGGACGAGCTGATCCGCCTGCGCGGCGGGGTCGTCGGGATGGTGTTCCAGGACCCCTCGCAGGCGCTCGATCCCGTCCGGACGGTCGGCGCGCAGGTCGCGGAGGCGGCGTTCCTGCACCGTGGGGTGCGCGGCCGGGAGGCGCTCCGGGAGGCCGCCCTGCTGTTGGAGGAGCTGGGACTGACGCCGCCGGAGCCGTTCCTGCGGGCCTATCCCCACCAGCTCTCGGGTGGGCAGAAGCAGCGCGCGCTCCTCGCCACCGCGCTGTCCGGGAGGCCCCGCCTGTTGGTCGCCGACGAGCTGACCTCGGCCCTCGACAGCGTCGCCCGGGCACAGCTCGTGGAGCTGCTCGGCGGACTGCGCGCGCGCCGCGGCCTCGCCCTCGTGGCGATCTCCCACGACCTCGCGCTGGTCGCCAGCATCGCGGGACGCGTCGTGGTGCTGTACGCGGGAGAGACCGTCGAGACCGGTCCCGCGCGGGACGTCTTCGCCGAGCCGCTCCATCCCTACACCGTCGCCCTGCTCGCCGCGGCGCCGCGGGCCGCGGGCCCGACCGGCCCGTTGCCGAGCATCCCGGGGATCGTGCCGCGGCCGAGCGAGTGGCCGTCCGGCTGCCGGTTCGCGCCACGCTGCGCCCGGGCGTTCGACCGATGCCGGGTAGCCAGGCCGGCGCTCGTGGAGGTGCGGCCAGATCGCAGCGTGCGGTGCTTCCTGCACGCGGATGACGAGGCACGCGATGGGTGAGCGGGGCGGGATGCCGGTGCTGGAGGCGCGCGGGGTCGTCCGGCGCTATCCGCGGCGTGGCCTGACGATCGGCGACGGGCCGGGCAGTGTCGTGGCCGTGAATGGTGTCTCCCTGGCCCTGGCGGACGGCGAGGTCCTCGGGATCATCGGCCGGTCCGGGGCCGGTAAGAGCACGCTCGGACGGATCCTCGCCGGTTTGGAGAGGCCGGACGAGGGCGAGGTGCTGTTCGCCGGCGAGCGCCTGTCAGCTCTCCGCGGCGAGGCGTACCGGCGGGCTCGCCGGCGGGTGCAGATCGTCTTCCAGGACCCGGCCGCCGCCCTCAACCCGCGCCACTCGATCGAGCGCATCGTCGCCGAGCCGATCGTGGTGAACGGCCTGGTCCGGGGTCGGGAGGCACGAGGCGAGCGCGTGGCGGAGCTGCTCGCCGCAGTCGGGCTGCAGGCGACGACCGGGCTGCTCGGCCGGCGTCCGGGCGAGCTGTCGGGCGGGGAGCGGCAGCGCGTTGCCATCGCCCGCGCCCTCGCGTGCGAGCCGAGGGTGCTGGTCCTCGACGAGCCGGTGTCGCTCCTCGACGTCTCGGTACAGGGGCGGCTGCTCAACCTGCTCCTCGACCTCAGGGCCTGCTTCTCGCTGGCCATGGTGCTGATCACCCACGATCTGGCGGTGGCGGCGAGGGTCGCGGAGCGAATCGTCGTGATGCACGCGGGCCGTACGGTGGAGGAGGGGCGGGTGGCGGAGGTGATGCGCGCACCGCGCAGCCCGTACACTCTCGAGCTGCTCGAAGCGGCGTCGCTGGCTGGCTAGATTGAAACCCTGGGCGACTGGAATCCGTATGTTACGCGCGAAGGCTGAGGAGGAACCGAACGTGGCCCGCACAACGTCGACTCGAATCGTGATCCTGGCAGTCATGGTCCTGGCATCGGTCGTGGCATCGGCCGAAGAACCCACGCAGACGGTCAGCACCTCCCCGGGACAGCAGACGCGCGGGGCCCAACTGGGTTCGCCGCAGCTCCAGCTCAGGCTGCAGGAGGCGGTCACACTCGCCCTCGATCACAACATCAACCTCGAGATCTCGCGGCTCGGCCTGGCGTCGTACGGCGAGGGGATCGTCGCCGCCGGCGGGATCTTCGATCCGACGATCGCCGCGAACTACCTCGAGCAGTCGTCGAAGTCGCCGGCGACCAACCAGCTCGTCGGCGCCGAGGTCAACGAGAGCAAGCGGCGGACGTTCGACCTGTCGCTCGGGCAGTACCTGCCCACCGGCGCGGACGTGAGGCTCGGCTGGGACAACACCCGCACCAGCACGAACTCGACGTTCTACTTCCTCAACCCCTCGTACGACTCGGGGTTGAACTTCTCGCTCTCGCAGCCGCTCCTCAGGGGCTTCGGCACCGACGTCAACCGCACCGGCATCGAGGTGGCGCGCCGCAGCCGCGAGATCGGCGCCCTGCAGTTTGAGGCGATCGTCATCGCCACGATCGGACAGGTGGAGAGCGCGTACTGGAACCTGGTGTACCGCATCGACAACCTCAAGGTGAAGCAGCAGTCGCTGAAGCTCGCCCAGGACCTCCTGGACCAGACGCGGACCCGGGTCCGCATCGGCACCTCGGCGCCCATCGACATCGTCCAGTCGGAGGCGACGGTCGCGGTTCGCGAGCAGGAGATCATCGTCGCCGAGAACGCCGTGGTGGATGCCGGGGACCAGCTCAAGAGCCTGATGGGCTTCGAGCGGCCCGACGACTGGAACACCGTCGTCGTCCCCATGGACTCCCTCGAGGTCTCGACCGACCTCGCCGTCGACCTCGACGTCGCGATCTCACAGGCCCTCGAGACCCGGCCGGTCCTCCGCCAGCGCGCCGCCGAGCGGCAGATCCGGGAGTTGAACTACCTGGTGGCGGACAACTCGGTCAAGCCCGCTCTCGATCTGAGCGTCGCCTACGGCTACAGCGGCGTCGGTGGCACCCTGCACGCCGCGGACGCCACCATCGCGGGCGGCTGGGACGATGCCATGCAGCAGATTTGGGACCGCGACTACCCCCAGTGGTCGGCGGGCCTCGGCTTCTCCTACACGCTCGGCAACCACCAGGCGAAGGCCCAGCGCGCGCAACGCCGCTACGACCTCGCCATCGCCGACCAGAACATCGCCCTCGAGCGCCAGTCGGTGATCGAGGAGACCCGGCGCGCGGTGCGCGTGCTGCAGGACAGCGCCAAGTCGATCGCGGCGGCGGTCAAGGCGCGCGAGCTGGCCGAGCGCAACGTCGACGCCGAGCAGAAGAAGTTCGCCAACGGCATGTCGACCAACTTCCTCGTGCTCCAGGTCCAGGAAGATCTCGCCATCGCGCAGGCTGCCGAGCTGCAGTCGCGCGTGACCTACCGGCAGGCGGTCGTCGCGTACCAGGCCGCCGTGGGCATCCTGCTCGAGGGCCGCGGCATCCAGCTCAGGGACGACGAGGCCGCAGAGGAGCCGCATCCGATGCTCAAGGATGTCGAGTACCTCAGGTACAGGCACTGGGCGAAGTCGGTGGAGACGCCTACCGCGGCGGCCCCTGACGCGGCCGACAAGGAGTAGGCGATGAGCGACGTCCACCCCCCGGAACCGACCCCCGAGGTGAGCCAGCTCTCCGCCACCGCGCTGGCGCGGGTGTGGCGGGTGTTCACGGCCCCGGCCGCAGTGTTCCGCGAGATCGCGGCCCGTCCCACCTGGCTGTGGCCGCTGGTCGTCATGGTCGTGCTGTCCGTGGTGGGACAGTTGATCGTCGCACCGAGGGTCGACCTCGACGCGACCATCCGCCAGAGCATGGAGCAAAGCGGCAGGCAGCTCACCGACGACCAGATGGACCAGGCGATCACGATCGCCAAGAAGGTCGCCAAGGTAACCATGTTCGTCAGCCCGCTGTTCGTCCCGGTCCTCTACTTGCTGATCGCCGGGCTCTACTTCCTGCTCCTCAAGCTGGTCGGCTCGGAGGCCGAGTTCGGGAGGGTCTTCTCCGGGACGATGCACGCGACGATCCCGGCGGACATCGTCAAGAGCGTGCTGCTGACGGTGGTCGCCTGGCAAAAGGAGAGCTTCGCCGCAACCGATCTGGAGACCATGCTGAAGTCCAACGTCGCCGCCTGGCTCCCCGAGGGGGCGCCGCAGGCGACGATCGCCCTCGGGGGCGTGCTCGACATCTTCAACGTCTGGAAGTGGATCCTCCTCGTGCTGGCCCTCGAGATCATCGGCCGCGTCGAGCGCAAGAAGGCGGTCGGCCTGGTCGCTGCGGTGTGGGGCGTGTGGGCGCTGGCCCTGATGGCGTTGCGCGCGCTGCGCTGAGCGGAGGGTGATCGGCGATGAAGCGAGCGCTCGTCATCGGCGGGGTGGTCGTGGTGCTGGCGGTCGTGCTCTTCGCCTCGCTGTCGTCGTCCGACGGCAAGGGGAAGGTCATCGAACCGGAGAAGGCCGGGCGGCGCGACGTCGTCGCCCGCGTCAAGGCGTCCGGGACGATCAACCCCAGGGTCAAGGTCGAGATCCAGTCGAAGGTGATCGGCGAGATCGTCGCACTGCCGATCAAGGAAGGGGACACCATCAGCGCCGGGCAGATCCTGCTGGAGATCGAGAAGGAGCAGTACCTCGCCGCCCGCGACCAGGCGAACGCCGTCCTCGGCCAGGCCACGGTGAACCTGGAGCGGGCCCGCGCGGAGCTGGCCAACGAGGAGCGCAACTACAAGCGGATGCTCGACCTCAACCGCGAAGGCGTGGCGTCGCAGGACGCTCTCGACCGCGCCCGGCTGGCCCGGGACAGCGCCGAGATCGCCGTCCGCTCGCAGGCCGAGACGATCCGCCAGGCGCGCTCGGCCCTCCAGCGTGCCTTGGACGACCTCCAGCGCACCACGATCCGTTCGCCGATGGACGGCGTCGTCACCGCCCTCAACGTCGAGAAGGGCGAGACGGCGGTCATGGGGACGATGAACTTCGCCGGCTCGGTGCTGATGACCGTCGGCGACCTCTCCGAGCTGCTCGCCGAGGTCGAGGTGGCCGAAAGCGAGGTCGTCGCCCTGAAGGTCGGCCAGAAGGCGACGATCCGGGTGGACGCGCTGCCCGACACGCCCCTGGCCGGCACGGTCACGGAGATCGGCTCCTCGGGGCTGAAGCAGGTCGATGTGGTCAAGTTCCGGGTCAAGGTCGTCCTCGAGAAGCCGGATCCCCGCGTCAAGCCCGGGATGACCGCGAAGGTCGAGATCGTCACGGCGGAGGCGCCCGGTGTCGTCGCCGTGCCGCAGCAGGCGGTGCAGACGCGCTGGCTCGACGGCAAGGGCAAGGAGGTCACCCGCCGCGAGGGCGACAGCTCGCAGCGCGAGGTCACGGTGGCGTACCTGTTCGTCGGCAACAAGACGGTCCGGCGCGAGGTGAAGACCGGGATCCACGACGAGCTGTGGGTCGAGGTCACGGAGGGCCTGGCCGAGGGCGATCAGGTCATCACCGGTCCCTACCGTACGCTCCGTGCGCTCAAGGACGGCGAGGCGGTCAGGGTGGACAAGAAGGCGGAGAAGGGTGCGGGCGACAAGGCCGACGCCGACAAGGAGAAGGGCAGTGCTGATTGACATCAAGGACCTGGTCAAGGTGTACCAGATGGGCGACAACCAGGTGCGGGCCCTGGACGGAGTGAGCGTCGGCGTTTCCCGTGGCGAGTACATCGCCATTATGGGGCCATCGGGCTCCGGGAAGTCGACGCTGATGAACCTCATCGGTTGCCTGGACACGCCGACCTCGGGCGTTTACCGGCTCAACGATCAGGTCGTCAACGAGCTCGACGACAACGCGCTGGCCCGCATCCGCAACAAGGAGATCGGCTTCGTCTTCCAGACCTTCAACCTGCTGCCGCGCACCTCCGCGCTCGAGAACGTCGAGGTCCCGCTGATCTACGCGGGCGTGCCGCGCGTCGAGCGGCACGCACGGGCCCGCAAGATGATCGACCTCGTGGGCCTCACCGATCGGTCACATCACCAACCGGCCGAGCTGTCGGGCGGCCAGCGCCAGCGCGTCGCCATCGCCCGGGCGCTGGTCAACCAGCCGTCGATCCTCCTCGCCGACGAGCCAACCGGCAACCTCGACTCGAAGACCGGCGAGGAGATCATGGCGTTGTTCGACACCTTGAACCGCGAGGGCAACACCATCGTCCTGGTCACCCACGAGGAGGACATCGCGGCCCACGCCCGCCGCGTCGTGCGCCTGCGGGACGGCAAGATCCTCGAGGACAAGGCCCGCGAGCCGAAGGGCGGGGAGGCGCACGGCTGATGTGGCTCGAGAACCTCCGCATGGCGTTGCGCTCGATCATGGCCAACAAGATGCGGTCGTTCCTGACCACGCTGGGGATCATCGTCGGTGTCGCGGCGGTGATCGGCGTGGTGTCGATCGTCCAGGGGCTGAACTTCTGGATCGCCGGCCAGCTCCAGGGCGTCGGCGCCACCTACATCACTGTCTTCCCCAACCGCGATCCCAACGACCCCGACGTCGCCGGCCGCGACGTCAAGCTCACCTTCGAGGACGGCCAGGCGATCGTCGCGGCGGTCCCGGAGATCGCCTCCTTCACGCCGGTCTACTTCCGCGGCGAGCGGGTGCGCCTGCGCGACCGCAAGGCAACGCCCTACCTCCTCGGCGTCGGCGCTGCGTTCCAGGAAGTCAACAACACCTGGGTCGAGAAGGGCCGGTTCTTCTCCGACATCGACGTGGCGGCCCGCGCCCGGGTCTGCCTGGTCGGGCCGGAGCTGGCGGACAAGCTCGGCATTGCGGCGCAGGCGCTCGGTAAGGACCTCGACGTCGGCCCCGTCACCTTCACCGTGGTCGGCGTGATGGAGAAGCAGGGGCAGATGTTCGGGCAGAACTACGACAACATCGTGGTGATCCCGTTCACGACCGCCCGCGAGATCTACGGCGACGAGGCGATGAAGCAGATCAGGCTGGACTTCCAGGCGCGCTCGGCGGACGACGTGCAGCGCGCCAAGGACCTCATGACCGCGCTGCTGCGCGAGCGCCACGGCATCCGGCGCGACCAGGGCGACGACTTCCAGGTGCTGCTCCAGGAGGAGATCCTCGAGACCACCTCGAAGATCCTCGGGGGCATCACCCAGGTGGTCGGGGCGGTGGTCGGGATCGCCCTTCTGGTCGGTGGCATCGGCATCATGAACATCATGCTGGTGACGGTGAGGGAGCGCACTCGGGAAATCGGCGTGCGCAAGGCCGTGGGAGCCCGCCGCGCGGACGTCCTGGCCCAGTTCCTCATCGAGGCCGTGACGCTGTCGGCGCTCGGCGGCATCGTCGGCATCCTCGGCGGCTGGGGGCTCGGCGTCCTCGGCGCCAAAGCAATTCCCGGGTTCCCCGACGCGCACGTGCCGATGTGGGCGATCGGCCTCGGCTTCGCCTTCTCGTCGGCCGTCGGCATCTTCTTCGGCGTCTATCCCGCCGCCAAGGCGGCCGCCGTCGACCCGATCGAAGCCCTGCGCTACGAGTAGCCTGCCGGGCCGACCGGGGCGTGCCGTAGGCTCGCACCCTGGGACCGTCTGTGGCAGACTTCGCCCGTGGGCGTGACGCGACCCCCGCGGGCGGTGATCGTCGGCAGTGGCCTGGCGGGACTGACGTGCGCCCGCGAGTTGGGCAGGCGCGGCTGGTCGGTCACCATCCTGACGCCCGGGCGGGCGGGACGAGACGGGGCGAGTCACCGCGTGCACGCGCTCGCCCCCTGGATCCTGCTCTCGGCGCCATGGGTCCGCGGCGACAGCCCGACGCGGTTCCTCGCCGACCTCAAGCGGCGCGGTGGCGGGCGCGAGCGGCCCGGCCTCACCGAGGTGCTGGTCGACGAGGCGCATCGGGCCGCCGTGGAGCTGTGCAGCGAGCTGGACCTCGTCACGCTCGACGATCGGCCGGTCCTGCTGCAGGGTGACGCGATGCCGAGAGGGCGGAGGGTCGTCCCGCGCCACCGTCTCCCGCTCCTGCTCCCGCTCCTCCACGAGTGCGCCGCCGTCGGGGTTCGGATCGTCGAGCGGGCCGTGGTGATCGGGCTCGCGACCGCCGGCGATCGGCTCACCGGTGTGACCACCTTCCTACGCGAGTCCGGCCGGCCGACGAGCCTGGCGGCCGATGCCGTGGTCCTCGCCTGCGGCGGGGTGGGCTCGGTGTTCCCGATGACCACGGTGCCGCGCTGGTGCCGGGGCTCGGCGATCGCGCTGGCATCGGCGTGCGGCGTGTCGCTCCACGCTCCGCACCTGACACAGGCGCTCCCGGTCACGGCGACCCCGCCCCTTTATTTCCCGACCACGGCGGCGCTGCTGGCCGGGCGGATCGTCATCGACGGCAGCCCGTTCGCCGGCGGCACCGACCTGGTGACCGCAACCAGGGTGATGGCGGAGGCGTTCCGCCGCGGGGCGCGCGTCGCCCTGGACCCGTCCGGGGCCGCGGAGTCGTTGCTCCCTCCGAAGGTGCGGGAGGGCTTGACGTTCCAACGCGAGGGCCGTGTGCCGTTGGCGCTGGCGCTGCACCACGGCGTCGGCGGGGTCGCGATCGACGCGTGGTGCCGCACCTCGATGCCGGGGCTGTACGCCTGCGGCGAGGCGGCCGGCGGCGTCCAGGGGGCGCGCCGGACGATGGGCACCGGCCTGTTGGAGGCTCGCATCTTCGGCCAGCGGGCGGCCGCGGCGGTCGCCAAGGACCACCACCGTCTGGGCCGCGCGGCCGAGCCGGTGGCCGAGCACCTCATCGCCTGCCCGGCCGAGCCCGCCACCCTCGAGGCGCGGATCGACGCGTTGATCGGGCCGCTGACCGTGATCCGGCCGACCGGCGAGCTCCTGGAGGCGCTGGCCGAGCTCGAGCGCTGGCCGCTGGCTGCCGAGCCGGCCACCGAGCGCGGCTACCTGGCCGGGATCCGGCGCAGCGCGGCGATGGAGATCGTCTCGTCGGCGCTGACCGATCCGGAGGCGGGGAGCGGACTCGCCCTCGGCGACGGACCGGACCGGGGTGAACGGCCCGGAGAGGAGAGCTGATGGCAGACCGCCTTACGCCCATTGCGCTGTCGACCAAGGAGCGACGGATCATCGACGCGCTGCGTGACCTCCCGCCGGGGCAGGCGCGGGACCTGCTCGACGAGATCCTCGGCCAGCTCGTGACGTTCGCTCAGGACCCACACTGTGCGGAGATGCAGGCCGACGGGGTGCCGTGCACCTCGCCCTCTTCCGACTGCGAGCAGTGCGCCCGGCTCAGGGAGATCCTCGCCGGTGTGCGCAGGGCGTTCGCCGGGACGTAGGCAGACCCTTCGCCCCGGACGCGGACGCCGTGGCCCGGGCGGGCAGTCACCGGCGACACAATCCGCTGTTGCCGACTTCTGTTACCATCCTGATATGGCAGCCCACACAGGGCGTTCGACGGGGAGCCTGGCCGCTGCGTGCCTCAGCGCGCCTCCCGCCGGCTCCGGGCCGCGGTCGTCAGTGGTGGTGCTGCCCTCCCACGAGGAGCGAGACCATGGCTGAAGTCCGAGAGATCACGGAGCTGTTCCGCCTGGAGAAGGTCCTCAAATCGAGTCCGGGCGGCGTCGTCTTCCGGGCCACCGACCCGGGAACCGGCCAGAAGGTGGCGATCAAGCTGATCAACCGAGGCGGCTCGCCCGACCAGGAGTCGTGCAGACGACGCTTCGCCGGGGCCATGGGCGCCCTGCAGTCGCTGCGCGCGCCGTCGTTCCCCGCGGTGCGGGAGTTCGGTTTCACCCCCGACGGGACCGCCTACGTGGTCATGGACTTCCTCGATGGCAGCCCGGTCGAGTCGCTGGTCGGTTCGCCGCCCTCGCGGGTGCTCGGCCTGCTCGGGCCCGTCGTCGACGGGCTCGAGGCGCTCGCCGGCATGGGCGTCGCACACCACAACTTGGCGCCGGACAACCTCATGCTCGTCAACGGGCGTGCCGGCGAGCAGATCATGGTGCTGGGGTTCGGCACCGCAGCGTTCAGGCCCGAGGGGCCGGTGACCGGCCGCGCCGGCCGCGACGCCGCCCTCAGCTACCTCGCGCCCGAGCTGCTGCGCCAGGCGGAGGCGGGCGCCTTGCCCGACTGGCGTTCGGACCTCTACTCCCTGAACCTCTTGGTCTGCTACCTCCTCGGCGCCAAGCTGACACCTCCCGACTTCCCGGAGGTCGACCTCCCGACCAGCGTCCGTGCGGGGTTGCGCGACGCGGAGCCGCTGCGAACGCTGCTGATCTCCGGCCTGCGTCACCTTCCGGAGCAACGGCCGTCGTCGTACATGTCCGTCCGTCAGGCTTTCGCGGCAGCGCTCCACGGCGGGGTCGAACCGGCCCGGGAGCCGGAGAGGGCACAAACCGCGCGCATCTCGGCGGTGACCCGGGAGCAGGCCCCTCTTCCGGGTCATCCGCTCGCCGAGCCGCCCGCCACCGGACGCACGGCGATCGTCGAGGTCCGCCCGGTGAAAACGGCGGTTTCAGCGTCGGGGCCGCTGTCGGCGGCACCGCCGGCGATCCTCTCGACCCCCGGCCCGGCGCCGGTGCTCTCCGAGCCCGGTGTCGGCCCGGAGGACGACCTGTCGCGGACCATGCCGATTCAGGTCCAGCCCATCGTTCCGGCGGCCCCGGTCCCGCCATCGCCGGCGCCTGCCGTCGAGGTCGCCGGCGTGGTGGCACCCGAGGAGATCGAGTACGAACCGGCCGCGCCCGAGGAGGGCGTCCTCCCGCTGCTGGCCGAGGATGATGAGCGGTCGGAAGGGGAGCCTGCAGCCGCGGCCGAACCGGTGGCCGGCGAGCCCGGACCGCCACAAGGTCCGGGGACGGGTGACCTGGCCGTGGCCGGGTGGGACGAGAACGGTGACGGGAGCCCCGTGCCGCCCGTATCTCCGCCGGTTCCGGCCGCGCCGATCGCGTTGGCGACGGCGCAGACGGTGGCGATCGCCGCGAGTGCCGAGCCGACGGTCGCGCCGGCCCCGACGTGGCCGGCACCGCCGCCATTGCCGCCCCCGATTGCCGCGACCCTGGAGGGCGGGTCGATGACCACGACGGCGCCACCCGACCAGGCGCCTCTGCCGCCGATTCCTCCTCCGGCGGCGCCACGGCCCGAAGCGGCATGGGAGGCGCAGGCGGCCGGGTCCGACGGGGTGCCCGGGAGTGGTGTCCCGAACGAGCCGGGCGGGGAGCAGGCACCACTGCCGCCTCCACCTCCAAGCGTCCCGAGGCGCAAGGGGATGCCACTCTGGCCGCTGTTCCTGCTCATCCCGCTGGCCCTCGCGCTGGTGGCGGGCGGGATCTTCTTCGTGGGACCGAAGCTCGTCGGCGCCCTGCTGACCAAGCCGACGCCGACCCCGGTCCCGGCCCGTCCGACCCCCTCGCCGGCGCCCCGACCCACCAACCCGCCGCGCGCGCTCAGTTACATCGACGACGCCGAGCGCCTGTTCCGCGCCGGGGACTTCGACGGCGCCTGGCAGGCCCTCGATCTCGTCGCGTTGGCCGACGAGGATCAGTTGTCGCGCGAAGACTACGACCGCCTGCGCGCGCTCCGGGACGAGCTCGCCGCGCAGCGGGCGGGGTCCCTGACCAAGGAGCTGGACCGGGGCATCCGCAACGGCAACGTCGAGCTGCTCAAGCGCACGGTGGCGGCATTCTCTCCGCAGGACCTCGCCGGTGTGGCCGGCGACCGGAAGGTCGAGCAGCAGCTCGCACTGGCCCGGCGGGCGATCGAGGTCCAGGGCCAGCTCCTCACGGCGAACAAGGCGCGGAACAACGTCGAGGTTCTCCGGGTCGCCGCGACGCTCCTCCAAATTCTGCCGAAGTGCGCGCAGGCCTCCGACCTGCGCGACCGGGCGGCGGCGACGTTCGAGAGCGAGGGGGAGGCGCTGGTGCGGGGCGGGCAACTGGCTGCCGGGATCGCCCGGCTCGAGGAGCTGCGCGGTCTGTGGGCGGACCGCCCGGGCCTCGACCGCCGGATCGAGCGGTACCGGACCGAGGCCGAAACCGAGCGCAAGTTGACCGAGCTGATGGCCCAGGTGGCCGAGGCCGAGCAGGACAAACGTCCCGAGCGGGGCCTCGAGCTGCTGCGGGGCGCTCCGGCGAGCGACAAGTGGGCAACGCGGCTCGCCGAGGCGCGCGATCGCCTGGAGCGGCTGCTCGTCGATCTCGACAAAGGGTCGCCGTCCGTGCAGCTCAAGCCGGGATGGAAGCCGGAGTACGAGAAGGGGAAGAACGCCCTCATCCCCCTGAAGATCACCGACGACTACGGGGTGAAGACCGTATCGGTGCGCGGCCGCGCCGAAGGCACGGCGACGTACACGGACATCCCGGTCCGGCGGGCGGGCACGGAGTACACGGCCGACGTGCCGTCCGCCTTCCACAAGAACGAACCGATCGAGCTGTACGTGACGGCTACGGACGCGTCGGGCCACGTGGGGCAGTTGGGAACCGCGGAGGCGCCGATCAAGGTCAAGCGCAAGCGCTGGCTGTTCTGACCCGCGCCCGAGACGGGCGCCGCGTCGGCGGCACCGCCCGGGGCGAGGGCGCTTGGAGCAGGGGCTTTCTGGGGGTGCTGTGGCGATCCCGCTGTCGTACATCGAAGGCAAGTACGAGATCCTGGAGAAGCTCCAGGAAGGCGGGATGGGCGCGATCTACAAGGTCCGGCACCGGCTCCTCGACGAGGTCCGGGTCATCAAGGTCATGCAACCGCAGCACGAGAAGGACGACGCACTGCGGCAGCGGTTCCTCCGGGAAGCCCGCATGGCCGTCAAGCTCCGCCATCCGAACATCGCGCAGATGTACGACTTCGCCATCGACGACGCGGGCAACGCCTTCATCGTGATGGAGTTCATCAACGGCATCACCTGCCAGGACCTGCTCGAGCGGGTTGGTCCGCCGGAGATCGGGCTCACTCTGGAGGTCGCCCGGCAGGCGCTGGCCGCCCTCGGCTACCTGCACCGCAAGGGGATCGTCCACCGCGACATCTCGCCCGACAACGTCATGGTGATGCGCGACGACGACGGGCGTCCGCTGGTCAAGCTCATCGACCTCGGCATCGCCAAGGTGCTCGCCGGCGACAGCGGCCTGACGCAGACCGGGATGTTCCTCGGCAAGCTCCGCTACTCCTCGCCCGAGCAGTTCCGCTCGGACGGCGAGACGCCGGTCGAGCAACGCAGCGACATCTACTCGTTCGGCATCGTGCTCTACGAGATGCTGACCGGGAAGCACCCGATCTCCGGGAGCACGCCGCCGGCCCTGATCGCCGGCCACCTGCTCAACCCGCCGGTCGAATTCAGCGTCTCCGACCCGGAAGGCCGGGTCCCCGACGACCTTCGTGCGGTCGTCGCCCGGTCGTTGGGCAAGCGACCGGAGGACCGCTTCCCGACCGTCCAGGAGTTCGCACAGGCGTTGGCCGAGGTGCTTCGCCGGTTCCCGTCTGAGTGCAGGGAGCTCGATCGCGCCCTCGACCTGCCGGTCGGCCCGACCCAGAAGATCCAGGTTCATCGCGGGACGACGCAGGACCGCATCGACCGGCATTTCAAAATGGGCACGACGCCGTCGCCGACTGCCGGGTCGGTGACCGGCGGCGAGCTGCCGCCGACCCGCGTGCTCGGCCGCGAGACGCTCCCGCCGCCACCCCCTCCGCCGCCTCCGGCCCCCGCCGCCGGCACGGCGCAGGTCCGGGCGCTGCTGCTCGGTGCCGAGAAACTGGTCAAGTCCGGCCACCTCGAGGAAGCGCGAATGCAGCTCGGCGCGGTGCTGCAGATCGACGCCGCGAACGAGGCCGCCCGCAGACTCCTGGCCGAGGTCGATGCCGGGATCGCGGCGGCGAACGAGGCCGGGCGGAAGGCGAGAGAGCTCGAGGAGGTGCTCGCCGCGATCGACGGCTCGCTGCAGCATGGCGACCTCGAGGAGGCGCGCGAGCGGCTGCGCTCGGCCGAGGCGGCGCACGGCCTGGTCGCCGGACTCGACGCCGTGCGGGAGCGTGTCGGCCAGCTCGCGGCGACCCGACTCCGCGAGAGGGTCGAGGCCCTGCTGGCCGAGGGCGAGGCGCTGGCCGGGCGGGGCGCGTTGCCCGAGGCGACGGCGTGCCTCGAGCAGGCGATCGAGCTCGCTCCCAACGAGGTGCGGGTACGCGCGGCCATGAGCCGGGTCCGCGACGTCCAGCGGCGGGCCGGGGAGGCGCGGGCCCGGGAGGAGTCGTTGCGGAGCGCCCTCGCGGCCATCGACGAGGCGCTCGCCGGCGGTGACGCCCCGACCGCCGTCGCACGCTTCGAGGAGGCGTTCCGCGCGGTCGGCGACTGCGCGGAGCTGCAGGCGGCGCGGGACCGGATCGGCGAGCTGCAACGCCGGCAGCGGGCGGAACGGGTCGCGGTCCTCCTGGTTGACGGCCAGCGGCTGCAGGGCGAGGGGAGGTTCGGCGAGGCGGTCGAGGCCTGCCGGGCGGCCCTGTCGCTCGCGCCCGGCGACCGCGCCGTCCACGACGCCCTCGCCCACGCGCAGGAGCTGCAGCGGCGGGATGACGAGGCGAGGCAGCGGGCAACCAACATTCGCTTCGCGGTCGTCAAGGTCGAGGAGCTGATCGCCGCCGGCGACCTGGACGCGGCGGCGGAGCTCCTCGAGGCCGCGACGGCGACACTCGGCGAGTCCGACGAGCTGGCCGAGAAGCGCGAGGGGCTCGAGGTCCTGCGCGAGCAGGAGAGGCTCGCGCAGATCGAGGCGCTCGTCGCCCAGGCTCGGGAGCATCTCGAGGCCGGCAGGCTGGAGGAGGGGGTCGCGGTCCTACGGCGGGCCGTCGCGGCGGCGCCCGAGGACACGACCGCGGGCAGCCTCCTCGCCGAGGCCGAGGAGCGGTTGCGCGAGATCGCCCGCGCCCGCGAACGCGAGCGCGCGGCCGCGGCGGCGGTCGCGGAGATCGAGGAGCTGATCGGAGCCGGCAAGCTCGACAGCGCGATCCAGCGTCTCGGTGCGGCTGCCGCGAAGCTGGGCGGGGACCCTCGTTGGGGTGGCCTCGGCGAACGCATCGAGGAGGCCCTCCAGCGCGAGCGGGAGGCCAGGTTCGCCTCTCACCTGGATGCGGCGGAGCGGTTGCTGGGCGCCGACAAGTTCGACGAGGCGCTGGCGCGGCTGGACCAGGCCGCCGAGATCGATCCGCAGGCCCCGCGGCTCGCCGAGCTGCGGGCCGCGGTGGACGAGGGCCGGCATCGCCCCTCCAAGGAGACTCTCAAGTCCCAAAAGGCCTCGCACGCCGCGGCCCGGATCGAGGCGTGCCTCGAGCGCGGCGAGCTGCAGGAGGCCGAGCGCGAGCTGGCCCTGGCCGAGCGGCTCTTCGGACGGACGTCGCTCCTGCGCACGCTCCGCACGCTCCTCGACGAGGCCGCGCGCCGGGAGCGGCAGGACCGGGTCGAGGCGCTGGTCCTCAACGCGACGCGCCTCGCCGCGGCCGGGGTCCTGGACCGCGCCGTCGCCTCCTTCCGCGAGGCGTGCGAGCTCGACCCTGGGAACGGTCGTCTGCAGGGCCTGCTCGACGGCGCGCGCCGGCGCGAGGCGGCCCTCTCCGTCGAGAGCCTGCTGGCACGCGGTGATCTGGCCGGGGCGGAGGCCGCGCTGGAGCTCGCCGAGCGCCTGCACGGCAGCGAGGGCGACCTCGCCGCCGTCCGCGCCCGGCTCGACGACCTGAAGCGCGGCTGACCCTAAGTGCCAGCGGAGCCTCGCTGCCTGGCCGCAGCGCTGCCGTTGCCGGCGAACACAACGGTTGGGCGGAAAAGTATTGCGCCGGGCGTGGGCCCGGCGCAACGATCGAAGCGCGCGCGGCAGGGCTGCCGGACGCTCAGGCGATGTCGAACTTGACGCCCTGGGCGAGCGGCAGGTCGGACGACCAGTTGATCGTGTTGGTCTGGCGGCGCATGTACTGCTTCCATGCGTCGGAACCGGCCTCCCGGCCACCGCCGGTCTCCTTCTCGCCGCCGAACGCGCCGCCGATCTCGGCGCCCGAGGTGCCGATGTTGACGTTGGCGATGCCGCAGTCGGACCCCTCGTGGGAGAGGAAGCGCTCGGCGGAAAGCAGGTTGGTTGTGAAGATCGACGAGGACAGGCCCTGCGGCACCGAGTTGTGGATCTCGATCGCCTCGTCGAGGTCGGCGACCTCGTAGACGTAGAGGATCGGCGCGAACGTCTCCTCCTCCGCGATCGCCAGCGTGCGGTGAGCCTTGACGATGGTCGGCTCGACGAAGTTGCCTGCCCGGTCGAGCTTTCTGCCGCCGACCAGGATCTCGCCGCCCTGCTCGCGGACCTTGTCGAGGGCGGCCATCATGTCGTGCACCGCCGCCTCGTCCACGAGCGGCCCCATGAGCGTGCCGGCCGCGAGGGGGTCGCCGATCGGGATGGTCTTGTAGGCCTTCACCAGACGCTCGACGAGCTTCGGGTAGATGCCCTTCTGGACGATCAGGCGGCGCAGCGAGGTGCAGCGCTGGCCGGCGGTGCCGACCGCGGCGAAGAGGATCGCGCGCAGGACGAGGTCGAGGTTGGCGTCGTCCATGACGAGGACGCCGTTGTTGCCGCCGAGCTCGAGAATGGCGCGGCCGAAGCGGGTCGCGACCGAGGCGGAGACCTTGCGCCCCTGCGACGTCGAGCCGGTGAACGAGATGAGCGGGACGCGCGGGTCGTCGACCATGCGCTGCCCGACCACCGAGCCCTTGCCGATGGCGAGGTTGAAGATCCCGTCGCAGTCGAAGCGTGTGGCCACGCGGTTGGCGATGTGCTGGACGGCGACGGCGGTCAGCGGGGTGTTCGACGACGGCTTCCAGATCACCGGGTCGCCGCACACCGCGGCCAGCGCCGTGTTCCACGACCACACGGCGACGGGAAAGTTGAACGCGGTGACGACGCCGACGGTGCCGAGCGGGTGCCACTGCTCGTACATCCGATGGCGGGGGCGCTCGGAGTGCATGGCCAGGCCGTAGAGCTGGCGGGAGAGACCGACCGAGAAGTCGCACATGTCGATCATCTCCTGGACCTCGCCGAGCCCCTCGGCGAGGATCTTGCCCATCTCCAGGGAGACCAGCCGCCCGAGCGCCTCCTTGTTGGCGCGCAGCTCGTCGCCGAGGGCACGGATCACCTCGCCGCGCTTGGGCGCGGGCACCATCCGCCAGGACAGGAAGGCGTCGTGAGCGATGGCGGAGGCCTTCTCGTAGGTCGACGCGTCTGCCTGGATCACGCTCGCGATCACGGTGCCGTCGGTCGGGTTGATCGAGTCGAGCTTCTCGCCGCCCGACGGGGCCATCCAGCCCCTGGCGTAGGCGCCGGGGTTGACGGGTTCGATGCTCAGGGCCTTGAGGATCGCGTGCTTGTCCATTGGGTCCTCTCCTTCTTGTCCCACCACTTCACAAGGTGCGCAGTCTATCCGGAAGTCGTTCGGGATAAAAGGGGGGTCAGGCGAGGACGTCGAGGTCGCCGGGCTCGAAGCGGAGCGCCTCGCGCATGGCCAGCGACTCGTCGCGGGGAAGCGCGGAGAAGACCGCCGAGCCGGTCGCCACGACACGGCCGTCGGGCGCAATGAGCTCGCCGGTCGCCTTGAGGTACGGGCCCCAGGCGTCACCGACGACCCGGCCGCGCACCTCGAGCTGCTCGCCGAGCGGGGCCGAGCTCTTGAAGCGCACCTTGAGCTCGCCGGTGACGCAGTAGCTGCCGCGCTCGACTGCGCAGGCCCAGGCCATGGCCTCGTCGAGGAGCGAGGAAACCAGCCCGCCGTGCATTCGGCCGGCGTACCCGGTGTGGCGACCGTCGGGAGTGAACAGGCCCTTGACGGTGCAAGCCGGCTCGTCCCAGTACCAGGTCACGGCGAGGGCGCCGGGGTTGACGGCCGGGTCGCCGCACACCGGGCAGGCCGCGAAGGTCGGGAAGCGTTGCATTCGAGCATGCTAGCAGCCAGAGGCTACAATGGCGCCTGGAGGTTCGATGCACCCATTGCTGGTCCCGGGCGCGTGGCTGCTGGAAGGGGAGTACTTCCCCAGCGGCAAGCCCGTCGAGCATGTCACCGGGGTGACCGAGGTGCACGCCTCGGAACAGTTCCCCGAGACGCTCACGGTCGAAGGGGAGGTTCGCGACTCCGAGGACCCGGCGTCCCGCCCGGTCCGCTCGGCGTACCACCTGGACGTGCTCGCCCGCGACCGCGTGCGATTCCGCATGGACTCCCTTCCGCTCGGCACGGTCCTCGTCGGCGACGGGTTCTTTGACGACGTGACCATGCTCGTCCGCTATGCCTCGCCGGACCGCCGCCTGATCGGCGTCGAGAGCTACGTCGCGACCGGCCGCGACGAGATGCGCGCCACCGGGGTGCTGCTCGCCGACGGGACGGCGGTCACCTCCTGGGTGGCCCGCCTCGAGCGCGTGCAGGGCTCGTAGCGGCCGTCCGCTGGTTCTCGGCCGATCCAGGTAGAATCCCCGCATGCCGGAGCGGTTCGCCCACCTGCACCTGCACTCGCACTACTCGCTGCTCGACTCGACGATCAAGATCGACGAGCTGGTGCGGCAGGTCGTGGCGCTCGAGATGCCCGCGGTCGCCCTCACCGATCACGGTAACCTCTTCGGTGCCTACGAGTTCTACTCCGCGACCCGGAAGGCAGGAGTGAGAGGAATCCTGGGTTGCGAAGTCTACGTCGCGCCGGGAGGCCGCCGCGAGCGCTCCGGGAACCCCCACGGCGCCAACAAGCCGTACCACCACCTCGTGCTCCTCGCCGAGAACCAGCGCGGGTGGCAGAACCTGATGAGCCTCGTCACCTCGGGCTACCTCGAGGGTTTCTATCATAAACCACGTATCGACAAAGAGTTACTTGCAGAGCGCGCAGACGGCCTAATCGCCCTCTCGGCGTGCTTGACCGGCGAGCCGGCGGCCCGGGTGCTCAACGGGGACGCCGCGGGTGCGACGCGGGCGGCCGAGGAGTATCGCGAGATCCTGGGCCGGGACGACTTCTTCCTCGAGATCCAGGACCACGGGCTGGCCGACGAGGCGGTGGCCCGGGAGGGGCTGGCCGCGATCGCCGCGGCCACCGGGATCCCGCTCGTCGCCACCAACGACTGTCACTTCCACGCGCGCGACGACGTCGAGGCCCACCGGGTCCTCATCGGGATCGGCCACAACAAGACGCTCGCCGAGCTCGCCCGCGACTACGCCTACAACGACGAGTTCTACGTCAAGTCGCCCGCCGAGATGGCGCGGCTGTTCGCCGCGACGCCGGACGCCGTCGCGCGCACCGCCGAGATCGCCGACCGCTGCCACGCGGGTTTCCCCGAGACCGGGTTCATCCTGCCCGACTACGCCGTGCCCGCCGGGACGCGGTCCGAGGACTACCTCGAGGAGCTGGCCCGCCGCGGCCTCGAAGCGCGCCTCTCCGACGGCCGCGAGCGGCGGCACAAGCCTTCCGAGTACGTGGCCCGTCTCGAGCTCGAGCTCCGGGTGATCCACACCATGGGCTTCGAGGGCTACTTCCTCGTGGTGTGGGACTTCATCGCCTTCGCGCGCCGGGACGGGATCCCGGTGGGTCCGGGGCGGGGGAGTGCCGCCGGCTCGCTGGTCGCCTACGCGTTGCGGATCACCGACATCGACCCGCTCGAGTACGACCTGCTCTTCGAGCGCTTCCTCAACCCCGACCGGGTCTCGATGCCGGACATCGACATCGACTTCTGCCAGCGGCGCCGCGACGAGGTGATCGCGCACGTCCGCAGCCTCTACGGCAACGACAACGTGTGCCAGATCGCCACCTTCAACCTGCTCCAAGCCCGGTCGGTGATCCGCGACGTCGGGCGGGTGATGGGGATGTCGTTCGGCGAGACCGACCGCATCGCCAAGATGGTCCCCGAGAGCATCGGGATCACGCTCGACGAGGCGATCAGGGAGTCGCCGCGGCTCGCCGAGGCGGCACAGCAGGACGGTGATGTGCGGCGGCTCGTCGAGATCGGCAGGAAGCTCGAGGGTGTCGCCCGGCACTGCGGCGTCCACGCCGCGGGCGTGGTCATCGCGCCGCGACCGGTGCGCAGCATCGTGCCGCTGTACCGGACGTCCCGGGACGAGGTCGTCACGCAGTTCGACAAGGACATCATCGAGAAGCTCGGCCTGCTCAAGATGGACTTCCTCGGGCTCAAGACCCTGACGGTGATCGACGACTGCCTCAAGTCGATCGTCCAGGCCTCGATCGAGCCTCCGGACTTCGGGAAGCTCCGCTTCGACGATCCCGCGGTGTACGAGATCTTCAAGGCCGGCGACACCGACGGGATTTTCCAGTTCGAGTCGTCGGGGATGCGCGACCTCCTGCGCAGCGTGCAGCCGGACCGCTTCGAGGAGCTGGTAGCCTTGAACGCGCTGTACCGGCCCGGCCCGATGCAGTGGACGTCCGAGTACGCCGACCGCAAGCACGGCCGGCAGCCGATCTCGTACCTGTTCCCCGAGCTCGAGAAGATCCTCGGCGAGACCTACGGGGTCATCGTCTATCAGGAACAGGTCATGCGCGTCGCCGTCGAGATCGCCGGCTTCACGATGGCGCGGGCCGACACCCTGCGCAAGGCGATGGGCAAGAAGATCAAGGAGCTCGTCGACGAGCAGGGCGAGCACTTCGTCGCCGGCGCGGTGGCCAAGGGCCATCCCAAGGACAAAGTGCAGGCGCTGTGGCAGCAGATCGTGCCGTTCGCCCAGTACGGCTTCAACAAGTCGCACTCCGTGGCCTACGCGTACGTCGCCTACCAGACCGCGTTCCTCAAGCGGCACTTCCCGCTCCACTTCTGGGCGGCCATGCTGTCGTCCGAGGCGGCCAACACGGAGAAGCTCGCTGCCTACGTGGCCCAGCTCATGGCTGGCGGGATCCGCATCCTGGGGCCGGACGTCAACGCCTCGCAGGTGCAGTTCACCGTCGAGGGCGACGCGGTCAGGGTCGGTCTCGGTGCCGTCAAGGGCGTCGGCGACGCCGCCAGCGAGGCGGCGATCCAGGCCCGCTCGGCCGAGGGGCGATTCGGCAGCGTGGCGCACTTCATCCGGGCGATCGGCGACCGCACGCTGAACCGCAAGGTCGTGGAGTCGCTCGTCAAGGCCGGGGCATTCGACTCGTTGCATCCAGACCGGGCGGGACTGCTCGCCGGGCTCGATCGGCTCGTCGAGGAGGCGACCCGCCAGCGGCAGGCGCTCGCGGCCGGGCAGCAGTTCCTCTTCGGCCTCGACGCGGAGGAGCCGCCTCCGGCGAAGGCGGGCGGGTCGACGCCGACGGACCGCGAGACCGTCCTGCGCGGCGAGCGCGAGACGCTTGGGTTCTACCTTTCAGGCCACCCCCTGGACCGCTGGGCCGGCACGCTGCGCGAGCTCCGGGCGACGACCGTCGCGGAGCTGCCCGAGCTGCTGCGCGGCGGCGCCGACCGCGCGACGGTGGCGGGGCTCGTGACGGCCCTGAAGGTGCGGCCTATCAAGGACGGCCGGAACCAGGGCAAGCGGATGGCCGCGTTCACCCTCGAGGACCAGACGGGTGGGGTGCGGTCGGTGGCGTTCCCCGACGCCTTCGCCAAGCTCGAGCGCCTGCTTGCCGACGGCGCGGCGGTCCTCGCGACGGCGACGCTGCGTTCGAGCGACGCGGAGCACGTCGAGTTGTCGATCGAAGAGGCGATGTCGCTCGAGGGCATCGAGGCGAAGAAGGCCTCGGCGCTGCGGGTCCTCGTCGACCTCGCCCGCCATGCCGACGAAGCCACGCTGGAGCGCCTGCACGCCCTCTGCCTGACCCACGAGGGGCGGCTCCCCGTGCGGTTCAGGCTCCTCGGTGACGGCTGGCAGGCCGAGCTGACCCCGACCCGGGTGCTCGGCGTGGACGCCAAGACGCTGGCGCCGGCGGTCTCGGCGCTGCTCGGGCCCGGCCACGTCGAGTTCATCTTCAACGGCAGCTAGCCGGCTGCCTTGCCGACGCCCGGCCGATCACGTACTCTTCCGCGGCCGCGGCAACCCCGCGGTTTCCGGAGGATCCCATGAGCACCGTCCGCGTCGAGCCCCGTTCCACCGCCGAGTTCATCGAGCTCGAGGAGAGGCACGGCGCCCACAACTACCACCCGCTCGACGTCGTCATCACGAAGGCGCGCGGCGTGTGGGTGTGGGACGTCGAAGGGAACAAGTACCTCGACTTCCTGGCCGCCTACTCGGCGGTCAACCAGGGTCACTGCCACCCGAGAATCGTCGCCGCGCTCAAGGAACAGGCCGAGCGCGTCACGTTGACCTCGCGGGCGTTCCGCAACGACCAGCTCGGACCGCTGTGCGCCCAGATCACCCGGCTGGCCGGCTTCTCGCGGTTCCTGCCGATGAACAGCGGCGCCGAGGCGGTCGAGACCGCCCTCAAGGCCGCTCGCAAGTGGGGTTACAAGGTCAAGGGCGTCCCCGACGGCCAGGCGGAGATCATCGCGTTCGACGGCAACTTCCACGGCCGGACCATCTCGATCGTCAGCTTCTCGACCGACGAGCAGTACCGCGACGGGTTCGGGCCGTTCACCCCCGGGTTCCAGGTGCTGCCCTACGGCGACGCCGACGCGGTGTCGCGGGCCATCGGTCCGAACACCGTGGCCGTGCTGGTCGAGCCGATCCAGGGGGAGAGCGGGATCATCGCGCCGCCGGCCGGCTTCCTGCGCCGGCTCCGCGAGCTGGCCGACGCGAACCGGGCGCTGCTCGTCGTCGACGAGATCCAGTCGGGCCTCGGCCGGACCGGCACGCTGTTCGCCTACGAGCACGAGGGCGTCCGCCCCGACGTGGTCATCGTCGGCAAGGCGCTCGGCGGCGGCTGCGTGCCGATCTCGGGCATCCTCGCCGACGACGAGGTCATGGACGTGTTCAAGCCCGGCGACCACGGGTCGACGTTCGGCGGGAACCCTCTCGCCTGCGCGGCGGCGCGGACCGCGCTGCAGGTGCTGGTGGAGGAGGGGATGATCGAGAACTCGGCCCGGCTCGGCGAGTACTTCATCGAGCGCCTGCGCGCGATCGGCTCCCCGCACGTCCGCGAGATCCGCGGCAAGGGGCTGTGGATCGGCGTCCAGTTGAAGGCGGACGCCGGCGGCGCCAGGCGGTACTGCGAGGCGCTCAAGGAGCAGGGCCTGCTGTGCAAGGAGACCCACGTGGACACGATTCGCTTCGCGCCGCCGCTGGTCATCACCCGCGAGGAGATCGACTGGGCCGTCGAGCGCATCGCCAAGGTCCTGTCCTGATCTGCGTCCGTTCTGACGATCATGGGGCCCCGGTCGTGCGACCGGGGCCCTTTCTTCGTGCAGTTTGGGATCCGCGTGTTGGCGCGCCGACCCGTCGCGCCGGGTCAGGTTCGCAGCGTGGTGTGGCGGTTGATGGCGAGGAGGACGAACGTCACGGTCGGCGCCCATGCTGCGACCACCGGCGGCAGCAGCGATGACTCGCCGAGCTTACCGACGAAGGCCGTGAGGGCGATGTAGGCCATCCCCATGACCATCGCGACCGCGATACCCATCATCGCGCCGCGCCGGCCCATCCGGAACGCGAACGGCAGCGCCAGCCAGGCGAGGACCACGAGGCTCAAGGGATGGGTGAGCTTTTGGTGGAGCTGCACCCGGTATCGATCGACCCGGTAGCCTGCCGCCCGTAGCGTGCCGATGTACTCGCGGAGCCGGCCGAAGCTCATCTGCGAGGGCTTTCGGTACTCCCGACCGAAGTACCGCGGGCTCACGGGGATCGGCAGCTCGGTGAGGTTGGGCGAGTAGTCGGCGCTGCCGCCCGCCAACAGGGTACGGGACCAGCCGTTCTCGGCGACCCACTTGCCGCCCTGGTAGGTCGCCTTGCTGGCCATGTAGCGCATCCGCAGGTTCAACCGGTCGTCGAACACGTAAATTGAGGGGCGGACGAGGGTGTTGGTGTCGACGTCGAAGAGCAGGAAGTTGACCAGCGTGCGGCCGTCGGGAAGGAACATCGCGGGCCGATCGGTGGCCCGGTACGAGCGCGCCATCTTGCGGCCGCGGATCACGTCGAGGAGCTTCTGGCTCGCCCGGTTGGAGCGCTGCACGACCGACTCGTCGAGGACGAAGAGCGCGACCCCGAGCCCGAGGCCGAGGAGGAGGAGGGGCAGGGCGGAGCGGGTGAGCGAGATGCCCGCCGCCTTGATGGCCGTCGTCTCGTTGTTCCGCTCGAGGACCGCCGCCGCACCGAGGAAGGCGATGAGGAACGCCATCGGCAGGATCTCGTGAAGGACCTGGGGCAGGAGGAAGAAGTAGTACGAGACGACGACCGACATGGGGACCTTGAACTTCTGGATGTCGTCGACGTTGTCGGAGAAGTTGACCACAATGTAGATCGCGGCGATCGCCACGATGACCAGGCCGAGGAACGCGAGGCACAGGCGGAGCATGTAGCGGTCGAGGATACCGAGGGCGAACGGCGAGCCCCCGCCTGCCCGTGACGAGTCCGATGAAGAACCGGCCACGCCGGCCCGGCCGACCGCGGGAGCCGGCGCCCGAGGCGCGGTGAGACGAGTCCACAGGCCCACGAGGCGGGACTTCAGGGCCAGCGACGGTGCCGGCGCCAGTCCACGGGAGGCGCGGCGCAGCAGGATGACGCCGACGATGGCCATCGCCGCGTTGGGGAGCCAGATACCCAGGGCGGGCGGGACGGATCCGGAGCGCGCCAGCAGCTCGCCGTTGCTCAGGAGCACGTAGTACACGACGACGAGGAGTGCGGACACGGTGAGTCCGAAGCTGCGCCCGCCACGCCGGTTGCGCACACCGAGCGGGAAGCCAACGAACGCGAAGAGCAACGCTGCGCCGGGGATCGCGATGCGTTTGTGGATCTCGACCCGGGCGTCGAGCCGCTCGGCGGCCTTGAGTTCCGGATCCGTGAGACGGGTGAGCAGGTCCCGGGTGTCGGTCTCCCGCACGCCGACCTTTCGCAGGCCGGTGTTCGAGCTCGGCGCCTCGAGACGGATCTGCATCACCGTGTTGATGTTGGTGTTGTACTTGTCGGGCCGGTCGGGCTGCAGGCGGTGGGTCACGGCATCCCGTAGCGTCAGCCAGGCCGCGCCGGTCCGCGGGTCTGTGCTGAGCTCGCCGATGTCGGCGGTCACCAGCACTTCGTCGGTCGTGGCGGTCTGATCGAACAGGAGCACGCCGTTCCACCGGCCGGACTCGCGGTCAATCCGATCGACGTAGAGGACGAGCCCGGTGAACTCCTCGATGAAGACGCGCGGCTCGATGCTGGCCTTGGCCCCCGACAGGGCGACCCGCAAGGTCAGGCGCCCGAGTGCCCGGTTGGCGGGCGGCATCACCACGGTCGTCAGCGCGAGGTCCAGGACGAAGAGCGCGAAGCCCGCCGCCAGGAGCGGCCGGGCCACGCGGCTGAGCGGGACACCGCACGAGTGCAGCGCGACCAGCTCGGAGTCCGCCGACAGCCGGCCGGCAGTCATCAAGACTGCAAACAGGGCGCCGATCGGGATGGTCAGCACGACGACGTGGGGTAGGCCGAGGAGGACGAAGCTCAGCGCATCGCGGGACGACAGCGAGTGCGAGATGAAGAGGTCAGCCAGCTTGAACAGCGCGTTGACCAGAAGCAGGAACGTCGTGACGCCGGCAGCCAGGACGAAGGTCGGCAGCATCTCCCGCAGGAGCGATCGGAAGAGGATGAACCGTCGCACGCGTCGCATCGCGAGCCATGGTAGCGGAGCCGGTCGGCGCTGCCAATGGAGGCAGCCAGCACCGGACAGAAGCCGCGTGGAGCGGGTGTCGGGTGGCTCCACAGGCTTTTCCACAGCACGGGCGGTTTCCACAGCGCAGGCGTGAATTGCAAGGTCTGATAAGAAATATTATGTCAAATACTATCCGAGATTGCCGTGCCAAGAACCGGTTTCCATGTCATCAACGCATGGCGCCGGTCATGCGGCAATGACATTCCCTGCCCCGGCCCAGGTGAAGGCCGAGGAGAGTTCCGCTGCAAGTCGTGGTTTACGTGGTCGGGAGCTTCGTGTCGAGCTCGCCCTTGCGGACGCGATCGAGGAGGTCTTCGAGCGTCGCGATCACCTGCTCCCGCGTCACGTCGGGGCGGCGGATCGAAAACGACAGATGGACCGGCGCGTCAGGGGTGGCGCGGAATCGTACCTGGATGGGGCGAAAGCGCGACGTGTCGCCGGAATCGGCCTCCGATGGGCTCGCGGCGTCGGGGGCGGGCCGGCGGGCCATGGCGCGGGCGCCTTCGCGGTCGAGGCCGTGCTCGGCGATCTCCTGTACGAGGCGCTCCATCTCGGGAATGTCGCCTGCCCTGGCGATGAGCAGCAGGACGCTGCGAGCGGTGATGTCGGCATGCCGACAGAGGTCGCGAATGGCAGGCGGAATGCTCAGGAGGGTGAGCGCCTCGGTGACCGAGGTGCGCGATTTGCCGACGGCTGCGGCCACCTGCTCGTGGGTGTACGCGTACTTCTCGACGAGGGTGTGGAAGCCCTCGCCCTCCTCGAACGGAGTGAGGTCCTTGCGCTGGAGGTTCTCGACGAGGGCCATCTCGAGGGCCTGCTGGTCGGTGGCGGAGACCTCGATGCAGGGCACCTCGGTGAGCCCGGCCTCGGTGCACGCGTGGAAGCGGCGCTCGCCGGCGACGAGTTGGTAGTTCGGTGTCCCCGGGATCGGTCGAACGACGAGGGGCTCGAGCAGGCCGCAGCGGCGAATCGAGTCGGCGAGCTCGCGGAGGTCGCCGAGGTTGCTCCTCGGCTGCTCGCGGTTCGTCTCGATCCGGTCGACTGGCAACATGATGCCGATAGCGGTCACGGACTGGTTGGCCAGCTCCTCGACGAAGTGGCGGTCGTGGCGCATGCGATGGGCACCAGGAAGCCCACGGTTGCTAGACACGGGCGATGACCTCCTCGCACAGTGCGTAATACTCGACGGCGCCGCTGGACTCCGGGGCGTGCTCGAAGATCGAGACGCGGTAGGCCGGGCTCTCCTCGAGTCGCACGGAACGCGTGACGATGGTGGCGAAGACCTTGTCACCGAAGACGTTCGCGATCTGCTGCATGATGTCGCGGGCGAGCACGGTGCGGCGGTCGTGGAGCGTCACGACGACGCCGAGCAGTTGGAGGTCGGGGTTCGCGCGGGCCTTGATCTTGTGCATCGTCTCGAGAAGGTCGTCGGTGCCCTCGAGGGCGAAGAACGACGACTGGATCGGGATAAGCAGGTGGCTGGCGGCGACCATCGCGTTGACCGTGATGAGGCCGAGCGTCGGCGGAGTGTCGATGACGATGTACTCGTATCGGGGCGTGACCTCGGCCAGGCGGTCCTTGAGCCGGAAATGAGCGTCGAACTGGCCGATCAGCGCTGCCTCGACCTTGGCGAGGGCGATCCTCGACGGCGCCAGGCTCAGGTGGTCGAGCCCGGTCGGGACGATCATTTCAGCCATTGGAACGCCGTCCACCAGCACGTCGAACATCGAGCGCTGGATGTCGTGTGGGTCGACGAACGAGAGCGTGGTGTTCGCCTGCGGGTCGAGGTCGACGAGCAGCGTCTCGATCCCCTTGTGCGCCAATGCGGCCGCCAGGTTGATCGCCGTCGTGGTTTTACCTACTCCACCCTTCTGGTTGGCGATGGTGATGATCATGGCTCCTCGTCAGACGCGCAGCACTTTATCGGGGCGCGTCGAGAGGTGTCAACCCGCAGCCCGAAGAGTCGTTGGCGACGCTTACATGTTGTACTTGCCGAGCTGCTCCGGTGACAGCGACTCCAGCCACTCCCGCAGTTGCTTCTCTTGGTCCTCGCCGTCGCGGAAGTCGATGGCATGGGCTTCCTTGAACACCCCGGCCGAGACGCGGATGGTCGCGCCGCAGCGCAGGGCGAGGGCGATGGCGTCGGAGGGCCGCGCGTCGATCTCCGCCGTGCTCCCGTCCCCGATCCGGAGCGTCAGCGTGGCGTGGAAGGTGTTCTCGACCAGGGAGTGCACGAGCACGGACTCGACACGGCCACCCAACCGCTCGATGACTGCCCGCAGCAGGTCGTGGGTCATCGGGCGCGGCGTCTCGACCCCTTCGAGCTGGAGGGCGATGGCGTTGGCCTCGAAGACCCCGATCCAGATCGGCAGGAACAGGTTCTCGTCGGGCTTCTGAAGGATCACGATCGGGGTGTTGGAGACCGGATCGAGGATCAAGCCCCGGATCTCCACCTCGAGCTGAGTGCCGCGGTCGTTGGTCTCTGCGCTCACAAGACCAATCTCAGGCGGCGGGCCGGCAGTGTCAAGCGCCTGCGGGCCGGGTGGCCCGTTTGGCCCCCGCGGCCGGCACTCCGAGCAAGGCGTGCGCGGTGGCGCCGCTGATCGTCACGCGCGCGAGCATGCCGGCGGCGATCCCCGGCCACGCCGGGAAGTTGACGACGCGGTTGTCGTCGCCTCTCCCCTGCCAGATCGACGCGCCGCGCCGGGCCGGGCCGTCCACCAGTACCTCCACGGACCGCCCGATCAGGGCTTGGTTGAGCTCGAGCTGGATCGCTCCCTGGAGTGCGAAGACCCGCTCCAGGCGGTCGCCGGCGACGCCCTGAGGCACGCGGCCGTCGTAGCGGGCGGCCGGGGTCCGCGGCCGCGGCGAGAAGATGAACCCGAAGAGCTGACCGAAACGGACGCGTTCGATCAAGGCGAGCGTCTGCTCGAAGTCGTCGTCGCACTCACCCGGGAACCCCACGATCACGTCGGTGGACAACGTGAGGTCGGGGATGGCGGCACGGAGCGCGTCGGCCATCGCCAGGTACTCGCTGCACGAGTAGCCGCGATGCATGCGCGCGAGCACCCGGTCGGAGCCCGCCTGGAACGGGACGTGGAGGTACCGCCCCAGCTTCCGAAGACTCGCGAGTGAAGCGATCATCTTGTCGGTGAAGTACTTAGGATGCGACGTGACGAATTGGATCCGCCACGGGCCGTCGACGGCGTCGACGGCCGCCAGGAGGTCGGCGAAGTTGGCTCCGGTCTCTGGGCAGCGGTACGCGTTCACGGTCTGGCCCAGCAGCGTGATCTCCTTCACGCCGGCACCCGCGATGAGCTCGACCTCGGCGACGATCTCGGCGAGCGGCCTGGAGAGCTCGTGCCCGCGGGTGTACGGCACGACACAGAACGTACAGTGCTGGTTGCAGCCGTGGACGGCTGTGACGAACTGCCGCGCCGAGCTGCCGCGCGCGACCAGGTGGGTGTCGATGTCGCGCCTCTGCTCGAACCCGGTGACGCTGACCCTCTCCCCTCCCCGCACGGCGTCGAGCGCGGTGCCGAGCTGGTTGATCCGGCCCGGACCGAGCACGAAGGAGAGCGCCGCGCTGCGGGCGAGCAGCCGCGCGCCCTCCTGCTCGGCCACGCATCCGCACAGTCCGATAACCCGTGGGTTGCCGGTGTCCAACCGCGCCTGGCGCAGCTCACCCAGGCGCGACAGAACCTTGTGTACCGCCTTCTCACGCACCGAGCAGGTGTTGAGGAGTGCGACGTCGGCGTCGCCGGCGGCATCGACGGGACGCAGTCCCCGCGCCTGCAGGATCCCCTCCAGGCACTGGCTGTCCAGCACGTTCATCTGGCAACCCCAGGTCTCGACGAAGTACGTCCTCAGCTCCACTCGGACTCCCCTGCCCGGCTCGCGGCTCGGGCCCACCCCCGAGCTTGTCGGGATCGCGGCCCGGCTGTCAAGCCCGATCGCGCTTCGTAACCACCATCGCACGGTTCGTCATCGCGAGCGAGCGCAGCCAGCGACGCGATCCCGACGCGCTTGGAGCACGCCGAAGCACAGCGGGACTGCTTCGTCGACCAAGCGGCTCCGGGCCGTACCCTGCCCACAACCACCGGTCGCTGCGATGGGATTCCTTGATCAGTACTCGGGGGCGAACGTGGGCACCGCGGGCCTCGCAGGGCCGGTGTGCTTGAGGTCCGCCTCGGTCGGTTCGGGAAGACCCCTGAACCATCCGGGCAACGCGCCGTCCCGCTGGGCGTCCTCGACCACCTGGTCGGGGCCGGAGCGGGCCTCGTCGAGCGCTGCCATGGTCGCCCGCAGGTCGACGACGGCCTTGTCCCAGGCCGGCTTGATGACGCCGTCACGGTAGGCGGGGTCGTCCCAGGCGTAGAACTTCCGTTCGAGCTCCTTGGTCAGGCCGTCGAGGCGCTTGACCTCCGACTCGAGGAAGCCGACCCGGGCGCGGGCACTCTGGTACTTCTCCTGCCAGTAACGCTGCTGGCTCTCGTCCGAAGCGCGCTTCGCGGGCGGCCGTGCCTCGGCTGCCCTTCCTCCGGCTCCCGGGGCCGGCTTGGCCGTCGTCAGCTCGACGCCCTCGGCGAGGGCCTTCACGCCCGCGTTGTCGAGGACGCGGGCGCCGGGCGTCATGCGCAGCTTGATGCCCTTGGCCACCTCCGCCAGAGACTGGCCGCGCGGGATCGCCTCGGCAGAGCCGGAGTCCCGCAGCATCGAGATCGGGGCCGGGGTCGTGAGCGGCCGAGGTGTCGGGGTGGCCGTCGGCTGCTGTGCGGCGAGCAACAGTGCCAGGGTCGCGATCATCGGTGCCTCCGGGGCGAGCTCACGGGGCGCTCGTGCCGGTTCGGCCATACCGGTCGTCGAGCCTGACCACGTCGTCGAGCTCCGGTGTCGAGACCTCGAGGATCCTGACATCCGTCAGTGCGACGAGCCGGTGAATCACGCCGGGGCGGATGTGCACCGCCGTCCCCGGCTCCATCGTCAGCACCTCGAGCTCGCGGCTGCCCGGCTCTCGACCCAGGTGCAGCTCGCACCGGCCCTCAAGCACCCTCATCGTCTCGTCCTTGCTGACATGATACTGCACGGAAAGCGCGTGCCCGGCGCGGACGGTGAGGATCTTTCCGACGTAGCGGTCGGTGTGGGCGAAGATCTCCTCGCCGCCCCATGGCTTGTCGACGTGGCGCGTCACAGTCGGATCCTCACCTTCAGATGTGCCAGGAGACCGGAGAGCTGCTCGAGCAGGTACTCCTCGACGGCTTTGGCGGTGGACAGCGAGAGCGCCCGGGTGGCAATGCGATGGGCGTCACGATACGACAGCGCCCGGATCAGGCTGCGGATCACCGGTAGCGCCGGCGCATGCATCGAGAACTCCTCGAGCCCGAGCCCCACGAGAATGGGAACCGCCAACGGGTCCGCGGCCATTTCGCCGCACAGCGACACCGGGATCCGAGCCGCTCGGCCCGTCGAGATGATGCGTTCGAGCAGGCGGAGCACGGCCGGGTGGAACGGCCGGTACAGGTCGGCCACCTGCTCGTTGGCCCGATCGACCGCCAGCGTGTACTGCGTGAGGTCGTTGGTCCCGATCGCGAAGAAGTCGGCCTGCTTGGCGATGTGCTCGGCGATCATGGCGGCCGCCGGGACCTCGATCATCGCCCCCACTGCGACCCGTGGCGGCACCGAATGGCCCTCGGCCGCCAGCTCGACGGCGAGCCGGTCCAGCAGGACCCTGACCGTACGGATCTCCTCGACGTTGCCGACGAGCGGCACCATGATCCGCAACTGCCCGCCGGTCTGGCCCGCGGCGCGTAGCAGCGCTCGCAGTTGGGTGCGGAAGAAGTCCGGCTTCTGCAGGCACAACCGCACCCCACGCAGGCCCAGGACGGGGTTCGCCTCAGGGCTGCCCAGCAGCTCGCGCGCGAGCTTCTTGCCGCCGAGATCGAACGTCCGGACCGTGACCGGCCGGTCCGGAAACGCCTCGAGCAGCTTGGAGTACGCCGCAGCCTGCTGGTCCTCGTCGGGCAGGTTCGGGCTGGCTTCGAGGAAGAGGAACTCGGAGCGGAACAGGCCGATGCCCTCGGCACCACCAGTCCGCGCGGCCGCCAGCTCGTGGACCAGGTCGATGTTGGCCATGAGGCGGACTCGGCGTCCGTCCTGGGTCACCGCCGGGAGCGAGACGACGCCGAGGAGGTCCTGCTGGCGCAGCCGGTGCTCCTCGGCACGCAGCCGATAGACCTGGAGCAACGCGGGGTCCGGGTCGACGATGACGTGGCCCTCGAAGCCGTCGATGATGACCGTGGATGCGCGCCCGGCGACGTCGATGAGGTTGTGCACACCGACGACGGCCGGGATGCCCAACGACTTGGCGATGATCGTGGTGTGGGAGGTGGTTCCCCCGGTTTCCGAGGCGAACCCGCAGATCATTCCTGCCGAGAGCTGGATGGCCTGCGACGGGGGGATGTCGTCGGCGATCAGGACGGCCGGCGCGCCGTCGCTCTCGATCCGTGGAGTCGCCCGCCCCTGCAGCTCGCGCTGGAGCTGGGCCGCGACGTCGAGGAGGTCCGTCTGTCGCTCACGGAGGTACACATCGGAGAGTTTATTGAATTGGGTCAATAATTTACGTATGACCTCCTCGAGCGCCCACTCGGCGTTGACCCGTTCCTTCCGGATCACCCGCTTGACCTCGTCGAGGAGCGTCGGATCCTCCAGCATCAGGCGGTGGGCCTCGAAGATCGAGCCGTACTCGTGGCCGACCCTGGCCGTCGCCTCCCCAGCTAGCCTGCCGAGATGCTCCGAGGCTCGCCCGCACGCGTCCTGCAGGCGCGCGAGCTCGTTGTCGACCTGCTCCTCGGGGATCTGCACACGCATGACCGGAAGCGGCCGGTTCTCGACCACGACCGTCGAGCCGATCGCGATGCCGGGCGAGACGCCCAGCCCGACCAGGGTGCGCGGACCGGTCACTCGGTCTCCCCGAAACGATCCTTGAGCAGGTGCTCGATGGCGGCGAGGGCTTGGGCCTCGTCTTCGCCGTCGACCGAGAACGTGAGACTCGAACCGCAGGGCGCCGCGAGCAGGAGCAAGCCCAGGATCGACTTGCCGTTCACTTCCTCGTCGTCGTGCCGGACGCTGACCTGCGAGGTGAATCGTGAGGTGACGTGGACGAGTTTGGCGGCGGCTCGGGCGTGGAGGCCGAGCCGGTTGACGAGCTCAAAGGTTCGTTGCGCCATGTCCCCCACTCCCGGGCCGCCGTTCCAGGATCTCGGAGACCACGTAGATGCTCTTCTGGCCCTTCTCGGCGACGACCTTGGCGAGCTGGCGCAGCGTCTGGCCGTCGAGGCGGCGGACGCCGGCCAGCTTGATCACCATCGGCAGGTTGACCCCGGTCACGACCTCCGATCGGGCCGGGTCGAGGAACCCGAGGGACAGGTTCGTCGGCGTGCCGCCGAACATGTCGGTGAGAACCATGACGCCGTCGCCGGTGTCGAGCTCCTTGAGCGTCCGCGCGATCTCGGCCCGCGCCTGCTCCGGGTCGACGTTCCACTCGAGCGTGATGGCCCTGGTCTGTTCAACCAGCGCCGGCTCGATCGTCCGCGCGGCCGCCAGCAACTCGTTGGCGAGCTGTCCGTGAGAGATCACAAGGATTCCGACCATGGCGGGGATTATTCCAGTGCGGCGCCGCCGCTGCAAGGGAAGCCGTTCGGAGGGGGAGCAACCCGGCGGCTCAACCCTGCCGGCCGCGGTCACGATGATGCACGCTGACGACCCACTTCTCGGCGCGCAAGTGCTTTGCCAACCGCTCGGCGAGGTAGACCGAGCGGTGCTTGCCTCCGGTGCAACCGAAGGCGATGACCAGGTAGCTCTTCTGCTCCCGTCGGTAGGCCGGCAGGAGCGCGTCGCACAGGACCCGGAAGCGCTGGAACGTCTCTTCGACCTCGGCGTGTGCCTCGAGCCACGCCCGGACCTCGGGGTGGTCGCCGGCGTGGGGGCGCAGACTCGGGACGAAGTGGGGGTTGGGCAGGAAGCGGACGTCGAAAACGAGGTTCGCGTCGGGGGGCAGGCCGAACCGGAACCCGAAGCTCTCGCAACGCACCACCATCGGCAGCGCCAGCTCGGTGGTCCCGAAGCGGGACGCCACCTCGGCGCGGAGCTCGTGGGGCGTGAGCTCGGTGGTGTCGAGCACCTCGTCGGCGAGCTCCCGGACGGCGGCCATCTCGTCCCGTTCGCGAACGACCGCGTCGTGCAGCGGGAGATGCCGGTAGGGGTGCGGCCGGCGGGTCTCGGAGAAGCGCCGGACGATGGCATCCGTCGACGCCTCGACGAACACCACCCGGAGCTCGGGGAAGCTCGACTTGAGGTGCCCGACCAGTCCGGGGAACGAGCCGGAAAAACCCTCGGTGCGCACGTCGATGACCACCACGATGGGGGGCCCCTCGGTGGACCAGGTGTGCGCGAAGAGCGGCTCGATCAGCTCGAGCGGGAGGTTGTCGACGCACCGGTAGCCGAGGTCCTCGAAGCAGTGGGTGACCACGCTCTTGCCGGCGCCGGCGAGGCCGGTCACGACGACACCGCGCGGCGCGCTCTCACCCGCCACGATGTGCCCCCGCCCGGTTCACGGTCGTTCGAGCCGGCGGTCGTGACGCAGGAGGTACTCGCGCGCCGCGTCGGGGACCCCCCGCTGCGACAGGAGGTACTTGCGCGCCGCGCACTCGACGAGGAGGGACAGGCTGCGGCCGGGCGCGACCGGGACCGTCAAACAGGGTCTGACCAGCCCGAGGATCTCCTCGCTGGACTCGGCCAACCCGAGGCGATCGAGGTGCACGGTGTTCTCCGACACCAGCTTGATGACCAGGTCGATCGGCTTGTTGTCGCGAACGGAGACGACGCCGAAGAGCTGCTCGATGGAGATCAGGCCGAGGCCGCGGACTTCCATCAGGCCGCGCACCTCCTCGGGAGCCTGCCCGACGAGGTCCTCGCCGCGGACCCGGTAGATCTCGACGATGTCGTCGGCCACGAGCCGGTGCCCGCGATGCACGAGCTCGAGGGCGCACTCGCTCTTTCCCGAGCCGGACTCGCCGAGGATCAGGACGCCGATCGCGAAGATGTCCAACAGGTCGCCGTGGCGAATCTCGCGCGGGGCCAGGAGGAACTCGAGCGTCGACGAGAGCCGCTCGATGACCACCGAGGTGGTCGCCTCGCTGACGGCCAGGGCAACCCCATGGAGCTCGCAGGCAGCCGTGAACATCCCGGCGGTCCGCCGCATCCCCTTCGTGATGACCAGGAGCGGGGGCCGCAACGCGACGAGCGCGTTGACACGCTCCTCCACGACGTCCTCGGCGAGCGTGGTGAGGAACTCGCTCTCGCTCGCGCCGATCACCTGGACCCGACCCTCCTTGACGTACTCGAGGTACCCGGCCAGCGCGAGCCCCGGCTTCTGCAGCCGTGGATTCAGGAGGATGCTCGACAGACCTGCCTGACCGGCCACCAGCTCGAGCCGGAGTCCCGCCAGTCTGGGGTCCTTGAGGACGAGCTCCGTGGTGACGGGGCCGCCCTTGGAGATCACGATGCCGCCTCGAACCGCGCCAGGGCGGCGACCAGCTCGTCTGCCGATCGCTCCTCCAGACAGTGCTTCCTTGCCTGCGGGTTGCGCAGCAGCCGGGCGATGTTGGCGAGGACCTGGAGGTGGGCAGCCGGCTGCTCCCGCGGCGAGAGGACGAAGAAGAAGAGGCGAGCCCGGTCGCCCTCGCCGGACCCGAACGACACCGACTCCGGGGTGCGCGCGAAGGCGGCGACGATGTTTTTCAAACCCGGGACCTTACAGTGTGGGATCGCGGTCTCGTCGCCGACTACGGTGGCTCCCAGGCGCTCACGGTCGAGGAGCAGGTCGACGAGGTCTTGTGCCCGCTTGACGGTTCCCGACTGCTCGAGGTGCTGCGCCACGTAGACCAGCACCTCTTCGCGGGTGTGGGCCGGGATGTCGAGGAATACATGCTCCGGGTGGAGCAGCAAGCTGAGCTTCAATTGACGCGCGCCTCTCCTAGAATTCCGGGGTGACCAGGCCGTAGGTGTTGTCGCGTCGCCTGTAGAGGACGTTGATCCGATCCGACTCGGCCTCGCGGAACACGATGAAGTCGTCGGTGGAGGCCTCCAACTGCAGGGCCGCCTCGTCGACCGTCATCGGGATCACCGGCACGATGCGGCTCTCCACAACCTTGGGAGTCCCACGCCGGACGGACTCGCGCTCGACCACTGCGACTTCCCAGCTCGGCGCGCTGACGGCCGCCTTGCCCTGCCTGCGCGGACGGGTCAGCTTCTGCTTCAGCTTGCGCGCCTGCTGCTCGAGCTTCTCCACCGCTCCCTGCAACGACGTCGTCCACTCCGCGGTCTCCGATTTCGCCGCCACCTCGAAGTCCTTGCCCCGGATGAAGGCCTCGACCAGGACGCGGTGCTTCTCCTGCGTCACGGTCAGGCGGCTCTCGATGATGGCGTTGAAGTACTTCGCCAGGCGGGCGAGCTTCTTGCGCGCAAGTGCTCGCTGTTGCTCGGACACCTCGATGTTGCGGACGATGAATTCGAGTTCCATCAAGTCCCCCTGTTCCCGGTTCGTCAGCCCTTCTGCGCCTCTATTCTACTATCGAACGCCCGGCTGATCCCACCTAGCGCAAGACCCTCCTCCGCTGCTCGGAGGACGGGATGCCGAGCTCCTCGCGGTACTTGGCAACGGTCCGCCGGGCGATCCGGATCCCCAACCGGTTGAGCTGGCGCGCGACCCGCGCGTCCGACAACGGGCGTCGCGGCTCTTCCTCTGCGATCAACGCCCTGATCCGCTCCTTGACCACCAGCGACGAGATGTCCCCCTGCACCGCGTGCGAGATCGAGGAGTGGAAGAAGAACTTGAGCGGGTAGACCCCGCGGGGGGTGGCCATGTACTTGTTCGCCACGACGCGGCTGACCGTCGACTCGTGCATCCCGATGTCGTCGGCGATGTCCCGCAGCACGAGCGGCCGCAGGTGCGAAAGGCCCCGCTCGAGGAACTCCTCCTGCCGCCTGACGATGGCCTCGGAGACCTTCATGATCGTGCTCTGACGCTGCTCGACCGAGCGGAGGAACCACAGCGCCGCGCGCATGCGCTCGCGCAGGTACCCGTTGGTCTCGCTGTCCATCGTCCGGCTCTGCAGGAGGCGTACGTACTGGCCCGACAGGCGCAGGCGCGGGAACCCCTCGTCGTTGAGCGAGACGCGCCAAACGCCGGCGACCTTGGTCACCACCACGTCCGGCTCGACCGCCGGGTTGTCGTTCGGCCCGAGTTGCGATCCCGGGCGCGGGTTGAGCCGGCGCACGACCTCGAGCACCTGGCGGATCGTCTCCCGGTCGATGCCGTAGCGCTGGGTGATCCGCTCCCAGCGCTGGTGGAGCAGGTCGTCGAAGGCCTCGACGACCAGCCGGCGGGTGAGCCGGAGCGCGTCCGGATCCACCGGCCAGATGTAGCGGTCGAGCTGAAGCGTCAGGCACTCGCTGACCGTCCGGGCCGCGATCCCGGGAGGATCGAGCCGCTGGACCGCGGCCACCGCGAGCTCGATTGTCTCCGTGTCCACCCCGAGTTGGGCGGCGAGATCCTCGTTGCTGGTCCGCAAGTAGCCGTCAGGGTCGAGGTTGCCGATCACGTACTCGCAGGCCAGTCGGAGCTCGATCGGCGACTCGTCCAGGTGAAGCTGCTCGACCAGGGAGTCGAACATGCTGGCTTCAGGGGCCGGCGAGTTCTCCAGGGGCGGTTCATCCTCGTCCTCCCAGGTCGCCGCGGCCCGCGCAGTATCGTGAAGGTAGTTGGCGAAGAGGGCCTCGAGCTCGACCTCACCGTAAGACGCCTCGGACGCGGTCTCGCCCACCGCGGGCTCGGCGTCGCCGCCCTCCGCCGCAGCTTCGGCCGGGACAGGGAGGTCACCGTCGTCGGGCGATGGGGCCGACAGGCCAACCTCGTCGCCATCCTCCTCGGGGACCGCGACGTCGTCGTCGGCAGGAGGGTCCTCCGAGAGCTCCAGCACCGGGTTGACCTGGAGCTCCTGGCTCAGCGCCTGCTCGAGCTCAAGGCGCGAAAGTTGCAGCAGCTTGATGGCCTGCTGCAGCGTCGGCGTCATGACCAGCTTCTGCGCCAGCTTGAGGTGCAGCTTCTGTTCGAGGGCCATGGTCTAGAGCTGGAACTCCTCCCCGAGGTATACCTGCCGCACCAGCGGATCGACTGCAAGCGAGGCCGGCTTCCCGGATGCAAAAACCTTGCCGTCCTTGATAATAGAGGCTCTATCGGTGATTTTCAAGGTGTCCCGAACGTTGTGATCGGTGATCAGGATGCCGTAGCCCTGCTTGCGCAAGTGACGGATCAGCCGCTGGATGTCAAGCACGGTGATCGGGTCGATCCCCGCGAACGGCTCGTCGAGCAGCAGGAAGCTCGGCTGGGTGACGAGGGCGCGGGCGATCTCGAGCCGGCGGCGCTCACCCCCCGACAGCGTGTCGGCCCGCTGCCGGCGCAGTCTCTCGAGCCCGAACTCCTCGAGCAGGTCTCTCACCCGCGCGTCGCCTTCCTCCCAGGGAACTCCGAGGAGCTCGAGCACGCCGTAGAGGTTCTCCTCGACGGTGAGCCGGCGAAACACGGATGCCTCCTGCGGGAGGTACGAGACACCGAGACGGGCTCGCCGGTACATGGGGAGCTCGGTGACGTCCCGGTCTCTGATCAGGACGCTGCCCCCGTCCGGCTGGACGAGCCCGACGAGCATGTAGAAGCACGTGGTCTTGCCGGCCCCGTTCGGACCGAGGAGGCCGACGACCTCGCCGGTGTGGAGATCGAGCGAGACGCCGTCGACGACGGTTCGCTTGTTGTAGCGCTTGACCAGCTCGCGCGCTTCGAGACGCAGACTTTCAGCGGCTATGGTCGCCTCCCCTCCGACGGTCCCCGCGGCCGCCCGGTGCCGGCCGGGCCACGGGTCGCGATCGGCTTGTCGGGATGGTAGAGCGTCTCCGTAGGTTTGTCGGTACCTCCCACGATCTCGATGCTGTCGGTGCCGCGCAGCCAGCGCAGGTGCTCGCCCTTGATCTGGTTGCCCGACGGCTCCTGGGCCAGGACCGGGCTGCCCCAGATCTCGAAGACGTCATCGGGCGGCGAGAGTCTGGCTCGCTGACCTTGCAGCGACCTGGCATTCCCCCGTTCCTTGATGACGACTCCACCTTCGAGCATGGCGAGGAGGACCTCGCCGTTTCGACCGAGGCTGGCGACCAGCCGCTGGCACGTCGACTCGGCCCGGGGATCCTCCAGCACGACGTCGCCCTCGTAGACGGCGACGTTGGTCGCCCGGCTGAAGTCGAACGCCCGGGAACGGATGCGGACCTCGGCGCCCTCGCCGTTCTTGTCCTGCTGCCGGGCCGTAGTCAGCACCTGCCCCCGGCCGGAGACCTGCTCGCCGGCGCGCAGGTACTCCAGGCGATCCGCCCGCATGAGGCGCTCGGCCTGCCACAGGCGGGCCTCGCCGTCGAGGACGATCCGGGTTCCGGAGGCATCCATCGATGCGCTCCGGGCGGCGAAGTTGACCGGCGTGTCGGCGGTGCCGGTCGGAGCACCCTCGCGGAGTTGCCCCACCACCTGTCCCCGGGCGGTCGCGCCGCGGACCCGATCGCCATCGAGCCGGTCGCAGCGTGCCTCGCCCTCAGGCGCCGACAGTACGACCCGTTCGCCCGGCGCCGGAGTCAGCGCGAAGGTGCCGCCGCTGACCGACGTCTCGAGGGTCTCGCCCGAGGCCCGACGCCGGCCGCTGGTGATCTCGACCGCCCCGGTCGCGACCGCGGTGTGCGGGCGACCTGCCGAGAACTCCACCCGGAGTCGGTCCGACTCCAGGAGCGATGGGTCCTCCCGGAGCGGCAGGTCGAGCGCGCACGCCCTCCCCTGCCCTTCCATCCACTCCCACGCCGTCTCGCTGCCCTCGCCGGCCAGGCGCCACGCAGACGCTTCCTTCCATCCTCCGCCGACCTCGCGCCACCGCATCTGCACCCAGCCGAGGAGCGGCGCGGCCTCGGCGGTGACCCGGTATCGCCCACCGCCCAGGGGCTCGATCTTGGTGTCGCCCGCCGAGGCCTCGACCTCGCCGCCACCTTCGAGCGGTCCATCCACGTGGACGGGCCCGTTCAGCGCCGCCCTGACGAGCGAGGAGGCGTTCTCGTCGATGTGCACCGCGGCGCCCGCTCCGCGCAGACGCAGGCCGCCGCGCAGCACGGTCAGCCCGGCCGGGACCGTCACGACCGACTCCCCACGGCTGTAGTGGGCGATCGGTGCCAGCAACACGAGGGAAGGCTCGCCGGCGCCCTCGTCACGCACCGACAGCGAGAGACCGCCGACGATCTCCACGTGGTTGTCGGCCAGAGTGCAGCGCATCCCGCCGCCCACGCCTCCCCATCCCGCACCGGCGAACGTCACCGGCCCGGTGCTCTCCAGCACGCGCTCCCCGCCGCGGAAGACGAACCCGTCGGCCCTGACGACCACGCCGGCACCGAGGGAGACCTGCGCCCCGCCTGTCGCGTGGGCTTCCCTCAGCTTCTGGTTGAACCGCGCCTTCTCGGCGACCAGGCCGTACGCGACCTCGCCGCGGTGGTACATCGACACTTCGATGTCGCGAAGCTCGTACCAGCCCGAGGCGAACTGCACGGTCTCGCGCGTGGCGATCCGAAAGTTCGGCTCGATTCCGAGCGTGTCCGCGTAGACGAACCCCTGGTGGACGCGGATCGGCGGGTCGCCATCCTCCTCCTCGTCCCCGGCCCGCTCGCCTGCCGGCGTGACGCCCGCTCCGCGTTGGAACTGGCCGCGAACGAAGAGGCCGACGAGGGCGCCGACCCAGGCGATGAGGAGCAGGGCCGAAAAACGACGGAGGAAGCGACCCGTTGCGGTCACCGTTCCGAGAAGTACCCCATCGCCCGGAACTTGGCGAACCGGCGGCGCGGGAGGTCGGTGCGCTTGAGCCTGCGCAGCCCCGAGAGCGCCTTGCGCAGCGCGCCGCCTACCGTGCGGATCGCCAGGGCCGGATCCATGTGTGCTCCACCCAGCGGCTCGGGCAGGATCTCGTCGATGATCCCGAGGCGGAGCAGGTCGTTGGAGGTGAGACGAAGCGCCGCGGCCGCACGTTGCACCTCGGACTGGTCCTTCCACAAGATCGCGGCGCAACCCTCGGGAGAGATCACCGAGTAGACGGCATGCTCCATCATCAGGATCCGGTCGCCGACGCCGACGGCGAGGGCCCCGCCGGACCCTCCCTCCCCGGTCACCACGACGACGATGGGCACCTCGAGGGCGGCCATCTCGCGCAGGTTCCGGGCGATCGCCTCGGCCTGGCCGCGCTCCTCTGCGTCCAGCCCGGGATAGGCCCCGGGAGTGTCGACGAAGCTGATCACCGGCCGGCCGAACTTCTCGGCCATGTGCATCACCCGCAACGCCTTGCGGTAGCCCTCGGGGCGCGGCTGCCCGAAGTTCCGATACAGCCGTTCCCGGGTGTCGCGGCCCTTCTGGTGACCGACGATGGCGACGCTCTCGCCGTCGAGGCGGGCCAGCCCGGCGACGATGGCCGGGTCATCACCGAAGCAGCGGTCGCCGTGGACCTCGACCCAGTCGGTGAAGAGCCCGCGGACGTAATCGAGGGTGTGGGGGCGCTCGAAGTGCCGGGCCAGCAGGCAACGCTGCCACGGCGTCAGGTCGGCCGTGAGCCGGCGCGCCTCGTCGTCGAGCTGGGTGCGGAGCCGTGCGATCTCGGCGCGGCCCTCCCCTCCCCGCTCCGCCTCGGCGAGACGCTGCCGGAGATCCTCGATCGGAGCCAGGAACGGTGGGACCGGCGTGCTGCCCATGCCGAGCGACTCTAGACAGGTCGGGGCAGCTTGGCAAGTCAGGGACGGTCGAGACGCTCCGCTCAGGGCCGGGAGTCGGCCCGCTGCCGGTTGAGGCGCCCGAGGCGGTCCCGGAGCCAGTCGACGCGGTCGATCCGCGCGCGGATCAGCCGCCGGCGCACCTCCCAGCGCCGGCTGCCAGTGCTCGGGTTGTCGCGCCCCGGGCTCGGGATCGCGGCCGCGAGCGCCGCGCCCCGGTCGGCATCCAGGTCGCTCGCGTGAGTGCCAAAGTAGTGCGCCGCCGCGGCCTCGGCGCCGTAGACGCCGGGACCGAACTCCACGATGTTCAGGTAGAGCTCCAGGATCCGGCGCTTTCCCAGTTTCCGCTCCATCCACCACGCGAGCCGGGCCTCCTCGACCTTGCGCCAGAGCGTCCGCTCGCCGGACAGGTAGAGGTTCTTGGCCAGTTGCTGGCTGATCGTGGAGGCGCCGCGGAGCCGGCCGCCCTCCCGCCACTCCTCGACCGCCTCGCGGATGGCGCGGACGTCCACCGCCCCGTGGCCGAAGAAGTCGAGGTCCTCCGAGACCAGGACCGCGAGCTGCACGTCCAGGGAGATCTCGCTCAGCGGCAGGTAGGCGTACTCGATCCGCCGGTGGACCCCTTCCCGCTTCCAGACCTCCTCCTGGCGGGCTCGCGTCGCCCACCCGGTGGGCGGGGCCCCGGAACCCCACGCGCCGAGTCCCGGGGGAGGTCGCCACCACCACGCCGCCACCAGCGCGGCTCCCACGAGCGGCAGGGAGAGCGCCGCGGCGATGAGATAATGCCTGCGCCCAAGGGCCATGCAGGCATTGTACGGGGTCGGGAGGGTCGGCGCAGTGGATTTCCGCAAGGGGTGGTGGTTGGCGATGGCGGCGGTGCTGCTCGGCGCCGCGCTGACCGTGCCGTTCCGCCATCTGTGGGAGGTCGACGAGCCCCGCTACGCGGAGGTCGCCCGGGAGATGATCACCTCCGGCCAGTGGCTCGTACCCCACCTCTACGGCGAGCCGTACACCCACAAGCCGCCGCTGTACATCTGGCTCGAGGGGGGGCTGCGCCTCACCGGCCTGTCGTGGACTGCGGCGGGTGTCCTGCCGTCGGTGCTCGCCTTCCTCGGCATCCTCGCGCTCATGCCCCGCCTGGCCCGCGCGACCGGCCTCGATGACGAGGTCGGACGGCTCGGAGGGATCGCGCTGGCGGCGTCGCCCCTGGCGGTGTTCCTCGCCCTGGGCGCCCGCATGGACATGCTCCTCGCCTTCTTCTACACCCTTGCGATTCTCATGCTGGCGCAGCTTCTCGGTCTCGGAACGGCGGCCGTCCCGAACCGCCGCGCCCACACCGTGTTCTGGCTGGCGATCGGCCTCGGAGTCTTGACCAAGGGCCCGGTGGCCGTCGCCCTGCCGGTGCTCGCCGCGGTCCTCGCCTGGGCGCTGCTCCGACCCCGACCCTCGCTGCGCGCGGTCTTCGTCGGCTGGGGCCCGCTCCTGGCCGTCGGACTCGTCCTCGCGTGGCTCGTGCCCGCGGGGTTCGTTGGTGGCCCGGAGTATCTCTACGAAGTCACGATCCGGCAGAGCGCCGGCCGCCTGACCAACTCGTTCGCGCACCAGGAGCCGTTCTACTTCTACCTCGTGCGCTACCCGGCGATCGGCCTGCCGTGGTCGGTCGCCGTGGTGGTCGCGGCGTTCCATGCGCTCCGTCGGCGGGCCCTCGACGCCGGGGGCTTTCTCGCGCTCGCCGCCCTGGCCGTGCCGGTGTTCTTCTCGCTGATCTCCGGCAAGCTGGAGATCTACCTGCTGCCGATGTTCCCTCCCGCGATGCTCCTGGCGGCCCATGCCTGGCGACGGACGGAACGTGGACAGCGATCGGCGCTCGCGGCGGGCGCGGCGGGGATGGCCGTGGTCGGGATCGCCGCCGCTGCCCTGCCCACTTTCGGCTTGGTCCAGCGAGTCCCGTGGCCGGTCTGGGCAGGCGTCGGCGCGCTCATCGCCGTACCGGCTGTCGCCGCACTGGTCGCCGCGGTGCGCGGGCGCCCGATTGCCTCGACCGTCGCCTTGGTTGCGGCCTCGGCGCTCGTCGTGCCGGCGGGGCTGCTGCCGGTTGGCCTCAACGCCCTTGACCGGGCCTGGACGACCGCCGGGGCGGCCGAGGCGATGAGGCGGGCCGAGCCGGAGAGCCGGGAGTACCTGAGCTACGGCGCCGAGTTCCCCGGCCTCTGGCTCTACGCCGAACGCCCGTTCCGCGAGCTCGCCGATGCCGCCACGGTGTCTGCCGAGCTGGGACGCGGCCGCTGCGTGCTGGTCGAGGAGAAGCGGTGGGGGGCTGTGCAGGCCGCACTGGAACCCGAGATCGACCGCGTCGAGAGGATCCCGCTGCGCCGTCGTGCGCTCTTCCTGGTTTGCGGCCGCCGCCGCTAGTCCGGAAATCGGCCGGCGCGCCACACCCCCGGGAGCCGGGCATCGACCTCCCGCCACACCTCGAGCGCCCCGGTCGCGCCGAACAGGCCGGTCTCCCGGTTGCCGTCCGTCCCCAACCAGACCGCGACGACCACCTGCGGGCGCACGCCGACGAACCAGGAGTCCCGACGCTGGTCGGTGGTGCCCGTCTTGCACGCCAGGCGTCCCTCGAGCCCGCCCGCCAGCACCGCCGCGGTCCCGCGCCGGGGGACCTCCTCGAGCGTCGCCCGGACGGCGGCCGCGACGGCGGGCGGCAAGGCCGACGGTGCTCGCGACTGGCCGACCTCGCCGAACGCCACCGTCGGAGGCGCCCCGCCCAGGACGGCCGCGTAGGCTCTCGCCACCTCGACCGGTGTCGCCTCAAATGCCCCGAGCAGCGTCGCTGGTGTCGTCCCCGCCTCCGCGAAACCGATCTCGTGGAGCGTCGCCGCCACCTTCTCCACCGACACCGCGAGCCCGAGTCGCACGATCGGTACATTCAGCGAGAGGACCAGCGCGTCCTCGACGCTCACGCGCCCGCGGTACGTCCCGTCGGAGTTCTCGGGCGACCATGTCTTGCCGCCCACGGGCACCGAGATCGGTGCGTCGTCCAGCTCGTCGTCGAGGGACCAGCCGTCCTCGAGCGCGGTGGCGACGACGAACGGCTTCACGAGGCTCCCGACCTGCCGCCGAGCGGCCAGGGCGCGGTTGAACTCTCCCGGGAGCCCGAGCCTGCTCCCCTGCACGGCGACGACGCGGCCGTCGGGCGTCATGGCGACTACCGCCACCTGCAACGGATCGCCGGCCCTGGCGAGGGCACGCAGCCCGGCGACGCGCTGCTCCAGCCGGGACAGGGCCGCCTCACAGCCCTCCCACACCGCGGCCTGGACCGCAGGGTCGAGCGCGGTCCGGACCAGGCCGGTCCGTGGCCCCGCGGCCAACACGTGCTCGACGTACTGGGCGGCGGGCGGCCAGCGGAGGCGCCGGGAAGCCCGCGGGAGCGGCGCAGCCGACAGGCTGGCGGCCTCCTCCTGGCCGAGGTGGCCCGCTCGGACCATGGCCGCGAGGACGTCGCTCCGGCGCGCGGTCGCCGCCGCCGGATGTGCGAACGGATCGAACCGGTTCGGGGCGGCGACGACCCCGGCCAGGAGGGCCGCCTCCTCGACAGCGAGGTCGCTCGCCCGCTTGCCGAAGTAGAACTTGGCACCGGCCTCCACGCCCACGATCTGCCAACCCCCGTCCTGGCCGAGGTAGATCCGGTTCAGGTACACCTCGAGGATCGTTCGCTTCTCGTACCGGTACTCGATCAGGGCAGCGAGCCACGCCTCGAGCACCTTCCGCGAAACCGTGCGGGCGGGCCGCAGCAGGATCATCTTGGCGAGCTGCTGGGTGATTGTGCTGCCGCCCTGCCGGACTCCACCGGCAGCGAGGTCGCGGACGGCGGCGCGGAGCAGACCCCGCAGCGACAGGCCGGCGTGCGACAGGAAGCTCCGGTCCTCGATGTCGACCACGGCCGTCAGCAGGTGCGGCGAGACGTCGGCGAGCCTCACCGGCCACCGCACGGTGTCGCCCGCGGCGGTCGTGCCGATCACCGTCGGCGCGAGGGTCAGCCCGGCGGCGGCGCGGCCGCTCGGCTCCTGGATCACGAGCCCGCTCCCGGTGGCGCGCAGGACGGTGGCACCGGGCCGGCCGCTGGCCGCGCCGCCAGCCACGACGACACGGTCGCCGGCGACGAGGAACTCGCCGGCCCGCGGATCGCCCTCCCCCGCCCACTCGGGAATGCCGCGCTCCTTGAGTGTCCGCCTGAGGTCCGACACCGTCCACGGCTGTCCGGCCCGCAGCTCGAGCGGCGCCGAGACGACGCGGGTACCGCTGCCGACGAGCTCCGCCGCCATCGACCGGTCGACCAGCGACACGCCGTAGACGACGAACAACGCCAGCGCCGCCAGGCCCAGCCCGGACAGGACCGCCGTCCAACGCGCCGCGATGCGTACCGACCGACGCCAGGGCATCGTCCCTACATTCTAGCTAGTCGTCGGCAGCGTGGAGATCAGGCCAGGGCGCGGACGAGCAGTACCGTGATGTTGTCGACGCCGCCCTTGCGATTCGCCTCGAAGACGAGCTGCTCGGCTGCCCTGGCGATCTCCTTGTGCCGGTTCAGGACCGCGATGATCTCGCCGTCGTCGAGCATCGTGTTGAGGCCGTCGGAGCACATCACGAGCAGATCGGCGGGGTCCATCGTCCGGTCGTGGATGTCGACCAGCGGCTCCTGGGTGCCGCCGAGGGCCCGCGTCACGACGTTCTTCAGGGGGTGGTTGCGGGCGGCCTCCTCGGTCAGCAGGCCTGCCAGCACCTGCTCATGGACCCACGAGTGGTCGGACGTGAGCAGCTCCAGCTCTCCACCGCGCAGCACGTAGGCACGGCTGTCGCCGACGTGGGCGATGGTGACGTGGGACCGCTCGGCGTCCACGAGCGCCGCCACGATCGTCGCGCCCATGCCCTTCAGGCCCACGTCGCCGGCGACCGCTCCGGTGACCCGGCGGTGCGCGGCGAGGATCGCCTGGGCCAGCCGGTTCCCGGTGAACGACAGGTGCGGGTCCCACTCCTCGGGCCAGGTGTCCTCGGCGGAGGCACGGGTCGATTCGACGATGCGCTCCACCTCACGGATGGCGAGATCGGCGGCGACCTCGCCCGCGGCATGGCCACCCATCCCGTCGGCCACGACGTACAGCCCGAGGTCGTCCCGGATCAGCAGGGCGTCCTCGTTGTGGTGGCGACGCAGCCCGCGATCCGTCAGTCCGAAGGTTTCCAGCCTCACCGCCATGCGTCTCCACCCATGCTAGCGTCCACCCTCCCCCCGTGCTGACTGTCGCAACTGCTGCAACCAGGATTCTACCGTGGGATCGTCGGGAGAGAGCTCGGCCGCGGTCTCCGCCAGCCGCGTGGCCCTGGTGAACATCCGCGCCCTGGCGAACAGGCGTGACGCGTCGAGGAGGACCCGGACGTTGAGCGGATCCAACTTGACGGCCTGGTCGAGTTGGCGCAGCGCCTCCTCCAGGCGACCGCCGTGCTGGGCCAGGAACGAACCGTAGAGGTGATGCGCCTTGGCGCTCTGCGGGTCGTGCGCGACCGCCTGCGAAAAGAACTCCCCCGCCCGCGAGGTGTCGCCGGCTTTCATCAGGCTGACCGCCTTGGCGAGCATCGCCCGGGCCAGCTCGCGCGGGTTCGTCAGGCCCTCACTACCTCCGGCGCTCTGGAGCGTCTGATCGTAGCGGGCCCTGCGCTCGAGCACCGACAGGATGTTGTAGGCCTCGGTGATGGCCTGGAACTCGCGCTCGGCATCCTTCCGGGCTGCACCCTGGAACCTGTCGGGGTGGCGCTCCCGCGCCAGCTTGCGAAAGGCCGAACGAACCTGTTCCTGGCTTGCAGACTGTTCGATCCCGAGGACCTCGTAGAAGTTCTTCTGACTCGACATGGGCTCTCGCGTGCTACCGCCGCAATACTACCTCAGTTCGCTATTTCCTCGCTGCGTAGCGTTCGACTGCGACCCGGCGGACCGTCCCCGAGACGTTGCGGTCCCGGGACAGCGCAGCGAGGTCGCGCTGCGAGAGTCGGCCGAGGAGCTGGATGGCGAGCCCCGCCGGGGTCTTCGGGTTGAACGCCAGGTTGTGGACGATGCCGTAGCGCCGAATCCAGCGACCCTTGACGGCGATCAGGCGCAACGCCTCGTCGGTCACCGAGCGCATGCCGGCGATCTGCTCGACCTCCAGCTCGTTGAGGCGAGGCGACATCATGACCGCGCGGACGACGAGGGTGTTGCGGTCGCGGGCGAGGATCAACCGCTCTTCCTTGGTGCCCTTGAGAGCCGTCATCACGCGCTGGAACGTGTTCATGAGGGCGATGCGGACGTACGCGTCGCGGATCTCCCGCGGCGCCCCGGCCTCCTCCTCCTCTCCCTCGATCGTCGCCTCGCGCAGGAGCTCGGGGACGAACTTCATCCCGATCTCCTTCAGTGCCGCCAGGGCGTCCTCGATCGAAGGCCCCTCAGCGAGCTTTGGCTCGGCCTCCACCGCGGTCGCCCACTGCACCGCCTTCTCGAGGAACTCCTCCTCGAACTCCCGCACCCGGCGGAGGATGTCCTGGCTGACCTGCGGATTCGCCCGCAGGTCGGCGAGGATCTCGAGGCACGACAGGATTCGCACCTGGTTGGTGACGATGGCGTCCTGGGTCGGCGGCGACGCCAGCCTGGCCATCCACCGGAGCGTCTCGTTCGCGGTCCGCGGATGGCGGACGATGGCCTGCCAGATCGAGTCGTCGTGAACGGCCCGGCCGAGGAGGTCGATGTCGAGCGCGGTGATGTCGTCGAGCTGGAGGACGGCCCGGAAGTTCTCGGTCGTGAACGTGGCCAGGGTCTCGCGGGTCGTCGAGGCGATCTCCTCGTCGCCTTCGGCGGCCAGGAAGGCCAACACCCGGATGAGGTCCTCTCTGCTGACCGGGAGCAGGCCCTGCGCGGCGAAGAGCCGGACGGACCTGGGCACCATGCCCTGGCGCATCCGGCTCAGCAGCTCTCCGACGCTGGTGATGGCCTGCTCGCTCATGGCGGGGGAGAGGCAGGCGGCGACGGAGCCGTCGATGAGAGTCGAACGCGCGCCACCGTCCCGTCGTGGCCGAGGCCCTCGTGGTGCGTCCCGAGATAGTCGACGTGGACCGCGCCGGCATCCCCCAGCACGAGGTCGACATCCTCGCCCCCGGCGGCGATCTCCCAGGCGGTGTCCGCGGCCAGCAACCGGGCCACCGGGTCTTGGCCGGCGACCCGGACCTGGACCCAGCACGACCTTCCGGCCGTCCGGATCACGAGGACCTCCGGCCCCGGCCCGACCCCCGGCAGCGGCGTGGGCTCGGGCGTCGGCGGCGGCGTCGGCGGAAGCGCGGCGAGGATCGCCTCGGGTGTCGGAGGCACCGAGTCGGCGGGCCGCCGGGCCTGGTGCCGCTCGACCATCACCACGGTCGCCAGCGCCCCGGTCACCAGCGCGGAACCGAGCAGCCAGGGCCCGACCCGCCGGCCCCGCTGGGGCGTCACGGCCAAGGGCTGACTCTGGGTGGTGCTGCGCGAGAACCGCTCGTACGCGCCCTCGAAGGCCTTGAGCCACGGCCCCGGATCCTCGCGGAGGATCTCGACCACCTGGCGCAGGAAGAGCCGGGGGAACACGCCGGCGGGCAAGCTGGAGAACTGTCCGGCCTCGAGCGCCTCGATCATCCGGCGCGAGATCTTGGTCCGCTCGCAGAGCGTCTCCAGATCCACGCCCGCCTGCTCCCGGGCTGAACGCAGTGCCTCACCGAACTCCTTCGCGGTCGGGTTCTCGCTCAGGCCCATGACGGCGCAAGTTTACGGGGTTGGCCCGCCAGCGCAAGGGGGTCCGGCCCGCTCACGTCGATCCGCACGCCTCGTCGCGACGCTGAAGGAGCTGCTGGGCCGCGGCTCTCACGGGGTGGGGCACGTCCGGAGCAGCGACCACATCGGAGAGATCCCCCGACCGGAGGCTGGCCAGCAGGCCCAGCGCGATGCCGACCGGGAGGGCGTCGTGCCGCAATGCCGTGCGGACCACGAGCGGTACGGTGCCCCAGCGCGGGTGGCGCAGGACGGCGAGCACGCACTCTCCCCGGAGGTTGAGCTGGAGCAGCCGGACGGCGTCGCCCTCGACGAACTGCGGGTTGTCGAGGAGCGCCGAGACGCACCGTAGGTCGGCGCTGGCGAGGAGACCGGAGATCACCGCCCTGGTCGCCAACCGGGCGAGCGCGATCCGCTCGCCGAGCGCCATCTGCGGAATGCGATCGAGGAGCTTCCGCTCGGCATGACGCCGGACCAGAGGATTCGCCCGCAGGTCGCGGGCGACCTCGAGGAGGTCGTGCCAGCCGAGTCGGCCCGCACCCTCCAGCGCGAACGCGCGGGGGCAGGCCGGGTGGCGCACCACCAGTGGGAGCACCCGCCGTTCGCGGAGCACCCACCGGCAGCCGGCCAGGTGCTCGACGAGCGACGGTGGGCAGCCGGGGACGCGGAGCAGGCGGACCAGGTCCTGCTCGGAAGGGCGCTCCCCGCCATCGAGGAGCCGGATGGCGGACGCCGAGGTCAGCGGGTTCCCCTGCGCCATGTCCGCGGCTCATGGTAGCGCCTCGGTCATCGTTTGCTAGACTACTTTTGCGTGACCATGAGGCGACGAATGCGCTGCCGGGAGCTCGGCGACGGCCGGTTTCGACCGGACCCGCGTTGCTGGTGCCCGACCCGATGAGAACCCTCGGACGTGCCCGGGCATGCTCGGCGTGCCTCCTCCTCGTCGTGACGGCGGGGAGCGTCGCCTGCCAGCCGCGCGGTGAGAAGCAGGCCCACCTGACCGTGGGCACGGCGTGGAGCGGACCGGCGGCCGAGTCGCTCCACCGCGAACTGCTACGGGTTGCGGAGCGGCTCGGGTCGATGACCATCGACGTCCGCACCTACAGCTCGTACGGGCTTTCCGACTATCTCTCCAAGAACCAGCCGCAGGGCGGCGAGGGGCTCCTCGACCTGGTCGTCGTGCCGAACGACTGGCTCGGCCAGCTCGCCGAGCGCGGGACCATCGGCGAGCTGCCGTCGACGCGGGTCGAGGCGATGCAGGACCGGTTGGTTCGGCAGGCGGTCCTGGCCGTGACCGACCGTGACAAGGTCCTCGCCTTCCCGGTGTCCGCCGAGACGCTGGCGCTGATCTACGACCCCCAGCGATTCCCGTCCCCGCCGCGGAGCATCGACGAAATCCTGAGCGTCCCGATGCCGCCGGGAACGATCCCGATCGCGGTCAACCTGGCGAGTCCCTACCACCTCGCACCGCTGGTCAGTGCCTACCAGGGAAGCCTGGTGGATGTCGACGGCAACCTGATCTGGCGCGACGACGTCCTCCTCAGGGTGTTCCTGCGGACGGCTCCGTCCTGGCAGGCGCCGGGCGGGTGGCGCTGCTTCACCGGCGAGGACCTCGAGTCGCTCCAGCTCCAGCTCTACTCGGACGGCAAGCTGGCGAGCTTCATCTCCGGGCCGTGGCTGCTCGAGGCGCTGGAGGCGTGCGGGCGACCGTTCGCGGTGACTCCGGTCCCCGCGTTCGCCGACGCCGAGCACCCCGCCAGGGCCCTGGTCGGCTACCAGTGCGTGGCCGTGGCCAAGGACTCGCCGTGGGCCGACCTGGGCCTGCAGATCGGGGCGAGCCTGCTGGAGCCGGACGTCAACGAGCGCCTCAACCGCTCGACTCGCCGCCTCTCGGTCCTTATCGACTCCTTCCAGTCGCAGCAGGCAATGGCCTCGCAGGGGACGGTCGGCTTCCTCCGCGCCCTTGAGCAGGGGCAGTTCTTCCCGGCTGCCGCGCACTGGAGCGACTCGTTCCAACGTGCCGGGGACCGCCTCCAGCGGGTCGCCCGCCGGCCGCACGCGCCCACGCGCGACGAGCTGCCGCGCCTCGTGTCCGGAGGACTGCCGTGAGGCTCCGCTGGCAGCTCGTCCTCTCCCACCTGGGCTCGATTCTGCTCACGGCGCTGGTCATCGGCCTGGTCAACGTGGTCCTGCTCCTGCGTGGGACCAGGACGATGGAGGGGCAGGCCCTGGACAGCTCGCTGACCACCGCGCGCCACCTCCTTGCCAGTCGGCTCGCCGACCTGCAGCACGCCCGCGACGACATCTCGACGTTCGCGGCCGAAGCCGGCCCGCTGTCCCCGGACATCGCCACGCTGGGCCGCCTGCACGACTTCCTGGCCTTCTACCGGCTGGAGCGCGTCGAGGTCTTCCACGGGCTGCGGAAGGAGGTCGAGGCCTACCGCTGGGAGCGCGGCGTCGGGCGCTCCCTGGCGACCGCCTGGCTGCCCCCGAAGCCGCAGATCGCCGCCCAGGTCGCCTTCGGACGGCCCGCCGCCTGGGTCCAGAAGGGAGCCGACGGGCTGGCCTCGCTCAAGCTGTGCTCGGCCGTTCCGGGAGGCGTCGGCGACGAGCGGCGCTGGGTCGTCCTGACGGAGCCGCTCGACGGCAGCTTCCTGGGTCGGATCATCCCGGTGGGCCTCGTGGGCGCGCTGCGCGACGATCACCAGATCCTCGTGGCGTGGCCGGAGACGCCCCCGGGTCCGGACCAGGACATCGAGAGCCTCCTGTCGTACCTGCCCAAGGGCCCTTTCGCCTGGCTCTTCCGGCCGGTCTCGGCACGGCGCCCGGCGGTTCAGCTCGATGACGGCTCGGCCCTGGAGCTGGTCCTCTTGTCCGCCCCGATCCGCAGCGGCCAGAGCCTCGTCCAGGGGCTGCGCGCCTGGTTCTTGGTCACGGTGTGCGGCTCGCTGCTCGCGTTGGCGATCGGCAGCGGCCTGGCGGCCCGACTGCTCGCCCCCCTCAACGCGCTCCTCGAGGGCACCGCGGCGATGGCGCGCGGGCACCTCATGGTCCGCCTCCCGACCGGCCGCGGCGACGAGCTGGGCTCGCTCACCCGCGAGTTCAACCGGATGGCCGACGAGATCCGCAACACCTACCTCGGGATGATCTCGACCCTCGCCGAAATCGTCGAGGCAAAGTCCCACTACACGCGCGAGCACATCGACCGCGTCGAGCGTCTGGCGATGGCAACCGCGGAGGTGCTGGAACGGCGGGGCTGGGTCCGCTTCTCGAGCCACCAGCGGTTCCTCCTGTCGGTCGCCGCGATCCTCCACGACGTCGGCAAGATCGCGATCGCCAACGAGATCCTCAACAAGTCGGGACCTCTCGACACCACTGAGCGGGAGCAGATCCTGACCCACCCCGAGGTCGGCGCGCTGATCGTCGAGCGGATGGGCAAGCTCGAGCGGGCGGCCGAGATCATCCGCTGCGCCCACGAACACTTCGACGGCTCCGGCTATCCCCGCGGCCTGCGCGGCGAGGAGATCCCGCTGGAGAGCCGCATCATCCTGGCGGTGGATGCCTTCGATGCGATGACGATCAAGCGCCCGTACTCCGCGGGCCGTTCGTCCGAGGCGGCCATCGCCGAGCTGCGCACCGAGGCCGGGCGGCAGTTCGATCCGGTCGTGGTCGAGGCGCTCATCGAGGTGGTGACGAAGGAGAGCGGCGCCGACGTCGATCCGTCTTCGGACAGCGGGCTCTACCGGGTCATCCACTCCGACTCGGACGCCGGCTACCGCCTGGTCAGTGCTCCCCCTCCGGCGAACCGAGCATAGACAGCAGTCGTTCCTTGTGGACGGCGAGCTGGTCCACCGCGCGGGCTTCCATGACCAGGCGCAGGAGCGGCTCGGTGTTCGACGGCCGCACGTTGAACCACCAGTCCGGGTACTGCACGGTGATGCCGTCGACGTAATCGATCTCGCCGTCGGCGAACGTCTCGGCCAGACGGGCGATCATCGCCGCCTTGTCCTCGACGTGGAAGTTGATCTCGCCGGTCCCGACGTAGCGGCGGAAGGGGCGCAGCAGCTCGGCGAGCGTCCGTCCGCGGCGGCGGAGCTCGTTGAGAACCTCGATGACCGTGATCAGCGAGGAGTCGGCGAAGTAGTTTGCCCGGTAGTAGAAATGCCCGGCCAGCTCGCCGCCGAACGGGCTGCCGATCCGCCTCATGGTCGCCTTCATGAAGGAGTGCCCGACCCGTTCGCGCACCGGGGTGCCGCCGGCGGCCAGGATCGCCTCGCGGGTTGCCCAGGACGACCGGATGTCGTAGACGATCGGGGTGCCCGGATAGCGCTCCAGGATCGGACCGGCCAGCAGCGCCGTGACGAGATCGGCACCGACGATCTCGGCGTCCCCGTCGACCAGGATGGCTCGGTCCGCGTCGCCGTCGAAGGCGGCCCCGAAGGCACAACCGTGCTCCCGCACGGCCTGCTGCAGGTCGCGGAGGTTCTCCGGCTTGAGCGGGTTGGCCTCGTGGTTCGGGAAGTTGCCGTCGAGGCCGAAGAAGAGCGGGACGAGATCGATGTTGAGCTCCTCGAGGAGCTCGCGGTAGAGGGTGGCCATGCCGTTGGCCACGTCAACCGCCACCCGCAGGCGCGGCTCCCGGTGCCGCAGGAACGACAGCACGTGCTCGCGGTAGGCCGCGCGGATGTCGCGGTGCTCAATCGGCGCCTGCGGCGCGGCGGAGGGCACCGTCCGCTCCCGGACCAGCGCCTCGAGCACGCCGATACCGGTCTCGCTCGACACGGGGATCGCGTCCCGCCGCGAGAACTTCAGCCCGTTGTACTTCGCCGGGTTGTGGCTGGCCGTGACCTGGATCCCCGCCGAGGCGGCGAGGAAGCCGGTCGCGAAGTAGTTCATCGGCGTCGTGGCCAGCCCGATGTGGATGACGCCGAGGCCGGCCGTGCGCAGCCCGTCGCACAGCGAGGCGGCCAGGCGGGGCGAGGAGTCCCGCATGTCGTGGCTGACCACGACCTGGCCGCCGCGAGCCATGTCGTCGGCATCGAGGATCTCCCTGAAGTGGTAGCCGATGGCATAGCTGAGGTTCTCGTCGATCTCGGTCGGGTACACCCCACGCACGTCGTACGCCTTGAACACGCCGCCCATGAGCTCCTCCGTCGCGGCCGAGAATAACCCACCCTCGGGACCCCGTCACGGAGGAGTGCGCCGCAGTACACTTTCCCCGTGACCGTGCAGGGGCGCACCCCGGAGTGGGCGTGGTTCGACGGGCGGCTCGTGCCGTTCGCCGAGGCGCGCGTCCCGGTCGAGGACCGCGGGCTGCAGTTCGGCGAGGCGCTCTACGAGGTCGTGGCGGTCACCGGCGGCCAACCGTTCCGTCTCGCCGAGCACGTCGACCGCATGTTGGCCGGGGCGCGCGAGCTCGGCCTCGAGGCAGGCGTCCCGGCGGCGCCGGTGTGGCAGCACATCGTCGAGCAGCTCCACCGCCGCGAGCGCCTGCGTACCGCGATCCTCTACGCCCAGATCACCGGCGGGACGGCTCCCCGCGCGCACCTCGCCGGCGACCAGACGCTTCCCTGCTTCTTCGCCTATCTCCGAGCGTTCGACTTCCCCGCCCCGGCGGACGCAGCCCGGGGCATCGCCGTGATCACCGTCCCGGAATCACGCTGGCACCGGTGCAACCTGAAGACCGTCATGCTCCTGCCCGCGGTCCTGGCCAAGCGCGAGGCGGCCGAACGCGGCGCCGCCGAGGCGATCTTCGTCGGGCGCGACGGGTTCGTCAACGAGGGGGCTTCCAGCACGGTCTTCGCCGTGAAGGCCCGGGCGGTCACGACGCCTCCGAGGACCCAGCGCATCCTGCCCGGGGTCAGCGCCGTCGTGGTGCAGGAGATCTGCGCCGAGCTGGGGATCCGGTACCGCGTGCAGCCGTTGACCCTCTCCGACCTGGCGACCGCCGACGAGGTGTTCCTGGCCTCGACGACCATGCTCCTGATGCCGGTCTCGCGCCTCGACTCCAGGCCGCTGAGCGGCGGCTCGGCGGGCCCCCTCTCGCTCCAACTGGCGTATCACTTCCAGCGGCTGTTCTGGGGCACCCTGGCGCCCTGACCCGCGAGGAAGCCGACAGCTCTCCCCCGGCCTTCCCACAAAACACTGCCACCACCCACCCGGTCAAGGGTTCAGGGTCGAGAGTCGAGGAGACGCACGAACGCGCGCCGTAGAAGTGCCATGGGTCTTCCTTGACGCTGGACGCTTGACGCTCGACGCCCGACCGTCTCTCAGGAGCCGAGGCCCCCGTCGACCCGGATGGCGCAGCCCGTGATGTAGCTGGCCGCCGGCGAGAGCAGGAACCGCACGACGTGGGCAACCTCGTTCGGAGTGCCGAAGCGGCCCAGGGGCACCGACGCGACGGCCTTGGTTCGCCGCGTCTCGGGCAATGCCGCCAGCAAGTCCGTGTCGATCCAACCCGGCACCACGGTGTTGACGGTGATGCCGTAGCGGCCGACCTCGCGCGCCAGGGAACGGCCGAACGCCGCGAGCCCGCCCTTGGCCGCCGCGTAGTTGGTCTGGCCGGCGAGTCCCTGGTTGCCCGACAGCGACCCGACGTTGACGATCCGGCCGTGTCCGGCGTGGAGCATGGCCCGCAGGCAACCGCGCGCGAGCCGGTAGGCCGCCGTGAGGACGGTGTCCACGACGATGTCCCAGCGCTCCTCGTCCATCAGCAGGAGGTGACCGTCGCGCAGGGTGGCGGCGTTGTTGACCAGGGCGTAGATGGGGCCGGCGGTCAGCACCTCGAGTGTCGCTTCGACGGCCGCGCGGTCGGAGACGTCGCAGCGATGAGCGACCGCACGGCCGCCGGCCGCGGCCACCCTCGCAACGACCTCGGCAGCCGCGTCGTCCCGGCTGAGATAGAGGAAGTGGACGAGGTACCCGTCGGCGGCGAGCAACTCGACGATCGCCCGGCCGATTCCACGGGAGCCGCCGCTGACCACCACGGTCGGCGCGTCTCCAGGGAGGTCGCGGGGCTGCGGGTCGGTCATCCCGATGCGCGGCCTTCCGTGTCGGTCGGGCCGACGAGCACCGGCGGAGCCGCCACGAGGCGCCGCCACGCCGCGGGTCCGGGGTCGCTGCGGAGGTCGCCCTCGTCGATCTTGAAGCGCACCGCGGAGCCGAGGATGTGCAGCGTGTCGGCAATCGGCCGGTAGTGCGAGACGGCGCCGTCGTAGATCACCTGGACGGGGACGTGGAGGAAGCTGGCGCGCAGCCTGCCGGCGCGGACGAGGATCTCGGTGTCGACCGAGTAGCGCCTGCCGAACAGTGCCATCCGGCGCAGGTACGGCGCAGCCACCAGCCTGAACCCGCACTGCGAGTCCTCGAGCGGGTACCCGCTCATCAGCTCGAGCGCCCGGGTCCCGAGGAAGTTGGTCCAGAATCGGCGGCGCGGCACCGCCTCGGGCTTCCACAGCCGGGTGCCGAGGACGAAGTCGGCCTCTGCCCCCGCCGCGAGGAAGCCCGGGATGTCCGCGGGGTCGTGCTGGCCGTCGCCGTCGAGCATCAGCACGTGCGTGTGCGGTTCACCGAGGAGGACCGCGAGGCCGGAACGGAGGGCGGCGCCCTTGCCCTGGTTCGCCTCGTGGCGGACGACCCGGGCCCCGGCGCGCAACGCCACCTCGGCCGTCGCGTCGCTCGAGCCGTCGTCGACGACGAGGACGCCATCGACGTGACGCCGGACTTCGGCGACGACACCGCCGATGCGGGCCCCGCACTGGAAGCCAGGGATCAGAGCGGCGACGGCGAGCGCCATGGGACGCAAAGGATAGCACCGCGAGAGCCCCCGGGCGTCGGGCTCAACCGCACGCCGATCAGGTCGCTTCGGCTCCGCCCCGGGCCGGGAGCCGCCCCTGAACCAGGTCGAACCCGAGCAGGCGGCACTCGATCGGGCCGTTGAACAGGACCACGCGGCGCTTCGGGCGCAGGCCGATACGCTTCGCCAGCTCGGGGTCGCCGACCAGGATCCACGCGGTGCACCCGGCGGCGCGCCGCTTCAGCGCATCGCCGATCTCGGCGTAGAGGCCACCCAGGTCGCTGTCGCGTCCGAGGCGATGCCCGTACGGCGGGTTGGCGACGATGACGGCGCCTGCCCCGGGCGGCTGCAGCTCCCTGACGTCACGCGTCTCGAAGCGAACCTCGGCTCCGACGCCGGCCTCCTGGGCGTTTCGCGCGCCGGCGGCCACGGCCCGGCCATCGGCGTCGCTGCCGACGATCGGAGCCGGGGCCGGCCGTCGGCGCCGTCGCGCCTCGGCCCTGAGGTCGCGGACCTCTGTCGCCGAGGCAGTCGCCCAGCGCTCGCAGGCGAACGGGCGGCCCAGCCCGGGTGCCGAACCGGTGGCGATGAGGGCGGCCTCGATGGCGAGCGTGCCCGTCCCGCACATCGGGTCGAGGAACGGCTGCGAACCGTCGTAGCCGGCGAGCAAGAGCACCCCGGCGGCGAGCGACTCGGCCAGGGGTGCAGGACCCCCGCGCGGCCGCCAGCCGCGGTGCGAGAGCGGCTCGCCCGTTCCGTCAAGGGACAGTCCCGCGTGCGCTCCGCTCAGGTGGGCGTGGACCACGACGTCGGGCCGTTCGCGGTCGACGTCGGGGCGCTCGCCCCGGCGCGAACGCAGTCGATCGGCGATCGCGTCCTTGACGACGAGGGCCGGAAAGGTGCTGTGGGCGAACGCGTCGCCGCGCCCGGCGACCTCGACCGCGAACGTCTGCCCGCGACCGATGAGCTCCTCCCAGCGGACGCCGAGCGCCAGGCGGTAGAGCCCCTCCCGACTCCCGGCCGGCCCGTCCGCGAGACGGACGAGCACCCGCATCGCAGACCGCAGCCAGAGGTTGGCTCGCAGCACGTCGGCAAAGCCACCGCTGAACTCGACCATTCCCCGCCCCTCGCGGACCTCCGCATGGCCGAGGCGCTCGAGCTCCCCACGCAGGACTCCCTCGAGTCCGCGGGCACAGGTGGCGACGAGTTGCCCACCCGGTCGATCGACGATGTCCGTCACGCCTGCGAAGCTAGCGCGGACGCGCGGATTTGCCAAGCTCGATCCGGGGCTCCGGCCGGCTTCGTGGCGGCATTCAGGCCATTGAGTTGAGAATCGATTGCGAAATTGCAATAACGTTGCAGTGGTGCGACACAATCCTGACGCGCAGGCCCTTCACATATGACATTCCGCGCCGCAGAATCCACGCGGGGGTCATGAGCATGCGACGTTACGTCTTGCTGGGCTGCAACCACACGGGGGCCGGCCTGGAAGAGATCGGGCGGGCCAGACTGCCGGAGGAGGAGCTCCCCACGCTGCTGCGGGCGCTGAAGCTCCGGCTCGGTGTCCAGGAGCTCGTCTACGTCTCGACCTGCCACCGGACCGAGTGGTACCTGGCCTACGACGGCGAGCTGTGCCCGGGCAGGCTGACCATGGCGCTCGGGATGGCGCTGGAGGCCGAGACCCGCGGGGCGTCGGTCCTGCCGCAGGTCGACCGCTGCCTCATGCTGCACGGCGGAGAGGTCGCGCGCCACCTCTTCCGCGTCGCCTCGGCCCTCGACGCCCTCATGCTCGGCGAGTCTCAGGTCCTCGGCCAGGTCAAGGGAGCGTTCCGGATGGCAACTGACGCGGGTGTCGCCGGACCGCGGCTGACCACCCTGTTCACCCAGGCGTTCCGGACCGCCAAGCGCGTGCGCACCGAGACGATGCTGTCGCGTCGGCCGGTGTCGCTGGTCTCGTTGGCCGAGCGCTCGCTGCGGGCGCGCTTCGAGGCCTGCCCCGGCCCCGTCGCTGTCGTCGGCGCCGGGGAGATGGCGAACCAGGCGCTCGAGTTGGTCAGGAAGCTCGCTCCTGAGAGAGCCGTCACCCTGTTCAACCGCACCCGCGACCGCGGCAGCAGCCTGGCCGCCAAGTACGCCGCGACCTACCGGCCCCTCGGCGAGCTGGACGACGGCGGGGGCTTCGCCGCGGTCATCGCAGCCACCTCGTCGGAGCTGCCGGTCATCACCCCCGAGGTCGCCCGCCGGCTCGCCCCGGCGCTGCTCCTCGACTTCGGCCTGCCACCAAACGTGAGCGGCGAGTGCCGCGCCGTCGACGGCATCGAGGTGGTCGACCAGACCGTGCTGCGCGGCGAGGCCGAAGCGAACCGCAGCGCCCGGGCCGAGGAGCTGTCAAAGTCGGAGCTAATCGTCGAGGAGCAACTGCAGGAGCTCTCCTACGAGGTGATGGAGCACGAGCTCTCCCCGGTCGCCCGGCGGCTCGTGACGACGTTCCGCGACCTCGCCCGCGTCGAGCTGGCCAGAGTCGCGGCGGACAGCGGCACGCTGCCGGCCGACGCCATCGAGGAGGCGGCCGAACGGCTGTCGCAACGCCTCGTGCGGGTGCCGATGCGCGGGCTGCGCGAGGTCGCCTGGCACCACTCAACCGACGTGCTCAACACCTTCCTCGACGCGGTGCAGCCGTGACGGGGAGGTTGCGGATCGGGACCCGCGGATCGGATCTCGCCCTCTGGCAGGCGCGCCGCGTGGCGGCGCTGCTCACCGAGCGGTGCCGCGTCGGCTGCGACCTGGTGGTCGTCCAGACCAGCGGCGATCGCGACCGCTCGCGCTCGCTCCACGAGTTGCCCGGCAGCGGGTTCTTCACCAAGGAGCTGCAGGAGGAGCTGAAGGCCGACCGGGTCGACGTCGTCGTCCACTCGCTCAAGGACCTCCCGACCGACGAGCCGGAAGGGCTCGTGTTGGGCGCGATCCTGCAGCGCGAGGACCCGCGCGAGCTGGTCCTCGCCCGGCCGGAGGCCGGTGGGACCGGCGGCATGCGACTCCGCCCCGGCGCGGCGATCGGGACGTCCTCGCTGCGCCGCGCCGCCCAGGCCCTGGCCCTGCAGCCCGACACAGTCATCCGGGCGCTCCGCGGCAACGTCCCGACCCGGCTCCGCAAGCTCCGCGAGGGCGCGTACGATGCCATCATGCTGGCCGCGGCAGGCGTCGATCGCCTGGGTCTCGACCTCGACGGGCTCACGGTGTGGCGGGCGGACGTCGACACGTTGATGCCGGCACCCGGCCAGGGCGCCCTGGCCATCGAGGTGCGCGCCAACGATCACCGCACGCTGGACGAGGTCCGGAAGCTGAACGACGAGCTGGTCGCCGAGGCCACCCGCGCCGAGCGCTTGCTCCTCAAGGGCCTCGGCGGCGGCTGCCACCTCCCGCTGGGCGCGTTGGCCAACCGGTCCGGATCGGTGATCGAGCTGCGCGCCGTCCTCGGGCACCTCGACGAGGGGCTCACGCGCGCCGACCTGCGCCGGGCGTCCGCCGTCGGCGCCACCGCCGAGACTGCGGCCGCAGCGGCGCTCGCGCAGCTCGGTGGGAGCGCCACGGCTTGAGCCGCTACGTCCTGGTCACGCGCTCCGAGGCCAGCCTCGATGAGATCAGGGCCGCGCTCGCCCCGCACGCGATCGAAGCGTTCGCCTACCCGGTGCTCCGCGACGCCCCGATCGAGGACGTCGAGGGGTGGGACCGGGTCGCCGCCGCGCTCGGCTCGCTGCGCATGATCGCCATGACCAGCGCCAGGGCAGCCGACCCCTTCCGGCGCGGCGCGCTGTCGCGCGGCCTGTGGCCGACGCTCGGCACGCTGCCGGTGGCGGCCGTCGGCCGTGCGACCGCCCGGGCCGCCGAGGCTGTCGGCCTCAGGGTGGAGCTCACCGGGAACGCCGGCGCCGCGGCCCTGGTCGGGGAACTGGCGGCTCGCCTCGTTGGCGGTGCGGCTGCCGTCCACCCCTGCGGGCGGGACCGCCGGGACGAGCTCGGCGAGGGGCTCCGGCGCGCCGTCGTCCCCGTCGCCGTCTACGCCATGGACACGACACCGGTCGCCGAGCTGCCCGAGCTGCCCGCCGAGCCGCCGCTGGCGGTGCTGTTGTCGAGCCCGCGCGCGGCACGGGCGTACGCGGCGGCCGCCGCAGGCCGGTTCGCCGGTGTCCCCCACCTCGCGATGGGCGCAACCACCGCCGCTGCCGCCGCCGAGCTCGGCCTCGCGGTGGCCACCCTCGCCCACCCGACCCCAGATGCACTCGTGGAGGAGCTATGTCAGATCTGCTCGTGAGACCCCGTCGCCTGCGCTTCAACCCCCGCCTGCGCGACCTCGTCGCCGAGGCGCGGCTCGACCCGCGGATGTTCGTGATGCCGCACTTCGTCCTGCGCAAGCCCGGCGAGGTCCAGGAGATCGACGCCATGCCGGGGATCCGCCGCGAGGGGGTCGACGCCCTGGCGAAGACCATCGAGGCGGACATCGCGCTCGGCATCCGCTCGGTGCTGCTCTTCGGAGTCCCCGATGACTCCGAGCCGAAGCACGGCGACGGCCGCGCGTCGTACGGCGAGGACGCCCTGGTTCCGCAGGCCGTCGCGTCGCTGAAAAGGCGTTTCGGCAACGATCTCGTGATCATGACCGACGTCTGCCTGTGCGCTTACACCGACCACGGGCATTGCGGCGTGATCGAGGCCGGCCGGGTCGCCAACGACCCGTCCCTCGAGCACCTGGCGCGGATGGCCGTCGCCCACGCCGCGGCCGGCGCCGACGTCGTGGCCCCGTCGGACATGATGGACGGGCGCGTCCTCGCGATCCGCGAGGCGCTCGACGACGCCGGGCTCGTCGACACGCCGATCATGAGCTACTCGTGCAAGTACGCGTCGGGCTACTACGGCCCGTTCCGCGAGGCCGCCCACTCGGCGCCGCAGTTCGGCGACCGCAAGTCGTACCAGATGGACTCCCGCAACAAGCGCGAGGCGGTCCTCGAGGCGCAGCTCGACATCGAGGAGGGGGCCGACATCCTGATGGTCAAGCCGGGCCTCGCCTACCTCGACGTGCTCGCCGAGATCCGCGCGGGGTTCGACCAGCCGCTCGCCGTCTACAACGTCTCCGGCGAGTACTCGATGGTCAAGGCCGCCGCGTTACGCGGGTGGATCGACGAGCGGACCGTCACGATGGAGAACCTGCACGCGTTCCGCCGCGCCGGCGCCGACATCATCATCACGTATCACGCCCGCCAGGCGCTCGCCGAGGGTTGGCTGTGAGCGGCTCGCTGCACTCGCCGAGGGGTCGGGGCACAGGGGACAAGGGACGGTCGCGATGAGGCTCGATCGATCCGCCGAGCTGTACGAGCGCGCCTGCCGCGTGTTGCCGGGTGGGGTGAACTCGCCCGTCCGGGCGTTTCGCGCCGTCGGCGGGTCGCCGGTGTTCTACCGCGAGGGCGACGGCGCGCACTTCGTCGACGTCGACGGGAACCGCTACCTCGACTACGTGATGTCCTGGGGCCCGCTGATCCTCGGCCACGCCCACCCGGCGGTGGTCGAGGCGGTGGTGCGAGCCGTTCGGCGCGGGATGTCGTTCGGCGCCCCGTGTGAGGACGAGGTGACGCTGGCCGAGAAGGTCGTCGCCCTGTACCCCGGCTGCGAGATGGTCCGCTTCGTCTCGTCCGGGACCGAGGCCGTTCTCTCGGCTCTCCGGCTCGCCCGCGGCGTCACCGGTCGAGCCCGCGTCCTCAAGTTCGACGGCTGCTACCACGGCCACGGCGACTCCCTGCTGGTCAAGGCGGGTTCGGGCCTGGCGACGTTCGGGACTCCCTCGTCGGCGGGCGTTCCGGCCGCGCTGGCCGAGCTGACCACCGTCGTTCCGCTCGACGACGACGAGGCGATCGCCGATGCCTTCGCCCGCTACGGCGACGAGCTGGCAGCGGTCATCATCGAGCCGGTGCCGGCCAACGCCGGCCTGCTCCTCCAGCGGCGCGAGCTCCTCCTGAAACTCGCCGCGCTGTGCCGCCGGCACGGCGCCCTGCTGATCTTCGACGAGGTGATCTCGGGGTTCCGTGTGGCCCCCGGGGGCGCCGCCGAGCTCTTCGGCATCACGCCCGACCTCGCGACCTTCGGCAAGGTGATCGGCGGCGGCATGCCGGTCGGCGCCTACGGTGGCCGCCGCGACCTCATGGAGCACGTCGCGCCGCTCGGGCCGGTCTACCAGGCCGGGACGCTGTCGGGCAACCCGGTGGCGATGGCCGCCGGCCTCGCCACGCTCGAGGTCCTGGAGCGGGAGGACGGCTGGGCCCGCCTCGAGGCGCTCGGGACGGAGCTCGACGCCGGGGTCCGGGCGCTGATCCGGCGTCGGGAGGCACCGGCGTCGTTCGCCCGGCTCGGCTCGCTGTTCTGGCTCGCGATGCAGCCGGGCGAGCCACCGCGCCGGTTCGACCGCGTCGCCCCTGAGGCGGCGCCGCGCTACGCCGTGCTGCACCGGGCGCTGCTCGGGCGCGGCGTCTACCTGGCGCCCTCGGCCTACGAGGTCGGCTTCCTGTCCACGACTCACACCGGGGACGACATCGCGCGAACGCTGACGGCGCTGGGCGAGGCGCTCGCCGAGGTCCCCCGATGAGTCAGCAGCGGAGCTCGCTCGTCTCGTCTTCCGACCCCGGACCACGGACCACGGACCCCAGCCGTTTCCTGGCTGCCTGCCGCCGGCAGCCGGTCGACCGGCCACCGGCCTGGATCATGCGCCAGGCCGGCCGTTACCTCCCCGAGTACCGCGCGACCCGGGCCGAGGCCGGCTCGTTCCTCGCGCTGTGCAGGAACCCCGAGCTGGCCGCCGAGGTCACGCTTCAGCCGATCCGCCGCTTCGGCTTCGACGCCGCGATCATCTTCTCGGACATCCTCCTCCCGCTGGCCCCGCTGGGCGTCCACTTCGCCTTCCCGGACGAGGGCGGGCCGCGCATCGAGGCGCCGCTGGCACGCCCCGAGGAGTGGGAGGCGCTGCAGCCACCGGCGGACGGCGTGGGAACCTCCTTCGTCGCGGAGGCGATCTCCAGGGTGCGGGCGGCGTTGCCGGCCGACGTCGCGCTCATCGGCTTCTGCGGCGCGCCGTGGACGCTGGCCAGCTATCTCGTCGAGGGCGGCACGTCGCGCGAGCACGCCGCCGTCAAGGCCGCGCTCTTCGCACATCCCGCCGAGCTGGGCGCGCTGCTCCTCCGCCTCGCCGACGCCATGGCCCTCTACCTCCGCCAGCAGGTGGCCGCCGGCGCCCAGGCCGTCCAGGTGTTCGACTCCTGGGCCGGCGCCCTGGCGGAGCGCGAGTACGCCGAGTTCGTCGTCCCGGCGCTGGCCCGCCTGCTCGCCGCGCTGGACGACCTCGACGTCCCGCGCATCCTCTACCTCGGCGGCGGCGCCCACCTCGTCGGCGCGGTCGCCTCTCTGCCGATCGACGTCCTGGGCGTCGACTGGCGCACCGACCTCACGCGTGCCGCCTTGGCCACCGGCAAGGCCGTTCAGGGCAACCTCGACCCGGCCGTGCTCCTGTCCAGCCCGGACGCGGTGAGCCGGGCGACCCGTCGGATGACCGCCGCGGCGCCGCCGACGGGGTACATCGCCAACCTCGGCCACGGCATCCTGCCGCACACCCCCCTGGCCGCGGTCACGGCGTTCCTCGACGCCGTCCGGGGGGGGCAATGAACACGCACGAAGAGCACCGAGGCCGGCAGTCGTCCGTTCCGGAATGCGGTCCTTCCGAAGTCGACTTCGCCGGCATCACGCCCGAGCTCCTGGCCAAATACGACCGGCCCGGGCCCCGGTACACCTCGTACCCGACCGCGCCACAGTTCCACCCGGGCTTCGCCGCCGGCGACTACGCATCGGCCCTGGAGAGCGCCTCCAGGCGCGCCGACGAGCCGCTGTCGCTCTACGTCCACGTGCCGTTCTGCGAGGCGCGCTGCACCTACTGCGGCTGCAACATCGTGATCTCGCCCCGGCACGGGCCCGAGCTCGCCTACCTCGACGCGCTGGAGCGCGAGCTCGCGCTGGTCGCCGACCGCCTCGGCGGCCGGCGGACGCTCGCGCAGCTCCACTGGGGGGGCGGCACGCCGACCTACCTGACGCCGGCGCAGTGCGAGCGGCTGTTCGGGGCCATCACGAGCCGCTTCCACCTCGCCGCCGGAGCCGAAGTGGCGATCGAGGTCGACCCCTGCGTCACCAGCGACGACCATTTGCGCGTCCTCCGCGCCCTCGGCTTCAACCGCATCTCGCTCGGTGTGCAGGACTTCGACGAGCGCGTGCAGCAGGCGGTGCATCGCGTGCAGTCACTCGAGCTGACGCGTCACCTGGTCGAACGCGCCCGCGAGCTGGGTTTCGGTTCGGTCAACATCGACCTGATCTACGGGCTGCCCTACCAGACCCCGGAGCAATTCAGCGACAGCGTCGGACTCGTCATCCGCGAGCTGGCCCCGGATCGGGTGGCCGCCTTCTCCTACGCCCACGTGCCGTGGATCAAGCCGCACCAAAGGGCGCTCGAGGGGCTGCCGCTGCCGAAGGGATACGAGAAGTTCCGGATCTTCGCGGCCGCCGCCGAGCGCTTCCTCGCCGCCGGCTACCGCTTCATCGGCATGGACCACTTCGCCAGGCCCGGGGACGAGCTGTCGCTCGCCCTCGACGCCGGCAACCTGCACCGCAACTTCATGGGCTACACGGTACTGCCGGCCACCGACATGATCGGCGTCGGCGTCACCTCGATTGGCGACGTGGGCTCCTGCTACGTCCAGAACGAGAAGAACCTGGCGCGCTACCGGAAGAGCGTCGACGAAGGTGTCCTGCCGGTCGAGCGCGGCCTGGCGCGGAGCGCCGAGGACGAGCTGCGCGGCGCCGTGATCCGTCGGCTGATCTGCACGTTCCAGCTCGACTTCGACTGGGTCCGGCAGCGCCTCGGCGTCGACCCGGAGACGCGGTTCGCGGCGGAGCTCGAGGCGCTGCGCCCGTTTGCCGACGACGGCCTGCTCGAGATCGACTCCCGCGCCATCCGCGTCCTCCCCCGCGGCCGGTTCTTCATCCGCAACATCTGCATGCCGTTCGACGCCTACCTGTCCCGCGACGCCGGGAAGCAGTTGTACAGCCGGACGGTGTAGGGATGACGGGTTCCGGGGTCCCGGAAGACAATGTGCGGGACTCGAGGGAAAGGAAGGCGGGCGTGGAGGAACTGGTCGTCGTCGGCGGCGGGATCTCGGGGCTCGCCCTGGCCCACTACGCGCGGCGCCTGGCCGGGATCGAGCCGCTCGTGCTCGAGGCGGACACCCGTCCGGGCGGCAAGGTCCAGACCGAGTGGATCGACGGCTGCTGCTGCGAGTGGGGCCCGCAGGGATTCCTCGACAACGTCCCCGAGACCCTGGAGCTCGTCGATCAGCTCGGCCTGACCGGCGAGCTGGTCCGCGCCGACGCCGCGTCGGCCGACCGCTTCATCGTCCGCGACGGCGAGCTGCGCCGGGTCCCGCTCTCGCCGCCGGCGTTCCTGACCTCGAGCATCCTCACGCTCGGCGGGCGCATGCGGGTGCTCCTGGAGCCGTTCCAGCCGCGCGGCCCGGAGGAGGAGACGGTCTTCGCCTTCGCGGCGCGCCGGATCGGCCGCGAGGCCGCCGAGGTCCTGGTCGACGCCATGGTCACCGGGGTCTACGCCGGTGACTCGACCCGCCTGTCGCTGCCTTCGACGTTCCCGCGCATGCGTGAGATGGAGGCGACCCACGGGTCGCTGGTCAAGGCCATGCTGGCCAAGCTCAAGGAGCGGCGGCGCCAGCGGGCCGCCGGAGAGGCCCCGCCGAGCGGCGCAGGCCCTGCCGGGCCGGGCGGCACGCTCACCACGTTCCGGCTCGGCATGCAGCAGCTCACCGACGTGCTGGCGGCCTCCCTCGCCGCCCGGGTCCGGGTCGGCTGCCCGGTCGACGCCGTGGGGCGTGACGGCGACGCCTTCGTCGTCCAGGTCCGCTCGGGAGAGGCGATCCGAGCCCGCCGCGTCGCCGTCGCGGTCCCGCCGGCGGTGGCGGCGGGCATCCTGGAAGGCCTGCTCGACCCGCCCGCCGTCGAGGCGCTGCGGGCGATCCCGGCGGTCAGGGTCGCCGTCGTCATGACCGCGTACAGAGAGCCGCGGCCGTTCGCGCACTCCTGCCGCGGCTTCGGCTTCCTGGTCCCGGGCCGGGAGCGGCGACGCATCCTCGGCACGATCTTCTGCGATGCCACCTTCCCGGGCCAGGCCCCGAAGGGCACCACGCTGCTCCGCACGCTCCTCGGCGGCGCCCGCGCCGGTGAATTGCTCGACCTCGCCGATCGCGATCTCGTCGAGCTCGTGCGCCGCGAGCTGGCCGGCCTCCTCGGCGGCGACCCGGTTCCCAGCCTGATCCACGTGATCCGCCACGACTACGCGATCCCGCAGTACACGCTGGGGCACCGCGAGCGGCTCCGGGCCATCGACGAGGCCGCCGGCCGGTTCGCCGGCCTCCTGGTGACCGGCAACGGGCTCCGCGGCGTCGCGCTCAACGCCTGCGTCAGCGAGGCCCGCCGCGCCGCCGCGGCGCTCGCCGCGACGGCGTGAGCGCGTCGCCCGCGCGGGCGAGGACGTAGGCCACCACGGTATCGGCGGCCGGCTCACCGGAGTCGCGCAGGCGACCGAGCAGGCGGCCCTCGGCGTCGTCTGGATCGGGATCCACCGTGGCGGCCTCCACATCGAACACAGTGGCTCCGGTGAAGTTGAGACGACACGGCGGGACCACCTCCGCGCCGAACCGGACCGGCAGGCCGAAGGTGCGGCAGGTCAGCGGGCGCCAGGCGTAGACCACGCAGGCGCCGGTTCTCGGATCCAGGGCCGGGCACGGCGTGTCCGCGAAGCGCGCGAAGTGCTCCGCGCGACGCGCCTCGTCGTCGGCCAGTCCCCCGCTCCCCCGGTCGCCGGGAAACTCTGGGGCGATCAACTCCCAACGAGCCCTGGCCTGCTCGACGAGCCTGCGGGAACGTGCGGGGTCGGCGAGGTGCAGGGCTGCGACGCCGCGGGTCAGGCGGGCCGCGTCGAGCGCCGTGATGTCGAACACGCCGATGCAGCACTCGGTGCAGCCGAGGCGGCACGCGAGGTGCGATCCAGCCCGCCGCTCGCCGGCGCGCAGGGCGGCGTCGATCGCCTCGACCAGTGCGTCGTCGGCACGCTCGATGTCGGCCGGCAGCACCCACCTGACCATCCGTCTCACGCCGCGAGCCCACCTCGAACGATCACTCGCCCTGCCCATGCTGCGACCCGCCGCGCCGCGCCGCGATCTCCGCGAGGCGCTCGCGGATCCGCTTCTCCCAGCCCTGCTCGACCGGCCTGAACACCCGTTCCCCGGCGAGCTCGTCGGGCAGGCACGTCATGTCGGCGACGGCGCCCTCGACGTCGTGGGCGTACACGTAGCCCTCGCCGTAGCCGAGCTCCTTCATGAGGCGGGTCGGCGCGTTCCGCAGGTGCAACGGCACCGGGTACGGCGGCCGCGAGGCGACCAGCCGCTGGGCCGCGCCGTAAGCCGTGTAAAGCGCGTTGGACTTCGGCGCCAGCGCGAGGTAGACCGCGGCCTGCGCCAGAGCGAGCGCGCACTCCGGCATCCCGACGTGCTCCACGCAGTGCGCCGCCGCCGCGGCCTGCTCGAGCGCTCGCGGATCGGCCATCCCGACATCCTCCGAGGCGACCCGGAGCAGCCTTCTCGCGACGAAGCGGGCGTCGGCGCCGCCCTCGAGCATCCGCGCCAGCCAGTAGATCGAGGCATCGACGTCGGAGTTGCGGATCGACTTGTGGAGCGCCGAGATCAGGTTGTAGTGCTCCTCGCCCTCCTTGTCGTAGCGGGCCAGCCTGTGCTGGGCCATGCGGCGCACCAGCTCGGCGTTGACGGCACCGCCAGGCCCCGCCGCCTCCGCGGCCAGGTCGAGCAGGTTGAGCGCCGTCCGCGCGTCGCCGGCGGCGAGAGAGGCCGTCGCCCGCAGCGCATCGTCGCCGACGCGCAGGTCACGGCCTCCCAACCCCCTCTCGCCGTCCGCCAGCGCCCGTTGCAGGACGCCGACCACGGCATCCTCGCCGAGCGCCTCGAGCACGTAGACCTTGCAGCGAGACAGCAGGGCCGCGGTGAGCTCGAACGACGGGGTCTCGGTGGTCGCCCCGATGAGGGCGATGTCGCCGGCCTCGACGTAGGGGAGGAAGGCGTCCTGCTGGGCCTTGTTGAAGCGGTGGACCTCGTCGACGAAGAGGACGGTCCGCCGCCCGGTGGCGGCCCGCAGACGTCGTGCCCCGTCCATGACCGCCCGGGCCTCCTTGACCCCGGAGAGGACCGCCGAGAACGTCACGAACTCGGCGTTGACCATCCCGGCCAGAACCAGAGCGATCGTGGTCTTGCCGGTCCCCGGCGGACCCCAGAGGATGAGCGACGGCAGCTCGCCACGCTCCACCAGCCGCCGCAGCACCCCGTCCGGGCCGACCAGACCGGCCTGGCCGGCGACCTCGTCGAGGCTGCGCGGCCGCATCCGCTCCGCCAGCGGCGTGCCGGGGGCGATCGGCCGACCGCCGCCGAAGGGCAGGTCGCCGGTCACAGGATCGCCCCGCCGTGGTGGTGCTCGAGCGCCAACCGGGCGAGCAGCTCGACGACCTCGACCCGGGCCAATGCCTCCCAGACGTCCGCCCCGCCGGCGGCCACCCCGTGCCGCGCCATGACCGCGACCGGCGCGCGCTTCAGGGCCCTGGCGCAGGCCAGCGCCAGCGCCTCGCTCCCCGGCGGGAAACTCGGGACCCGGGCGATCCGCGGGACGATCGCCTCGCCCTCCTTGAGCGCCTGCGGAGAGGGCATCCTGCCGCGGGTCTCGAGGGCCAGCACGTTGGCCGGGTGGGCGTGGACCACCGCACCGACGGCCGGGCAGTGCCGGTAGGTCTCGAGGTGCATGAGCGCCTCGCTCGACGCCCCGGGGGGGATCGGCCCGCCCAGCGGCACCACGAGCAACTCGACGGCCAACAGGCGGCGCTTGTCCGAGCCGCCCGGCGTGAGCAGGAACCGGCGGTCGTCGAGCCGGCACGAGATGTTCCCCTCGCGGCCGCGGATCAAGCCCTGGCGCGCGAGCGCTGCGCCCACCGCAACCACTGCGGCCCGGCGCGCCGCCTCGATCCACGTCGTCACGGCGTCACGATAGCGCAGTCAGGACAACCTGGGACGAGCGCCGACCGGACGAGGCAGTCCTGGCGACGAATCGAGTTGGCCGGCCGGTGGGCGGCCTCCATGGATCTGCACGCGCGACAAAGAGGACGGCCGCCCGCCGGGCGGCCGTCATGAATCTGCTCACGCGACGAAAAGGCCGGCCGCCCAGCGGCCGGCCGCTACTTCGTTCGCTTCTTGATTTCTTGCTCGAGGCCGGCGAGCTGCGCGGCCACGGTCGGATCCGTGTGCTTGATGGTCTTGAGCTTCTCCACCTCGACCTGGGCTCCGGCCGGATCGTCGAGGTCGAAGAGCCGCACCACCGCCGCGTTGTAGCGCGACTGCCAGTGCTGCGGGTTCATGTCCGCGGCGCGGTCGAACAGCACGAGCGACTCCTTCGACCGGCCGGTCTCCCGGTAGCACACCCCGAGATCGGTGAGGACGTCCGGCGAGTCGTCCTTGATGCCCCTGGCCTTCTCGTAGAAGTCAACCGCTTTGAAATAGTTACCGAGGTCGTAGAGGGTGTTGCCCATCTGCACGAGGTGATCGTAGTTGCCGGGATCCTGGGCGATCAGCTTCTCGAGGTTCCGCACCTGCTCGAGGAGCTGGGGATTCCCCGCCGCCGTCGTCCGCCCTCCCTCGGGGGGCTGCTGCGACATGCCCGGCAGCGGCGGCGCCCCGGGGACCCCGGCGTGCGGGTTCGTCGCCTCGGCCGAGACGGCGGGTGGAGGCGGCCCGGGCTGACCCTGTCCGACCAGGAAGCCTGCGAAAAAGCCGAGCAGAATCCCTGCCACGGCCGTCACGATTGGGTTCTTCCACATCTGCATGTTCGAATCCTCTCCCTCCGGGTTACTTCGTGTCCTTGCGTCCGACCCATGAGCCGGAGGCAGCCATGCCCGCGGCCAGATTCGTCCCTTCCCAGAAACCCTCGACCCGCCGCTCGCCATCCCGCGACGCGACCCGTCCGTGGAACACCGCCACCATGCCGAGCTGCGAGTCGATCCGCTCCATCCGCAGGGCGCCGCCGATGAACGTGCCGCGCAGCGATCCCTTCCAACCGCCGGAGAGCTGATAGATTCCCTGGACCAGCGTGCCGTCGAGCTTGAGATCGAAGGTCCCGCGCATTCCGCCCGGCTCGACCGTCACCTGCCAGCGGCCGGAGAGCTCGTCGGCGAACGCCGAGGCGGTTTCCTCGAGCCGCTTGACCTCGGCGACGAGCTGGTCGACGTGCGAGCGCCTCGACATCAGGCTGATGCGGAGCTGCTGGCTGGTCGCGATCAGCTCGGCGACCTCAGCCTCGGCCCGCCGGATGTCGAGGGCGCGGGCGTTGAGGCTCCCGGAGTCCTCGTCCTCCTTCTGGGCCCGCAGCAGGTCGTCGCCGAGCCGGACCATGCGGTCGGTCGCGTCGCTCAGTTGCTCCTGGACCCGCTCGAGGTTCGTGAGATCCGTCGCGATGACGCGCTTCTCGATCTCGAGCTGGAGCTTGAGGACCTCGAGCACCGGGTCACGCCCCTGCGCGCCCGCCCATGTCGCCAGCAAACCGGTCAGCAGCACACACCAGACCGCTCGCCTCATGAGGCCCACCCCCTCTCGGCCGGCCGCTCGTCCTGCCGGAGCAAGGACCCGTCGCCTGCGGCCGCCTGACAGGCTTACGGTCTCCGACGGCCGCGCATCCAGATGCCGAAACACTAGCACAAAGTGCGTCCGGGCCTCGCTCTGCTAGAGTTGTTGCCGTGACGATTATCGAGAGCCGGCAGCCTGCGATCCGCGTCACGTTGCTCCCGCGCGACACCAATCCCCACGGGACGATCTTCGGTGGGGTCATCCTGTCGTACATCGACCAGGCCGGCGCGATCGAGGCGCACGGGCACGGCGCCGACCGCGTCGTGACCGTCGCCATGGAGAAGGTCGTCTTCCACGCTCCCGTCTACGTGGGCGACCTCGGGTCGTTCTACGGCGAGCTGGTCCGCCTCGGCCGCACCTCGATCACCGTGAAGGTCGTGGTCGAGGCCGCCCCGCAGGGCGGAGCATTCGCGGCCAGGCGGGTCACTGAGGCCGAGATCACCTACGTGAACGTGGACCAGGGCGGCCGGCCGACCCCGATCCGGTCTCCCGCGCCGCGGCCGGCGGCCGACCCCGCCTGACCGACGCCCCGGCGGTGCGGCGGTTGTCGTGCTCGGACCGCTCTGCCCGCCGGCCCTGCCGTGGAAGTAGAATGGGTCGTGACCTGGCCATTCCTGTTCCTCGTGGCGCTCGTCGTCGGGGTGGTCCTGACGGCGGTAATCGGCTGGCTGCGCAACGACCGCCACGTGCGGAGCCAGCACCGGCACCTCGTGCTCCCGAATGCCGATCACCACGGGGCGTTTCGCAATCACCTCGCGCTCCGGGTCGCCGTCGGCTTCTCGGGCTTCGGGCTTGCGGGACTCCTCGCCGCCTCGCTGCTCGGCCTTCCACCTGGGACCAGCCTGACCGTCGCAGCGGCGGTCGGGACCCTGTGCGCCGCCGCCGCGCTCGTGCTCATCAGGCCGCCCGCCGCACCCGGCAGGCCCGGAGGGCGGGCCACGGCGGTCCGCGAGATGCTCCCCGGCGCGTATGGTCAGATCCGCGTCGAGCATGGCCAGCACCACGTGATCATGGCCGCGCAGAACGCGGACGAGCGGCCCATCCCGGCCGGTGCCGAGGTCGAGGTGCTCGACTGCGACCGCTCCGTCGTCCGCATCAGCCTCAGCGGCCCGTCGTGACCGCCCCGATCGCCCTGCCGCTGATCCTGGCCTCGTCGTCACCACGGCGCCGCGAGCTGATCTCCCGGCTCGGCCTCGCCGTCGAGGTCGCCCCCGCGGACGTCGACGAGGCCCCGCGGCCGGGAGAGCCGCCCGCCCTCTGCGCCCTGCGCGTCGCCCGCGCCAAAGCACTCCACGCGGCCGAGCGCTTCCCCGAGTCCCCCGTCCTGGCCGCCGACACCATCGTCGTTCTCGGCCAGCGGATCCTCGGCAAGCCGGTCGACCGGTCCGAGGCGGCCGCGATGCTCCGCGCCCTCTCGGGCCGGGCCCACACCGTGGTCACCGCCCTGGCCGCCCGCTGGCGGGGGCGCGAGGCGACCCAGCTCGAGCATGCCCGCGTGGTCATCGCTCCCCTGCCCGGCCCGCTGATCGACTGGTACGTCGCGACCGGCGAAGCCGACGACAAGGCCGGCGCCTACGCGGTCCAGGGTCGAGCCGCCGTCTTCGTCGAGCGGGTCGAGGGCAACGTGCAGGCCGTGGTCGGGCTGCCCCTGGCACCGCTGCGCGGGCTATTCGCCCGGGTCGGGCTGGACCTCCGGCCCGCCGGTGAGAACCTCGTCCTCACACCCACGACCTGATTCGGTTCGTTCCCCGAAGTCCGGACGGGCCAGGCGTCCTTGGGTGGCCGGGTGGGACCGTCACCTGTCCCCTGTTCCCCGTCCCCGGTCCTCTCAGTCGCCGTGCCGGATCGCCTCGCCGAGCTCGGACAGGTGGAAGTTGGCGAAGATGTGATGGCCGTTGAAGTCCAGCACCCTGACGTCCTCGCTGCCGGCCAGGTCGGCGGCGATGACCTCGAACGGCACCATGTAGAGGGCGCGGGTCCGCTCGATGGGCACCTCGTACCCGATGAACTTGACGATCCCCTTGTGCGCGAGCTTCTCGGTGAGGCGAGGATCGGTTACCGAGCCGAAGGTGGTGAGGATCAGGATCGGCCCGGATCCGGTGAAGATGAGGTACGCCTTCATGTCCATGCGCCTCCCCTCCAACGCTCGGTCAGGTCGGCCGCCGCGACCGGCGGGCGGCCCGTGACGATTCAACTCGAGCCGGCGGCAAGATCGCAACCGGCCGGTAGTCGGGACCGCCGGAGCCCGGTCCCGAAGTCATCTGATCCACCGACATCCGGCGACCCGAAGCCAGCCGTCGTGCCGCGGCGTCAACTCGATTCCCGGCGTCACGGCGAGGTGGTCCCAGGTCATCGCCAGCGGGATCACCGGGAGGTCGGCCAACACCGAGCGCTGCGCCCGCTGCAGGAGATCGAGCCGGCGGGCCGGGTCGAGCTCGTGCGAGGCGGCCTCGATCAGGGTGTCGGTGGCCGGGTTGATGTAGCGGGAGAAGTTGTCGGAGCCGTAGCCCCGCTCCGGCTCGATGCCGTGGACGCACGCGTCGAGGAAATCGCTCGCGTCGCCGGTGGCGCATGTCCAACCCCAGAACGTCAGCGGCGACCGCCCCGCGCGGGCCCGCTCGAGGAGCTTGTCCCATGGAAGCTCCACCCGCCGCACCCTGATCCCGAGCCGCTCCAGGTCCCGAGCCAGCGCCGCTACCCTGTCCCGCTGAATCGGGCTGTGGGCGAGGTCGACCTCGAACCCCGTCGGGTATCCCGCGTCGAGCATGAGTCGGCGGGCTTCGCCCAGGTTGTACGCCACCGGCGGAACTCCCGGGTCGTACCCGAACACCACCGGGTGGACGTACTGCGACGTCACGAGGCCCGCCTCGGTGTAGACCTCGCGGATCCACCGTTCCCGGTCCAGGGCGAGGAGCATGGCGCGGCGGACCCGGACGTCGGCGAGGGCGACCGCCGCGTCCCCCGCGGCGGCCGAGGCGCAGACCGACAGCAGGCGGACCGTGAGGCGAGGCTGGATCACCACCCGCACGCTCGGGTTGCCGCGCAGCCTGCGGACCTCCTCGTCCGGGAGCGCTCGGACCATGCGGGCGCGGCCCTCGGCGAGGACGTTGCCGGCGCCCCCCGCGCTCGCGCCGAAGCGGAACACCACGTCCCGAAAGTCGGGGTCGCCGTGCCAGCCCGCGACCGCCACGGCGCGCAGCGAGTCCCCCGGCCGAGCCTCGACGACCCTGTACGGGCCGGTCCCGTTCGGGAGCGCGGGGAGCTCCGGCCCGGCATCCGCCTCCCTGACGATGAACAGGTAGACGAGCCGGTTCAGGAGCGTCGGCGCCGGGCCGGCGGTCCCCACGAGCACGACGTCGTCGCCGGCCGACCGGACGCTCTCGATGCCGATGAGGTGGTGGCGCATCGCGGAGTCCGGGCTGCGGCGAGCCCGCTCGAAGCTGGCGACGACGTCGGCGGCGCGGAGTGGGTCGCCGCTGTGGAACGCGACGTCGCGCCGCAACTCGAACCGCCAGTGCGTCGGATCGGTCTGCCGCCACGAACGCGCGAGAGCCGGCTCCACTCGCATCTCCGGGGTGAACTGCACCAGCCCGTCGTAGAAGTTGCCGAGCAGCGCCCAGGTCGCATTGTCGTTGTGGGCATGGGGATCGAGGGTGATGGGCACCGCGTTCCACTGGATCACGAGCGCTTCGGGTCGCGTGCTCCTCGTGCAGGCGGCCCACGAGAGCACCGCCAGCAGAATCGCGCACCCCTTGCCGATCGACCGGCGGGTGCTCGGCACGTCGACGTTCGACCCACTCATAGTCCCTGCCTGCTTCTCTGACCGATAGTATAGGTCTTGGGTGCCCAGGGAGCCGGTCCCGCGCCGGGTCCCGCCAGGAAGCCACGGAACGGGCCCTGCAGCCGTGCGAGCTTGACAGTGAGGCGGCTGACGCCTACCTTGGCCCTCGTGAGACGCGGTATCGTTTCGATGTTCCTGCTCGCGTCGCTGGCGTCCATGCCGGTGTGCGCGGCGGCATCCGCTTCCTGTCGCGATGTCGCGGCTGCACCGTGCTGCTGCGGCGACGAGTCCTCGTGCCCGTGTGCCCACTCGCAGGGCGAGGCGCCGGGCCGTGACCCGGCTGCACCGGTCCGTGCGGCAGCGCCGGAGCAACTCGCACTGACCGTCGGCGCGGTCGCCGTATCGCTCGCCGTCGCCGTGCCGTGCGCGATCGGACCCCACGACGAGATCCTGAAGCTCCCCGCGGCGGGAACGGCGCTTTTCGTTTCGAACTGCGCCTTCCGCTGCTAGCGACGTCTCTCAGGAGAAGTGTGTCTGCGCCCCGACGGGGCGTTGGCGTTGTGTCGTGACTGCCTGGAGGACGCCGTGAAGCTGATTCCGTTCGTGATATTTCTGGCTGCGTTGTCGCCCGACAGGGCCCCGGCCCTGGACCGCCAAGTGACGGTACCGGCGGCGACCGAGGTCCTCATTCAGGGCCCGGGGACGCCCGACCCCGAGCCGGAGGCGCCACCCGTCGACGTGCTGATCGCCACGGCACTCGAGCGCTCGCCCTCGGTGGCCGCTTTGCGCTCGAGGCTCCTGGCGGCGCACGAGATGATCGCACCCGCCGGCGCGCTGCCCGATCCGATGGTGGAGCTGATGCTCACCGACGCGGGATTCCCGAAGTACACCGTGGGCAGCGAGGAGATGTCGATGATCGGCCCGGAGGTACGCCAGGCGCTGCCCTTCCCCGGCAAGCGCGAGGCACGGCAGGCGGTCGCCCGGGCCGAGGCCGAGATCCGGTACGACGAGCTGGATCGGCTCCGCCGTCGGCTCGTCGTCGACGTGCGCTCGGCGTACGCCAGGATCTTCGCCCTCGACCAGGAGCGGACCACCCTCGCGGCGGCGCGGGAGCTGCTCGAGATGCTGGCAGAGACGGCGGCGACACGCTACAGCGTCGGCGAAACCGAGCAGGAGGCAATGATCAAGGCCCAGCTCGAGATCTCACGCCTCGGGGAGCGCAGCGACGATCTCGCTGCCGAGCGGTCGATGCAGGTCGCAGCTCTCAACCGCGTGCTCGACCTGCCCGGGGGCGCACCATTCGGCCGGGTGAATGCCCTGCCACCCGTCGAAGCGCCCGCCGGGCCATGGGAGGACGCCGTGCTGGCATCCTCCACGGAGGTCGCCATGCGACGCGCCGCCGTCACCACCGCCGAGCGGCGGCTGGACCTGGCCCGGCTCGACCTCAAGCCTGACTTCACCACCGGCGCGGCCGTCGGCCTCAGGGGAGGATTCGACCCGGTGGTCACGCTGCGTTTCGGCGTCGAGCTTCCGCTCTGGCGCGGTGCGCGGCAGCGCCCGATGGTCCGCGCCGCCGAGCACGAGCTGGAGATGGCGCGGGCCGAGCTGCGCGATGCCGAGGCTGCGGCCCGTGCCGACGCGGCGTGGCTGCAGGCCGACTGGGAGCGTTCAAACAGACAGGTCCTCCGCTACTCGCAGGCACTCCTGCCGCAGTCGAGCGCGGCGATCGATGCGGCACGGGCGTCGTACCTGTCGGGGCGGGGTGACTTCTCGACCGTGGTCGAGGACTTTCGCATGTGGCTGCAGGCCCGTTCCGAGCTCGCCCGCCGACAGGCCGATCGCTTCGTGACCTGGGCCGAGCTCGACGCGCTCGTCCACGAAGAGGGCCGGGACGCGGCGGCCGCGGTCGACCGTTCGGGCAGTCAGACGATCCCCACCGGGTCGACGGCGGGGCCGAGGGCGGAGGCGGAGCCGCCGGTCCGACGAGCGGCCCGCACGTCTGCCCACCAAGGTCGAGGTGACCGATGAGACGAACGAGTTCGGCCCGGCTCGCATTCGCGCTGCTCGTACTTGCGGCCGCTGTGGCGCTCAACGTGGCCTGTGGCAAGGGCGTGGAGACCGCCCACCGCTACCACTGCCCGATGCACCCCACCTACATCTCCGACAGGCCGGGAGACTGCCCGATCTGCGGCATGCGCCTGGTGCCGATCGAGGAGAAGGCCGCACCGACCACGGTGCCCGCCTACACCTGCCCGATGCACCCCGCCGTGACGTCGGACAGGCCTGGCAGGTGCCCGGAGTGCGGGATGAAGCTCGTACCCACCGGGAAGGCGTCCTCGCCGGCGCCGAGCGGGGCCGCACCACACGCCGAGGGCCCCGACTCCGAGACCGCAGGTCCGGCCCACGGCGTGCGCAGGCTGCTCTTCTACCGCAACCCGATGGACCCGACGGTGACGTCGCCCGTACCGATGAAGGACTCGATGGGCATGGACTACGTGCCCGTCTACTCCGAGCCGGGCTCGGGAACGGCGGCGGCCGGCATACCAGGGAACGCTGCCGTGGAGATCACCTCGGAAGGGCTCAGGCTGGCCGGCGTGCAGACGACGGCAGCCGTGACTGAACGGCTCGCTCGTTCGGTGCGCACGGTCGGCACCGTCACCGCCGACGAAACCCGCATCCGCCACGTCCACACCAAGATCCCCGGCTGGGTCGAGAAGCTGTACGTCAACTTCACGGGCCAGCTCGTCCGCAAGGGCGAACCGATTCTCTCGATCTACTCGCAAGAGCTCGTCGCCAGCCAGGAGGAGTACCTGAGGGCGCGGGAGACCGCGGCACGGTGTGCCTCGTCGTCGCTTCCCGAGGTCCGGAAAGGCGGCGAGGACCTCGCCAAGGCGGCGCGCCGCCGGCTCGAGTTGTTCGACGTCCCGACCGCCTTCATCGACGAACTCGAGCGCACCGGCAGGGTGCTGCGCACGGTCACCCTCGAGGCGCCGGTGTCGGGGTTCGTGACGATGAAGGACGTGTTCGAGGGACAGCAGATCGAGCCGGCATTGGATCTGTTCACGATCTCCGACCTGTCCCGGGTCTGGGTCGAAGCGGAGTTCTACGAGTACGAGGCTGGAAGCCTGAGGCTGGGCGAGGAGGCGGTCGTGACCCTCCCGTACGATGCCGCCACCAGGCTCCACGGTCGCATCACGTTCATCTCGCCGACACTCGACACCGACACCCGCACGCTCAAGGTGCGCTTCGAGTTCGCCAATCCGGCTGTGGCGCTCAAGCCCGGGATGTTCGCCACCGTCGAGCTCGAGGTTCAGGCACGCGAGGGAATCGTCATTCCCGACTCCGCGCTCATGGACACCGGAGAAAGACATGTCGTCTTCGTCAGCTCCGGTGGGGGGATGTTCGAGCCCCGGGCTGTCACGGTCGGCGTCCGCTCGGGCGGCAAGGCCCAGGTCACCTCGGGCGTCGCGGCCGGTGAGCAGGTCGTGATCAGGGCCAACTTCCTGCTCGACTCCGAGTCCCGCCTCCGCGCTGCCATCGCCACCGCGGGGGGCGCGGCCTCCCCACCCTCCCCGGCGGCTCCGGCAGGTGGGCGATGATCAAGAGGATCATCGAGTTCTCCGCCCACAACCGGATGCTCGTGCTGCTGGGCGTGGCGGCGCTGTGCGTGCTGGCCGTCCACACCCTCGAGGAGATCCGCCTCGATGCGTTGCCGGACCTGTCGGACACCCAGGTCATCATTTACTCGCGGTGGGACCGCTCACCCGACATCATCGAGGACCAGGTCACGTACCCGATCATCTCGTCGCTCCTGGGCGCCCCCAAGGTCAAGGCGGTCCGTGGGTTCTCTGACTTCGGCTTCTCATACGTCTATGTGATCTTCCAGGACGGCACGGACATCTACTGGGCCCGCTCGCGCGTCCTGGAGTACCTGTCGAAGATCCAGCAACGCCTGCCTGACGGCGTCAAGACCGAGCTCGGCCCGGACGCCACCGGGGTCGGCTGGGTCTTCCAGTACGCGCTCGTCGACCATTCCGGCGACCACTCCCTCGACCAGCTCCGCTCGTACCAGGACTGGACGTTGCGTTACGCCCTGCAGTCGGTGCCCGGCGTCGCGGAGGTCGCCTCGATCGGCGGCTTCGTCAAGCAGTACCAGATCACCGTCGACCCCAATCGGCTGGCCGCCTACAACATCCCGCTCGACATGGTCGTGGCGGCGGTGAAGAGCTCGAACAACGAGGTCGGCGGTCGTCTGCTGGAGTTCTCGGGGGCCGAGTTCATGGTCCGCGGTCGCGGCTACGCTCGTGCCATCGCCGACTTCGAGGAGATCGTCGTCAAGGTCGGTCCCCGTGGTGTTCCCGTGCTGCTCAGGGACGTGGCGCGGGTCCAGCTCGGCCCCGAGATCCGCCGCGGCATCGCCGACCTCGACGGGCTCGGTGATCACGTCGGCGGAATCGTCGTCGTGCGCCACGGCGAGAACGCCCTCAACGTCATCGAGCGCGTGAAGGAGAGGCTGCACGAGCTCGAACCGTCGCTGCCCTCCGGCGTCGAGGTCGTCACGACCTACGACCGCTCGGACCTGATCCACCGCGCGATCGGCACGCTCAAACACGAGCTGACCATCGAGATGATCATCGTGTCGCTCGTGATCCTCCTGTTCCTCTGGCACATCCCATCCGCCGCCGTGCCGATCCTCACGATCCCGGTCTCGGTGCTGCTCGCGTTCATCCCGATGTACTACATGGGCGTCACGGTCAACATCATGTCACTGGCCGGAATCGCCATCTCGATCGGCGTGCTGGTCGACGGCGCCATCGTCGAGGTCGAGAACGCCTACAACAAGCTGTACCACTGGGAAGCCGGCGGCCGAAGAGGGGACTTCCACGAGGTGCGCCTCGAGGCCCTCAAGGAGGTCGGCCCGTCGGTGTTCTTCTCGCTTCTCGTGATCGCGGTCGCCTTCATTCCGGTCTTCGCCCTCGTCGACCAGGAGGGCCGTCTCTTCAAACCGCTGGCGATCTCGAAGAACCTCGCCATGGCCCTCGCAGCGCTGCTCGCGATCACGCTGGACCCGGCCATGCGAATGCTGTTCACCCGCATGGACCCGTTCACGTTCAAGCCCAGGTTCCTGTCGTGGGTCGCGACGAGAACGCTTGTCGGGACCTACCACTCCGAGGAGAAGCATCCGATCAGTCGGGTCCTGTTTGCGGTCTACGAGCCGGCGTGTCGCTTCGTCCTTCGCTTCCCCAAGGCCGTGATCGCCACCGCCGTCGGCCTGGTCGCCATCTCGGTGCCGTTCTACTTCAAGCTCGGGACCGAGTTCATGCCGCCACTCAACGAGGGGACGATTCTCTACATGCCGACCACGCTTCCCGGCATCTCGGTCCAGCAGGCACGCGAGCTCCTCGAGTCCCAGGATCGGGTCCTCAAGAGCTTTCCGGAGGTGGAACGGGTGTTCGGCAAAGCCGGCCGCGCCGAGACGTCGACCGACCCGGCGCCGTTCTCGATGATGGAGACCACGGTGATCCTGAAGCCCGAGGCGCTGTGGGAGGCCAAGACCCGTTGGTACAGCTCGTGGGCGCCTGACTGGGTCAAGCCGGTCCTGCGGCCGATCTGGCCCGATCACATCTCCTGGGAGGAGCTGGTCGACAAGTTCGACCGTGCACTCGCGATTCCCGGTGTCACGAACGCCTGGACGATGCCGATCAAGGCACGGATCGACATGCTCTCGACGGGCGTCAGGACCCCCATCGGGATTAAGGTGTTCGGTGCGGACCTGGCCGAGATCCAGCGTATCGGCGAGCGCCTCGAGGGCATCATGCGCGACATCCCGGGCACGCGCAGCGTCTTTGCCGAGCGTGTCACGGGCGGGTACTTCGTCGACGTCGTACCGCGTCGTGACCAGCTCGCGCGATACGGCCTGACCGTCGCTCAGGTGCAGGACGTGATCATGAGCGCCATCGGCGGCGAGAACGTCACGACGACCATCGAGGGACGCGAGCGATACCCGGTCAACGTACGCTACCCGCGGGAGTTGCGGGAGGACGTGGGCCAGTTGCAGCGCGTCCTCGTGCCGACGCCCTCGGGCGCGCAGGTCCCGCTCGCCCAGGTCGCCGACATCCAGCTCGTCCAGGGCGCCGCGATGATCCGGGACGAGAACGGCTTCCTCGCCGGCTACGTGTACGTCGACATCACCGGCCGCGACATCGGCGGCTACGTCGACGAGGCCAAGAAGGTGGTGCGAGAGAGGCTCGCGCTGCAGCCCGGCTACGTGCTCCAGTGGTCCGGCCAGTACGAGAACATGATCCGCGTTCGCGAACGGCTCAAGCTCGTGGTGCCGATCACGCTCGCTCTCATCTTCGTGCTGCTCTACGCCAACACCAGGTCGGCATTCAAGGCGGGGATCGTCATGCTCGCCGTCCCCTTCTCGGCCATAGGCGCGATCTGGCTGTTCTACCTGCTCGGCTACAACGTGTCGATCGCCGCCTGGGTCGGGATGATCGCGCTCCTCGGCCTCGACGCCGAGACCGGCGTGTTCATGCTCCTCTTCCTCGACCTGTCGTGGGCCGACTACAAGAAGCGCGGCCTGCTCAAGACGCTCGCCGACGCCGACGAGGCGATCGTCCACGGTGCCGTTAAGCGGGTGCGCCCGAAGATGATGACGGTGATGGCGGCGTTCATGGGGCTGCTGCCGATCATGTGGTCGACCTCGGCCGGCGCCGACGTGATGAAGCGCATCGCCGCGCCGATGATCGGCGGCCTCGTCACCTCGTTCATCCTCGAGCTGCTCGTCTACCCGGCGATCTACAAGCTGTGGAAGCGCCGCGAGGTCACGGGCTGAGGCAACCGAGGCCGGTGGGGAAAGGGCCCTGCGGGCGTGGAAGCTTGCAGCTCACAGACGTGTTTTCAAGCTTGGTGCCGCGGATGTGCGGTCGCCATGTGACGAAAAGGGGGGACTCGTGAAACAGATCTTCTTGGCTGTCTTCGCAGCTCTTGTTCTGGTCTCGTCGATTCCGGCGACCGGCCAGGGCATGATGGGTGGCGGCGGCGGAATGCCGAACGGCACCGGGATGGTCACAGTCGCCAGCGACGGGAGCCTTCTCGCCGTCCAGATGGGCGCGTCGATGATGGGCGGCCCAGGCGGGGGCGGCCAGAGCTTCCAGCGTGCCATCGTCTCGATCGCGACCAACGGCACCGAGCGTTGGCGCGCCACCTTCACCGATGGCTGGCCGATGATGGCGGCCAACGACGGCGACCTCGTCGTCGTCGTGGTCATGAACAGCGCCTGGATGTGGCGTTCGATGTCCGGCATGGGCTGGTATCCGTGGGGCACGCCGCCGCAGGGAGGCAGCCCCGGCGAGGACGCCGCGCTGGTCGGACTCGCACTCGCCACGGGGGCCGAGCGCTGGCGCACGACCCTGCCCGGCGACATGGGGTCGTTCCCGCAGTTCGCCCCGGACGGGTCGCGGATCTACGTCTCGGTCACCGACGTCGGCCCAGGTGGCACGATGGGCGGAGGCGGACCGATGCGCCAGGGCGACACCGGCGGCTGGGGCACTCAGATGACCAACAAGGTCGTCGCCCTCGACCGCAACGGCCTCATCCAGTGGACCCGGGACCTCAGCGGTTCCGGCGGCATGATGTAGGGGCTGCTGCCATGCGAACCCAAACACTCCGTGCGGCGTTCCTCGTTGCTCTTCTCCCCTCCCTCGCCGGCGCTGCGCCGGCGGGCCACAACGAAGGCTACGTCCCGGTCGCGGCCAAGGTGACCGGGAGGTTCGAGTCGTCGTGGACGACCGACCTTTGGATCTACCGGCAGTCCGCCACGACGATCAACCTCTGGTACAACGTCAGCGGTCAGGACAACTCCAGCCGCCAGAGCGTCGTCGTCCCGTTGACGCAGGCGGTCACGTATCTGCCCGACGTCGTCGGAACGCTGTTCGCCGCGCCCGGCACGAAGGGCAGCGTCCACTACCTGGCCGACGGCCAGGTCTACGTGGTCAGCCGGACCTGGACGCCGGGAGCAGCAGGCGGCACCTACGGCCAGATCGCCGAGGGCATTCCGGCCTCGATGGCCTCTTCGGCCGGCGCCGGCCCGGGCGGATCGTTGCGCATGGTGGTCAACCAGGCCGCCGGCTCTCGCGCGAACCTCGGCTTGATCAACGTCTCCGGCCTCGCCACGACGGTCACGACGGAGGTCTTCACCGCCGACGGTCAGGCCGCCCCGGGCCTCTCGACCCTGACGACCACGCTCCTGCCATACGACATGCGTCAGCTTGACGACATCCTCGCCGGCCTGACGGCCGGGGCGCGCCAGGGACTGGTCGTCCGCGTCAGCGTCACGCAGGGAGACGGCGCCGTCCTGGCCTACCTCTCCGAGGTTGACAACGCGACGAACTCCGGCTCGTATCAGGAGGGATTCAGGTTCGGCTACTGAGCAACGACCGACCGCGCCGGCCGCACCCCCGAGCGGCCATTCCCGAGTCCAACACCAACTCCCAAAGGAGGGAGCATCATGCGAAAGACACTGCTTGCACTCATGACGTTGACCATCTTCGCGACTGGCGCCGTGACGCTGCTGGCCGCCGACCAGGCCGCAGGCAAGCCGCAGACCACCTGTCCGGTGTCCGGAAAGCAGATCGACAAGGCCTCGTACGTCGACTACCAGGGGCAGCGCGTCTACTTTTGCTGCGACAACTGTCCGGCCAAGTTCAAGGCCGACCCCGAGACCTACTTCGCCAAGCTCGCGGCCGAAGGCGTGACCCTCGAGAACATCCAGACCACCTGCCCAGTGTCCGGCGAGACGCTCGGCGAAGGCGACATGGGCGAGCCGGTCGCCCACGCCTACAAGGGCCGCACCGTGATGTTCTGCTGCCCCTCGTGCATCAAGAAGTTCGACAAGGAACCCGCCAAGTACCTCGCCAAGCTCCCCGGCGAGCAGCCTGCGGCGAGCTGACCACCCCCGGACCCCGGCTTCGACGTTGAGCCGGGGTCCGGTCCGCTCCTGATATCGTTCCTGCGTGGCGTTCCCGCGCATCGCACCCGCGACCCTCGGCGTGGCCGCTGCCGCCTGGCTTGCCGTCGCGCTCCTGACCGCCGGCGGGCCGGCGGCGCGTGTCGAGCTGCCGGTGCGGGACTCGATCCTCCGGCGGCTCCCGTCGCGGCCGGCATCGGCGGTCGTGGCCGTCGCCATCGACGACGAGTCGCTGCGCCAGCTCGGTCCGTGGCCCTGGGAGCGGACCCGCCTCGCGGACCTCGTCGGGCGGATCGGCCACGCGGGCCCGCGCGCCGTCGCGATCGACATCCTGCTCGCCGACCCCCGTCCCGGCGACGAGGCCCTGGCGGGTGCGCTCGCCGCCGCTCCCGCCGTGCTGGCGGCGACGCCGGGCTCCGCTCAGGACACCTGGGTTCTGCCGGCCCCGGCCCTGGCCGGCAACGCGGCGCTGGCGCACGCCACCTTCGAGCTGGACCACGACGGCGTGATGCGCCGCCTGATCACCACCAAGCAGGCAGGCGGGAGGGCACTCCCGGCCTTCGCGCTCGCCGCCGTCGAGCGGGCCGGGACCGCGCGGGCGCTTGCGGTCGGCCAGGCGCTACGGCCGAGCTTCCGCGTCCCGGTCGCGGCCGTCCAGACCGTGAGCGCCGCCCGGGTCCTGGCTGGCCACGACCTCGAGCGGCTGCGCGGCAAGATCGTCGTGGTCGGCGTCACGGCGCTCGGCCTCGGCGACCGGGTTGTCACGCCGACCTCACGCAGATCGGTTGCGGACCCCGGAGCCCTGGTCCATGCCGCCACCACCGAGTGCATCCTCGGCGGAGAGCTGCTCCGCCAGGCCTCCCCGGCCGTGTCGGCCCTGCTCGCCGCGCTCCTCGCCGTGCTGGCGCTGCAGCTCCGGCGCCTCGGCGGCCGGCGCCACGTCGCGGCCGTGTCCCTGCTCGTCGTCGCCCCGCCGCTCCTCGCGTCCTCCTCGCTCGCGCTGCTGCGATGGGAGCTCCCGCTGGTAACCCTGACCGCCGTGACGGTGGCAACGATCCTGCTGGTCGAGCTGCGGCTCTTCCTGTCGATGGACGCCGGGACCGGAAAGGCCGCGCGGCTGCTGGCCGCCGACCTCGGCGAGGCGGGCTCGCCGACGGCCGCCTCGCCCGGGGCCCGGCTGGCGTCGCTGGAAGGCCTGGCGACGGCGCTCGCCCGCCGTCGCGCCGACGACCTCGAGGCACAGCGGATGGTCGCCCACGAGCTGAAGACGCCGCTCACCTCGGTGCGCGGGCTGACCCAGCTCCTGGCCGGTTTCGACCTCAGCCCGGAGGAGGCCCGGCGGGTCGCCCGGATGGCTGCCGCCGAGGCCGAGCGGCTGCAGGGAATGGTCGACGGGCTTCTCGAGCTGGAGCGGCTCGCGGTCAGGAGCTTCGCCGCGACGACCGTGCTCCTCGACCTCGGCCGCCTGGTCGGGGAGCACGTCGGCGTGCTCGCGGCAGGCAGCGACCGCCAGGTCGACTGCGAGGCGGAGCCGGGGCTTGCCGTCCGCGGCGATTCCGCGCTGCTCGCCCGGGTCCTCGACAACCTCGTCGGCAACGCGTTCAAGTTCTCGCCGCCGGACTCGCCGGTCCGCGTCCGGGTCGAGCGGCACGGCGACTCGGCCGTGATCAACGTCGGCGACGACGGTCCCGGCATCCCGTCAGCGGAGCGCGAGCGGATCTTCCAGCGCTTCGTCCGCAGCGCCGGCGGCGCGTCCGTGCCGGGCCTCGGCCTCGGCCTGGCGCTCGTCGCCGAGGTGGTAACGTGGCACGGAGGCAGCGTCGTGGTGGATAGCGTTGAAGGGGTCGGAAGCACGTTCCGCGTGGTGCTGCCGTTCGCGGGCACCGGTCGGACGCCGGAGGCCTGAGGTGGCCCGAATCCTGGTCGTCGACGACGACCCGGCGATCCGCGAGATGGTCGCGTTGACCCTGGAGAAGTCCGGCCTCGTCGCGGTGCGCGCCTCGGGGGTCAGGGCGGCCCGCGCCGCGCTGGCCTCGTCGGCGATCGACCTGGTCGTCTGCGACATCTACATGCCGGGCGAGAACGGCCTCGACCTGCTCGCCGAGGTCCGGCACGCCCGCCCCGACCTCCCGGTCATCCTGATGACGGCGCGCGGCACGATCGAGACTGCGACCCTGGCCTCCCGGATCGGCGCCTTCGACTACCTGGCAAAGCCGTTCGACCTCGGCGCCCTGCTCGACCGGGTGCGCGCGGCGCTCGCGCCCGCCGGCGCCCCGGGCGTCGCGGTCGAGGCAGGCCCGGCCTCGATGATCGTCGGCTCGCACCCGGCCATCGTCGAGGTCTACAAGGCGGTCGCGCGCGTCGCCCCCCTGGCCATCCCGGTCCTCGTCCTCGGCGAGACCGGGACCGGCAAGGAGCTCGTCGCGCGCGCCCTCCACCGCTTCGGCGCCCACCCGGACGGACCGTTCGTCCCGGTCAACTGCGGCGCGATCCCCGACACGCTCCTGGAGTCCGAGCTGTTCGGCCACGTGCGCGGGGCGTTCACCGACGCCCGCCGCGACCGCCGCGGGGCGCTCGCGCTGGCGGACGGCGGGACGGTCTTCCTCGACGAGGTCGGCGACGTCTCGCCCGCGTTCCAGGTCAAGCTCCTGCGCTTCCTCCAGGACGGCGTCGTCCGCCCCGTCGGCGCCGACACCGGCGAGGTCGTGCACGCCCGTGTGGTGGCGGCCACGCACCGGGAGCCGCGCCTCCTCGTGGCCGCCGGCGCCTTCCGCGAGGACCTCTACTACCGTCACGCCGGCTACGAGATCCGGCTGCCTCCGCTCCGCGAGCGGCTCTCCGACCTGCCGCTGCTGGTCGACCACTTCAGCCGGCAGGCCGCCGCCGAGCTCGGGATCGCGGACCCCGGGCCGGCCGGCCGGGAGGTCCTCGCGGCGCTCGCGGCGCACCCCTGGCGCGGCAACGTCCGCGAGCTCGAGCAAGCGGTGCGGCGTGCGCTCATCGACTCGCGGGGCCTCGCCGACGCTACGGTGATGCGTCGCGTCCTCGCCGAGCTCTCTCCCCCCGATTCACACGAATCCTCGGCCCCCTCCCCCACCACCGGCCTCCTCGAGGATGCCGAGCGGAAGCACATCCTCGCCGTCCTCGCCGCCACCGCCGGCAACCGCAGCGCCGCGGCGCGCATCCTCGGCATCGAGCGCAAGACCCTGTCCCGGAAGCTGAAGCGCTTTGGCATCGAAGTTGAAAGCGATCAGGCCGATGGGAGGGACGAGCCATGAAAGGTGCACTCGCGGCGGTTCTCCTCCTCGTCGTCGCCGGCGAGGCTCAGGAACCGATCACGTACCGCCTGGAGGCGGTCAAGAGCAAGGTCGTGATCACCCACGCCGGCCAGGAGCGCCGCGCCCGCGTTGACGACGTCGCCGAGGCGGGAGACGAGCTCCGCACCGGCTGGCTCGGCCGTGCCACCGTCGCGGTCCCCGAGCGCGCGAGCCGCTTCGAGATCCACGCCAGCACCCGCGTCCGCCTCGCCGGCGGCGAGCCCGGCGTCCTCGTGTTCGTCGAGCGAGGCCGCCTCAAGGCGATCTTCGACGCCCTGACCGGCAACGACGAGCGTTTGGTCGCGACGCCGGGGGCGCTGCTGGCGGTGCGCGGGACCCGCTACGGCATCGAGGTGGACGCCCAGGGCAACGGCACCCTGGCCGTCTTCGAGGGGACCGTCGAGGTCAGGCCCCTCGACGCCCGGCAGCCCCTCCTGCTGGTCGGCGTCGGCGAGCTGTGCCAGTTCGGGCCGGCGACCCCGCCGAGACGTCAGGCGATGCCTCAGGGCATGTCCGAGACCGGCTGGGACGAGGGCGGGGCGAGGCGCGACGTGCGGGGCCCGCAAGGCAACGAGGGCGGGACACCCGGCCGGCAGCCGGGCCCGGGGAATCCGCCGGCCCAACGACCGGCCGGGGCCGGCGGCAAGCACTGACCTGGTGCCCCGCCGGGGCCGGATCGGATCGCGCGGGGGTGGGTCGAGGCGACCCACCCCCGAGTCGTTTCGCCCCGGGAATCGCCCCGAGGAGCCGGGCTCTCGCGCCGGAACGATCGGTCGAGGCTGGCACGTCCCCTGCACTGTGCATCGGTCGGGGGGGCGGAAAGCCCCGAGACCCAAGGAGGCAACACCATGAACAAGCTCATCACCTTGGCAGCAGCGGTCGTTCTGGCAGCGGCGGTCGGCGACGCGCAGGCCCTCGGCGGCAACGGCAACGGGATCGGTGCCGCGGCGCCGGTCGTCGCGGCGGACGGCACGGTGCTGGTCTTTCAGCCCGTCGCCGACCCCGAGGCGGCAACGCCGGGCGGGACCGAGCTGGTCGCCGTCACCCCGGCCGGCGTCGTCGCCTGGCGGGCGACGCTCGGGACCGGCGTGCACGACCTGGCGCTCGCCGGCAACCTCGTCGTCTTCACCCAGAGTGCGACCGCGGGAACCGGCAGCGGGACGGGCACCCCGGTCGCCGCAACCAGCACCGTGACGGCGCTGCAGCTCGCCAGTGGCGTCGAGGCCTGGAGCACGGAGCTCGACGGCCTCGCCAGGTCGCTCGCGCCGGCCGGCGACCGGATCTACGTCAAGGTCGTCGAGCCGTCAACCGCGGGCGCCTCGCAGGGCGGTACCTGCTCCGGGAACGGCGGCAACGGTGGGAACGGGGGCAGCGGGGGAAGCGGCGGCAACGGCGGCAACGGCGGCGGGCAGAACGGTGGCAACGGTGGGTCGGGCGGCGGCCAGGGGATGAACGGCACGTTCTCCCTCGTCGCCATCGGCCTCGACGGCCAGGTCCTCTGGAGCCTGCCGCTGGCCCAGTGACCGCGACGGTTTCACGATCATCGGCCGGGCGCTGACACCGCCCGGTCGATTCGCGTGTTCGACCGACGCGGATTCGTCCCCACGTCGTTGGCGACGGGCGCTGCGCCCTGATTGACAGGAAACACCGTCGGCCATACTATTCAATGGTTTGATTGAATAGGTGATCAGACCATGAGAGAGACCGGACGGAAGTTCAAGGACGAGGTCTACGGTCAATTCGCCAGGATCGGCAAGGCCGTGTCCAGTCCCAAACGGCTTGAGATCCTCGACGTCTTGTGCCAGGGCGAACGGACCGTCGAGGTGCTGGCACGCGAGGCCGGCACCACCGTCGCCAACGCCTCACGTCACCTCCAGATCCTGCGTTCGGCCCGCCTCGTCGAGTGCGAGAAGCGCGGCCTGTTCGTCACGTATCGCCTCGCCGACCAAGCGGTGTGCGACTTCTTCCACGGCCTGCGCAGACTTGCCGAGAACCGCCTCGCCGAGCTCGATGCCGTCGTCCACGCCTTCATGACCCGACCGGAAGACCTCGAGGCAATCGACCGGGCGAGCCTCCTGGAACGGGTCCGCGACGGGCGGGTCGTGCTCCTCGACGTTCGTCCCTCTGAGGAGTACCGCGCCGGTCACCTCTCCGGGGCGCGCTCCGTGCCACTCCGCGAGCTTGCCCACCGCCTCGCCGAGCTTCCCCGCGTCCGCCAGATCGTCGCCTACTGCCGCGGGCCCTACTGCGTGCTCGCGCTCGAGGCCGTCGAGATCCTGCGCGCGCGCGGTTTTCGCGCGTCCCGCCTGCCTGATGGGCCGCCGGAGTGGCGGGCGCTCGGATTGCCCCTCGAGTCTCCCGACAACGGAATCCAGTCCCGGTCACCCCGGGTCGAGGAATCGCCATGAGGGACCAGACCATCGTCGTCCTCGGCGGCGGTATCGGCGGGTTGCTCGTCGCCAACCGACTCCGCCATCTCCTGCCACGACGGCACCGGGTGATCGTCGTCGAGCGAAACGACACGCATGCCTTCGCCGCCTCGTTCCTCGGGCTCATGGTCGGCCAGCGGACCGCCGCGGCGATCAGTCGCCCGGTGGCCACGCTGCTGCGTCCGGGAATCGAGCTGGTGGTGGGCGCAGCCAGTCGGATCGACCCTGCCGGCCGTGTCGTTGAAGTCGGCGGCCGTCCGCTCGCGTTCGACTACCTCGTCGTCGCGGCCGGCGCCGAGCTCGCCTTCGACACGATCCCCGGCCTGTCCGCGGCGCACACCTTCTACACGTTGGAGGGCGCTGACCACCTCCACCAGGCCCTGCGTTCGTTCGCGGGCGGGAAGATCGCCGTGGTCGTCGCCTCCCTTCCCTACAAGTGCCCGGGCGCCCCGCCGGAAGGCGCGATGCTGATCGCCAGCTTCATGCGCCAGCGTGGCCTGGCCGAGAACACCGAGGTGCACCTCTTCACCCCCGAGCCACAGCCCATGCCGGTGGCCGGCCCCGTCCTCGGAGAGGCCGTCGCCCAGATGCTCGCCGACCGTGGTGTCGCCTATCGCCCGCAGCACAAGCTGACCGCGGTGGACCCTGGCGAGCGCCGGCTGGCCTTCGAAGGGCGAGATCCGGTGCCCTACGATCTCCTGGTCGTCATCCCACCGCATCGCGGTTCCTCCGTGCTTCGCGACGCCGGACTCGCGAATCCGGGCGGCTGGGTGGACGTGGAGCCGCAGACGCTGGCGACCAGGACACCCGGCGTCTTCGCCATCGGCGACGCAACCGCCATCCCGATTCCAGGGAGATGGAAGCCGGACGTTCCTCTCATGCTGCCGAAGGCGGGCGTCTTCGCCCACGCCCATGCCGAGGTGGTGGCGCGCAACATCGCTGCCGAGATCGGCGGCGCCCGGCCGTCAGCCGCCTTCTGCGGCGACGGCTTCTGCATGCTGGAAGCCGGCGAGGACCTTGCCGGCTTCGCGTACGGCGACTTCTTCGCGAAGCCGGCGCCCGAGGTCCACCTGCGGCGCATGGGCAGGACGTGGCACCTCGGCAAGGTGCTGTTCGAGCGCTGGTGGCTGGCCCCCTTCGGCGTGCGGCGTGAGGCGCTGCGTCTGGGGCTGACGTGGGGCGGCAAGGCGATGGGCATTCCGGTCGATCTCTGAGCAGGGAGGAACACGGTGAACATGCTGCTGATCCTCAACAATGGTCCGTACGGCAACGAGCGGGCCTACAACGGCCTGCGCATGGCAATGAGCCTGCTCAAGAAGCCGGACGTCGGCGTGCAGGTCTTCCTGTTCGGCGACGCCGTGCAGTGCGCCGTGGCCAACCAGGAGACGCCGCAGGGGTACTACAACGTGGAGAGGATGATCCGCTCCCTCGTAGCTCGCGCCGCGGTGGCCACCTGAACGACCTGCGCCAAGGCCCGCGGGATCGGGCCCGAGCGAACCATCGAAGGCGTCCAGGCCGGGAACATGGATGTCCTGGCCGACTGGACCGTCGCCGCCGACAAGGTCCTCGTGTTCTGACCCGCCGACGAGGCCGGACGGCACGTTGGGTTGGAAGCCGGCCTGGAACTGGCCAGAGCCGGAATGCCCAAACGTCGCGTACCGTTGCCCATGGAGGCTGTCTGGTAGACTTTGCCGCGATGCGAATGGGAACTCCCGCAGTGGGCCTAACGGGTGGCCGACCGAGCACGATCGTGGTCCTGGCCGTGCTGTGCGCCACGCTCCTGGGGCCGCCCGATCTCGCGTGGTGCCAGGGCCCCTCCGGGCACAGCGAGATCGAGCTGGCCGGCGCCGAGTGCTGCCGGAGCACCACCTCGGAGCGCACGTGCCTGGGTCCTGAGTCGCGCCAGCAACCTGCCGCCGACCCGACGCGGCCGTCGGTCACGGTGGACACGTGCAGCGACCTGCTGCTCGGGTCGCCCACCGGCCTGCATGAGTCGGAGCGTCAAGTTGCGCCTCCAGCGCTCGCGACGCCGATTTCCGCCGCACGTGCCGATGGCGCCGGAGCGACAGCGTCTTCCGTCGCCCGCAGCGCTGCGCCTGTAACCATGCAGGCACGGGACGCCCTGCGCGCCACCGTCCTGACGATCTGACACCTCCTCGACTCGGGCTGTGACGTCTGCCGTCCGGCGGCCGACGGACCCTTGCGTGCCAGGAGGTCTCAGGTGTCGAACGCCACACTCGTTTCTTGTTCCGTGTCGCTTCTCGTTGCGTGCGCGGTGGCCGCGGGGGGCATCCCCGGTGCCGCACCCGAATCCGCCGCACCGTCCGCGCCCACGTTGACGCGTGTTGAGGCGCGAGACCTGGCCCTCGCGGCCAACCCGGCGCTGCAGGCGCTGGCGGCCCAGGTGAACGCCGCGGCCGGAGCGTTTCGGCAGTCCGGGGCGTTCGCCAACCCGGATCTGGTCGTGGAATCCGAGGACTTCGGTGGCGACCGGCCACCCGACGTCACATCACAACGGACGCTCTCGTTCAGCCAGGCGATCGAGTGGCCCGGCAAGCGGTCGGCGCGCCGGGAGGCCGCAGGACTGGCCAGGGACGTCGCCACCCGCGATCTCGAGCGCGCCAGGCGCGACGTGCTTGCGGAGGTCGACCGGAGGTTCGCGACGCTCCTCGGCGCGCAGCAACGCCTCGCCATCACGGCGGAGAATGCGCGAACCGCCCGGGAGGTGAGCGCGGCGGTCGCGGCGCTCGTCGGTGCCGGGGAGGTGTCACCGATCGAAGAGTCCCGTGCCCAGGGCGACGAGGCGCTGGCCGCGATCGACCAGTCAACCGCCGAGCGGGACGTCGACATCGCCCGCCGCGCCCTCGCGCTGCTGTGGGGCGAGGAGCAGCCGGCGTCCGTCGTGGCGGCAGGCGAGCTGGCCCATGAGGTCGCGCTTCCGGCCCGCGAGGAGGCGCTGGCGGCGCTAGCCACCCTCCCCGACGTGCGCCGCTGGGACCTCGAGACGTCCCGGCAGGTGTCGCTGGTCACGCTCGCCTCCAGGCTGGCCCTCCCCGACCTCGCGCTGAGCGTGGGAACCCGGTCGTACAGCGGCTCGGACGGGCGCGCCTGGGTGGCGGGCGTGGCCGTGCCCTTGCCCCTCTTCACCCAGTTCGCCGGCGCCCGCGCGGAGGCGTCGGCAAGGCTGGAGCAGGTCAAGTTCGAGCGGCGCGCCGAGGAGGTACGCCTCTCGGTGGCGTTCGTGACCGCGCACGAGACGCTCGCGCGGGCCATCAGCGAGGTGCGCACGTTGCGCGACGACGTCGTGCCGCGTGCGACCAACGTCTACGACGCGCTCAACGAGGGGTATCGCCGCGGTAAGTTCCGCCTGCTCGACCTCCTCGAGGCGCGCCGCTCCCTGGCCGCGAGCCGGCTGCGGTACCTGGACGCGCTGGTCCGCCTGAACATCGCCGAGGCCGACCTGCGGCGCCTCATCCCCGACGCCAGAACTAGCGAAACCGGAGCTCAACAATGACACGCCTGACCACAACGGACACCACGAGTCGATTGGACGCGAAGGCCGGCAGCATCCGGCGTCATCTGTGGAGCGCGCCCGCCGGGCCTACCGAGCAGACGACGAGCACGCGCGGAGCGCGCGCTCCACATCGGCTTCTCGGCAGCGGTAGCGGTCGCCCATTCCGTGCCATGGCCGGACTTCTGTTTGCTCTCTGGCTGACCGGGTGCAGCAAGTCTCCGGCGCCGCCGACCGAACCGATCCCGGCCGCACGCGAGGCCGCGGCTCCGGCCGCAGCCGTCGCGACCGCGGAACCCTCCGACCTCGACACGCCTGTGAACGAGCTGCTCGCCGCCGTGTGCGAGCACGAGATCCCGACCTACTCCTGCGACGAGTGCCGGTACGAGGTCGGCGTCGCCAAGGCCGGTGAGGAGATGTTCGACCCCGCGCTGGGCGGCACCCTGGCGACCATGCGCGCAGGCTCCCGCCCGCTCGGCGGTGGCAAGGACGCGACGGCCGAGGTGCGCCTCAACGAGGAGAAGGCCGTGTACGTCAGCCCGCTGGCGCCTGGCGTCGTGCGCGCGATCCGCGTCGACCTCGGCGCGCGGGTCCGGGCCGGCCAGGTGCTGTTCGAGGTCGAGAGCAGCGAGTACCGCCAGGCCAAGGCGGACCTGCTGCGCGCCGACGCCGCGATGACCCTGGCCGAGGCGACCGTGGCGCGCGAGCGCGAGCTCTTCGAGAAACGGGTCTGCCCACGCAAGGACGTCATCGAAGCGGAAGCCGCCCTCGGGCAGGCCAGCGCCGAGCGCACCGCGGTGGTCGGCCGGTTGCTCGCCTTCGGCCTCGGGCGGCAGGAGATCGACGCGCTGCGTGCCGAAGGCAGCCCTTCCCAGTCCGGGTTGATGCCGGTGCGGGCGCCGTTCGCCGGCACCGTCCTGGAGCGCTCGCTCTCGCTCGGGGCGCAGGCGCAGCCGGGCGACAAGCTCCTCCTCCTCGCGGACACCACCAAGGTCTGGGTCATGACCACGGTGTACGAGCGCGAGGTGGCGGCGGTGCTGCAGGCGCAGCAGCGCGGTGTGGTCTCGGCCACGGTCACCGTGTCGGCCTATCCGGAGCTGACCTTCAAGGGCCTGGTGGAGCAGGTCGGCGGCACGCTCGCCGAGGCGACGCGCACCGCGCTCGTCCGCGTGGTCGTCGACAACCCGGACAACCTGCTGCGCGCCGGGATGTTCGCCCGGGTGCAGTTGCTCACGCCGGTCGGCGCCGGCGGCCTGGCACTCCCCGAAGAGGCGGTCCTCGAAGACGAGGGCCGGTCGTTCGTCTTCGTCCGCGCCCAGGGACCGTTCTTCGTCCGCCGGCCGGTAACGGTCGGCCGCACCCTCGACGGTTGGGTCGAGGTCGGCGGCATCGCGGCAGGAGCCGAGGTGGTCACCAGAGGCGCCTTCCTCCTGAAGTCGGACGTCCTGCGCTCGAAGATGGGCGCCGGCTGCGCGGACTGAGGTTCCCCATGACTGCATTCTTCGAGTGGATCGTCAGACGTCGCTTCGCGGTGCTGTTCGTCGGCGGCCTCGTCGTCGCCGGCGGCTTCGTCGCGTGGACGCGGCTGCCCATCGATGCGTTCCCCGACGTCACCAACATCCAGGTCATGGTGCTGAGCAAGGCCGCCGGGCTGTCGGCGATCGACGTCGAGCAACGCGTCACCTACCCCATCGAGCAGCAGATGGGCGGCCTGCCCAAGGTGAGCCTGGTCCGCTCGATCTCCCGGGCCGGACTGTCGCAGGTGGTGGTCGTCTTCAAGGACGCCGTCGACCCGTACTTCGCGCGGCAGATCGTCTTCGAGCGGCTGCAGGGCGCCCTCGATCTGCTTCCGTCCGGCGTCGAGCCGGAGCTCGCGCCCCTGTCCACCGGGCTCGGCGAGATCTTTCAGTACACGCTCGAGGGCGAGGGCTTTACGCCGATGGAAAAGCGCGCGATCCAGTCGTGGCTGATCGCCCCGCGCCTGCGCACCGTCCCCGGCGTGACCGAGGTCAACAGCTTCGGCGGCGAGGTCAAGCAGTACCAGGTCGTCGTCCACCCGGAGCGTCTACTCTCCTACGGCTTGACGCTGCGCGAGGTCACCGAGGCGCTCGAGCGCAGCAACGCAAACGCGGGTGCGGGCCTGATCCTCAAGGGCTGGGAGCAGATGTACATCCGCGGCGTTGGGCTGTTCGCGAGCATCGCCGACATCGAGAACGTCGCCCTCAAGGCGCAGGACGGCACACCGGTGTTCGTCCGCGACCTCGCCGACGTCACGATCGGGCCGCAGCTCCGGCAGGGGGCCGTGACGCGCGACGGCCGCGGCGAGACCGTCGCCGGCATGGCGATCATGTTGCGCGGCGAGAACTCCAAGACCGTCGTCTCCGCCGTCCAGAACGCCATCGCCAAGATCCAGCAGGGCCTTCCGAAGGGGCTCTCCATTGACGTCTTCTACGACCGGACCGCGCTCATCGAGGCGTGCATCGCGACCGTTCGCAACGCGCTCCTCGAGGGCGGCATCCTCGTCATCATCGTGCTCTTCCTCTTCCTCGCCGAGTTCCGCACCGCGGCGATCGTCGTCCTGTCGCTGCCGATCACCTTCCTGTTCACCTTCCTGATCATGGGCGCGACCGGCCTGTCGTCGAACCTCATGAGCCTCGGTGGGCTCGCCTTCTCCGTCGGCATGGTGGTGGACGCATCGATCGTCGTCGCCGAGAACGTCCGCCGCCACCTCGCCGAGCATCGTGACCCCGGCGGGCGCGGCCGGGTCGTCGTCGAGGCGATGGTCGAGGTCGCGCGGCCGGTGACCTTCTCCGTACTGATCATTGCGCTGGTGCTCCTGCCCCTGCTCACGCTGCAGGGGCTCGAAGGCAAGATGTTCGCGCCGCTCGCGCTGACCTTGCTCTTCTCGCTGCTGACCTCGATCGTGGTGGCGCTCCTGTTCGTGCCGACGCTGGCGCACCTCGTGCTGAAGCAGGAGCCCGAGCGGGAGTTCTCCCTGGTCAGGAGGTTCCACCAGGGCTACGACCGGCTGCTGCAGTCGGCGTTGCGCCGCCCGAAGGCGACCTACGGCATTGCGCTCGTCGTGCTCGCCGCCTCCGCGTCGCTCATACCGTTCATGGGGACCGACTTCATGCCCCCCCTCGACGAGGGGTCGATCGCCGTCAACGTCGTCCGGCTCCCCAACGCCTCGCTCGAGGGATCGGTCGAGGTCGCGGGGATGATCGAAAAGCGGCTCCTGAAGTTCCCCGAGGTCGCCACCGTCGTGACCAAGTCGGGGCGGGCCGAGATCTCCGAGGACCCGATGGGTCCCGAGCAGAGCGACGTGTTCATCATGCTCAAGCCGAAGAAGCAGTGGAAGACCGGCCGAAACAAGACGGAGCTCGTCGAGGCGATCAGCGCCGAGCTGGCCACGATCCCCGGGCTGCGGGCCGCGTTCTCCCAACCCATCGCGTTGCGCGTCAACGAGCTGATCTCCGGCGTCAAGAGCGACCTCGCGATCAAGCTGTTCGGCCCCGACCTCACGGTCCTCAAGGCCATCGCCGACAAAGCCGCGGCGGCGCTGTCGGGCATCGAGGGCGCTCGCGACGTCAAGGTGGAGCAGGTCTCCGGCATGGCCGAGGTCGAGGTGAGGCTCGACCGCACGGCGATGGCCCGCTACGCGCTCGCCGTCGGCGACGTCAACGACCTCCTGGAAGCCGCCTTCGCAGGCAAGGCCGTGACCAGCTTCGTCGAGGGGGAGCGCCGCTTCGACGTGGTCGTCCGCTTCCCCGCCGAGGCGCGGCGCGACATCCCCGCCATCGAGCAGCTCCTCGTCCCGTCGCCGGCGGGCCAGCGCGTGCCGCTCGGGCAGATCGCCTCGGTCCACCTCGTCGAGGGCCCGATGCAGATCAGCCGGGAGAACGGGATGCGACGGGTGGTGGTCGAGACCAACGTCCGCGGGCGCGACCTCGGCGGCTTCGTCGCCGAGGTACAGGAGCGCCTTGGGCCGGTCTGGGCCGAGCTGCCGGCCGGCACCTTCGTCGAGTACGGCGGCCAGTTCGAGAACCAGCAACGGGCGATGCGCCAGCTCGCCATCGTCGTGCCCATCGTGCTGCTGCTCATCCTCTTCCTCCTCTTCTCGGCGCTCGGGAGCGCTCGCAATGCCCTCATCGTCCTGCTCAACCTCCCGTTCGCACTGGTCGGCGGCGTCGTCGCGGCGGTCGCGTTCCGCATGACGCTGTCGGTCTCGGCCGCGGTCGCCTGCATCGTCCTGCTCGGCATCGCGGTCCAGAACGGCGTCGTCCTGGTCGCGTTCTTCACCCAGTTGCGCGAGCGCGGCCTCGCCGCCGGCGACGCGGTGGCGGAGGGATGCAGGCTGCGGTTCAAGCCGCTCGTGATGACCGCGCTGACCAGCTTCATCGGCCACCTGCCGATGGTCTACGCCACCGGCTCCGGCGCCGACATCCAGAAGCCGCTGGCGGTGATCGTCATGGGCGGCATCGTCACCTCGACGCTGCTCACCCTTCTCGTCCTCCCGGTGCTCTACCACACATTCGAAAAGCGGGCCGCAGTCACCGAGGAGGCGCATTGATCGCGACTGCCCAGGCCTCGAAAGGAGAACCTCGATGAAGATGGTGATCGCCTTCGTCCAGACCTTCATGGCTTCGGCGGTCGTGGATGCGCTTCACGCGATCCCCGAGCTGACGGGAGCGACCCTGATCAGGGCGCAGGGGTTCGGCCGCGGTCGTGCCAAGGGCAGCAAGGCCTCGGCCGAGGGTGAGTTTTTCGGGACGCATCCCAAGGTCCGAGTGGAAGCCCTGGTTCCCGATGCCCTGGTTGCGCACGTCGTCGGGGCCATTACCGCGGCTGCCCGCACCGGCAACCCCGGCGACGGCAAGATCTGCATCCTGCCGGTCGAGCGCGTCATTCGCATCCGCACCGGCGAGGAGGGCGACCAGGCGATCTAGATCCGACATCTGTGGGAAACGCCAGGGACGCAGCAGTTCCCGAGCAACGCGAACACGACTGGTTCGGCCGGGGGGGCTCCTGCCAGCAGTCGGTCGATGACCGCGAAGGCCGCCGTTCCCCTCAATAGGCAGGCCAGTGCGAGGAGTCACAATGAAGCAAGGCCACGTTCTCATGACCATCGGGATCGCCGTCGCAGCCCTGATCGGGTTCGAGCTGTACCGGAGCCTCACGCCCGCGACGCACACCGACCACGACCATGCACTCGAGAACCTCGACGCCGGAGGCTTCCTCCGCCTCCAGCGCGCCGACGGAAGTTGGCGAAACATGGTTGGCGCGCCTGGCAAGGTGCTCGTACTCCACTGGGTCTCGGTCGTCCCAGGGACGTCGATGCAGGAGCTCGCGTCGCTCGCCGAGGTCGCGCGAGCCGTCCGGAGCGACAAGGACATCGAGATCGCACTCATCGCCGACCAGCCGAGCTGGGATGCGCTTCGGCAGTTCGCCAGGGAGCAGGATCTCCCGCCCGGGCTCCTCCTCAAGGACCCCGGCCTGAAGACCGGTAAACTCTTCGGCGTGAGGCGGACTCCCGAGACCCTGGTGTACGACCCGAACGGCCGGCTCGCTCTCCAGGCGAGACGCAGCCTCGACTGGGGATCCCCCGGACAACGCAACGCCATCGAGGAGCTCAAGAAGGGCGTGGATGGGTCCCGATGACGACAGAAGGAGGGTCGACGCACCGACGGAGTTCTCGCAGCGGCGCATACGACTCGTCGCGACCACTCCGAGCCCGTGAAGCCGTAGCGGTACCGGGAAACTGCCCGACCCCGGAGGAGCAGTGGCGCACACGCATCGACACGACGGACATGGGGCGCGAGACGGCAGCCCACGCCGGCGGCTGGCGATCGCGCTGGTCCTCGCGACCGGCTACATGGCCGCCGAGGTCGTCGGCGGGCTGCTATCCAACTCCCTCGCCCTCCTAGCCGACGCCACCCACATGCTGTCGGACGTCGCGGCGCTGTCGCTGTCGCTGTTCGCCGTCTGGTTCGCTCGTCGTCCCCCGACGGCGCGGCGGACGTACGGCTATCACCGGGTCGAGATCCTCGCCACGCTTCTCAACGCGGCCACCCTGCTGGCCACCGCCGTGTTCATCTTCCTCGAGGCATTGCGGCGCTTCGCCGCGCCCCCGGCAGTCAACGGCACGCTCATGACCGTGATCGCGACCGGCGGTCTGGCCGTCAACCTCGCGATGCTGGCGGTCCTCCGCGGTGGGCGGGAGACCAGCCTCAACCTGCGCGGCGCGTGGCTGCACGTCCTGACCGACACGCTGGGCAGCGTGCAGGCGATCGCGGCCGGCGCCCTGCTCATGGCGTTCGGCTGGCGGTGGGTCGACCCCCTGGCCTCGCTCCTCATCAGCCTCCTGGTGCTGTACTCCGGGTGGGGCCTGTTACGCGAGGCGACGGCAATCCTCATGGAGAGCGTCCCCGCCGACATCGAGCTCGAGGACGTGCGCGAGGCGATCCTCGCCGTCCCCGGGATCGAGGGGCTCCACGACCTCCACGTCTGGACGATCACCACCGGGTTCGTGGCGCTGTCGGCGCACGTGACGGTCCGCGATGGAGACCAGGCAGAGGTACTGGCCGCCGCCCGCCAGTGCGTGCACGCCCGGTTCGGCATCTCGCACTCGACGATCCAGGTCGAGCAGGCTGCCGTGGCGAGCCCCTGCTCGACCTGCCCCTCGCCGCCGCTCCCCTGAGCCGATCACGACCGCCACGCCGACTCAGAGGCCTGCAACGCCCTCCCTTCTCCGCTGGACCTATACAGGCGCCGTCCCCGGGATCTTACCGTTCCCGGTGCCGCCTCGTCCGCCGCTCACCCCCCACATCGAGAACAACACCGGCACCAGGACGAGGTTGAGGAACGTCGAGGACAGCAGGCCGCCGAGGATGACCACGGCCATTGGGGCGTTGATCTCGTTGCCCGGCCGGCCGGCGCCGAGGACGAGTGGGACGAGGGCGAGGGCGGCCGTCAGCGCGGTCATCAGCACCGGCGCCATCCGCTCTTCCGACCCCCGCACGACGGCGTCGCGCAGGCCCCCCCCGCCTGCGATGAGTTGCTGGTACCGGTTGACGAGCAGCACGCCGTTGCGCGTCGCGATGCCGAACAGGGTGAAGAAGCCGACCAGCGTGGCGATCGACAGCACGCCGTCGGTCACGGCCACGGCCACGACGCCGCCGATGAGGGCGAGCGGCAGGTTGGCCAGGACGATGGCGGTCGCCCGATGGTCGCGGAAGGCGAGGTAGAGCAGGCCGTACATCCCGGCCAGGGCCAGAGCTGCGAGTAACGAGAGCAGGCGGACGCTCTCGGCCGCCGTCTCGAACTGGCCACCCAGGCCGACGCGGTAGCCCGCCGGTACGTCGAGTCCCTCGTCGAGCGCCCGCCGGGCGCGCTCCACGGTGCCCGCGAGGTCTGCGCCGGCGACGTTGGCCGTGACCACCGCGACCCGTTCGACGTTCTCGCGGCGGATGATCGACGGCCCGAGGTCGAACCGCACGCGCGCCACGTCGGACAGTCGCACGATGCGACCGGCCGCGGTCGTGACCGGCAGGGCGGCGAGGCGGTCCCGGTCGGCCCGCAACCGGTCGGGAAAGCGCACCACCACTCGCGAGACCAGGCCCTCCTCGAGCACTTCCCCCACCTCGGTGCCCTGGAAGAGCGCCTCGATCGTCGCCGCCAGCCCGTCGGCCGACAGGCCGTACCTGGCCATCGCGAGGCGGTCCGGCTCGAGGACGAGCTGCGGCACGGGTGCCTGCTCCTGGTTGGAGACGTCGACGAGACCCGGAACCCCACCGAGAACTTGCTGCGCACCGGCGGCCAGACCACGCAGCACCGCGAGGTCGGGGCCGAACAGCTTGACGGCGAGGTTGGTCTTGGAACCCGAGACCATGTGGTCGATCCGGTGCGAGATCGGCTGCCCGAAGGTGACCGAGACTCCCGGGATCGTCGCGACCGACCTGCGCATCTCGGCGAGCAGGATCTCCTTCGGGCGCCCCGGACGAAGCACGACCTCCATCTCCGCGCCGTTGACCCCCTGGACGTGCTCGTCCCTTTCGGCGCGACCGGTCCGCCGACTCGTCGACACGACCTCGGGGAACGCCAGCAGCGCCATCTCGACCTGCCGGCCGAGCTCGTCGGAGTCCTCCAGGGTGATGCCTGGCGCGGCGGCGAGCGCCACGGTGAGTGATCCCTCGTTGAACGGCGGCAGGAACGCGCGACCGAGGAACGGCAGGACGGCAGCGGCACCGAGGGCTAGCACGAGTGCGCTCACGATCACGGTCCGGCCATGCCCGAGCACCCACGCGAGGGTTGGCCGATAGGCCCGGTGGACCAGTCGCAGCAGCACGGTTTCCTGCCTCCCGACGGCCCGCGAGCGCGGCAACAGGAGGAGACAGAGGACCGGGGTGACCGTGATCGAAACGACCAGGGAGGCGATGAGCGCCGCGACGTACGCCAGGCCGAGGGGCAGCAGAAGCCGCCCCTCGATCCCGGGGAGGAAGAACAGCGGCAAGAAAACGAGGGCAATGATGGCCGTGGCGAAGACGATCGGACCCTGCACCTCGGAGGTCGCGGCAAACACCACCTCCAGCGGCGCCCGGCGTTCGCCCTCGGGCCGCAGGCGTTCCTCGCGCAGTCGGCGGAAGGCGTTCTCGACCGCGATGATCGCGTCGTCCACCAACGCCCCGATGGCGATCGTCAGGCCACCCAGCGTCATCGTGTTGATCGTGCCGCCGAACGCCGACACGACGAGGATCCCTGCAACCAGCGACAGGGGAATGGCGAGGGCGGAGATGAGCGTCGCCCGCAGGTTTCCGAGGAACAGGAGGAGGACGACGACGACGAGGATCGCGCCGTCCCGCAGGGCGGCCGTGACGTTGTGGAGTGCGACCTCGATGAAGTCGGCCTGGCGGAAGTTCTCCCTCTCAAGGCTGACGCCCTCTGGCAGCGAGCGCTCGAGGTGGCCGATGGTACGGTCGATGGACCGGGTGAGCTCGAGGGTGTTGGCGCCGGGCTGCTTCTGCACACTGATGACGACGGCCGGCCTGGCCCGATACGCGGCCGTGCCGCGCTGCGGCTCCGGACCGATCGACACCGTGCCGAGCTGTCCGACGGTGAGCGGCACGCCGTCCGTCACGCGCACGACGGTGGCTCCGAGGTCCTCCGTGGTGCGCGCGCGGGCCAGGCCGCGGACCAGGTACTCCTGCCCGGCCTCGACGTGGAAACCTGCCGCGGGGCTGGCGCTCGCTGCCTTCATCGCTTTGACCACGTCGACGAGGGCGACCCCGGCCTCGGCGAGCCTGCCGGGATCGAGCTCGACCTGGAACTGCCGAACCTCGCCGCCGATAGGGATCACCTGGGCGATGCCGGGGATCGCCAGCAGCGCACGGCGCACGGTGGTCTCGGCGAGACGGCGCAGCTCCATCGCCGACACCGAGTCGGACGTCAAGGCCAGGAAGGTGATTTCGCCCATGATCGAGCTGACTGGCCCGAGCAGCGGGCGCGACACCGACGACGGCAGGTCGACGGTCTGCAGCCGCTCGCTGACCACCTGCCGGGCGCGGTAGATCTCCTCGCCCCACTCGAACTCGATCCAGATGACCGACGCGGCGGCGGCAGACACCGAGCGAATCCGCCGCACGCCGGGGGCGCCGTTCAGCGCCGACTCGAGCGGGAACGTCACGAGCTGTTCGACCTCTTCCGGACCCATCCCACCCGCCTCGGTGAGCACGGTGACCGTCGGCGCGGTCAGATCCGGGAAGACGTCGACCGGTGTCCGCAGCACGCCGTACGTGCCCGCGACGAGCAGCGTCGCGGCGAGCGCAAGCACGAACCCGCGATGGCGCAGTGAGCCTCGAATGATGCGATCGAGCATGCTGACCTCCTAGTGGACGTGGCCTTCGACGCTGCCTGAAGAGAGCAGGTCGGCACGGCGGATCGCCTGGCCTCCCAGCGTGACGACACGCTCGCCGGGACGCAGGCCGGCCACCAGCACCCTGTTCCCTTCCCGCGCCTCGACCCGGACTGCCCGTCGCTCGAAGCTCTCTCCCCCGAGCTGGACGAAGACCACGGTGACGCCCGCGTCGTCGACCACCGCGGTGGCCGGCACCACGACCCCCGAACGCTCGTCCGGTAGGAGCACGTCCGCGTCGGCCACCGAGCCGAGCGGCAGCGTCTCGACGCCGCGGTCGACCTCGAGTAGGACCCGCACGCTCCCAGTCCCGGTGTCCACTTCCGGCGCGCGAGCGACCAGGCGCACCTGTCCCCGACCGATCTCGACCGGCGCCCCGGAGGCTCCGGAACGCAGCACCACCCCCGCGGGATCTCCGGCCAGGCGGGCCGCGTCGGTCGGAGCGAGCGAGACCTCCAGCCAGACCGGCTCGCCTCGCACGAGGCGAACGAGCGCCTGGCCCCCCTCGACCGCCTCGCCGGCCGTGACGGCCACCGAGGCGATCTGGCCGGCGAACGGGGCTCGCAGCTCGATCGCTTCCCCGCCGCCGCCGCCCAGGGTGGCCCTGGCGACGGCAAGGTCGCGGCGGGCCGCCTCGAGGCGTGCGGCCGTCGACGTCGACCACACCCGGGCCTCGTCCACCTCCCGGACGCTGGTCGCTTCGGCCCGGAACAGCTCGTCGAGACGGGTCGCCCGGCGGGTCGCCGCGCCGTGCTCTCCCTCGAGGGCAGCCACCGCCGCCTCGAGCTCGGCGACGCTGCGGCCGAGCGGGACCGTCGACTGCAGGGAGAGGACTGCCTGGCCGGCCTTGACCTCCATGCCCGGGTACGGCCAGCGCGCCGCCCTCACGATGGCTGCGACCGGCGCCGTCAGCACGACTTCGCCGCCGCGCGCGGGAAGCACCCGGGCCGGTCCGCGCACGCTCGCATGGACGGCACCGCGAGTGGTCCACGCGGTCGCGAACGCGGTACGCCACTGCTGCTCCTTGAGGAAGCCCGTCGCCACCCCTCCGGCCTGGGCCTCGTCGAGGACGGGCCCTCCGGGCGCCGCCGCCGAGCCGACGCGCACCCGGCCGGCCGGTATCTCCTCCTCCCCGGCAGGACCCGCGACGCGATAGGACAGGGCGAACTCGCCCTCGGTGGGCGGCTCGAGCGTCAACCGGAAGATGCCGGGCCTGGAGATCTCTCGGGAGGTGAAGACCGTGTCGCCACCGGGGCCGCGCAGAATGG